>CAMEJM010000004.1 GCA_945920215.1 uncultured bacterium
TCACCGGTTAACCTCTTTTCAACCACGCGACTATCGCGTGGTTTTCGTTATACAACGAAAAAAGGGCTACGGTGTAGCCCTTTTTTCTGTCACCTGATAACAATGCGGCAAGAGAAATATCAGTCATCGGGATATCCGTCAGGATTGTTTCTCTGCCAACGTGCGGAATCCTCACACATACGGTCAAGATTCAACTCCGCCTGCCAACCAAGCAATTTCTTTGCGAGGGTGGGGTCGGCGTAGCAGGTAGCGACATCGCCGGCACGACGGGGACCGATCTCATACTTGATAGGCGAGCCCCATGCCTTGCCGAATGCCCTGATAACATCCAAAACCGAATAACCATTCCCGGTACCGATATTGATATACTCTACCCCGGTCACTTTCTTGGTACGTTCCAAGGCGCATATATGCGCTTTCGCCAAATCCACAACATGAATATAGTCGCGGACTCCGGTCCCGTCAGGCGTGGGGTAATCATTGCCGAATACTGTCACATGATCCAGCTTTCCGGCGGCGACCTTTGCCACATAGGGGAGCAGGTTATTCGGAATCCCGCGCGGATCCTCGCCTATCAAGCCGCTTTCATGCGCACCGATCGGGTTGAAGTAACGGAGGTTACAAACGCTCATCTCAGGCCATGCGTGCGCGAAATCTGCCAGAATACGCTCAATCACCAGCTTCGTTTGACCGTACGGATTCGTAGTGGACAGGGGGAAATCTTCGCGGATCGGAACAGTTTCGGGCATACCGTAAACCGTCGCGGACGAAGAGAACACGATGCGTTTGACATTGTATTTCCGCATCATATCGCAAAGATTCAAAGTGGAAAGGAGATTGACGCGGTAGTAAAGAATTGGCTTTTGTACCGATTCGCCAACCGCTTTCAGACCGGCGAAGTGTATCACGGAATCAATATCCGGGTACTCAATGAACACCTGCTCCAGAGCAGCAGCGTCCACCAAATCCACCTTGCAGAAATCGGGGCGCTTCCCCGTTATTTTTTCTATACGGTCCAATACGCAAAGTTTGCTGTTGTAAAGATTATCGGCGATTACAACTTTTTCGCCGGCTTTCAGCAACTCCACAACCGTATGGGAACCGATATAGCCAGTACCGCCCGTCACAAGAATCGACATAATTCATTCCCTCCCCATATATTTGAAAGAGAGTAAGGAATGCCTTACTCTCAATCTAAATTATTCAGCATAAACGCTGACTTGTTTCTTGCCGTTTGCAATATTCTCAAACTTGACTTTGCCGTCTGCAGTCGCAAAGAGAGTATCATCCGAACCGCGACCTACATTGACGCCCGGACGAATCTTTACGCCGCGCTGTCTGACAATAATGTTACCTGCAATCACAGCCTGCCCATCAGACTTCTTGACGCCGAGACGCTTGGACTCGGAATCGCGGCCGTTCTTGGTAGAACCGACACCTTTTTTATGAGCAAAGAACTGTAAGCTGAGCTTCAACATGTTTCTATCCTCCGTATTTCTGATTTTGCGGCTCAATCTGCCGTGCGTTCCACTTCTTCTACTTGAAGATAGTCCGCATACTCGTCAATCAATTCGACAAGCTGGCAGTAGTAAGCCTTGATAAGTCCGCTCACGGCATATTGCTTATACCTGTCCGCTTCCCTGTGCGATAAAGCCACGGGAGCAACCAGACGGATATTCGTGGTGTCCTCATCGACGGAATAATCCGCCTCAGATTCATAAGCCACCTCAATGGCATTGATCATCAGCATCGTCATAGCGGAAATTGCCGCGCACAGGATGTCCTGCCCTTCATCGGCATAACCGGTATGCCCTTGCTCTTCAAAGCCCCAATAAATACCGTTTGACTTATAAAAGACGATTTTGGTCATGACGTTTTTAATCAACCAACGATTTTCGTAATCTGAACCTTGGTGTAATCCTGTCTGTGACCGATCTTTTTCTTCTCGTTCTTCTTTGCCTTGTACTTGATAACGTCAATCTTCTTGGACTTGCCGTTAGCAATTACATTTGCCTCAACGGATGCACCGTCCACATAGGGGGCGCCGACCGACAGAGTTTCGCCGCAGACGGTCAGGACCTTATCAAAAGTAACCTTTTCGCCCTCTGCGATGCCGAGCTTTTCAACGAAGATAATATCGCCCTCGGCAACTTTGTACTGCTTCCCGCCTGTTTCCATAACTGCGAACATGAAGAAGTACCTCGCTTTCCTATAAAATCGCCATGGCAGGCGGCTTCCGCACTTAAGCCTGCGCACACGCGTGAAATTATTATATTATATAATTTGTGCGTTGTCAATAAGATTTTTCAAAGATTTCAGAGAATTTGCTCATATTTCCCCGTCTGATTCTTCACAACGTAAATCACGGGTATCACATAGGGTTTCCCGTCGTCGGAACTTTGCGTTTACGGCAGAGGGAGGCGGCGTCCGGATATTTGCTTTCAAACTGGGAGGAGGCATAAGCGACTTTATCTCCGCGCTTGAGTTCAAACAAAGTATTTCCGATAGAACCGCGGCTGCTCTTGGAAGGAATCAAATCGGAGGAGATCAGAATTCCTTTCTTATGCTCCGATACAATCAATACATCCACAGGCTTATCGCCCTCGTAGAACACGCCGACGCAAGGCACTGCCGAAGAATACGCTTGCACCAGTTTCTTGCGTTTCACCTTGGTCTCATACGCTTTCACCGGTGTTTTAACGCCCTTGCCGTTCTCATATATAAAGCCGAACGAATGGTTTTCCGGATAGGAGGTGAGAACCTTCCCGCCTATCGGATATTCCCCTTCATCCATATTGAGCTTTGCCGGCAGATAATCTCCGAGCATGGACGCCTTTGTATTCTCAAACTCGCACAGGCGTACCCGATATAATTTTGCCTGATTGGTAAATACGCAGAGCTCCCCGATGTTTTCGGTATCCTCTAGGTATATGATTTCGTCCTCTTCCTTGAGTTTTTGCTCATCATTTCCCTTTATGGACTGCATGGTGATCTTTTTGAAATAGCCCTCTTTTGTGAGAATAGCGCGAACGGGATAGTTCTCGATCTCTTCCTCGGCCAAAGGCTCAGTGACGGAGTCCTCGGTAATGATCATGGTTTTCCGCGGCTTGCCGTATTTCTTTTTGATTTCCGTGAGTTGCTTTGCAATCTCACGTTTCACCTTGATATCGTCGCGTAAAATGTCTTCCAGCTCTGCAATATCGCGCTGCAGATTCTCAATTTCACTGATACGGTTCGCAATATATTCCCGGTTCAAGTGACGTAATTTGATTTCTGCGATGTATTCTGCCTGTACCGAAGAAAGTTGAAACGCGTCCATCAGATTTTTCACAACGTCTTCTTCTTTGACGGTGTTACGAATGATCCGGATGGCTTTGTCAATATCCAAAAGGATAGCAGCAAGCCCGATCAGAAGATGAAGCTTGTCCTGCTTTTTCTTAAGGTCGAACGCCATCTCCCGTTTCAGGCATCCCAGACGGAACTGAATCCATTCCCGCAGGATATCCATGACGCCGAGCGTCTGCGGCGCACCGTTGATCAGCACGTTGAAGTTGCAATCAAACGTTTTTTCCAAGTCGGTTGAACTGAACAGACGCTGCATCAGCTTATCCGGGTCGGTATCCTTTTTCAAGTCAATAGTCAGTTTGAAGCCGTTTAAGTCAATGGCGTCGCGGACGTCGGTAATCCCTTTGATTTTCCCGTCCTTGACCAAATCCGTGATTTTCTTGATGATAGACTCAATGCAGGCAGTGTACGGAATTTCAAGAATATCGATGCTGTTGTCACTCTTGTTATATACATAGCGCGCGCGCAGTTTGACGCTTCCTACGCCGGTTTCATAAATGCGCTGCAAATTCTCTCTTTGATAGATCAGAAAGCCGCCCCCGGAAAAGTCCGGCGCTTTAATGATGTCCATCATATGCTCTACCGACACGTTGGGGTTGCGCAGCATGGCGATGGTGCCGTCGCACACCTCGGCAAGATTGAAAGAGCAGATAGAGGATGTCATTCCGACCGCGATTCCCAAATTCGGAGATACCAAAATATTGGGGAACGTCGTCGGAAACAGAGTCGGCTCCTCCATCGTATTGTCATAGTTCGGGACAAAATCAACTGAGTTTTTGTCAATACCGGCAAATAGTTCTTGGCAGAATGGGTCAAGCTTCACTTCGGTATAACGAGATGCCGCATATGCCATATCTCGGCTGTATTGTTTGCCGAAAGACCCCTTGGAATCGATAAAAGGGTGCAGCAAAGAACCGTTGCCGCGCGTCAGACGTACAAGCGTTTCATAAATGGCGGCGTCACCGTGTGGGTTCAGACGCATGGTTTGTCCCACGACGTTTGCGCTCTTGGTACGGTGCCCCGTCAGAAGTCCCATCTTATACATCGTGAAAAGAAGTTTTCTCTGAGAAGGCTTAAAGCCGTCGATATCCGGAATCGCGCGCGACACAATAACGGTCATCACATACGGCATATAGTTCTTTTCAAGGGTTTCCGTAATAGGCTGTCTGGTGATTTCCGCCTCCGCCTCCGGAAGCTGCGTTTCCGTTTTCTTCTTTCTCGCCATAAGTCAATCCTTTATTTGTGTAAATCAATGATTTGATAGGCAGCAGCGCGAATCATACGGTTATAGAGCGCAAGCCCTAATCCCTCGCGGGGCGGCAGGGGGGCGTAAATGGCATCATATCCGGCTTTATCGGCCTCTCGCAGTACATAAAACAGACGGTGAGCCTGTTCGCGCAGGTTTTGACGCGTGCCGATCAGATATAAATCATTCTCGGCAAAGAGCTTTGAAAATGTATCTTTTTCGTCATTATAGCACAGCAGAGCGCATTTTCCGCTCGTTTTTTCAAGATAAGCAAATCGTTCTTCTTCGCTGCCGTTCAAAAGGTAAACAGGTGCGGTCGGCGCATAGTGACGGTACTTCATACCGGGAGACAATACCTTTTCTCCCTCGGCAAGCTTTGCGGTTACGGCAGGTGCGATTTTCACGTGATCTACCACCTGTCGCAGATCCTCGACGGTGATTCCTCCCGGACGTAAAAGCAGAAGCGAACCGTCATCCTCAATTTTGACAATCGTAGATTCCAGACCGACCTGCGCCTCGCCGCCGTCGATAATCATATCGACCCGCCCGTTCATATCGTCTCGGACATGCGCCGCACAGGTAGGAGACGGCTTGCCGCTGAGGTTGGCGGAGGGGGCAGCTATCGGAACGCCGGCAGCCGCGATCAGCGCGTGCGCAACAGGATGCGAGGGGCAGCGGACTGCTACGGTATCAAGCCCGGCTCTGACCGTAAGCGGAATGCAGCCACGCGAGCGCAAAATGACTGTCAGAGGTCCCGGCATAAACGCGCGGGCAAGCCGATCATACAACGCGCAGGTATATGTATACCGTGCGGCGTCCTGCGGCTCCGCGATATGGATAATCAAAGGATTGTCGCCAGGTCTTCCCTTCGCAGCGTAAATCGCAGCTGCCGCCGCGCTGTTTGTCGCATCTCCGCCAAGTCCGTAAACCGTTTCGGTTGGGAATATCACCAATCCGCCGTCACGCAATATCTGTCCTGCGTGCGCCAATTTGCGCTGCGCGTCGGGGGAATCCGGAGAGGTTACGGTTACAAATTCCGTTATCATGCTTCGTGACTTCCTTTGAGTGCGCTCTCCGCTTCTTGCGCGGCGAGCGCTTGGATAATTTCGTCTAATTCCCCTGCCATAAAGCGGTCGATATTGTAAAGAGAAAGTCCGATTCGATGGTCGGTGACCCTACCTTGCGGGAAATTATAGGTGCGGATCCGTTCACAGCGCTCGCCTGTTCCGACCTGACTTTTCCTGTCGGACGCGATTTGGCTGTCCCTTTCCTGCTGCTGCATATGATACAAGCGTGCTTCCAGGAGCTTCATTGCTTTCTCGCGGTTTTTCAGTTGGCTGCGCTCCTCTTGGCATTCCACGACAAGCCCGGTCGGAATATGCGTCAGGCGGACGGCGGATTCGGTTTTATTGATGTGTTGTCCGCCCGCGCCGCTGGATTTGCAGGATTCCATTTTTATGTCGCGCGGGTCAAGGCGAATATCCACCTCCGCAACCTCCGGCAAAATGGCAACCGTTACGGTAGAGGTCTGTATTTTCCCTTTTGACTCTGTGCGCGGAATACGCTGTACGCGGTGCACCCCGCTCTCATATTTGAGTTTGGAGTAAATACCGTGACCTGTGAGCAAAAAGTCAATTTCACGGAATCCGCCGAGCTCTGTCTCGTTTTCGTAGATCAGCTCGATGCCCCACCCGTTTTTCTGAGCATACATGGAATACATACGAAAGAGGTCGGCGGCAAACAGCGCGGCTTCTTCTCCTCCGGCACCGGCGCGGATTTCCACAATCATATTGCGGTCATCCAGCGGGTTATGCGGCAGTAGAGCTAATAGAAGCATCTGCTCCTGTTTATCTCTTGCATCTCGTAATTCTGACAGCGTATCGGTTAGGGCTTCGGTATCTTCCCCGTCCGCTGCCGAGGAAAGCAAATCCTCCGCAGCGGCAATGTCTTCGTTGAGAGCGCGATAGGCGCGGAAGGCTTCTACCGCTCCGCCGAGGCTTTTCCACTCACTCATGCGGGTGCGGTAAAGCTCCATGTCGGAGAGTGCATCGGGAGAAGAAAGCCATGCCTCCAATTCCCTGTACCGCTCCTCAGCCTTTCGGAACCGTCCGAGAAGTAAATTCAGGTTAAGCGGCATTATTCAATGAATGCGAGGAATGCGAGATAAGCGGAATACAGATCCGCTTTGGAAATAACCTCATAGGGAGCGTGCATGGAAATCACCGGAACGCCCAGATCTACCACGTCAATATTCATCTTGGAAATATATTTAGCAACCGTTCCGCCGCCGCCAAGGTCAACCTTGCCAAGCTCGGCACTCTGCCAAACAACGCCCTTCTGCGCAAAAATACGGCGCAGACGACCGATATATTCGGCGGACGCATCGTTGGAGCCGGATTTTCCGCGTGAACCCGTGTATTTGGAGAGTGCCGCGCCGCAAGAAAGCATAGAACTGTTGGCTTTTTCAAAAGCGTCCTTGAAGTTGGGGTCATAAGCGGCGTTGACGTCCGCAGAGAGACAAGTGGAAACGCTGCGTACAACGCGCGGATTCTTTCCCGCAGAAGCGGCGATCTGCTCCATCAGATCCTCAAGCAGATACGACTGCATACCGGTATTTCCCTCGCTGCCGATTTCCTCTTTGTCGGCAAGAACCACAATCACGGTATGACGGGTATCGGGGCTGTCCAGCAGAGCGGTCAGCGCGGGGTAAGAGCAAACGCGGTCATCGTGACCGTAACCGCCGACAAGAGCGCGATCGAAGCCGACGTCACGTGCCTTAGCGGCAGGCACAGCGCAGATTTCAGCGCTGAGGAAATCAGCCTCGGTAATGCCGTACTTTTCATTAAGAATACGGAGCACGTTGAGCTTAATGGCGTCTCCCTCTTCCCCCTCGACAGGCATTGCCCCGACCAAAACATTCAGGGATTCACCGGGGATTGCCTCTCCGAGCGTTTTCTTGGACTGCTCCTGTGCCAGATGAGGCAAAAGGTCATTGATATAGAAGACAGGATCGGTGTCGTCTTCACCGACATTGACGATCATCTCTGCACCGTCCGCGCGGACAATTACGCCGTGCAGTGCGAGCGGAATCGTGGTCCACTGATACTTCTTGATACCGCCGTAATAATGGGTTTTGAAGAAGCACATCTCGCTGTCTTCGTAAACCGGGCACTGTTTGAGATCCAGACGGGGTGAGTCAATATGTGCCGCGATAATTCTGATCCCGTCTTTCTCAATATCCTCGGATCCGATACGGAACACAAACAGATTTTTGTTGCGGTTGTTATAATAGTAACGGGCTCCTACCTCAATCCTATCACCGAATTTGTAGGGCATATACCCTTTCTTTTCAGCGAGCGCAATTCCTTCCTTGACTGCCTCGCGTTCGGTTTTGGCAACATCAATGAAGTGCTTATAGCCCTCCGCATATGCAAAAATATCCTCTTTGGTTTTTGCATCTGCCGTGCGGTAGATACTCTTTTTCTCATAGAGAAGCTTTTCGGACAATTCACTCATTTCAAAATCCCTCTTTCAATTATTTGATGCAGAATATCTGCAAGTTGTATATTGATTTCTTCCATTGTTCCCGCATTGACGACTGTATAATCGCATAAGCGGCGCAGCTCCTCATCGCTGCGTTGGGCGTCCATGCGTTTTTCAGCCGACCGCGCGTCTATCCCGTCGCGCTCTGTGATCCTCCTGATACGGATTTCGCGCGGGCAGACAACCGCAACGGTGATACTGCATATGCGATCCATTCCCGCTTCAAAGAGCAGCGGGGCGTCAAGAACTACCGCTTGGCAGTTTTCCTGCTCTCTGTCACGGCACCAACTGTCAAAGGCGGCCTTTACATACGTATGCGTGATGCGGTCAAGCAGTTCCAACTTGTCCTTGGCTCCGGGAGCAAAGACAATCTGAGCCAGTTTGGCACGATCAAGCGCACCGGACGGAAGAAGAATCTTCTGACCGAATGCCTCTGCAAGCTCCGCAACGCAGGGGGTAGGCGCAGACACAAGCGCGTGATAAGCGGCGTCGCAATCAAAAACGGGAATCCCATGGGAAGCGAAAAAAGAGGAGACAACAGATTTGCCGCTGCCGGAGCCGCCGCAAAGACCGATGACGTTCATTTTCTCCTCCTTTTTGTCAATACAGCATCTTGTGTTTCTAAAGTATGATTTTACAATATATTGTAATGTTTGTCAAGGTATAAAAGCTGCTGAAAAAACTTGATGCGGCGCTTTGTATTCCCTGCTCGGCATTGACATTCTGACGAATCTGTGCTAAAATTGTCAGGCAAATGAAAAAGAGCAATCGGCGATTGCTCTTTGCATATTTATTTGCGGTATTTTGCGGCGATTTCAGCGGTGTCGCGTGCGATTTCCAGTTCCTCGTTGGTAGGTATCAAATATACCTTAACGCGGGAAGCGGGTTTGGAGAGGCAGGTGACAGGCGCGGGCCGCTTGACAGCGTTGTTGACCTCTTTATCAAAGTCAACGCCGAGAAATTCAAGACCCTCCACCGATTTTTCGCGGATGGGCGCCTGATTCTCGCCGATACCGGCTGTAAATACAATGGCGTCAAGCCCGCCCATGGCGGCGGCGTAAGCGCCGATGTATTTCTTGATCTGATAGCACAGCGTGTTGATCGCAACCGTCGCTCTTTCATCGCCCTGCTCAATCGCGGCGCACAGATCGCGGCAGTCTCCCATTCCCGCAATCCCCGTCAAACCGCTCTTTCGATTCAGCATGGCGTCCATTTCGCGGGGGGTCATATGCTCCTTATCCATCAGATAAAGCACAGCAGCAGGGTCAATAGAACCGCAACGTGTGCTCATGACAAGACCGTCAAGCGATGTGAAACCCATGGAAGTATCCAGAACCTTTCCGTCTTTGACAGCGGCAATAGAAGACCCTCCCCCAAGGTGGCAGGTCACAATTTTCGTGCCTTCTGCCTTTCCGCCGAGCAGCCTGATCATTTCCGCACTCACATAGCGGTGTGAGGTGCCGTGAAATCCGTACTTGCGGATGCTGTACTTCTCGGCAAGTTCCGCCGGAATCGGATACGTGTATGCTTCGGGGGGCATGGTATGGTGAAACGCCGTATCGAACACAAGCACCTGCGGCACGCCGGGGATTGCGGCGATGCACGCCTCCAAGCCCATGATGGCACCGGGAATATGGAGCGGATCGATTTCACGGCATTTTTCAAGTTCATTCATCACGTACTCGTTGACAGCCACCGATTCGGAAAGGTTGGGACCGCCGTGTACAATACGGTGACCGACAGCGCCGATTTCGCTCAGATCACTGATACAACCGTACACCGGATCAATCAGCAGTTTCACCACTAAAGCGGCGGCGTCGGCATGACTGTCGAGACGAACGTCCTTCGCATACGGCTCTTTTCCGGGCACCTTGTGCTCTACTCTGCCGCCGTCGCCGATTCTCTCACAGTTTCCTTTTGCCATCATACTGTAATCGGCAGCGTCAAATAACTGGTATTTCAGTGTTGTGCTGCCTGCATTGACAACCAAGATTTTCATACATATACTCCTCTTTGTTTCATGACGTCATTATTATATATCACGTGAGGAGATTTTGCAAGAAAAAACAAAAGGAGCAACACCGGTTTGAAAACTGCCGCTGTGATTTGTGAACTGAATCCGCCCCACAGCGGTCATGCTTACCTGTTCCGCAGAATCCGGGAACAAATCGGTTTCGATACCGCCATCATTGCCATCATGGGCGGCAGCTATATGCAGCGCGGCGACGTTGCGGTATGCGACGCTTATGCAAGAGCGCGCATGGCGCTGTCCATCGGTGCCAATCTTGTGCTGGAGCTTCCGTTCCCCTATTCCATGTGTACCGCACAGCGCTATGCGGACGCCGGAGTGGCAATTGCAAACGCGCTCGGCTGTGTGGATTACCTCTGCTTCGGAAGCGAAAGCGGCGACATCGAACAGCTGACGCGTATATCCCTTGCCTGCTCCGGTGAAGCCGTGTCCCGCCGCATAGAAGAAATGCGCTCAATAAACCGTTACCGCTCGTTCAGTTTTGCCGAGCTGCGTACCATGGCTTTGGCACAGGAGTTGAACCCAATTGACGCAGAAGCGGCGAAACGCCCGAATAATATTCTGGCGATTGAATATCTGAATGCCTTGCGTACGCAAAGTTCAACTATCACGCCGTTCACAGTCACACGCCGCGGTGCGTACCATGCAGATACTTTTACCGCAGACGGTTTTCCCTCTGCTTCCGCAATTCGCAAACTTATTTCAGAGCAGAAATTCAATGAGATAAGCAAGCATCTGACTAAAGAAGCGACGGCGCTTCTTGCAAAAGAAGTGGAAACGGGTCATTGCCCCGCTGATCTGAACAGATTGTCCGCAGCCGTTATTACCAAACTGTCAGCCACGTCGCAAGACGCGCCTCTGACAGCCGAAATCGATGCCTCCCTCGCCAGGCGCCTACGCGCTGCGCTGAAAGAGGCAGCCACACTCCAAGAGTTGATTACGCTTACCAAAGCCAAACATTATACCGACGCGCACATTCGCCGTGCTCTGCTCTTTGCCTATTTCGGTGTTACCTCCTCCGATATTCGCGAAGTGCCGGCGTTCACACGCCTGTTAGCGGCGGACTCCATCGGTTGTGAGCGGCTGAAGATAATCAAAAAAACAGCATGGATACCAATCCTGACAAAGACGGCGGATTTTCGCACGCTCCCAACGGAAGCGGCGCGCCGCCAAGCGGAATTTGCCGCTTTTGCGGAGTCTGTGTATTATCAGACACTCCCAAAACCGCAATCCGCGGCGGATGTTTTTCGAAAAACGCCATTTGTCAGGAAATAAAGCAGAATTGCTTACTTTGTGCCGTCATCTTCATTCGCGACGAGTCTTGTCGATTGCATTGACAACGAAACGCCCCGCGGGTATGATGGTTCACAGCAAGACAAGCTGCCGAATCAAATCTATGCACGAAAGGAGAGAAACATGATTACTGCAAACGGAATCCAAGGAAAGTATTTGGAGTATCAGGGCAGACCCCTCGTCCGCAAGGGCGATGAAATTTACCTGGGCGACCTGTCCGAGAAAGGATATCTTTTCATGTCCATTATGGCAAAGGAGACGAAGCTCGGCGTAGAGATTCCCTCCCTGATCCTGGTTCAGGTATATGACACAAAGGAAAAGAAGCCCGTGAAAGACATGCAGAAGATGGTAAAAACCTTGGCAGAGGCTTTTGAATTCGGCACAGCATGGCTTAATCGCTATAACCGCTAAATTCAAACGCATCAGGAGGTAACCTTTTTTGAAATCCCGTAAATACCCTGCCTTTGTAAAGCCGGCGATAATTGCTTTGATTTGTATCATGCTGATTATCGCCGCTACCCTGACAGGCTGCCAACTCTCATCCATCGCAAGCAGAAACAAAGCCGCCACCCCTCCGCAGGAGTCGAACGGCGAGACGGATCTCAACAAAGATGTTCAAAATGAAAAGAATGACCCTCAACCAACGCCTCCGGCGCCGGTCGTTCTGTATAACGTGTTAACAGGTCTTGAAACAACAAGTGAACTTGCTGATTTAAGACCTGTTGCTGTTTGTATTGAGAACACGGCATATTCCTTGCCTCAATACGGTCTGGGCAGCGCGCAGATCCTTTTTGAAGCGCCTCTTGAAAACGGCAGCACACGTTTGATGATGCTGACAACGGACTATACGCAGGTAACGACCATCGGACCTGTCAGTTCCACCCGTTCCTACCTTTTGGAGCTGGGTGCCGCTTTCAATGCAATTCAATGCTTCAACGGCACTGACGGCACTGTTTCGGATGATATTCTTGCAAGCTTTGACACGCTTGACTCCGCGTCCGGCGCACTTGCAGGGATTTACTATACCGACCCCACCAGATTCTCCGCTAAGAATCTGATGACAAACGGTATTCTTCTTGACGCGGGTATCCGCCGTGCGGAGCTGAATGCCAAGAACAACGGCACCGCTATGCCCTATACATTTGTAAACGCAGGCAGCGTGACGGTTCCCGGTGGCGGAGAAGCCAAGAGCGTGTCCATCCGTTATTCGGATGCCTTGAATGTTGTATATACATATGACCAGGCAAGCGGCAAATATATGCGTTCCCAGTACGGAGAAGCACACCTTGACGGAAACACGGGTAAACAGATCGGTTTTGATAACCTGATCGTTCTTCACTCCTCTGCAATTACCTACGACCGCGAGGACGGGAGAAGCCTTGACCTTGTCATCGAAGACGGCGGCAGCGGCTACTACGCTTCCCACGGCGGTTACGAATCCATTACATGGGAACGCGCCGAAGACGGCACGCTCTCCTTCTTTGACGCCGAAGGCAAAGCGCTGGACATCAACCGTGGTACCACTTATATCGGCATGGTCCCCGCAGGTTCCATGAGCAACGTGGTTATCCGCTGATTTCAATCAAATACAAAACGGTCTTTCTTTTGGGAAAGACCGTTTTTCAATCAAAAATTTGTTTTACATAAACAGCATTACTACCGCTTTTTTATTCAATCGAATCGAATAGCGCTTTGTCGGATTGGAGTTTATCGGCGGCGCCCACCGTGCAGAGTGACGCGTCTTTCAAAGCAACCTCCAAAGGCTCTGCAAATGCACAAATATCAGCAGCGGTCGTTGCAAGCACACCGTCACGTATGGACTGACGGTATGCCGGATTGTCACTGCCGTCAAACGCCTGCATATCGCACATGAATGCTTCTTGGTTCGGGCGCAAGGGTGTATCGAGGGTTGAGAAAACGCCAATCACGTATTTCGTCATTTCCGAGGGGTCTGCCTCGAAAGTTCTCAAATAGTCGACAGAGCCGCGGAAAGCGTCATAGGTACGTGCCACGTGCGGGTCGCGGTACGAAGAAAACAGAATGTTCCCGAGTTCATCGAATTTGGCGGAAACACCGTATGCGCCGCCGCGCATACGCACGCGATTCCAAAGATAATCCAGCGTCAGAATTCTTCCCAACACCAGCATTTGTCCGCTGTAAGTCAGCCCTGCTCTGCGATAATCACCCACCATTGAGTCAAAGACCACGCTGGCGGGTATGGTGATTCCGGTCGCGCTTCTGCGCGCTTCAAACGCATCGGGCTTCCCTGTAGCGGCGGGCTGTGCCGGGAAAGAGAGCGGTTCTTTCTCATAAGAAGCAATCGTCTTTTCCTCGGCGGTCAGAGAAACCGTCACGGGTGCACTGCCGACAATCCGTTTCAAAAGTTCAGCGAGTTTGTCGGTAACTGTGTCGATCTGTTCATCAAGGTTTTTGCACAGTTTCTTAAGGAAATCAAGATACCCGCAACCGCGCGTCATGTCTTTGAAGCGGAACTCGCGTTTTACACTGCTTCCGCAGCGCAGGAGCGCATAGAGATTACCGCTCCATACGATATTGCTTTCACACTCGGAGCATTGACGGCGGATATGCTTTTTCAGTTCTTCAGAGTCAAATACCGTTTTCAGCAGTCCTTCCTCCATGAGCGCAACTGCATCTCTGTATCCCTTGTCAAGATACTTGCAACCGACGCGGAAAAGCTGATGGTATTCATCCGGATTTGCAATCGGCGAATAGCCCGACGCGCTCGCGAACAAATCCCCGGTCTTCAGCATCACCTGATTTTCAAAATCGAGGGCGCTCCTTTCGGATGTCCCCAAATGGAACAGGACGGAGCTCAGAAGCGAAAGGTACGGTAGTTCTTCTTCTGAAACCGAGTCGGCATTGTAGTACAAATTCAGATAAGAGATACCGTTGGTGGGCATCTGATAGAGACGGGTGGCCACTCCGCGACAGGTGCTGACAGTCACAGGCGTGACATGAATCTCCCGCTTCAGATCGCTCAGTTCAAGATGCGGCAGCATGGCGCGCGCTTGGGGCGAATCCTCTGTATTCTGGTATGCTTTCAGACGCTCCAGCTTCGCGGCGTTTTCTTCTAGTTCTGCCGCGCTCAGCGAAGTTTCGTACGCTTTCTGCCTTTCTTTTTCTGATTTAATTCTCTCTTTTGCCTTTGCTTTTGAGGGTTCCATAATCAGAGTGACCGCGTGGTTCGGCGATAGAAGGTGGGTGCGAATCAGGTTTTCAAAATACCCGTCCTGCATTTCCGCGCGGATTTCGGAGAGAATATTCGTGTTCAAAATCGCATCCACCGGGTCTCCGCCGTACAGCCAAGTATTCATCACTGCGGTAGCAAGAACAACGCCGGGAGAATTACCGAAATCAAGTTCGCGCAGGCGGAATTCATTGCGGTTGATTTGCGCTTCAAGAAGGTTCTTATCAATTCCTTTTTCTGCGAGTTCCTTAAGAGTATCGTTGATAACCGAAAGGAATTCGTCAACCCGCCCTGCGTCAGCTTTTTTCAGATAGAAAGCGACCGAAGCCTGCTGGATGCCTCTGTCAACCCAAGCCGAGAATTCATCTCCCAGCCCCGCTTTGAGTACGGCGGCTTTCAAAGGCGCCTCGTTGGAGGCTGTCAGCGCCTCCAAAAGCATATCCATGCCCATCTGCGTTTTCAGGTCGGAATAATCGCATAAAAGCGTCGCACGCGCGACAAGCGTATTGCGTGTTTCCTCCTCATTTTCGGAAATCTCGTAGGTGGTACGCACTGTTTTATCGCCAAGAGGCTTTTGGTATGGGATATCAAAGCGAACGCCGCGGGCGGTATATCGGTTAAGATACTCCCTATCGAGGTATTCCAGCTTTTCGTCGATATCCATTTTTCCGTAGAGATAAATGTAACTGTTATCCGGGTGATAATAACGGGAATGCGTCTCAAGGAAATCCCGATACGTCAGACGCGGAATCTCAACAGGATCGCCGCCTGCGGAGAAGCGGTAACAGTTATCGGGGAACATCTGTTCCTGAAGTGCCTGATACATCTGGCTGTCGGGAGAGGAATAACTGCCTTTCATCTCGTTGTATACAACGCCGCTGAAGCCACCTTCTTCCCCATCACTCGCCGGGGTGTAGTGCCACCCCTCTTGCATAAAGATCTCCTCGCAGGAATAAATGCGAGGGTGGAAGACAGCGTCGAGATAAACGCTCATCAGATTGACAAAATCCTTTTCATTTGTACTCGCAACGGGGTACATGGTTTTGTCGGGATACGTCATCGCATTTAGGAAAGTCTGCAAAGAGCCTTTCAAAAGATCCACGAAAGGTTCGCGAAGCGGGTATTTTTCAGAGCCGCACAGGGTGGAATGCTCCAAAATATGAAATACACCCGTGCTGTTTTCGGGCAGAGTCTTAAAAGCAATCGAAAATGCTCTGTTCTCGTCCTCGTTTGCAAGCCAAAGCAAATCCGCGCCGCTCTTTTCATGGATAAATCGGTACGCCGTCAGATTCAACTCTTCTACGGGGCGAATAGCGGTCAAACGAAAGCCGTGATACACTTCATTACATTTCATACAGAATACTCTCCTTGAAAAAGTGTCGTACAGGTGCAGTGTTGTCATCTGTCCGGCACTTCATTCTTTTTGATTTAGTGACGGTGATACAGCCGTTTACTTTGATACACCGGCTCACAGGTCAAATTGCAGCCGAGTTTTTTCAGCACGTTTTCGTCAACCTGCGAAAGAATGACGGTGGAATGTACCTCGCTGCCGCGCAGGGCGTCAATCCGGTCAAGCGCCTCTTTTGCGTGAGGGTTTGTCAATGCGCTGATACTGAGGGCAATCAATACTTCGTCGGTGTGCAGGCGCGGATTACGGTTGCCGAGGTGCTCTACCTTCAGGGTCTGGACGGGAGCGATGATTTCCGGCGGAATCAACTGCACTTCATCGGGAATCCCCGCCAAGGCTTTCATCGCATTGAGCAACGCCGCAGAAGTCGCGCCGAGCAAAGGAGAGGTACGGCCTGTCACAATGGTACCGTCCGGCAACTCCCATGCGATGGCGGGCGCCCCTGTTTCTTCAGCGCGTTTGAGGGCAACGCCGATGGTCGGGCGGTCAGCGGTGGTAATGTCAGCTTTTTGCATTAAAAGCTTGATTTTCTCCGCTTCGCCGGAGTCACAGATTCCACGACGAATATCGCAAAGAACACGGTAATAACGGCGTATAATTTCATCTTTTGCCGCCGTGCGTGCGGCTTCATCATCGATGATACAATTCCCTGCCATATTTACGCCCATATCAGTCGGCGACTTGTAGGGACACTCTCCGCCGCTGACCATACGCAGCATTGCAGAGACAACCGGAAAGATTTCAACGTCTCTGTTGTAGTTGACGGCAGTCACGCCGTATGCTTCGAGATGATACGGATCGATCATATTGACGTCGTTGAGGTCGGCGGTCGCTGCTTCATACGCAATGTTGACGGGATGTGAAAGCGGAATATTCCAAATGGGGAAGGTTTCAAACTTCGCATAACCCGCGCGGATTCCGCGTTTATGTTCATGGTAAATCTGAGAAAGGCAGGTTGCCATCTTCCCCGACCCAGGTCCGGGTGCGGTAATCACAACAAGGCGGCGCGTTGTTTCGATGTATTCGTTTTTGCCGTAGCCCTCATCGCTGACGATTTTGGCAAGGTCAGTCGGATAACCGGCAATAGAATAATGACGGTATACCGGAATTCCCAGCGATTCCAAACGCTTTTTGAAAGCAATGGCGGATGGCTGCTCTGCAAAACGAGTCAGCACGACGCTACCGACATATAATCCGATTTCGCGAAATGCGTCAATGAGTCGCAGGGCGTCCTGGTCGTATGTAATACTGAGGTCTCCGCGCACCTTGTTTTTTTCAATATCCGCCGCATTGACAACAATGACGATTTCCGCCTCGTCTTTGATTTTACTCAGCATCCGTACCTTACTGTCCGGAGCAAAACCGGGCAATACGCGGGATGCATGATAGTCGTCAAAGAGCTTTCCGCCGAATTCCAGATACAGTTTCCCGCCGAATTGCGCAATTCTTTCGCGGATATGCTCGGACTGCGTTCTGATATATTTGTCATTGTCAAAGCAAATTTTATACATGACCTACCTCAATCCTATTCATAATGCATGTAGCATTATACCATTTCATCGCCACCAAAATCAACCGCTTTCAGCACTTTTCGACGCTTTATCCAATTTAATGATACGAGATTGGGCAATGTGAAAAAACGCTCCCCCAAAAATCGCTTCGGGCATGAAAAACAAACTGCCGCTATTGATTTTCCATGCTGTCTATGATAAAATGTTGCTATACAGTTATTCCAAGCCAAACAGAAAGGAGTCGGAATATGCGCTTGTTGAAACGACTCGGCATATTGTTTCTGTCCGCTATGATTCTGACTTCTTTGATTTCCTGCGGTAAGGACGAAATAGTATTGCCGCCACATCAACACACTTATTATGGAAAACATATCGCAGGCAATTGTCAGGTGAAAGGATACATGGAATATACCTGCGCTTGCGGTGATACTTACCACGGCGAAGAGGACGCCGAATACGGTGAGCATACCTTTGTTGAGGACCCTGTTCCCGTTCGAGTTGCCACGCAGGATACCCCCGGCATCAAAAGACGGTATTGCACCGTTGACGGCTGCTCTGAGGTTGAATACTACAATTATGAATGGCAACCGAATGACTTACCGGATACGGAATTTGATTAACATCTCCCGAAAGGAACCGCTATGAATCGTCGACAGGATCGGATGGATCCCCATGTAAAGAAGCCTCTGCCAAAATGGGTGAAGCCCGTTATCATTACCTTTGTCTCTCTTCTCGCCGTCGCCGCCATTGTGGCGGGAGTTCTCCTGCTGACGCATGACGACCGTACGGACGACGGCATCTATAAAAATCCCTCCGCTCCGATAGATGAGTTGCCTTATGACGATTTTGATAATTGAACCCCTATCTTTATTTGAAAAGAGCGCTGTGCACTGCACGGCGCTCTTTTCTTTGATTTAACTTACCCTTTCACAACAAGGTTCAATATCTTATTCGGAACATAGATTTCTTTCACAATGGTTTTGCCTGCAAGGGCTGCGATCACCTTTTCATCTGCTTTTGCAATGGCGAGTGCCTGATCGGCTTCGCAGTTGAACGGAATGGAAATGACACTTCTCATCTTACCGTTTATCTGCACGCCGATATCCACTGTTTCATCGACTGTTTTGGATTCGTCAAACTCCGGCCAAGCGGCAAGCGAACACAGTCCGGTATTCCCCATCTGTTCCCAAATTTCCTCGCAGATATGCGGCGCAAAAGGACACAGGATACGGACAAATACAGACAGCTCATCCAAGGTCATCGTACCGATTTCTTCCGCGTCGTTGAGGAAGCTCATCATCGCGGCAATAGCTGTGTTGAACTTCATGTCTTCTATGTCGCCGCTGACCTTGCGGACTGTCTTATGAAGCTTGGAATTGAGCTTCGGCGTCTCTCCTCTGCCTTTGGCAATTGAGGGCAAATCAGCAATTCTTTCAAGGAAGCGCTTACAGCCGCGGACACTGGACTCGGACCAGGGTGCAGCGGAACCATAATCGCCCATAAAGAGAATATAGACGCGCAGCACGTCTGCGCCCAGCTCGTCTACCACGTCGTTGGGGTCCACAACATTGCCTTTGGATTTACTCATCTTCTCCCCGTCGGGACCGAGAATAAGCCCCTGCGCGCTTCTCTTTGCATACGGCTCATCAGTCGGAACAACGCCGATGTCATAGAGAAACTTATGCCAAAAGCGGGAATAAATCAGGTGGCGCGTCACGTGTTCCATACCGCCGTTGTACCAGTCGACAGGCAACCAGTATTTCAACTGTTCCGGGTCGGCAAAGGCATTCGTGTTGTGTGGATCGATATACCGCAGGTAATACCAAGATGAACCTGCCCATTGCGGCATGGTATCGGTTTCTCTGCGCGCTGCGCCTCCGCAGCGGGGGCACTTGCAATTCACAAAGCTCTCCACCTTGGCAAGCGGGCTTTCACCGCCCTCACCGGGGGCAAAATTCGTCATTTCCGGCAGTTTCAGGGGCAACTCGTCATACGGCACGGGAACCATGCCGCACTTCGGGCAATGTACAATCGGAATGGGCTCTCCCCAATATCTCTGGCGGTTGAACGCCCAGTCCTTCATCTTGTACTGCACGCCGCCTTCACCGATTCCTTTTTCCGTCAGATAATCGATCATGCGGGCAATCGCATCCGCTTTGTTATGCATTCCGTTGAGGAACCCGGAGTTGATCATTTCGCCCTCACCGATATAAGGCTCGCGGGAGATGTCTCCTCCGCGGATGACCTCAACCATATCGATGCCGAATTTCTTGGCAAACGCGTAGTCACGGTCATCGTGAGCGGGCACAGCCATAATGGCGCCGGTGCCGTAACTCATCATGACGTAATCGGAGATGTAAATCGGAATTTCACGCCCGCTGACCGGATTTATTGCCGTAATTCCCTCAATTTTGACGCCGGTCTTGTCCTTGACAAGCTGTGTACGTTCAAACTCGGTTTTCTTGGCGCACTCGTTCTTGTACGCGTCCAGCGCGTCAATGTTGGAGATGGAAGAACGGTACTTTTCAATCAAAGGGTGCTCCGGCGCGATGACCATAAAGGTCACGCCGAACAACGTATCCGGGCGGGTCGTGTATATGCGCAGCTTGTCGTCCAGATTCTTGAGCGAGAAATTCACGAACGCACCGCGGGACTTCCCGATCCAGTTGATCTGCTGCTGCTTAATATTGAGAGGATAATCGACTGTGTCAAGCCCTGAAAGCAAGCGGTCGGCGTATTCGGTAATGCGCAGATACCACACATCCTTTGACTTCTGAATAATATCGGATTTACAGATATCGCATTTACCGCCTTGACTGTCCTCATTGGAAAGGACAACCTTACAGGAGGGGCAATAGTTGACGAGTGCCGTGCTGCGGAACACAAGCCCTGCGTCAAACATCTTGAGGAAGATCCATTGCGTCCACTTATAATAGTCCTCCTGCGTCGTGTCGATGACTCTTGTCCAATCGAAAGAGAAGCCGACGCGTTTGAGCTGCTGCGTGAATTTTTCAATATTGCGGTCGGTTACCGTACGCGGGTGAATACCGGTTTTGATAGCGTAATTCTCTGTCGGAAGCCCGAATGCGTCGAAGCCGATCGGGAAAAGAACATTATATCCCTGCATTCTTCTCTTACGGCTGATCACCTCAAGCCCGCTGTACGCTTTGATATGCCCGACGTGCATACCTGCCCCGGAGGGGTACGGGAACTCGACAAGAGAATAGAATTTGGGTTTGGAGGTGTCTGTACTTGCCTCAAAGGCATGGGCGTCTGCCCACCGTTTTTGCCACTTTTCTTCAATGGTGCGAAAATCGTATTTCATGTTTTCTATGTCCTCTTTTAATGATTTCAAACAGAAGGTTCTGCCGGAGTCAGAGCCGAGACGTCAATTTCGTTCTCCTGCTTCCACAATCGCTCCAGATGATAAAAATCGCGGGAAGTTTGATCAAAAATATGCACAATTACGCTTAAAAAATCAAGCAGGATCCATGCGCCTCCATCTCTGCCCTCCATGGCACGGAGAGGGACGTTGCGCAGGGACATTTCATAATCAATGTCATCCGCGAGCGATTTGACGTGCGTTGCGGATCTGCCCGTTGCAAGCAAATGAAAATCGGTCAGGGACGCGTCGTCTGTTACGGCGTAGAGCCGAATATCCCGCGCTCCCTTCATCCAGAGCAAACGCACAATCTCCTCGGCAATTTCTCTCGGTGTCGCGTTTGACATATCGGGTTTTTGTTCCATATTGTATTGTTTCTCCTATCGGTTTAAGAGATTGTTTCCGTCGGATAAATGCCGCTTCTGCGGCAAATGTCGCGGTAAGCCCTGACGGTTTCTTCGTCAATGGGTAACTGCCGCTCCTTGAGGAAACGAATGGTGTTTTCCAAAACTCTGCGGACTACTCCGTCCAGATGTTCGCTGGAGCAAAGAATATCCTGCGGGACATTCCAGAATGCTTCCCGCATGGCGCGGCAATCAGGGTAATGCCTGCCGATTTCGATATAATCCGCCAAAAAAATGATTTTATCAAAAATGCTCATATTTTCGGAGCCGGTGGTATGAACCTGCACCGCATGAATGATACGCGGCGTGGCAAATGCGGGGAATTCACGCGGGATGAGAGCCGCCGCCGTATGCCCGTGCAATATCTGCGGAGCTTCCTCCTCCGCTTTCATATGCGGAAGCCCCATGGCGCGCATCAGTTTGATCTGTTCCGCATCGGTAAAGGACTTTGTCAGGTCGTGCAGAATAGCGGCTGCGCGCAGCTCGCTGATAGAATCGGGTTCCAGCAGCTCCCCAAGCGCCGCGGCTTCCCGTTCCACACCAAGGGTATGCCGAAAGCGAGCGGTGGTTTCGCGTTTTTCAACCTCCGATCGCAGTTGACTTAACTGCTCTTCCGTATAGTTCATCGGTACAGCCCCTTTTCATTGATATATGCGGCGACAGAATCCGGTAAAAGAGCCGGGTGTACTTCTCCCGCTTGAATTTCACGGCGAATATCACTGGAACTGACCTCACATACAGGTGCCGACAGGAACGTGACTTCTTTTCCGAAACGTGCGGCATATATCGCGTTTTTCTCCTGCAAAAGTCGATATGTTTCAGTATCGCTTTCTCTGCGTATGCAGTACAGGTCGGCAAGTTCAAATATCCGCTTGGGTTCATGCCATTCATCGAGCGTGAGCATCATATCGGTACCGCAAAGAAAAGCGATCCGACGCCCCGGCATCGAGAGTGCCGTAAGCGTATCTGCGGTATAACTTTTGCCGCCTCGCTTGATTTCCATGTCAGACACCTCGGTGTGCGATAAATGAGCGAATGCCAGACGGCACATTTCAAGCCGCTCTTCAGGCGACGCTTCCCCGTCCGCCGCCTTATGCGGTGGAACGAAAGTCGGGACAATCATAAGCCTGTCCGGCTTGACAGCCGCCAGGAATACTTCCGCTGCCCTCACATGCCCCCGATGCGGCGGAGAAAAGGTCCCGCCGAAGACGCCCAGCGTTTCAGACATCGATTTCAATCCTCTTATGCTTCTCGGACTCGCGGTACAAAACAAAGCGATTGCCGACAACCGCAACCATGTCGGACTCTGTTGCCTCGGCAAGTACGCTTGCCGCTTCTGCCGCGGTATATTCGCAGTTATCAAGCGTTTTTACTTTGATTAATTCTCTTGCTTCCAATGCATTGGATATCTGCTTTGCAATTTCCTCGCTCAGCCCGCCTTTCCCTATCTGAAAAATCGGGGTAAGCTGATTGGAAAGCCCGCGCAGATACGCGCGCTGTTTACTGCTCAACATATGGACTCCCTTTCCCGACTGTCGCAAAGCCGTTTTTCCAGCTCTGCGGCAAATTTCTCCGCCGCGATGCCGCGGTGGCTGATTTGATTTTTTTCCGCAAGGGAGGCTTCCCCGAAAGTTTTTGCAATGGAAGGCACGTAGAAGAGGGGATCATATCCGAAGCCGCCGCTTCCGCGGTACTCGTCCAGAATCACACCGTGGCACTCCCCGCGCACCGTAAAACTCTCTCCGCTCGGAAAAACGCAGGCAATCGCGCAGACATAATGTGCGTCGCGGTTTTCTTTCCCGGCAAGATTTTTCAAAAGCAGTTGGTTGTTATCTTCATCGCTGCCGTGACCGCCGCTGTAACGGGCGCTGTATATGCCGGGGGCGCCGTCAAGGGCGTCAACGGAAAGCCCCGAATCATCCGCAAAGGTGATATATCCGAGCGCCGCGCCGCATTTGGCTTTTATCAGGGCGTTTTCTTCAAATGTGGTGCCCGTTTCTTCAATCTCGTCATGATAGCCGATATTGGAAAACGAAAGCAGTTCATATGCGCCTATTTTATCTTTCAGACCTTCCAGCAACACGCGGAATTCATGGAGCTTATTCTGATTATGAGTGGCTAAGAGAAAACGTGTCATGAGAAAAGCGCCTCCGCAAACTTGTCGGCGTCAAAAGGCTGCATATCGTCAATTCCCTCGCCGACGCCGATGAATTTTACAGGGATATCCAAGGTGCGCTTAATGGAAAGGACAACGCCGCCCTTTGCGGTTCCGTCCAGTTTTGTCAGAATCAATCCTGTTATTTGGGCTGCTTCCTTGAATTCCTTGGCTTGCATAATCCCGTTCTGCCCGGTGGTCGCGTCCAATACCAAAAGGGTTTCACGGCTCGCGTCGGGCAACTCGCGGGAAATGACGCGGTTGATTTTAGCAAGCTCGTCCATGAGGTTCTTTTTGTTATGAAGTCGCCCGGCGGTATCGACAATGAGGACGTCCGCATGGCGGCTCTTGGCGGCATTGATTGCGTCAAAGACCACGGCGGCGGAATCAGCACCCTCTCCTTGACGAATGAGATCTACTCCCGCACGGTTGCACCAAACGGCAAGCTGCTCTGCCGCCGCCGCGCGGAAGGTGTCCCCCGCCGCGACAATCACTTTTTTCTTCTGCCGTTTCAGTTCTGCGGCAATTTTACCGATGGAAGTCGTTTTACCGACGCCGTTGACGCCGATCACCAGTATCACGGACGGTGCGGTATCGAGGTGCAGACTGTCGTTCTCTCCCATCATGCCGCGCAGGATGTCATACAGCATCCGTTTGACCTCTTCCGGCTCCTTGGCGCGTGCGTCTTTCACCTGTTCACGGAGCTTATCGAGAATTTCCTCAGTCAACTCGACGCCGATATCCGCTTCGATCAACAGCTCCTCCAATTCGTCGAACAAATCTTCGTCCACTCTGACGAAGTGTTTGAAAAGCGCGTCGATTTTACCGAAAATCGCATTTTTTGTTTTGGTCAGACCGTTTTTCAATTTTTCAAAAAAGCTCATATGGACTCCTTTAATCCGTATCGGTCAGCTCGTGTTTCTTGGCTTCCATTTCCGCAATGTCAACACAAATGACTTTGGAAACACCCCGCTCCGGCATCGTGACGCCGTACAGGCGGTCGGCTATCTGCATGGTACCTCGGCGGTGGGTAATCAGGATAAACTGGGTATCGCTGCAGAAACGGCGGATGTATTCCCCGAGACGATAGACGTTCACTTCGTCCAGCGCCGCTTCCACCTCATCAAGGATGCAGAACGGCGTCGGGTGCAATTTCAGAATGGAGAAGAACAGGGCGATTGCCACAAAGGACTGCTCGCCGCCGGAAAGCAGAGACAGACTCTTGATGTTCTTGCCGGGAGGCGCCGCCTGAATCTCAATACCGGAGGTCAGCACATTTTCCGGATCGGTCAGCGAAAGCTCGGCGGTACCGCCGCCGAACAGCTCACGGAATACCACGCCGAAATTCTGATTGATCTGCTCAAAAGAGGTGACAAACGTATTTGCCATTTCCTCCTCGAGCTTTCGGATAATCTCACTCAGGTTATCAAAGGAATTCTTCAGGTCAACGTACTGTCCGTTCACCTCGTCGTATTTCGCCTTGATTTCGAGATAATCGGTGATCGCCGTGGGAGAATAACCGCCGATATTCCGCAACCGATTGTAACAGGAAATTGCCGTCTGGCGCATTTCTTTTTCGTTTTCCGGTGTCACCGGCGGATAATCCGCGGCAACCGCGTCCTCGTAACTCATCGCATACTCGTCGTGCAGACGGACCGAGAGCCGTTCCTGCTCCGCGCTGAGCTGCTCATACTTTGCCTGAATTTCAAAGAATGCACGGCCGGTGTTGTTTTTATCGTTTTCTTTGATCTTGATATAGTTGTTGATTTCGGTCAGTTTCTTATCGAAAGCAACCGTATCGCTCTGCAAGCCCTCGCGCGCGGATGTGAGATCGTTCAACTCCTGCTCCAGTTTTTCCTGCTGCGTCAGATTATCCGAATTTTCCTTATCCAACTCAAGGATGGTCCTGCGGAATTCCTCTGTGCGTTCTTCCTGTTGCTTCAGGTCATCCGCCAAAGTGCCGCTACGGCGGCGGGCATTCTCAATCATATCCGCGGCAGCCTGAATATCGCGGGCAATTTCCGCCCCGCGGATACCGATGGTCTGCGCCTTTTCCTGAAGTTTTTCGCGTTCCTCCTGCTGAGCGCCGAGACGGACGTTGACTTCTTCCCTGTATGCGCGCAGAGACGATACTTCCTCTTCTGATTTTGCAAGCTGCTTTTCCTTGGCGAGGATCTCGCCGTCGTTGATGCTTTGCATACCGACAATGGCGTTGTAATCCTCACGAAGCTTTTCCATCAAGTTTTCATTGGCAGCAAGACGGGCGTTGGCGGAGTCGAGCGCGGCAAATTGGCTGCGCGCCATGCTGTACATAATCTCCTTGTTCTGCTCCGCGTCGCCGATCGCATTGCGTGCGTCCGCCATGGCTGTATCAATTTCCGCCTGTTTTGCCTCCAGTTTCCGGATTTCGGCGGCAATGCGCTCGGCTTCCTCCTGCAAATCGGCAATCTCGCCGTTGCGGGCAAGCAAGCCGGTGCCCTCGTTTTTCACGGAACCGCCGGTCATGGAACCGCCGACATTCATAATCTGTCCGTCAAGGGTCACCAAACGTACCTTATGGCGCAGGGTATTTGCCGCGGATACGGCATGCTCCAGCGTATCAAAAACAACGGTACGGGAAAGCAGCCATTCCACAATGGGACGGAACATGGGGTCCGAATCCACCAGCTTGTCCGCGCGGGAGACATAGCCCGCGAGTCTGGCGGCGGCGCGTATCTCATCGCTTTCATTGCCGGGGCGAATGGTGTTGACGGGTAAGAAAGTAGCGCGTCCCTTTTCTGTCCGTTTCAAAGCTTCAATTGCCGCTTTGGCGGTACGGTCGGTGTCTGTGACAATGTTCTGCGCGCTGGAACCCAGCGCCATTTCAATGGCGGTCACATACTCTCTGTCAATTGTGACAAGACTTGAAAGCGGTCCGTAAATAGTGCCGCCGGGAATGCGGCCGTTCTCGTACTCGGTCATGACAACCTTGACGGAGCGGCTGTAACCGTCCATCTGGTCGATCATTCTCTGCAAATCGTTCGCCCGTGTGATTTTGGTATTGCGGCTGACACGCAGGCTGCCGATCTCTTCCACGCACTTTTCCCGCTCGCCGTTCAGACGCGCAATTTCCTCATTGCACTTGGCGATATGCTCGTCCTGCTCGGTAATTTTCGCTTTATAGCCGGAGGCGTTTTGTTCGCACAATGCCGCTTCCTGCCTGAGTTTTTCACCAGTCAGTTCATATTGTTCAATATCATGCGCCAAGGTCTCGCTTTTGTCGCGGTCGCTTTGACGTGCTTTTTTCAGAACATCCAAACGCACGCGCAAATCGGTGGCGTTGCTTTCAATGTCACCCAAACGCTTCAGAGTCTCGTTCAGCTCCGCTTCCAGCTCGCGGATGCGTTGCATGGCGCCCTGCTGTTCGCTGAGGACCTCCAGTTTTTCATCGGAGAGCTGCTCGGACTCTTTGATCAGTTCTTTGCGTTTTTCCTCATAGGCGGATACTTCTTCGTTGACGTTCTCCTTTTGCGAAAGAAGCTCCTGCTTACGCCCTTCGCTCTGCGAAATCATGGCGTTTGCGTGACTGATTTCGCTTGCAATGACTTCACAGCGGTTATCCAGCTGATGGATCTGCTCCCGCACTTCATTGATATTTTGCAGGAGCCCCTCGCTTTTGAACAGACTGCGCGTACGTTCATCGTCCAAATCCGTCCGTTCCTGATACAGTTTTTCAACAGCTTTTGTCAGGGCGTCCAGATCCTCTTTCTGCGTTTCATAGGAAATACGCGCACGGCTGACGTCGTCGTGTATCTTCTGTGTGTCGTATAACCACAGCGCCACGTCAACCGCTTTCTTTTCCTCTTTGATTGCTTCTCCGCGTCGTGCCTTTTCCGCCTCTTTTTCGAGCGGAACAAGCTGCTCCTCGTACATGGCTATCTGGACGTGCGTGGTCTCCATATTGCGCGCCGTTGCGTCCAGCTTGAGTTCAGCCTCGTGTTTTCTGCTTCGATATTTGGCGATCCCCGCCGCTTCCTCAAATATATTGCGGCGTTCATCGCTTTTCTTGGAAATCATCTCCGCAACTTTGCCCTGTCCGATGATGGAATAGCCGTCTCTGCCGATACCCGTGTTCATGAACAACTCATGTACATCGCGGCGCAGGCAGGGCTTCTGATTGATCAGGTATTCCGAAGTCCCGCCGCGATAATAGCGACGGGTAACGGTCACTTCGTCATACGGGCAGTCAATGCGGTTTTTTTCATCGGTATTATCAAAACATACGGAAACCTCCGCATACCCCATCTGACGGCGGGTATCCGTCCCTGCAAAGATGACATCCTCCATGGTGTTACCGCGGATATTGCGGCTGGACACTTCGCCGAGTACCCAGCGCATCGCGTCCGAAACGTTGGATTTCCCGCTTCCGTTCGGACCCACGACAACCGTCGTACCGGGTTCAAAGGTCATGACAGTTCTGTTTGGAAAAGACTTGAACCCGTGTATTTCGAGAGATTTCAGAAACATATATGTTCTCCTTAAAAGGTCTGCCTTTTCCGTGCGGAATCGGCGCGCCTCTTTTATTCAATCAGACCGAAGAGAGCCAGCGCTTCTTTTGCCGCGTTCTGCTCTGCTTCTCTTTTGCTTTTTCCTTTGCCGTGACCCACAATATTGCTGTTGAGCCTCGCCACCACTTCAAATACCCGGTCGTGGGCAGGTCCCGTCTCCCGGACAACCTCATAGGTGAGAATGTCCTCTCCCCCGCCCTGTACCAGTTGTAGCATCCTTGTCTTATAATCCCCGCCGCGAAGGTTTCGACAGGTCTCAAATTCTTTTTGCATGAGGCGGCGTATGACGCTGCCTGCCGCCGTGCTGTCACTGTCTCGGCTATCCAGATAAACCGCCGCGAATAAAGCCTCCAACGCGTCGGAAAGCAAGGACGGACGGTCTTTTCCGTTTTTCTCACCGCGGCCGAGATAAAGAAAATCACCTAAATGAATTGACGTCGCAACGCGTGCAAGAGTTCCCTCACACACCAAATGCTGACGGAACTGGGTCAGATACCCCTCCTTGCAATCCATAAACATATCATACAGCTCCGCGCTGATTTCCTGCTGCAAGATCGCGTCTCCCAAGAATTCAAGCCGCTCGTTCGACTCTGCCAGCGGGTCTCTGTCCTTGACTTCGTTGACATAGGAGGAGTGCGTCATGGCTTTTTTCAAAAGGGCGGGATTGTGAAACTGATATCCGATCTGCTTTTCCAGCTCTTTTAAGTCTTTCACCGACATCCTCCTTTCTTTCATTTCTTGATATAGACCGTCTGCAAATGACTGGCAACACAATGATATAATGCGCTTTATTCCGCCTGACCGGTCTCGTCGTCGCTACGAGCGGTTTGATTCTGCGCTTCCTCGCGTTTGCGCTGTTTGCGGGCTAAGCGCTCTGCTTTTTCTCTTGCTTTTTCTGCTTCTGCCCTGCTTTTTGCACGTGCTTTAATGCGTTCCTCATGATCGAGCGCAAACATGGCAAAATCGCGGTTCAGGCCCTGCGCGTCAAATTCGATCGCCTGACGGATGGCATTCTTGATTGCGCCGGCATCCGAGGAGCCGTGTGCCTTGATGACCGGCTTTGCGATTCCGAGCAAGGGAGCGCCGCCGTATTCGGAGGCGTCAAAGACCCTTTTGAGTTCTTTGATTTTTCCGTGCATGGATACTGCCGAAAGGCGTGAAAGCATATTGGCAGTAAAGAGATTCTTCATGGTGGAAAGCATGAACCTTCCCATTCCCTCGGTATACTTCAGAACAATATTGCCCGTGAATCCGTCGGTTACAAGAACGTCGCACACGCCGGTCGGAATCTGAGACCCCTCAATATTCCCCACAAAGTTGATTTCCGCGTCGGAAAGCTGCACATACGCGTCGCGCTCGAGTTCACGGCCCTTCGTATACTCACTGCCGTTATTAATTAGACCGACACGGGGGTTCTCAATGTGCATCACCTTTTCCATGTAACGGGAACCCATATATGCGAACTGCTCAAGATTGGACGGCGTCACTTCCAGATTCGCGCCGCTGTCCATCAGCAGACACGGATGAGGAAAAGGAAGTACCGTAGCAATTCCGGCGCGCTGAATCCCTTTGATTCTGCGCACAATGAGCGTTGCTCCCGCAATCAGTGCCCCGGTATTTCCCGCGGACACAAATGCGTCGCCTTCCCCGGCAGCCAGCATATGCAGGCCGACGCTCATAGAAGAATCTCTTTTATCGCGTACCACCGCCAAAGCGTGATCTTCCATATCGATACCCGAAACGGCGTGAACAATTGTCATACCGGAAAGGTCAAGACTATGCTTGCGCGCAAGAGAGCGAATGACTCCCTCGTCGCCGACAAGAATAATTTCCTCTCCGTATTCTTTGCGAGCAAGAAGAGCGCCACGAATCAATTCCAGCGGCGCATGGTCGCCGCTCATCACGTCAAGGATGATTCTCATGGTCTTTTCTCCTTTATAACTGTTTTTTATCCAAACAATTCACGTAGTTCATTTACCCTTGCAAGTGCACGCTGCGCGAGGGCTTCGTTACGCACTTTCTTGCCTCCCTTTACCTTGCGGTCAAGTGGGGCGAGAACTCCGAAATTGGCGTTCATGGGTTGGAATTTTGAATTTGTACCCCTGCTCACATACTGCGCCATGGCGCCGAGAACGGTGGTATCGTCAAACGGAATGGGATCAAGTCCGAGTAGCTTCTGCGCCGCCTGCGTTCCGGCAACGAATCCGGAGCCTGCGGATTCCACATAGCCCTCCACCCCGGTCATCTGCCCGGCAAACCACAGGTTGGGGTATTTCAAAACGCTGTAATCGCTCGCAAGAATTCCCGGAGAATTGAGATAGGTGTTACGGTGCATGACGCCGTAACGCATGAACTCCGCGTTTTCAAGTCCGGGAATCATCCGGAACACACGTTTTTGCTCCGGAAAAGTGAGATGGGTCTGAAACCCCACCAGGTTATACATCGTCCCCGCCACATTCTCGCGGCGAAGCTGTACCACGGCATAAGCGTCCTTGCCTGTACCCGGAACAGGAAGCCCTACCGGCTTCATGGGTCCGAACCGCAGGGTATCATATCCGCGCTTTGCCATCACCTCGACAGGCATACACCCCTCAAAGACCGTCAGGTCTTTTTGCGAAGCCGCGTCAAAGTCTTTAAGTTTGGCAACCTCTGCGCTCAGAAGCGCATGGTAGAACGCGTCATACTCGGCTTCTGTCATGGGGCAATTGAGATAATCATCCGGAGAGCCTTTCCCGTAACGGGAAGCAAAGAAGGTGCGCGATGTGTCTACCGAAGCAAAATCCACAATCGGGGCGGCAGCGTCGTAAAAATGCAACTCCCCACCGCCGACCATAGCGGATATCTGCTCCGCGAGGGCGTCACTGGTTAGAGGTCCCGTTGCCACGATGGTTGGCTCCTCGGGGTTGATTTCCGTCACTTCTCCCTCGCGTACGCATATCAAGGGATGGGATTTGATTTTCTGCGTGATATAGGCGGAAAAATCTTCTCGGTTTACCGCGAGCGCGCCGCCCGCGGGTACTTCCGTGGCATATGCAGCCTCCATAATCAGGGACCCGAGCGCCGAAAGCTCTGCTTTCAAAACGCCTACCGCGTTGGAAAGTTGATTGGAGCGGAGGGAGTTGGAGCAGCACAGTTCGGCAAAACCGTCGGAATGATGAGCGGGCGTTTTCTTCTGCGGTTTCATCTCCCACAGTTCCACTTCCACCCCGCGGCGTGCCGCCTGCCACGCCGCTTCGCTGCCGGCAAGTCCGGCGCCGATAATTTTTAATTTCCGCGCCGCCATTATTCGTCAACCTTTAATTCCTGCTGACGGCTGTACCCGCATTCGCCGTTCGTACAGGTAACGGTTTTACGCGCTTTTTTATATACCAACATCGAACCGCATTCCGGGCATTTTTCCTGAAGAGGCATATCCCATGTGGAATAGTCGCAGTTCGGATAGTTCTCACAGCTGTAAAACACTTTTCTGTCGCGGCTGTGACGGACAACCAATCTTGCGCCGCACTTAGGGCACGCCACACCGGTATCCTGTAAAAGCTGTTTGGTAAAGCGGCATGTGGGATAATTGGAGCAAGCGTAAAATTCACCGTATCTTCCCTTGCGGATCACCATATCCGCGCCGCAAAGCTCGCACTTGAAGTCGGCTTTCTTCTCCTCTGTCTGCGTGTTCTTCGTAATGACCTTCCCGTTTTTATCCACCGCCATGGTATTGCGGCACTGAGGATAATTCGGGCAAGCAAGAAACTTACCGAATCTACCTGATTTATATACCATTTTGCTGCCGCATTTGTCGCAGACAACATCGGATTCTTCGACGGGGATTTCCTCACGGCTGACGGATTCCATTGCCGTTTTCAGGTTTTTTTCAAAATCTCCGTAAAAATCGCTGAGCAGACTTTGCACGCTGGTACCGCCATGCGCGATACCGTCGAGCTTATCTTCCAGTTGCGCCGTAAATTCATAATCCACAATATCCGGGAAACGTTCTTTCATCAAGCGGGTTGTCACTTCGCCGAGCGGAGTGGGCACAAGGTTCCTGCCGACCCGTTTCACATATTCGCGTGCAATAATTGTGGTGATGATCGCAGTATAGGTGGAAGGACGACCGATGCCACTTTCCTCCAGAATTTTGATAAGAGAAGCGTCATTGTACCGAGCGGGCGGTTCTGTAAAGTGCTGCGTGCTTTCCACAGCGACGGCGGTCAGGTTTTCACCTTGTTTGACGGCAGGCAGCTTCCCCGCCGACAGGTTTTCCCGGTTCTCCATTTCATCGCTCTCATGATTGTCGTATACGGCGGTATAACCGGGGAATCTGACCGTATAGCCACCCACACGGAAATGATATCCCGCGCATTCGGTTTCAACCGTTACGGTATCGTAAACAGCGGGCGCCATCTGACTTGCCACAAAGCGCTCCCAGATCAACCGGTAGAGTTTGTATTGTTCATTTGTAAGACGGCTGCGGATGGAGTCGGGAGTCAAAGCGACGCTTGCAGGGCGGATAGCCTCGTGCGCATCCTGGGCGTTTGCTTTGGTTTTATAAATATTCGGGGTTTCGGGGCGATAATCATTCCCGTAAACAGACTCGATGTATGCAAGCGCCGCGCTCTGCGCGCTTTCCGCGATTCTGAGAGAGTCGGTACGCATATAGGTAATCAGACCCTGCACCCCACCGTGTTCCGCGCCGAGATTAATCCCCTCGTACAACTCCTGTGCCACCTTCATAATCTGCTGCGACTGGAAGCCAAGCTTCTTGGAAGCCTCCTGCTGCATGGTCGATGTGGTGAAGGGGGGAGCGGGCTGACGGTTTTTTTGTGCTGTTTTCACACTCAGAACACGGAATGTCCCGCCTGAAACGGCTTTTTCGATTTTACGTGCTTCGTTCTCGTTCGCAGGACGTATTTTGTTCTGCTCATCACCCACGAAATGGGCAAGTACATTCTGCCCGCCGGCGGTTGTCAGCATGGCGTCGATCGTCCAATATTCCTGCGGAACAAAGGCTCTGATTTCCTCCTCGCGCTCACATATCATACGGGTAGCCACAGACTGAACTCTACCTGCGGAAAGACCGCTTTTCACATTCTTCCAGAGAAAAGGACTGAGCTGGTACCCGACAATACGGTCGAGAATACGGCGTGCCTGCTGGGAATTGACCAAGTCCGTGTCAATGACGCGCGGATGCTTGACTGCGTCTTTCACGGCTGTTTTGGTAATCTCATTGAAAGTGACACGGCAAGCGCGGTCAAGCGGGATTTCAAGGGCGGTTGCCAAATGCCACGAAATGGCTTCCCCCTCCCGGTCAGGGTCGGTTGCAAGAAAAATCTTTTTTGCGTTTTTGGCTTCTTTTTTCAGTTCTTTAATGACGTCGCCTTTGCCGCGGATATTGATGTAGTGCGGTTCGAAATTGTGCTCGATATCCACGCCCAGTGTGCTTTTTGGCAAGTCGCGGATATGCCCTTTGGAAGCGATGACTTTATAATCGGATCCAAGATATCCTTTGATGGTAGTGGCTTTCGCGGGAGATTCAACGATTACTAAATTCGGCATAGATTTACGAACGACCCACCGGGTCGGTCCTTTCTGATGTATCAATGAGTTCTGGCAATTCTGCCGCCGGGCAGCTGCCTGATAAGTCCTTTGATTTCGAGAGCAGTGATCGCCGCAAGCACCTTGGAGGGCGGCGTTTCAGCGGTCACCAGCGCGTCCGGCGTACACTCGCCGTTTGCGAGGATCAAATCATAGACGCGACGGAGATTTTCCGTCAGGCTTTCCACTTTCTTTCTGCGCGCTTCGTCGTCCGCAGGCATATGTTCCCCGTCCGCGCCGGCTTCCTTTGTCTGTGTCTTCGGATATTCAACCTCTTCGGTGTCGTCTGCACCGTCACACGTTCTTCGGTGATCCGTTTCCTTGCCCTTCTTTATTTTTTCTTTGCGAACCTTTTTCGAAATTGCAACGTGCGCTTTTTCCAGCACGCGCTCCATGTCCGCGTCTGTTTTTTCAAGCAGGCGGTACACGTTGATGACCGACGGATACCGCTTCTCATATGCGAAGAGAATGTCCTCTGCGCAAACGGCGGCACAGGCTCCCTCGCGGAGCAGCAAAGCGGTCGCTGCACAATAGGGGTCGTCCACATTGCCCGGCAGAGCATACAGGTCTTTGCCCTGCTCCTTTGCATAATGTGCGGTAATCAGAGCGCCGCTGTTCAGTGTGCCTGCGGTCACAAGCGTCACATTTCCGAGCGCGCTGATAATGCGGTTGCGTTTCGGAAAATTGGTGCGGTAAGGGGGTGTGCCCGGCGGGTACTCCGACAGAATCACGCCGTGAGAAGCGATGAGACGCGCCAAACGGGAATGTTCTTTCGGATATATGACGTCAATACCGCTTCCGATAACGGCAACGGTTTTTCCGCCTCCGCTGAGCGCCGCTGCAAGCGCAATACCGTCGATTCCGCGCGCCATACCGCTGACTACAGTAGTTCCGGCAACCGCGAGGTCATGGGCGATTTCAAAAGTCTGGCGCATAGCATACGCATTGTGTTCTCTGCTGCCGACAATGCTGACGCAAAACGCCTTGTCAAAATCGGGCAAAGTCCCCATGTAGTACAACAGCACCGGCGGTTCCTTGATTTCACGCAGGCGGGCAGGAAAGCGCGAGTCGTCATATGTGAGGATGCCTACATCATTGACCGCGCAAAAATCAATCATGCGCTTCGCGTAAAATAAATTCTTATCGCACAAACGCTCGATCGTCGCGGTGTAGCGCGCGCCCAACACGTGCCGCAGTTCTTCTTCCCCGGCGGAATAAATATCCTTAGGAGAGGAAAAGGAGGTACGTAATTTGGCATACGTATCTGTTCCGGGTGTTACGGCACAGCCGAGCCAAACCCAGTATAGAAGTTCCGCCATTTACGACCTCCTTTTTTCTAATCTCGCTGCTCCCACAGAAACACCGAAGCCGCCACCGCGGCGTTCAGCGACTCCGACTCGCGGGATATGGGGAGATAAACGCTTCCGTTGCAGGCGGCAGATACGTCCCCGGAAATCCCGTGTCCTTCATTGCCGATGACGAATATATCCCCCCGCTGCATTCCGAGAGCGTCTACCGAAACGGAGCGATCGGTCAGTTCTGCGGCAAAGACGCGTCTTCCTGCGCCGCGCACAGCGGTTACCGCATCTGTCAGCGACGGCACATAAACGATCCCGATGCGGAACAGCGCTCCCATTGCCGCACGCACCGTGCGCGGATTATACGCGTCGGCGCAATCGGACGAAAGCACCAATACGCGGGTACCGAACGCGAGCGCACTGCGAATGATCGCGCCGAGATTGGCAGGATCCCGCAGGGAGCAAAGAAACATGGTTTTTTCGCTCATAGGCAAAAAATCAGTTACTTTATTTATTTTAATAATATTTTTGATTTTGTCAAGATATTTCAGCACGGTCACGATCCCCTGAGGAGATTTCTCGCGCGTCACCTTTTCAAAACAATCATCCGCCAAAATAAATACTTCACATTCGGCATACTTTTCCCCGGAAAGCATTTGCATCACAGAGGGCAAATATTGCTCTTTTTTGGATAAAGCAATCAAAACGTGCGTTACCGGAGCGCCGGCGGCAACCGCCTCCTCAAACAGCTTAAAGCCGTCTGCCGTGAAAGCGCCCGACAAGTCACGGTACTTTTTTTCGGAAAGTGATGCAGCCCACATCACCGTTTGGTTCTTGCGACTGGTAATCAAATCCTTCAGTATCGCCATGATAGAGACTCCTTATGAGATTGATGAATTTCGTTTGCAAAATCAAAAGATTACACGCAATTTGTTTCTGCTCATAAATATAATCAATAAAAATTGTAGATTCATAATTTTTACGAACGCATTATGCAAAGAGTGTTTTGACCTGAGAGGATAATCCAATGGATATTATGATCAGGAAGACAGGCTTCTGCGCAAGATGATCAGGATTCCCTGCTCATATGTTCCCATCCTCATAGAGTCTTTCCCACCTCTCGCTTCTGCTCCGATATTGTATCAATCGCATGATAAAAAACCGACTGATAAGAGAAAACCCGTGCGCAAAATGCACACGGGTCAAATAACCGCAACTTACAGAGCTGCTTTTGCCTTTTCGCAAAGAGCTGCGAAAGTGTTCTTGTCAGATACTGCAATTTCCGCAAGCATCTTTCTGTTCAAAGCAATGCCTGCGAGCTTCAGGCCGTGCATCAGAGTGGAATAATTCATCTGATTGACCTTTGCCTGTGCGGAAATTCTTGCGATCCACAACTGGCGGAACTCTCTCTTCTTCTGCTTACGACCGGCGAACGCATAGTTGCCGCTCTTCATGACGGCTTGCTTCGCCATCTTGAAATGCTTGGATTTTGCACCCCAGTAGCCCTTAGCGGCCTTCAGGACGCTCTTTCTTCTCTTGCGCGTCATCATAGCGCCTTTTACTCTAGCCATTTTATATCAATCCTCCTAAAAACTCTGTGTGCCTTATTTCTGAATAAGGGTTCTGATGGCAGGGGTCATGGATTTGCTGAGAATGGCGCCCTTGCGCAAATTTCTTTTTCTCTTTTGGGTCTTAATCCCGAGGTTGTGACGATGCTGCGAATGGTTCATTTTGATTTTACCGCCGGCGGTAATGCTGAATCTCTTTGCAGACGCCTTATGTGTCTTAATCTTTCCCATTGTTCTACTCCTTGCGTATATTTACAATTTTGAAAAACGAAATTATTTGCCTGATTTTGAGGTCGTTTTGACGGGTGTAAGCATCACGGACACAAAGCGACCGTCAATCACGGGCTTTTTATCGGAGGTACCGAACTCCGCACACGCGTCCATAAACTTCTCGATCACCTGTACGCCTATCTGCTGGTGAGCCATCTCACGTCCCTTGAAGCGAATGGAAACCTTCACCTTATCGCCGCCCTGCAGGAACTTGGTTGCCTGATTGAGACGCGTGTTGAAATCATGCGTATCGATTTTGCAGGACAGCTGAATCTCCTTGACCTTGGCGATTTGCTGATTTTTCTTGGCTTCTTTTTCCCTTTTGTCTTTTTCAAAGCGGAATTTTCCGTAATCGATGGCACGGCAAACCGGAGGCTCTGCATTTGCGGAAATCATCACGAGATCCACCCCGTGATCATAGGCAAATTCAAGGGCTTCCCGCGTCGGCATAATGCCGACCTGCTCTCCGTCGGGTCCGATCAGACGAACCTCTTTGACGCGGATGCTCTCATTGATCAACACTTCTTTGGAATTTGCAGCGCTAATGGTTCTTCCCTCCATACAAACAAAAAATGCGTACGAATTCCGCACGCACCCATCACACGCCGAAGCGTGAAGTAGTATGAACCATACGCACGCCTGTGGTATGGTGAGAACGGAATTCTTCTTGATCAATCATCCGGCTTCCCGGATTCTTACGTATTGTACCACAACCTTTCTTCTGTGTCAAGAGGGAAAAACATATTTTTTTGATCTTGCGGTGCACGTCGGCTCCACCTTGTCGTTTTCGACAGTTTCAACAAAAAACGACAAAAAAATATGGTCATTCGGCGCTTTACAATCTTTCACCCCTTATGTATAATGAGTCACGCACAAGTCGGGAAAGGCGCGGAAATATCAAGCTTATGGTATCGTTCCGCCGCGCCGAAGCCATCCTTGTGCTTTTTTTGTTAATTTAATTTTTTTGTTGTAATCAAAGTATTATTTATGCTATAATAGTTAAGTACATTTCAACGGTCAATCAGCACTGCTCCTTTGCGCGACTCCGGGCGGCATAAAGCTGCTCCTCCGTTGTTGTGTATCAATCATTCAGTAGTGTCCGGCTCTTCTCGGTGCCGCGTACATATTCAGGAGACACACATGAGCGAAAACACACCCATTACCCCCGCACAATACCTACCCGTTATACCGTTGGACGGCGCAGTTGCATTTCCCTTTACGAAATTCAGGCTTCCCCAACTGAGCGGCAGCGCCGTTTTTGCATTTGCCGCCGCCGCAGAAGAGGACAGCGCGGTACTTCTTCTGACAAAACAGAATATGTTAGAGGAAGAGCCAGACAAAGAAAGCTTTTATACCGTCGGCACCGTTGCGCGCATTAAGAAAGTCGTACAGAATCAGGATTTATCACGCCAGGTGATTTTTGAAGGAATCTCGCGCGCCAAAGTCATGGGACTCACCGTCTGCGGAGAGGACGGTAATTATTTCCGCGCATATGTGCAGGAAATCCCGGAAAGCGACGAGCCTGCACCGGAGGATACCCTCGACGATCTTATCAGACTGCGGGAACATCTGCGCGAATATGAAAAGTTCATTCACGAGCCCGCCCACAACGCCTATGTTGCCGCAGTTTCCGTAGACAATATCGGACGGCTGACCGACTACATTGCTTCCAATCTGCTCACCAATTATCAAAATAAACAGCAACTTCTGATGACTCTCTCTCCCACCGAGCGCCTCCATTCTCTTGTGGAACTTTTGGACCGCGAAATGTCGCAGCTCCGCTATGAATGCGAACTGGAGCAGAACGTACGCGAAAATATGGAGAGCAACCAGCGCGACTATTATCTGCGGGAGCAGCTCAAAGTCATTCAAAACGAGTTGGGCGACGGCGAAGAAGACGAAGAAATCAAAGAATACGCAGACAAAATCGAAGCTGCGCATCTTCCGGCATATGTTGCCGAAAAGTTGAACAAAGAACTCGGAAGACTGGCAAAAACACCGTTCGGCGCGGCGGAAAGCACTGTGTTGCGCAATTACCTCGACATCTGCCTCGATATTCCGTGGAGTACGCGTTCCGAGGAAAACGTCACCGTCACCGAAGCAAAAGAAGTCCTTGAACGGGAACACGACGGACTTGAAAAAGTGAAGGAACGCATTCTCGAATACATTGCAGTACAGCAAATTTCCCCGGGTGTAAAAGGACAGATTCTTTGCCTTGTCGGGCCTCCCGGCGTCGGTAAAACGTCTGTCGCGCTGTCCGCGGCGCGCGCCATGAAGCGTGCGCATGCCCGCATTTCTCTCGGCGGCGTGCGTGATGAGGCTGATATCCGCGGGCACAGAAAAACCTATGTCGGCGCCATGCCCGGCAGAATTGTCGAAGCCCTGACAGACGCCAAGGTTATGAACCCTGTTATTATCCTCGACGAAATAGACAAGCTTTCTTCCAGTCAGATGGGCGACCCTGCGTCAGCCCTTTTGGAAGTCCTTGACCCCGAGCAGAACCGTGCTTTCCGCGACCATTATACAGAAATTTCCATGGATCTTTCGGATTGCGTGTTCATTGCTACGGCAAACTATTATGAGCAGGTCCCTGCGCCCCTGCTCGACCGTATGGAAATCATAGAACTTTCTTCCTATACCGACCGCGAAAAATACAACATCGCGCTGCATCACCTGATTCCCAAACAGCTTGCAAACCATGGATTGAGCGACAAGCAGCTTCGCTTTACGGAGAACGCGCTGTATCGTATCATTCGCTCTTACACAAAGGAAGCCGGCGTGCGTGAATTGGAAAGAAAAATAGCCGCCGTTTGCCGCAAGTGCGCCAAAAAAGTCGCGGAAGGTACCGCAGAATCCCAGGTCGTGACGCTAAACAATCTGGTCGCATATCTGGGCAATCCGAAATTTACGGATGAGGAACTTTCCTCTTCCGACCCTGTCGGAGTGGTCAATGGTCTTGCCTACACGACGGCGGGCGGAGATCTGCTGAAAGTAGAAGCCCTTGTCATGGAGGGGAGCGGTAAAATCGAACTGACCGGCTCTCTCGGCGACGTGATGAAAGAATCTGCCGGAATCGCTGTCAGCTATGTCCGCTCGATTGCCGAACGCCTGACGGTCAACGCCGCCTTCTACAAAGAAAAAGACATTCACATTCATTTTCCCGAGGGCGCCGTACCGAAGGACGGCCCATCCGCCGGCGTCGCCATGACCTGCGCCATTGTCAGCGCTCTGACGGGCTTGCCCGCGCGGAGGGACATTGCCATGACGGGTGAAATCACCCTGCACGGAGCGGTTCTGCCCATCGGCGGACTGAAAGAAAAAACCATGGCTGCCTACCGTGCCGGAATCAAGACGGTTTTGATTCCGCGCAAGAATCTGCCCGATCTTGACAACATTGACCCGGAAGCGAAAAAGCATCTGCAATTTATTCCATGCGACACGGTGGAAGACGCGCTGAAGCAAATCATTGTCACCGACGACAAACCGCTTTATAAGACCTCTGGCTCCCGCCGCACGGCATATGCCGTTTCCTCCTCTGCAAATCCCATGAACACGGTGTGTCCGGTATGAAGATCAATCTGAATCAAACCAACCTGAAAATCAGCGCAGGATGCGTCAAGCAGTTCCCGCGTGACCCTGTTCCGCAAATTGCGTTTTCCGGCAGATCCAACGTGGGAAAAAGTTCTCTTATCAACTGTCTGCTCGGCAGAAAATCGTTAGCGCGCGTCAGCGCAACGCCGGGCAAGACAGTCACGGTAAATTTCTATGACGTCGACCGCAAGCTCTATCTGGTAGACCTGCCGGGATACGGCTATGCCAAACGCTCCCGCGACAACCAGCGCGTGTGGTCCGAGGTCACAGACAGTTATTTTTCCGCCAACCCGAACCGTGACCTGCTGCGCCTTGTGATTCAGCTCGTGGACAGCCGCGTCGGTCCTACCGACGACGATACCATGATGATGCAATGGATGCTGGATTCCGGCATTCCGTTCGTTGTTGTCGCCACTAAAACGGACAAGCTGAAGAAAACAGAAAAAGAGGCCTTTCTCAAGGACCTCAAAGACAACTTCTTTCACGATGTCGAGATACCGGTCGTACTTTTCTCCTCTGTCACCGGCGACGGCAGACAGGCGCTTTGGGACATTATTTCCGACGCGGTCGATAAGACCTGAAAGGCAACCTCCGGCACATGAATCTGACGACTCTCCTCTTTGCCGTCCCCACTGTTCTGATTGCCCTCACCGTTCATGAATATTTTCATGCTCTGGCGGCAGACCGCTGCGGGGACCCCACCCCGCGCGCCATGGGAAGGCTCTCGCTCAATCCCATGCGCCACTTCGATCCCATCGGGGCGCTGTGTATGCTGTTTCTCGGCTTTGGTTGGGCAACTCCCGTCCCCGTCAATTCGCGCAACTTCAAAAATCCGCGCCGGGATATGGCATGGGTGGCGGCGGCAGGTCCGCTTTCCAACCTCTTTCTCTCGCTGATCGGCGCGTTCCTTTATCTTGCGTGCGCATCGGTTTCCATGCGCCTGTATCACACCTCTGCCGCATTTCTCTTTCGCCTCGCGGCAATGTTGGCGAATTTCTTTTATGTCTTTCATTTTCTGAACCTGTCCTTCTGTCTTTTCAATCTCATTCCGATCACCCCATTGGACGGTTCCCGTATTCTCTCTGTTTTCCTGCCGCCGAAATTCGCATTTTGGCTGATAAAGAACGAGCGAACCCTGTATTTTGTTTTTCTCGGTTGGCTGCTGATCGGTTCGATGCTGTACCGCTTTATTTTGCCGCTACCCGCTGTCGCAGGTAACGCTGCGCTGACCGTGATTGTGAAAATTCTCTCTCTTGTAGGCATTCTGACCGACGCGGTGCAGACACTGTCGGGACTGATTCTGAAACTCTTCTCTTTTTTCCCCTTTCTCTGATACCGTGACTATTCTTCTCCGAAAGGAACCCTGCCTCCCACATGGAAGAACTAACCTATCATCTTGACGATTTTGACGGGCCGTTGGATCTCCTTCTGACCCTGATTTCAAAGAATAAAATCGATATCCATGACATTCCGATTGTCAGCCTGTGCAATCAATATATGGCGTACCTTGAAGAAGCCAAGCGAATGGATCTTGAAATTGCCAGCGAATTCATCATCATGGCAAGCGAACTCATGCTGATTAAAAGCCGTATGCTGCTCCCCGGCAGATCCGAAAAAGAGGACCCTCGCAAAGAACTCGTCAATCAGCTTGAGTTGTATATAGCCACCAAGACCGCCGCGGAGCAACTAAAACCGCTCTACTCTCTCTATGCGGGACGTATGGAGAAAGAAACCGACGAAATCCCGCCTGAAAAAGGCGCCCCGCTCGGACTTGACCCCGCACTGCTTTCCGCAGCGCTGACCGCCATGCTCGCACGTGTGAACGCCATTATGCCGGAGCCGGAGGAACTGATTACCCCATTGCTGATGGCGCCTGTCGTATCCGTGGAAAAGAAAATCGCGGAAATTCTCGCAACGCTCGAACGCCGCAAGATTGCTTCTCTCTTTTATCTGTTGAAATCCTCACCGGACAAGGCAGACCTTTTGGCGCGCTTTATGGGCGTTTTGGAACTTGTGAAAATACGCCGCATTCTGATATGCACGGACGTTCTGACCGGCGCACCGGATTTACCGCCCGACGAGGACCCGGATGTGCCTCCCGACACCCAGGACGATTATAACGCGACAGCGGGACTCAGCATCGCTTTTATGCTCAATCCGGATTATGACCCCGAAACCGACGCCTTCCACAGCGAATTTGAAAGCGACGCCCCCGTCGAGGACGAAGAAACCGACGAAGCGCGAGATGAACAAGCAGAAGCACAAGAAAAGAACGGAGACACTCACAAATGACCCCCGAATGCAACGATCAAGAACTGACAAACTCTCCCCCGGAAGCCATCGAGCAAATCGATTATGAGGAAGCCATTGAGGCGATCCTGTTCGCAGCCGGTCACCCCATTACATACGAAAATCTTGCCAAAACCTTTGAAATCCCCGTGTCGGAGCTGAAGCAGATCGTTTTTGAATATCAGAAAAAGTATAACTCTTCCCGCCTGCACCGCGGGGTGACTCTGATTACATTTGACTCCTGCTGTCAATTATGTACCAAGCCGCAGTATATTTCTCTGATTCGCGCGGCGCTCGGCATCCGTAAGTCCTCCGGCACGCTTTCCGCCTCCACCATTGAAGCGCTCACCATCGTCGCCTATCAACAGCCTGTCACGCGCGCGTATGTGGACGCGGTACGGAACGCGGATTCAAGCTACGCTATGACCAACCTCCTTGACCGCGGACTGATTGAACCGAAAGGCAGAAAAGACGTCCCCGGTCGCCCGATTCTGTACGGCACCACCAACGCTTTTCTCCGCTGCTTCGGTCTGAACTCGCTTGACGACCTGCCCGGCAGTACCGGCGAAGCGCAGAACGTGTTCCGCTCGATCAACAGCCGTATCAAGCCGGAAGAAAACAGCACCGCCGAACAGATGAGTATGGAAATCCCGGACGCCGCCGCAGAGGAGCAACCACAGGTGACGGAAATGGAAACAGACGCGCAAACGCCCGTCCCGAAAGCGGACTCTTCCGGCGATATGCAACCGAAAAACGATGTGCCTGCCGATGACGGCGACGATGAGCAGGAGGATTGGGGCAACGCAACCGAGGAAGCGGAACGCACCCATAACTGACCACCTCCTGCATCAAACAATACGCATTTCCCCGTTTGGGGAACGCAGCTTGCATGAACACTGAAAATCATATTAAAAGGGAGGAAAACACGCTTGATTGCACTGTGGATTGTTCTGGGAATCCTACTGTTTTTTCTCCTTCTCCTTTCCCTGCGCGCTCATGTTCTGCTGACGGCAGAGGACGATGTGACCGTGACGGTAAAGGTTCTGTTTCTGAGATTCCGCATATTCCCCAAAAAACCAACTCCGAAAAGAACCCTCAAAGCGCAGCGAAAAAAAGAAAAGAAAGAAGCCCAAAAGCAAGCCAAAGCGGACGCGAAAGTCAAAAAGGCAGAGGAACACAAGAAGCAGCATAAGAAGAAATCATTCCCTGAGATTCTGCGCATGATCAAGATGTTTGCAAGGATTCTCAAACAGCTTTCCTCTCGTTTTTCCTCATACTTCCGGCTGAAACTCAGCCGCATGGTACTGCGGGTCGGCGGCCCCGATGCGGCGCAGACCGCCGTGCGCTACGGCGCCATATCCGCGGCGGTTTCTTATTTGGCGACCCTATTGGAGCAATTTGTCACCGTAAAGACGCCGCGCAAAAGCGAACTCCGCGTAGAAGCGGACTTTGTAAGCAACGATATCACCTATGACATCATGATGGATTTTTCCGTCTCGCTCCGCGCCGTTCTTGCACTTGGGATTCGCTTCCTGTTTGCCTATCTCAAGGAGCGCAAACATATCAACAAAAAATCAATACCCCCTCTCCCGCCCAAAGCGGAAGAACAGATATCATAAAAGGAGATTACAGCGATGGATTCCCATTTGAATGAAATCATCAACACCTCTCTGCAAAAAATCAAGGAACTTGCAAGCAATGAAACCGTCATCGGCGAACCGATTACCGTTCCGGGCGGTGTGACGATTATTCCGGTTTCCAAGGTGTCAATGGGCTTTGCGACAGGCGGACTTGACTTCCCCGCCAAAAAGAACAGCGACGCTCCTCTCGCCACCAAATTCGGGGGCGGAGGCGGCACGGGCATTACCGTCACACCGATTGCTTTTCTGACAGTCACCGACAGCGGCGTGACCGAGTTGCTTCCGATTATTTCCCCCGGCGACGCGGATTCTCTTGATAAGATCACCGCTTTGGTCGAAAAAGCCCCCGGAATCCTTGAAAAAATCAAAAACGTCTTTTCTTCTAAAAAGAAGAAAAAAGAGGAAGCCGAGCCAAACTGCGCCGAATAATCTTTCCGCATAGGCAACCGCCGTTTTTGCAACACTATTTTCAGTGAAGCATATTACGGGGGTCGCCAACCATGAGGAAAATTGCCGTCGCGTTACTATCTGCCGTTCTTCTGACGGCATTGGCTCTGCCATTTACGGCGCTGACCGCTGATCTGACAGTCAGCGCGCGCCATGCCGTACTGTACGAGCCGACAACCGGCGTATATCTGTACGACCGCAACGGAGATGCGCGCGCGCCCATGGCAAGCACCACGAAAATCATGACGGCGCTTGTGGCTTTGCGGCACGGAAACCTGAAAGAAAAAATCACAATCCCGCCGGAAGCGTGCGGAATTGAAGGCTCCTCTATCTATATGCAGCCGGGAGAAGTACTGACGCTACAGGATCTTCTCTACGCCCTGATGCTGCAAAGCGCCAATGACGCGGCAGCCGCCATTGCCATAGCCGTCGGCGGCAGCGTGAGCGATTTTGCGGATATGATGAATGCGGAAGCGGCGGCGCTCGGTCTGTCCAACACGCATTTCATGAACCCGCACGGTCTTGACGACCCGCAGCACTACACCTCTGCGCGGGATCTTGCGCAGATTGCCGCCGCCGCAATGGAAATTCCGGAATTCTGTGAGATTGTTTGCTCGGTCAAGCATACCATTCCCCACGGGAATGAGGGAGACGTTCGCGTTCTTGTCAATCACAACAAGCTGCTGCGCCTCTATGACGGTGCCATCGGCGTGAAAACCGGTTTTACCAAAAAAAGCGGCAGATGTCTTGTCGGTGCGGCGGAACGTGACGGTCTGACTTTCATCACCGTCACTCTGGACGCCCCGAATGACTGGAATGACCATATCCGTATGTTTGAACACGGTTTTGAACAGCTTGAAAACCGTTTGCTGTACGATACGGGTTCCTTTTCGTATGAACTGCCTCTCTTGGGCGAAGACGGAAAACGTATCCGCTGTACCAACCCGGAACCAATCTGCGCCGTTCTTCCCAAAAGCGCGCCCGCGCCCGATGTGACTCTCGATTTGCCGCATTACCTGACGTCCCCTGCAAAGGGTGGAAAGGTCATAGGTAGCGTACGCTTCTCCTATAACGGCAAGACGGTGGCGGACGGCACTCTTGTCATCGCGGAAAAATGACCTCTTTTCCGAAGAACTTTTTCGCGGAGGCGCCAATCTATCTAATTTTTTATTCATTCAAAAAACAATACAGGTAATTACAGTATCATGGAAAAAATCAGACTTCAGAAATTCTTTACCGATTGCGGTATCATGTCCCGCCGCGCGGCAGAAGAGGAAATCAGACACGGAAACGTCACGGTTAACGGTCACCCTGCGGAGATAGGAACTAAAATAGATCCGTCACGCGACCGCGTTACATACAAGGGACGCCCCGTGGTCATGCCCCGCGCCAAGGATTTTGTATATATTCTATTGAACAAACCGCGCGGATATGCCACTACCACCGCAGACCCGCACGAAAAAAAGTGCGTACTGGACCTTTTGGAAGGCGTCAAAACGCGGGTGTATCCCGTGGGGCGGTTGGATAAGGTCTCGGAGGGGCTTTTGCTTCTGACTAACGACGGAGAGATGGCAAACCGCCTCACTCACCCCAAACACTCCGTGCCGAAGATTTACCGTGTGAAAGTAGACGGCGCGGTTACCGAACAGCAACTCAATACCCTGACTTCTCCCTTGGTCATCGACGGTTATACGATTGAACCTGTAGAAGTGGAAATACACGATATGACAGACGACACAACCACTCTGACTTTCACCCTATATGAGGGGCGCAACCGTCAGATACGCAAAATGTGCGAACAAGCGGCTCTGACAGTACGGCGTCTGAACCGTGTGGCGATCGGGAAGCTGAAGCTCGGCGGGCTTGGCGTCGGTAAGTGGCGTTACCTGGAACCGCAGGAAATTGAATATCTTCGCCGGGCTACTCAAATGCCTGCCAAGAGGTAACCGTTATGCTGACAATTCATCCTGTACAGGACAAGAACGAGCAACGGCGGCTCTGCAATATCTGCGACGTGCCGTATCGCCCCGGCGATTTTGCATATGCCGCCTATGTGGACGGGCAGTTTGTCGGGCTCTCACAGTTCCGCGTTGACGACAGCCGCGGATATCTGGACGACCTGGTTTCGTCGCCCGGTACAAACGATGCGGAAGCCTTGTTTATCATGGGCAGACAAACCCTCAACTGGATTGATCTTCTCGGTCTTCACACCTGCCGGGCAAGATCCGATTCCGCCCCCCGAAAACTGCTGCATATCATGGGCTTTTCCGAAGAGGAAAACCAAGATATTCTGACGGCGGACATGACCCATATGTTTGACGGGCATTGCGGCGGACATTGCGATATCGCCAAAGAACTGCATTCCGAAAGCTAATTCGTTTTATAGTATATTTAGGTATAATTTTCAGCAGACCCCCCTGCGCTGTACAGCGCAGGGGGGTCTAAAACTGTTTTGAGAGCAGACAAGCCTTCCGGGTAATGTTATGCTTGGCGCAGTCGGGCAATCGCAGCCGCGCGATCCGCCGCACCGAACACGGCAGAACCGGCAACCAGAACGTCTGCTCCCGCGCTCACTGCGGCATGGGCGGTCGCGTCATTGATACCGCCGTCAACCTCAATCAAGCATTCCCTTTTTTCCTCATTCAGTTTTGCCCGAATCTCCCTGACTTTATCGAGGCAGGCGGGAATCAGAGCCTGCCCGCCGTATCCCGGTTCCACCGTCATGACCAACACCATGTCCAAATCCGCAAGATACGGATAAACTCCCTCCGGCGGAGTATTCGGTTTGATTGAGAGTCCGGCGCGCTTTCCCTGCGCGCGGATGAGAGCCAGCGCCGCGGCAACGTCCTCACAAGCCTCATAGTGTACGGTGATGATATCGGCGCCCGCTTTTGCAAAACGCTCTATGTACCGTTCCGGCTTTTCAATCATCAGATGAACATCGAATACAATATCGGAAGCGGAACGCAGCGAAGCGATCACAGGAATGCCGAATGTCAGATTGGTGACGAACATACCGTCCATGACGTCCAGATGCGCCCAGTCGGCGCCCGCTGCGGCAATTTCTTTGAGTTCTTCTCCCATTTTCTTGAAATCGCAGGATAAAAGAGACGGAGCAATTCGAATCATAGTTTTCCTCCCTGCCAACGGTGGCAGAACAGATTTTAGAGAATAAAATAATACTGAGTGGGGCTGATGTGAGAGCAAAGCAAGGACTTTCATCGGTTACAATTCATATCTGATTCTGTATGCCGATGTTGCAAAAAAACGATGTTTAGCCCCCACGTACAGGGTCGGATATTGCAGGGCGCAGTGCGGGTAACCGTGCTGCGCCTATTGAGTTTTCTTTCAAATTCAAACGGAATACAAGAGACAAACGGCATGGGCGGCAATCCCGTCGCCGCAGCCGGTAAAGCCCAGTCCTTCCTCCGTTGTTGCTTTCACGCTGACCTGTTCCGGCTCACATCCGAGCGCCGCGGCAATTTTCCCCCTCATTTCCGGAATGCACGGGGCGAGCTTCGGCTTCTGTGCCAGCACGGTTGCATCCACATTACCTACACGGTAACCGGAGGCGCGCATCAGGTCCGCAACCCTGCCGAGCAGCAGCAGCGAAGAAATACCGCGGTACCGCTCGTCCGTATCCGGGAAATGGGCGCCGATATCCCCGAGAGCAAGCGCGCCCAACACGGCGTCCGAAATCGCATGAAGCAGCACATCCGCATCGGAATGCCCCTCTAAGCCCTTGCAATAAGGGATCTGCACGCCGCCCAAAATCAACGGGCGCCCTTCTACCAAGCGGTGTACATCGTACCCATGCCCGATTCTGAAATTATCTGCCATGCTTTTTCTTCCTTTCCGCACGCAATTTCAGGATTGCTTCGGCACGTAGCAAATCTGACGGCACCGTGATTTTGAAGTTTTCGGCGCCGGTGTCAACCAGCTTGACGCGTTGTCCGATCAACTCCATCAGGGAGTTGTCATCCGTCACGACGGTACCCTTTTCTTCTGCCGCAACACAGGCGGCTTTGTAATATACATAATTGAAAATCTGCGGAGTCGCCGCCAGCATAATTTCATTGCGCGGCAATGTCTTTTCAATCATGCCGTAGCAGTTGACGACCTTTACGGTATCGGTTGCCTTGGTCGCGGCGCTTGCGGCGCCATAGGCGTAAGCGGCAAGAGCAACATCCCGTATCTGCGCAGGCGTCACCAGACACCTCGCTGCGTCATGAAAGGCAACAAATGCAGATTTGGGAGAAACCGCCCCAAAGCCAAGCGCAGCGCTCTCCTGCCTTGTTGTCCCCCCCGGTACCACGCGGCTGCACTTGGTAATACCGTAATAGCGGCATAACGCTTCGACAACCGCACAGTCTTCCGCACGAGTGACAATCACGATTTCACGGATCAGTCTGCACTTCTGAAACGCGAGCGCACTGTGAATCAGAACCGGCTTGTCACAAACAGAAATCAGTTGCTTCGGCGTGTCTGCTCCGACCCTCGTCCCGCTGCCGCCTGCAAGAATTACCGCCGCGGTACGCGGCGCGGGAAAAACTCTTTGCAAATGCAACACGGTATTGATTCTTTGTATCGGATTCATTTCTGTATCCCTTATTCGAATTTATTTCATGTAGTCAACAAAATACACCGTTACGGTTTGTTCCAGCCCGCCCGCGGCAAGATTCTCGGCGGTCAGTATGACCCCGTCGCCGGACATCAAGTAACTGACCTTCGTTCCGGCAATGTCCGAACGAAACAAAATTTCACCGGAAGAAAGCAAAATCAATTCTTCGCCGCGTACGGCGATAGAACCGCGTCGCCCCAAAACGATTTCTTCTTCATTCTTGCGCTCGGTGACATACCGGACTATTTTGCCGTGGAGCTGTTCAGCGCGTCGCCTGTTTGCAATCCGCTGGCTTCTCTTTCCAAACATAAGCCCCTGCCGTCCTTTCGTATAGCCCTGCCTGCCCGGTTAAATACTGATTATATTTATTATAACACTTTTTTTACTCTTTGGAAAGTGAAAGATATGATTTACGACCGAAAACCTGTTTTTCATCCCGCAAAGACATAAAATTTATCATCTAATTTTCTTTTGCACAACCGTTTTGGGCAACCTGCACAAATACGAACGTAAAAGTTCTACATTGTTTTTCTCGTATAGAATTGAATTTTTTGCCTCTTTTGGGTTGCAATGGGGCAGTTGATGGGTTATAATATAGCCAAAGTGGGGCGAAGTGGAGAAAAATGGAGCGCAATTTCACTTCAATCCCTTATTCAGAAGTCAAAAAGCACGGAAAGGAGGGTCTGCGATGCCGCTGGTAGGCGAATATAATCATTCCATTGATTCCAAAAACCGCATTTTCATACCGGCAAAATTTCGGGAATACCTCGGCGAAAGTTTTTACATCACCCGTAAAATGAACAAGACCTGCCTTGCCGTATATTCGGAAGAGGAAATGAACCGCCTTGCCGAAAAGCTCAACGAGCTTCCCGACTCCGATGTTTCCGACATCAAAGAGTTCCTTTTTTCCAAAACCATTCTTGTCACTCCGGACGCGAACGGACGCGTTGTACTTCTCCCGAGCATGATCAGTTACGCCGGGATTGAAAAAAACGCCGTCATCATCGGCGCGGGCAACCACCTGCAAATCTGGGCGGAAAACGCATGGAACACCGAAGAAAAGAACCGCGACATGGCAGTTCTGCGAAACAAACTTTCCTCCATCGGACTGTAAAAGATGGATACGATTCATTTTTCACACACCTCGGTGCTTCTCTATGAGTGCATCGAAGCCCTGCATATCCGTGACGGTTTCACCTATGTGGACTGCACAACCGGCGGAGGCGGACACAGCCTTGAAATTGCAAAACGTCTCGGAGAGCATTCCCGCCTGATATGCCTTGACCGCGATCAGGACGCGCTGACCGCCGCAAAAGAACGTCTAAAAGATTTCAGTGACAAAATTACATTTGTTCATACCAATTTTGAGGACCTTGAAAACGTACTGGCAAGCCTAAAAATCGACAACCTCGGCGGAGTGCTCGCAGACTTGGGATGCTCCTCATACCAATTCGATACCCCGGAGCGCGGTTTTTCCTATATGCATGACGCCCCCCTTGATATGCGCATGGACGCGGAGGGCGCAAGCCTCACCGCATACGACGTGGTAAACACTTATTCACAAACAGATCTGAAGCGGATCCTCTTTGAATGGGGAGAAGAAAAATTCGCCCCGCGGATAGCCGCCGCCATCGTCGAGGAACGTGAAAAATCTCCCATTCGGACAACCGCGCAACTCAGCGAAATCATCAAAAGCGCAATTCCGGCAGCCGCGCGCAACGGCGGCCCCCACCCCGCAAAGCGTTCTTTTCAGGCAATCCGCATTGAAGTCAATCATGAGTTGGACGCCATATCCCCCGCAATCCACAGCGCAGCCTCTCATATGGCAAAGACCGGACGGGTGGCTATTATCTCCTTTCACTCTCTGGAAGACAGAATCGTGAAGAACACCTACGCGGAACTGGCGCAGGGTTGCACCTGCCCGCGGGAATTCCCCGTATGTGTCTGCGGCAAAAAACCAACGGTACGCATTCTCACCAAAAAACCAATTCTTCCCTCCGATGAGGAGTTGGAAGTTAATCCGCGCTCCCGCAGCGCAAAATTGCGGGTAGCAGAAAAAGTCTGATAAAGGAGCCAGCATGAGACAGGAAATGAATTTTACCGACACCGAAGCTTATAGCAATCCTCTGTATCGCAAAATGCGCGAGCGTTTTATTTGCAACGGACATATGACAATCGGCGAAATTATGCTCCACCGCGCACAGAAAGACGGTTATGCAGACGGCTGCACTGCGTCTGTCGCTGCAGTTGCGGGATGCCAGACCCCTGTCGTCACCGCCAAGACAGCGGCTTCCAGCCCTGAAAAGAATCGGAAGACCTTGCAAAAACGGCGTGAAAACAAACCGGTCAAAGAGGCGGCTTCCACAGCGGAGGAAGTTGTTGTTTCCAAGACCGCGCCGAAGAACAAACCTTTGATGATTGCTCTGTGTATGATTCTTTGCGCAGTCATACTGCTGGCGATTATCATCCCGAATATTGCAAGAATTTCTGTCGCTGACGGAGATTTTGGCAAAGGCCAGCTTCAAAAACTATCTTCTTCCACAGATAGCGAAACGCCCGATAATACCGAAGCGGCTCCCGTCCCCCGTGAGACTTCCCCCTCCTTTGATAATGTCATGGACGCATTTTCAAGGAGTTTCGGTAACTGAAGCATAACTTATCCCGTCTTAAAATAGACTTGTATAGCGGTAGATACCCCTGCGGTGTCTGCCGCTATATTCTCATTTTCAGGCGGAGACAGTCATGGCAAAGACAAAATCAAGAACCGACCCTGTGGGAATCACAAGAAAACGCGCGATGATTCTGTTCATTTCCTTTTCTGTTTTTCTTGTGTATTTGCTCTCCTACATTCTTTCCATGCAGGTTTTCTCATATGATCGATACCAAGGAAAAGTATTGAACCAGATCACCACCACTTCTCCTCTGCGCGCCAAGCGTGGGAATATTCTGGACGCCAACGGCAATACCTTGGCAGAAAGCACGACGGAATGGCGTATTTTCCTCTCTCCCGTCGATATACGCGATTGCACAAAGAAAGACGGCGTGGACTACGCCACCCTGATTGCACAAGAACTGTCCGCTCTTCTCCCCCTTGATTTTGAGACCATTTATAAAAAGGCCTCCAACAGCCGTGTGATTGACGAAACACTCTTGAAACGCGCAGATGAAACCACCTACCGTGCAACTCTCAACCTGATCCGGGAGAAAAACCTCGGAGATATGATTCACACCGAGGCGTTTTATTCACGGTATTATCCCAACGGTAAATTTCTCTGTCAGGTACTTGGCTTTACCGGAAGCGACAGTCAGGGATTATTCGGCTTGGAATACCAATACAACGAAATTCTGACCGGCAAAGACGGCTACTATGTTTACGCGAAGGATGCGAACGGCAATGAAATGCCGAACCAGTACGTCAGTTACGTGGAGGCAACCGACGGCAACAGCATTGTCACCACCATCGACAGCTACATACAGCAGCAGCTGGAATATCAGATCAATGAGACGCGCGCAACCTATGACGCACAAAACCGCGTCACAGGCATTGTCATGAATGTCAATACAGGCGCCATCCTCGCCATGGCTACTACAAACGGCTTCGACTGCAACGACCCTTACCAGCTCGATGAGCTTTATCAGAAAAAGCTGGCTGCATCGGGCTACGCGGAAGGCAGCGATGAGTATAAAGCGCTGAAAACCGAGCTGCTCTACACCATGTGGTCCAACAAAGCGGTCAGCGAGCTGTATGAACCCGGCTCTACGTTCAAAATCTTTACCTCCTGTGTGGGTCTGGAAACGGGTGCCACTACCATGCAGGACCACTATTCCTGCTCCGGTTCTCTGCGCATCGGCGGTTATAACATCTCCTGCCATAAGAGAGGCGGGCATGGCTCCGGCTTCACCTTTGCCTATGGGCTGCAAAACTCCTGTAATCCCACCATGATGACGGTCGCCGCAAAAATCGGCGCGGAGCGTTTCTATGAGTATTTTGGGAAATTCGGTTATCTCGATAAAACCGGCATCGACCTGCCGAGCGAAGCAAAAACCATTTTCCACACGCTGGCGGGCCTCGGGACCACCGAGCTTGCTACCTCCTCTTTCGGACAACGGTTTAAGGTCACGATGATACAGCAGCTGACCATGGTGGCTTGCGCGGCAAACGGCGGCAAGCTTGTGACTCCCTATCTTGTGCAAAAGGTAGTGGACGCGGACGGCAATGTTATCAGCGAGCATGAAACCGATATCAAGCGCACTGTCATATCCGAGGAAACCTCACGGCAAATCGCCGCATGCCTTGAAGAAGGCGTCTCGGGAAACGGCGGTGCGAAAAACGCATATGTAGCGGGATACAAAGTGGCTGCCAAAACAGGTACCAGTCAGAAATTCGATATTCTCGATGAAAACGGTAACTCTTATCTGCGCGTCGGATCCTGCGTGGCGTTTGCTCCCTCCGATCAGCCGGAAATCGCCTGCATTATCGTTGTGGACGAACCGCAGAACGGCAAGTACGGCAGCATGGTCGCGGCGCCCTATATTTCCGGACTTTTGACAAACGTGCTTCCGTATCTTAACTTTGAGGCAAAATATTCAGAAGAAGATCGCACTGCCGTCGTGGGCAACTATGTCGGTCAAAGCGTTACCGATGCCAAGAAGGCGCTGAAGGATGCCGGGCTTACCTGTCGGGTCATCGGAGACGGCACGCAAATCACCTCGCAGGTTCCCTCACCGGAGACGGTCCTGCGGTGCGAGGGCGGCTGCGTCCTACTCTATACAGACGGCGCCCTCGAGGAGTACACAACGGTACCGAATTTACGCGGCTTGGACGCACAAACAGCAAACGCTATGCTCCTGAACGCCGGATTGAACATTGAAGTGGCAGGCGCCAAAAACTTTTATATCGGACAGAATGCCACAGTCATCACACAGGGGGTGGAACCGGGATTAAAAGTCAAGCGCGGTACCGTGGTACGCGTGACGTTTCTGCATACGGACGATCAAGACTGATGATAAACATCAGAGAAAAACGATCGAGGTCTTTGATATGAAATTATCCGAATTGCTTTCCGCCGGAGAATACCGTCCCCTGACCGCCTGCCCTCTTCCCGAAGAAGTCGCTGTCGGAGAAATCGTCAGCGATACACGTTCCCTCTCTCCCGGCTGTCTGTTTGTCTGTCTTGCCGGCACCCGTTTTGATACACATCAATGTCTCTCCGAAGTCGCAACGGCGGGCGCCGCGGTTGCACTTGTCGAGGAAAATGCGGAATACGAAATTCCCGCAGGGCTGATTTGTCTGGAAGTGGCTTCCACCAGAAAAGCGCTCGCGCTTGTATGGAGCAGATTCTGCGGAGAGCCGCAGAAGAAAATGCGGATGATAGGCGTCACGGGAACCAACGGCAAAACCTCCGTTGCGACCATGTTGGATACCGTTTTGCGTGCAGCAGGCTGTCGCACCGCGCTTCTCGGTACCATCGGGTGCGTCATTGACGGAGAGCCGTATAGCGGCGAAAGCGAAAACGCCGCCAAGCGCCTGACCACCATGACCACCCCCGACCCGGATATTCTTTACCCACTTCTGAAAAGCGCCGCGGAGCGCGGGGTCACGCACGTTATTATGGAAGTGTCCTCGCACGCGCTGGCGCTCGGAAAGGTATCCCCGATTCTGTTTGACGAGGCGGTGTTTACCAACCTCTCCCCAGAGCACCTGGATTTCCATCACGATATGGAATCGTACGGGCAGGCAAAGGAAATCCTGTTTGACCAGTGCCGGCATGCAACGCTCAACTGTGATGACGCATTCGGCGCTTCCTTGGCAGGAAAACTACTGTGCCCACACGATGACTGCGGGTGCGTTTGGGTCGGGAACGTCACCGTCTCCTGTGTGGAAGATCTCGCGGCGGAGGGCGTCCGGTATTTTTACAGAAACGGAAGAATCACGCATCTTTTGCATATGCCTTTTCCCGGTATGTTTACGGTATACAACTCCATGCTGGCAGCAACCGCCGCCATTTCCCTCGGTATACCTCCCACAATTGCATTTTCCGCTTTGGAGAATATGAAACCCATACCGGGGCGCATGGAACGTATCAGCGATACCGAAGATGATATCCGCGTATACATCGACTTTGCCCATACCGAGACAGCGCTCCGCAATCTGTTGAAAACCGCGCGCCGCCTGCTCTCCGGAACGGGAGGACTTGTGCTGGTATTCGGCTGCGGCGGCGACCGGGACAAAACGAAACGCGCTCCCATGGGAAAATGCGCAGCCGAGCTGGCGGATTTCACGATTGTCACAAGCGATAACAGCCGCACCGAAGAAACGCAGAGCATTATAGACGATATTTTGCTGGGCCACACAAAAGCTGGGGCGCGCGTCGTCATCCCGGACCGTCAACGCGCCATTGAATACGCGATTGCCAACGCCGGCAGCGGAGACGTTATTCTGCTCGCCGGAAAGGGACATGAACAGTATGAAATCAAAGGGGAACGCATATTGCCGTTCGACGAAAGAAAAATTGCCCGGGAGGCGCTAAATACACGCAAAGCAGGACATACTACCCAAAGAGAGGGGCAAGCGAACGTATGCGAATAAAACTCGGTCATCCTCTGCTTGTCAAAACGGTAACTGACGCTTGCCGCGGAGTGCTGAAATGTCATGAAAACGTCTGCACTCTGCAAGCCGTCACACACTTAACAACCGATTCTCGTGAGGTGGAGCGCGGGGATCTGTTCGTTGCCCTGCAAGGTGAAAACGGCGACGGACACAACTACATTGAAAAAGCGATGGAAGCCGGCGCCTCCTTAATTCTGTGTGCGCACGACCGCGCCCCCTGTCCATTGATGAATACCTGTTGTATTCTCGTAGAAGATACCATGCGTGCGCTTTCCAGTCTGGCGGCAGCGTATGCAGGAGACATTCCCCATACCACCATTGCCGTCACGGGCAGCGTGGGAAAAACCACCGCACGGCGCTTTTTAAGTTGTGTTCTCGGACAGCGTTTTCATGTTCATGAGAGTCCGGAAAACTACAACAACCTGCTCGGCGTTTGTCTGACGCTGCTGACAATGCCGCAGGATACCGAAGTTCTTATTGCGGAATGCGGTATGGACGGCGCGGGACAAATATCGGTTCTTTCAAGACTTCTTTGCCCGGAATACGCCGTGATTACCAACGTCGGCGTATCTCATATGGAAAAGCTCGGGTCTCGGCGCGCCATTTGCCAAGCAAAGCTTGAGATTGTCGACGGGATGCACGGCGGAAAAGTTTTGATTGAGGGTGACGACGCCTATCTGAACCTCTATGCCCCATGTCATGCCGTCACCGTTTCGGCAACCAACGCAGGGGCGCTTTACCGTGCCATACACGCGCGGTGTGACGAGCACGGGATTTCCTTCGACTTTGTATCTCCCGCGGGGGTATATACAAATATGCGCATTCCCTCGCTTGGCATGCACACGCTCTCCTGCGCCGCCTTTGCCGTGGCAATGGGGCAGATCCTCGGAATGACGGAAGTAGAAATCCGCGCAGGGCTCATGCGCTACTCCCCACAGTTTCAGCGCCAAAGCCTCCTGCATTTCGGACGCGTCACCGTACTCTTAGACGCCTACAATGCCTGCCCGGATTCCATGAAGGCAGCTTGCGCTTCCGTAAAACTGCTTTCAGAGAGTTCCGGCGGCGGAAAAATCGCCGTTCTCGGAGACATGAAAGAACTGGGACGGGAAAGTGAAGCTTTTCACCGCGACATCGGAGCCCATATCGCCGCGGAAGGGTTCAAAGCACTGATTGCGATCGGGGAGCAAGCCCGGGAGTACGCTCTCGGCGCGACAGCGAGTGGTATGGCTAAACAAAACATACGGGTTTTCCCATCCGACGCGCCCGTCGAAGAAATTTTTGCCGCTTTGCTTCCGTACATAGACGCCTATGACGTGGTACTCTTGAAAGGCTCACGCGCCATGCGTCTGGAAAGGCTGATCGCCCCTCTGAAAGAAACACTTCTGTCGTAATCGAAAGGAGCAGCAATGAACGCCTATCTGTTTTCCACCCTGCTGACCCTGACCGTATTTGTTTTCACGGTGCTGTCCACAGGGGCAATTTTGCCGCTTTTACACCGCAAACACGCAGGACAAATCATTCTGGAGATAGGTCCCAACTGGCACAAAAGCAAAGAGGGGACTCCTACAATGGGCGGCATTGCTCCGATCATCGCCGTGATACTGGGGGGAGGAGTCTTTCTTGCTTCCTCCAAAGCCGCGGGAGTCTCGGACGCCGCGACCCCGTTTCTCCTGACTCTGCTCTTTGCGCTCGGAAACGCCGGGGTCGGAATGGTCGATGATATCACAAAGATCGCAAAAAAGCGAAATTTGGGTCTTACCCCTTGGCAGAAGCTTATGCTGCAATCCGCGTTAGCCGCAGCATATCTTGTGATGCTGCGCCTTTTCGGCGGTGTGGATACCTCTCTCGGGCTGCCGTTTCTGAATACGGGCTTGGACATCGGATTCTTGTGGTATCCGCTTTGTTTTCTCATGATACTCTGGTTTGTCAACTGCGCAAACCTTACCGACGGCATAGACGGTCTTGCTTCCTCGGTTGCCGCCGTAGTCGCGCTCGGATATCTCGCTTTCGCTTTTGCTCTCTCCTCGTTTTCGCTCAGTCTGTGCAGCAGCTGTATGCTCGGCGCCGCCCTCGGATTCCTTGTTTATAACCGTCACCCCGCGCGCATTTTCATGGGGGACACCGGTTCCCTGTTTTTCGGTGCGCTTGCCATAGGCTCTGCATTTCTCTCCGGGTCTTTTCTGACAATCCTGTTACTCGGTATTATTTATACGCTGGAAGGGATATCCGTGGTATTACAGGTTGCCGTATTCAAGCTGGCGCACGGGAAACGCCTGTTCCGTATGGCGCCCTTTCATCATCATCTTGAGAAATGCGGTTGGAGCGAACGGAAAATCACCGTCGCTTTCTCGCTGATAACCCTTTTATTCGGAGGGCTTGCGCTGTGGGGATTCCTATCATGCAGACAATGACCGCATCTGCCGAAACGCCAAAAAAAGAGCGTTCCTTTTTCTCGCGTCTTGCCTTTGACCCCGGCACGACCTTGCGTGATTTCAGAATCGAAAAGAACGCGCCCCGCTTTGACCCGATCCTACTGGGTATCATTCTGACTTTGGTCATCTGCGGCTCTCTGATGATTTTCTCCGCCAGTTTCGCCTATGCGGAATACCGGTACGGTGACAGTTACTATTTTATCGGCAGACAAATCATATGGGTAATTCTCAGTTTGGCTCTGATGCTTTTCAGCTCCATGCTGACCCCTGCGTTCTATAAACATTTGGCTCTGCCGCTCTACTGCACGGTACTGGTTCTGCTCGTGGCGGTCCTTATCATCGGGCAGATCGGCAACGGCGCACAACGCTGGATATCCATCGGTCCCATCACCATACAGCCCTCAGAGATCGCCAAAACATCGCTGGTACTGATTCTTGCGCGGTATTTTTCCGTGTTTTCAAAACAAGCACTGGAAATCAAGAACCGCCCGCGCATGCTTTTGTGGGGGACGCTGATTCCCTTCTGCTTTATCGGTTTGTTCTGTATCCTCGTCATGCTGCAAAAGCATCTTTCGGGTATCATCATTCTCGGCTGTATCGGCGTATGTGTCATGTTCGCGTCCGGCATCTCTCTGCGTTATCTCGGCTATTGTTGCGGTGCGGCAGGGGTGGGAGTCACCTGTCTTGCCCTATTCACGGATTACACAAAGAAACGCATCACGACGTGGCTCAACCCGGAACTATATCCTCTTGAGGGCGGCTGGCAGACCCTGCAAGGTCTGATGGCAATCGGCTCCGGCGGGTTCTTCGGTCTCGGCTTCGGGCAAAGCAGATTGAAATACTCCTATGTATCCGAGCCTGCCAACGATATGATTTTTACCATCCTGTGCGAAGAACTCGGATTCCTCGGAGCCGCAGCAGTGATTGTGCTGTTCCTGCTGTTCATCTGGCGCGGGGTCAAAATCGGGCTTGGAAATTCTGATCCATTTGCACGCCTGACAGCCCTCGGTATCACCGCCAAGGTAGCCATTCAGGTAGTTCTGAACATAGCCGTTGTGACAAACACCATTCCAAACACGGGTATTTCACTGCCGTTTTTCAGCTACGGTGGGTCATCCATGCTGATGGTGCTGTTCGAAATGGGAATTCTTCTCTCCATTTCGCGTACATCTGTTTTGAGAAAGTGAGAGAGGTATGCGGATTTTCTTCGCAGCGGGCGGTACCGCCGGACATATCAACCCCGCCATTGCCACCGCGCAAATCGTGAAAGAGGCGGAACCCGATTCTGCTTTTCTGTTTGCCGCGGCTCCGGGCGGTCTTGAAAAAAGACTGGTTGGCGACGCAGGCTTTGATACGGTACCGCTCAAAGTGCACGGTCTGAAACGTTCTCTGTCTCCGAAGAACATCGCGGTTCTTTGGGATGCGGCGTTAGCAACACATCGCGCCAAAAAGCTGCTTGCTGATTTTAAGCCTGATGTGGTGTTCGGAACAGGCGGATATCTCAGTTATCCGGTCCTGCGCGCCGCGCAACGAATGGGTATTCCCACTGTGCTTCACGAATCTAATGCCATTCCCGGTTTGAGCGCAAAACTGCTCGCACGCCGCACCGATCTTGTTTTACTGACGTTTCCAGACGCGGCTAAGCAGTTTCCGTCACTGGTTCACTGCGTTCACACAGGCACCCCTCTGCGGGTCAGTTTCTCTGAAATCAACCGCGTACAGGCGCGAAAAGAACTCGGTATCGCACCGCAAGAGCAGTTCATCGTCTCTTTCGGCGGTAGTCTCGGAGCAGATGCGTTGAACAGAATGTGTTTACAGCTCATGTGCGCAAACCAAATGGAATCCGTGCGTTACCTCCATGCCACGGGAAGACGGAATTATGACCGCGTCATGCAGGAATTTGCCGCTCGTTCACTGCGCCCACCAGTCGGCTCACGGATCGTCCCGTATATTGAGGATATGCCGATAATTATGGCGGCGGCCGATCTGATTATTTGCCGTGCCGGAGCTTCCACACTGTCCGAGCTATCGCTGCTCGGGCGTGCTTCCGTTCTGATTCCGTATCCAAACGCTGCGTCCGACCATCAGCGCCTGAATGCGCGAAATATGTCGGAGCTCGGGGGGGCGAAAATCGTCGAGGAGGGAGATGGCGGCTATGAACATTTGAAAAAAGAAGTGTCAGATTTAATATCCGATCCGGCAGGGCGACGCAAAATGGAGCTGTGCGCCAAACGTTTACAGCCTGCTGACAGTGCTTCCCGTATACTAAACGCGCTAAAATCTCTTTTATAGCTATAACGCTGCCTGATTTTAATATTTAATATTTTGTTTTTATGTGAATAATTTGTAAATATGCTCGCGCGTGTATTGTCATAAAACTGTATTTATGGTAAATTATTAAAGAAAATAAAGCAATTTATCAAAGTTTTATGATAATAAAAAATCAAGGCAGGAGTTTTAACATGGAAGGCTTTTCTTTTGATGAAGTATATGACAGCGGCGTAAACATCAAGGTCATCGGCGTTGGCGGCGGCGGTAACAATGCAGTCAACCGTATGATTGCCACAAACATCCGCGGCGTGGAGTTTATCGCTGTGAACACAGATAATCAGGCTCTTAATACGTCCAGCGCTTCCCGCAAGATTGTCATCGGCGAAAAGGTCACCGCCGGAAAAGGCGCAGGCTCCAACCCCGACCTCGGCAAGCGCTCTGCGGAGGAAAGCATCAACGCTCTCAAAGAAGCGATTGACGGCGCCGACATGGTGTTCATCACCACCGGTATGGGCGGCGGCACAGGCACGGGCGCAGCCCCTGTCATTGCAAAGATTGCAAAGGATATGGGTATTCTGACGATCGGTATCGTGACAAAGCCTTTCGCCTTTGAGGGACGCCGCAGAATGGCTCAGGCGGAGCAAGGCATCCGTGACCTGACAGCTTGCGTAGACTCTCTGATTGTCATCCCCAACGAACGTCTGAAACAGGTTTCCGACACCCGCATCACGCTGTCCAACGCATTTGAGATTGCGGATGAGGTCCTGCTCCGCGGTGTGCAGTCCGTCTCCGGCTTGATCAATACTCCCGGCTACATCAACCTTGACTTTGCAGACGTATCCTCCGTTATGAAAGACGCGGGATACGCACATATGGGCGTGGGCAGCGCAACAGGTCCCGAAAAAGCAAAACTCGCTGCCATGGCTGCCATTTCTTCCCCGCTTCTTGAAACCTCAATTGCAGGTGCAACCGGTGTGCTTGTAAACATCACCGTTTCCCCCGATACCGAACTTGAAGATGTTGATTTGGCTTCTTCTATGATTACCGAGGAAGCCCACCCCGACGCAAACATTATCTGGGGTACCAACTTCGATCCCGATCTGACTGACGAGATCCGCGTCACCATCATTGCAACCGGCTTTGACAGCCAAGGCTCCGCATTCTCCGCGCCTGCAAAGCGCGCCAATCCGATGGACGAGATGTACGCCACCCTTGACGATACTGCACCTGCTGCGTCGGTTGCTCCCGCTGTTGATTCTCCGGTTCAAGAGGCACCCGCTCCCAATGTGAATTACTCCGAGCCCACCCCCTATACCCCGGCTCCCGCGCAGGCTCCCTCTCCCGCAGCTCAACCTCAGGCAGCACCTGCACAGCCTGCCAAGGCAGACACGCTCCTTGACGACGATTTTGACGATATTATTTCCATTCTCAAAAAAGGACGTCACTAAGCAGTCGCCATTTACCGTCAGGGGCTTATCCCGTGCAATTGATGTGCTTCTTCCTGCATTTCAAATCCCCCGATATACAAAAAAGCGGCATCCGACAGGATGCTGCTTTTTGTTTTTAGACATTATCTCTGAACGCGCCCGGACCCATCGCCCATTGCGAGCTTTTTGACTTCATCCACGGTCACCATGTTATAGTCGCCTTCAATGGTATGCTTCAGGCAACTTGCGGCAACTGCAAATTCGATGGTGTCCCGGGGAGAATATTGATTGATCAATCCATAAATCAATCCAGCCCCGAAGCTATCGCCGCCGCCGACGCGGTCAACAATATGGATGGAATACTTTTTGCTGAAATAATAGTCGGAACCGTCATAAAGCATAGCGGACCAGAGGTTGTCGTTTGCGGTTATACTTTCGCGTAATGTAATTGCCACATAGCGGAAATGGAATTGATCCATAAGTTGTTTTGCAACGCTCTGATAGCCCTCGCGGTTGATTTTGCCGGAAGTAATATCGGAGCCTGCGGCTTCGATTCCAAAGACGTCCTTTGCGTCCTCTTCGTTACTGATGCAGACATCTACATAGGGCATCAGCTTTGTCATTGTCTCCCTTGCCGCTTCTTTCGACCAAAGTTTATTGCGGTAATTGAGGTCGCAGGAAACCGTAATCCCCTTGCTGTGTGCTTTCCGGCAGGCAATTTCGCATATCTCGGCTACGGTAGGGTTCAACGCCGGAGTAATCCCCGTGAAGTGGAACCAATCTGCCCCATCAAAAATTGTATCCCAATCGAAATCCTGCGCCTGCGCCTTGGCAATGCTGCTCCCTGCCCGGTCGTAAATGACCTTGCTGGGTCTTTGGCTGGCGCCTTTCTCCAGATAGTAGATTCCCACGCGGTCGCCGCCGCGTGCAATGTATTTGGTATCTACACCGTACTTTCTCAGACTGTTGACAGCCATCTGACCGATTTCATGCGTCGGAAGCTTTGAAACAAAACAGCTGTCAACGCCATAATGCGCAAGAGATACCGATACGTTTGCTTCCCCGCCGCCGAATGTCGCGCCAAAGCTATCTGCCTGCAAAAACCTTGTATATCCATCGGGCGCAAGCCTAAGCATGAGTTCACCGAATGTTACAACTTTCATAAATGGCACACCTCGTTTACAATTTTAACGGCGGCTTTGCTGTTTTCTTCGATATCGCCTTTCATCATAAAACTGCCGCCGACTGCTTCGATTTTATCAAAAGACAAATACTCCGCCAGATTCGTCAGATTGACGCCGCCTGTGGGGATGAATTTAATCTGAGGAAAAGGTCCTGTCAACGCCTTCATTGCCTTTAAGCCGCCGTACACGTCTGCCGGGAAAAATTTAAGAGTCGTCAGACCGTAACTCAGTGCTTCCATGATTTCTGTCGGCGTAACACAGCCGGGGAAATAAGGAATATTCTTTGCACGGCAAACAGCCGCCACTTCTTTTGAAAAGCCCGGACTGACAATGAATTTTGCACCTGCGTCCAATGCTTCCGCACATTGCCGTTCATTGATAACGGTACCGGCACCGATGTTCATTTCGGGAAATTCCCTCGCGCCGAGAGCAATCGCGTCCTTTGCGCAGGCAGTACGGAATGTAATTTCCGCCGTGTGGATGCCGCCGCTGTTTAACGCCTGCAAGGTAGGAATCGTGTCGCTGAGTTGATGTATAACAACGACAGGAATCAATTTTTCCATTAGTAACTCCCCTTGACACAACAGAGTGGGTGTGAATACTTCGCCTCGCCGAGCCGTGCTTCAATCATATGATTTTTGAGTGAAAAGACAACAACGTTATTTGATTTCTCGTTGGTGACAACCAAATATTTTCCGATGATATGAAAGTCCCGCGGGCTGTCACCGCCGCAGTCTGCCTTTTGCCGCAAAGAGACTCGATCGGCATCCACATCATAAACGTAGATCGCATTTTCGTTTCTTGAAGAAACATAAAGGCAAGTGCCGTCCTCCGCAAGACGAATTGCCGCCCCGTCTGCCATCGGATTTTCACAGGGAATCAAAATCCGATTCATCGCGGAGACAGAGCCATTGTCGAAGGAGAAGACATAAACAGCGGGTACCATTTCCGAAACGGCGTAGATATACTTGCCGTCACGCGAGAAAACAGCGTGGCGAATCCCATCGCCGTCGGATACCTTTGCTTTGGATACTAAATTGAGCGCGCGATCATAACAGAATAAAGTATCAAGCCCCAGATCGCAGCATAACACATACTGCTTATCCGGAGAAAAGAAAGCGCAATGCGTATGGGGCATATCCTGACGCACGGGATTCACACCGTTCCCGGAATGAAATACCGCTTTATCACCGATTTTCACGATATTGCCGCTCAAATAATTGGCAACGTAAACATCGTTATCCGCACATAGATGACACGCGCATTTACCTTCTGTGGCAAGGATTGCGGTTGGGCAATCCAAGTCCGGGGAAAGCGTAAAAATACCGCTCTCTTGATTATCCGAAAATGGCTGCCGCAGCAATACCTTGAGCCTGTCGCTGTCGAAGACCGCATACATAGGTCTGTCGCATGGGTAATAGGCGTTCTGCCGCAACTCGCCGTTATCCTGAATGGCACATCGATAGACACCGCCGCCCCGCTCAACGGTGTCACAGGAAAGTATGTAGACTGTATGTTCCATATCCGTCATCAAAGCGCAGTCTGCGTGTCGTTGGGATCGCCGTTCCTTGCAGCATCATATTCTGCCGACCAGTCAAGGTCACGGTACTTCTCGCCGCGGGGATCGGTCTTAATCCATTCCACAAGCAAGTCGAGCATTTCCTCTGTCCAGGTATTTCTGTCGATTTGCGCGGTTGTAAAGCGATTCTGACTGATCATCTCAAATCCGAAATCATCTTTGACGTGGGTTTTTGCAGCGCCGTCCACAACTTCTTCCGCCAAATGGCTGGGGATGAACAATACGCCTCCGCCTGCACCGTACACAATATCGCCCGGAAGCACGGTCGCTTTACCGATACGCGTGATTCCGTTAAAGTCTTTCATGATAAAATCGCGAATCGGAGTCGGATCGATGCCGCGATAGTAAACCTGTACCCCCTCCACGGCTTTCATCTGCTCGGTATCTCTGATGCCGCCCCAAATAACGCCGCCGCCGGTTTTGGTTTTCGTCTTGATAGCGGTTGTCAGGTTCCCGCCGAGGAAGGTTCCCTTGTAGATTTTATCGTACATATCCACGACAACGACATCGCCCTCAACAAGACTGTCAATGACCCATTGGTTGTAATTCCCTTTTCTCCCCTCGGCGGCACCGACTGCAAACATTGTTTCGTGCAAGTCCGGACGCGTCGGTACGAAAGTAGCCGTTACGGCTCTGCCAATGAGCTTTCTGCCGTCGTCGTGCAGGGTTTTCAAGTCCCCCTCAAACTGACTTTCATACCCTTTTACAAAAATAGGCTTCCAGAGTTCTTCCAAAGTCATTTTTTGCATTTTTTGCAGCACTCTGTCCGGAACCTTGGGTCTGCCGTCTGGAAAGCGTTCTCCTTTCCACTGGGGAGTCAACGCAATGATTTCTTCTCTTGAGTTAAATTGCATATCCTTATTTCTCCGTCAAAACAATATCTTCAAAACGATTCCGCTTCTTTGGGGGTACGCTTGTTTCATTTGAAAATCCGAGTGCAACGGCCATAGCGCAAGGCAGCCCCTCTGTCGGGAAGTAGTGCGCAAGAGTGTCTTCATTGACCCAGCCGACAATGCAACTGGAAATCCCTTTGCTCTCGGCAGCCAAGGTCAGGTAAGCCGCAAATTGACCGACGTCATATTTGACAAATCTGTCAGACGTAAACTTCTTCTCTGAGCCGGGCTTCAAAACCGCTTTTCCGTCCAGCAAAGCGACAAAAGCGGAGGCATTGTCTAAAAACTTGTTTCTGTCATCGTCCTGCAGACAGGAGCGCATTTTTTCATTATCCGCAGGCGTTGTGGTGATAATCACCCTCCATGGCTGCGAATTGCAGGAGGAAGGCGCAAGCATGGCTGTTTCGACCAGTTCCCGTACCGTTGCGTATTCCAAAGGACACGGGCGAAAATCGCGGCAGGAATGGCGGCGCTCAAATAAAGTTCGAATATCCATGTTTACACCCCGTTGATCAACCATGCCATAATGCTGCGGTCACCGAAGACCCTGTCCCAGCAATTATGATCCAGATCATCGTAAAGCGTGCATTCGGCTCTCCCACCTGCGCTGTTGACGGCATTGACCATCTTGACGCTTTCTTCGGGAAGTACCGTTCGGTCAAGCTTGCCGTGGAATGCCTTTACCTCCGCGCGGATTCTTCCGGCGTTCCAGTACATTCCTCCGCCACAGCAAATGACAGCGCGGCGGAACACCTCCGGCATACTCATCAGGAGCTGCCATGCACAGTATCCGCCCATACTGGTCCCCGACAGCAGAACTTCCGTCGGGTGAAAACGCTCTACCTGTGCCGTGATAAACTCCTTCAGCTGCTCATACAAATCAAACCAACAATCCGCATGGCACTGCGGAGCTATCACGATGCACTCGGGATGATAGCCTTCGACTATGTACTTTTCCAAGCCGCCGGTGACGATTTGCTCAATATTGCTCCCTCTGCGCCCTGCGCCGTGAATATCAAACAGAACGCGGACCGGCTTGGAAGCATCGTAATCGTCCGGATAATAAATATAATACTTCAGCTGTTTGTACTCATCATACATATGCTTCGCCTCGACTTTTTTATCAGTTCAGGTGCATTCCGCCGTCCACAATGATATCTGTACCGGTAATATACCGACCCTCGTCACCGCTCAGCATCAGAACCGCACCTGTCAGATCGGTCGGCTCACCGATACTTTCAGAGGGGATCCAGCTCATGACTTCTTTGGCATAGTCCTTATCCGACAAAGCCGCGTCATTTCTTGGGGTTGCAATCACACCGGGGGCAACATTGTTCACCGTCACCCCGTATTTTGCTACCTGCTTCGCAATGTTGTGCACCAGACTCATCACAGCGCATTTTGTCGCTGCGTAGATCGCCATGGCTTTGTTCGGCTTGTACTGCTGTACGCTGCCAATGGTAATGATTCTGCCGAAGCCCTGCGCTTTCATATGCGGGAAATAACTCTGCATGAGGATAAGCGTGCTCTTAAAGTTGACGTTCACCTGCTGGTCAAACTCATCGAGCGGAATGTCCTCCCAGTCATGACGGAACTGGACGCTGGCGTTGCAGACCAGAATGTCTACATCACCCGTCTTTTGGGCAAGTGCCAGAGTTTCTTCCGGATTTGACAAATCCGCCGTCACTGCCATATGCGCCCCGATTTCCTGCCCGATCCGCTTTGCTTTTTCAAGATCACGGCTGCAATGAACAATGACCCGATACCCTTTTTGCACATAGGCTTCCGCCAATGCTTTTCCAATGCCTTGCGTAGAACCGGTCACTAAAACGGTCTTCATAGTCATTATCTCCTTAATATCGTTCTAAGCAGAATTGAGCCGCTCTCACGACCATTCTCTGTCGTTAGACCATTCCTTGTCCCATGCAGTAGTTTCTTCAAAGTAACCGTTATAAACCTTGTGCAGGTATTTCTTAACGGTTTCTTCGTTGATATCGTCAATGCCGAGACCGCCCTTCTCAGGCACCTGAACAAAGCCGTCCTGAATCAGAGGCTTCGGAAGCCCTTTCACCAAATCAAACCATTCGGGGTGGTCGCAGGAGTGGAACTCAACCGCGAGAACATTCTGCATAGCGGCTGCAATGTGCACTGCCGCCATCAGTCCGATAGGCGTTTCCGCCATATGGATTGCCATGGCAACGCCGTACTTGTCGCACATATTACCCAGCTTCTTCATCTCCATTGCGCCACCAATCGTGAGAACGTCCGGATGAACAACGGAAATAGCGTGAGAAGCAAGCAGCGGTTCAAAATTCTCGGCAAGATAGATGTCCTCACCGGTACAGACAGGAACCGTTGTATTCTCGGTCAGTCTTCTGAAAGTTTCGGTATATTGCCAGGGCGCGATGTCCTCGACCCATGCAATATTGTAATGCTCCAGGCGCTTGGCAAGCGCAATGCAGTCGCCGACAGGGATATGACCCATATGATCGATCGCCAGCGGCACTTCGTATCCAATCACATCGCGGACTTCTTTGACATAGTTCTCAAGGTAGTCAAGACCCTTTTCGGTGATGTGAATTCCAGTTGCGTAATGAGGAATGGTAAACACCTCATAATTCTTGCCGAGCATCATATCCCGGTCGATGGAGCCTTTTTGATGGTTGATTGCTTTCATGGAATATTTCTTGATATCCTCAAGCATTCCGCTGGGAGCATTCAGGCACCCCGGCTCGTCCAAAAGCAGTTCGATGCCCAAATCCATTTTCAGGAATGTAAATCCCATCTCCATGCGCTTTTTCAACGCATTGCCCATATCGCGTCCGGTATGCTTCCCATCGACATCGGTATCGCAATAGATTCTCACCTTGTCGCGATATTTGCCGCCAAGCAACTGATACAGAGGAATATTGTAAAACTTACCCACAATATCCCAAAGAGCGAGCTCGATGCCCGAGACGCCGCCGCCCTGACGGCTGTGCCCGCCGAACTGTTTGATGCGGCGGAAAATCTTCTCCACATTTAAGGGATTTTCGCCTACAATACGGCTCTTCAGCATCAATGCGTATGTAGCACTGGAAGCATCGCGCACCTCGCCCAGTCCGACAATCCCCTGATTGGTGTACACCTTAATGATGATGCAGTGCTTGGGCAGCCCGTCGATATTGACCACTCTCAAGTCTGTAATTTTAAGGTCATTTGCTTGTTTTTCCATATCTGATCCTCCCTTGACTTTTCACCTATAATTAAATATAATTGTACTGTGCCTTTCAACAACTATGTTATTGTTTTTGCAAACTATTTTAATATCACGCAAAGTAGGTGCCTTATGATAGAATCGATTGGAACGCTGACCAATCAGCTCGATAAGCCCGTCTGCTCTATGTTTATTTCTCACGCTAACGCCCGCAAGCATTATTCACGCATCCACAAGCATACTGAATTTGAAATCTCATTGGTACTCGATGGTTCCGGGCTTTACAGCACAATGCATGGAACAGAAGCCATTGAAGGCGGCGATATTTTTATTTTCAGTTCCAATGAGCAGCACTGTATCACGGATATCGACGATACGGCGGGAGAAAACTCCATGAACCTCTTGAATATCCATTTCTCGCCTATTTTTGTTTGGGGTGCAGACTCCGACAATCCGCTGACGTGCGAATACCAGCATATGTTGTTTGATAAAGAAAGCCTGTCGCATAACAAATTAGACAGGAATAATCCCCACTACCCGAAGATCGTGACTCTTATCTCTGAAATCCGAAACGAGTTTTCCGACGGAAATGCGGACTATCCGATACTGGTCAAAAACAAACTTGTCGAAATCCTGATTACCTTGAAGCGCTTCTTTTCCGCGAAAACAGCCTCTCACCCGGAAGTTGTTTTGCAGGAAAAGCTCATTCAGCGCATTGAAGACGCAGCCAATTTCATCTCCATCAATTACAGCAAGGAGCTTTCTCTGGCACAGATTGCCGATCAAGCTTATCTCTCAGCCCCATACTTTTCATCAATATTCAAAAAAATTTACGGAATGTCTCCATGGGAATACCTGACCATTCAACGCATTGATCGGGCAAAACTTCTCTTGAAAACGACCGATGACAACATTTTGGATATTGCCGTAAAATGCGGCTTCAACAATTCCGCCAATTTCAATAAGCTCTTCAGAAAATACACCAATACAACGCCGAGCAATTACAGGAAATGAGTTTCCTCTCACTTGCGTACTGCATGATAACAATACATATTTTATTCTGTTGATCTATCATAATCGATTTATTGTCAATAACACTATATAATAATTATAACTAATATCTATCGAAAGAAGGCGTTTGCATACGGATTCTTACCAATCAAGATACAAGGCTGATTATGCCAAGCTGATGAAACTATTGCGCCGGAAACGCATTACCATCCGTTCCTTTGTGCGCAAAGCGAATATCAGCCCCGCCGATTTCTATATGATCAAAATCGGAGAACTTATGAGCGTCGAGGGGGAATACAACGCCTGTACTTTCCTCGGCTGTGACTCCGCTGATATCCGGGACTTGGTCCCCCGCGATTCCGCATTCCCTCCGGATTCTTCAAAACAGTAGCCCGACCGTTGGAACACATATCATAATAAGGAGATATTATGTCTTCCGAAAGAAGAAAAGAAGTTATTGATTATTCTGTGATCGTCATTCTTGCTGTTCTTCATGCTTTTGAATACATCCTTTTTATCATAGGCAACAAGTTCGCACCCGCCGGCGTCAGCGGTATTGCCACGATGATTCAGTACAAGCTTGGTATCAGCATCGGTTATATCTTTCTGATAGCCAACATTCCTCTCTGTCTCTTCGCATATTTCAAAGCAGATAAGAATTTTGCAATCAAAACCATGGTTTTTTGCACCGTGTACTCCGTTTCATATCTGCTCCTGCAACGCTTTGACTTCTCTTTTATACAGTACATAGCGGATACGGACACCGTATTTCCCTGTCTGATTGCCGGTATGATGACAGGCTTGATATACGGTATCTCTTGCAAACTGAATTCCTCCACCGGCGGAACCGACATCATTGCGAAATTTCTGAGCATGAAGAAACCCACCCTCAACTTTTTCTGGGTCACATTTTGCCTCAACGCTGTCATTGCGGTCGCCTCCATCTTTGTATATGCCGACGGCAATACCCTGAACTACAAGCCCGCTGCGCTCTGCATTTTTTACTGCTTTGTTTCAAGCTATGTCGGCAACCTGATTCTCAAAGGTTCCAAGCAGGCATACAAGTTTATTGTCATTACCAATCACGCTACTGAAATCAACGCCGAAATTATTGAAAAACTTCAGCACAGTGCAACCATTTTGGATGGCAAGGGAGGTTACAGCCGCTCAGAGAGAGAAGTGATTATCTGCGTCATCAACAAACATCAGATCGTGGACTTTGAAAACATCCTGAAAAAATATGACGACACCTTCGCCATTATCGAAACTGTCAACACCACCTACGGAAAGTTCAGATATGTAAAATGAGTCCCCCAAAATACAAATGCCATGCGACGGTGAGAGGACACCTCGCATGGCACTTTTAATATATGGTCTGTGTTACCGAGTTTTTCTTGCATCGATGATTTTCTGGGCAACTGCGGAGGGAACTTCCTCATAGCGCTCGAAGTCGTAGGTAAAGGCGCCTCGTCCTTGCGTCATGGCGCGTAAGGCAATCACATAGTCCTGCATCTCCGCCTGCGGTACCTCCGCCACCACCGTTTGCTGACCGTCTGTCGGTTCGATGCCCATGACTCTGCCGCGCCGTTTATTCAGATCGCCCATCACATCACCCACATAGTCGTCCGGCACAGTGACGTGCAAAGCGCCGACGGGTTCCAGCAGCACGGGGTTAGCCTGGGCCATACCTGCTTTATATGCCAAAGAAGCTGCCAGCTTGAACGATAACTCATCGGAGTCGACATCGTGGTAGGAACCGTCATAAAGATCGGCGGCAAGCTGTACGACGGGATACCCTGCCAGCACACCCTCACGCATACACTCCTGCAAGCCCTTTTCAACAGCGGGATAGAAATTCTTGGGTACCGCACCGCCGACGACCGAAACAGAGAAAGTCAGCCCCTCCTCGTTGCCGTGGAAGAAACGGATTTTTACGTGCCCATACTGTCCCCTGCCGCCGGATTGCTTCTTGTGCTTCCCTTCCACATCCGCGTGACCTCGGATGGTCTCACGGTAGGCAATTCTCTCTTCTGTCAGGTCAACGGACACACCGAAGCGGTTCTTGAGTTTCGCAAGCGTGACATCCAGATGGATGTCGCCAAGCCCCGAAATGACAAGCTGAGCAGTCTCCGCATTGTTGACGTACCGCAGCGTGTAATCCTCCTCCAGAAGCTTTGTCAAGCCCTGTGAAATCTTATCCTCATCCCCCTTGGCTTTCGGAACAATGCCGCGCGTATAATACGGCTGCGGAAATTGAATGGGATAGTAACGGATATCCTTGGCGCGCCCGGTCAGCGTATCGTTCGTATTGGTGGAAGTCAGCTTTGCCGTCATGCCGATATCGCCGCACTCCAGTGCGTCAACCTCAATCTGCTTCTTCCCCCTTACCACATAAATGTGGCTGAATTTCTCCTGCGTCCCCGTTGTTGTGTTCCGCAAAACAGCGTCTCGGGAAAGGGTCCCTTCCATGACCCGGAAAAATGTCATTTTGCCGATAAACGGATCCGCCACGGTTTTGAAAACAAATACCGACGGCGAGGGATTGTCTTTGACAATCGGCAAATGTCCGATGGTTCCGTCCGGGTTCAAAATCCGCTCGGTTCCGCGCGCTGTCGGGCGTGGGAAAGATGCCGCAATCAGATCCATAAAGGTCTTGATTCCCCACATCTTTGTGGCGGCACCGCAGAACACCGGCACGATTTCACCGTGGATGATCCCCATATGCAGGGCTTCCACAGCTTCTTCTCTTGTGATTTCTTCCCCTTCAAAATACTTGTTCATCAGCTCTTCGCTTGTCTGTGCGATCGACTCGAAAAGCATATTTCTGAATTCATCTATGTATTCGCGGTGTGCTTCGGGAATCGGGTTAGACTGATATTCGCCGGTTGTGCCGTCGAACATATACATCACCTGATCCATCAGGTTGGCAAACCCGATGACTTCACCGCCCTCGATTACGGGGATTTGCAGGGGGCAGACTTCGACGCCGAATCTCTCACGCAGCGCGTCATAGGCGCGGCGGAATCTCGCTTCGTTATCGTCAAATCGATTGATAAAGAAAGACTTTGGCAACTTTGCCTCAGTCGCGGTTTTCCACGCCAAATCGGTGCCGACCTGAATCCCCGCTTTGCCGTCTACCACAATCACGGCAGCGTCCGCAACACGCACGCTTTGCCTGACTTCCCCCTCAAAATCGAAATAGCCGGGGGTATCCATGATATTTATTTTGACGCCGTTCCACACAACCGGCGCCATAGCGCTCTGCAAAGAAATCCCGCGCCGGGTTTCCTCGCTGTCATAGTCGCACACGGTATTTCCCGCCGTCACGTTCCCGAGACGGTCTGTTGTTTTGGTGATATACAGCATTGCCTCGGCAAGAGAGGTTTTTCCGCTCCCGCTATGCCCAAGCAGAACAATGTTGCGTATTTGTTTGGTCTGAATCGTGTCCATCGCTATGACTCTCCTTACTGCATTTCTAACATCACAGAGTAGTACTCCCGACGCTCTTTATATTTATTATAAATTTTCTGAAACCTCTTTTCAATATTGTTTTTCACCTTTTTGCCCTAACGAAGTAAAAATATAAGGACGCAAATTATGCATATAGCACAATTTACATCCTTGTACGCAAGTAAAACACAGATTATGATTTTGCTTTCAGAAAAGTCAGAGCTTCGTAAATGCCGCTGATTCCCATAAGCCGGACCCCTTCAGGCGCGGTCAGGTGCGCGGACATATTTCTCTTCGGAATCAAAATAGTTGTAAAACCGAGGCGAATACACTCCTTCACCCGTTGTTCAATATTCGTCACCCCGCGGATCTCCCCGCCAAGACCGACTTCGCCGAATGCAACAAGCTTATCCGGTACGACACGATCGGTCAGTCCGGATATGAGCGCCATGGCAACAGACAGGTCGGCGGCAGGCTCGTCGGGGCGCAGACCGCCGACCGCATTCAGATATACATCCTGCTGTGAGAAGCGGAGCCCCAGTCGTTTTTCCAAAACGGCGAGCAAGAGGCACATACGGTTATAATCGAACCCGTCTGCCGCACGCTTCGGCACGGGATAGGTAGTGGGACATACAAGCGCCTGTATTTCGGCTATCAAAGGGCGGGAGCCCTCCATAATACACCCGGCGCAACTGCCGCTGGTATCAAAGGTATGCTCCGCCATCATCATCTCGGATGGGTTTGTGATCTCCACCAGCCCTCGGTCGGTCATATCAAACACGCCGATCTCATTGGTGGAACCGAAACGATTTTTAATCGCGCGGATAATGCGGAAGGACTGTGTGCGATCCCCCTCGAAGTACAAAACTGCGTCCACCATATGCTCCAAAGTTTTCGGGCCGGAAATGCCGCCCTCTTTATTAACGTGACCGACCAGGAACACCGAGGTGCCCGTACTCTTGGCATACTGTATAAACGCTTGCGCTGCCTCGCGTACCTGCGTCACACTCCCTGCGGCAGTCGTTGATTTCTCGGTCACAATCGTCTGGACCGAGTCAATAATCATCACGTCGGGTGATACCTTTGCCGCCTCGGCAAGAATCGCTTCCGCACTTGTCTCGGTCAGGAGCCACAATCGTTCGCTTTGCATTCCCAAACGGTTATACCGGAGTTTGAGTTGTCCGCCGGATTCCTCCCCCGAAACATACAACACCTTACGGCTCTCGCACAAGCTGCCGCAGATCTGAAGCAGAAGCGTGGACTTTCCGATTCCGGGTTCTCCTGACAAAAGCACCACGGAGCCCTCGACAATTCCGCCGCCCAGCACACGGTCAAGTTCTCCCATGCCGGTGCCGTACCGCATATATTCCGGCAGCGAAAGTTCTTCAAACAGAACAGCGGGACGAGAGGAAACCGCGCGCTTCAGAGAGGCAGCGGAACCTGCCTGCTCTACTTTCTCTTCCTCATATGAATTCCACGCGCCGCAGGCGGGACACTTTCCAAGCCACTTCGGGCTTGTGTTTCCGCATTCCACGCAGGAAAAAATGACTTTCGGTGCTTTCATGGATACCTCATACAGTTTCATTGATATATTCCATCATAGCACAAAACAAGACAAAAGACAATTCTTTTTGATATGCCTCATCGCTGAGCTTGGCACATTCCGCCACATTGGTTACAAAGCCGCATTCCACCAGCACTGCGGGGTGCTCCGCATAGTCGAGCAGATAGATGTTCCCGGCGCTCTCCTTTGGTTTACGATGATTATCTGCCTGCAAATATTCCTTTATATCATCTTGTATCATCGCCGCCAAACGCTTGCTGTTATCGCTTTTGCCGCTGTACCAAACCTGTAACCCATGCACCGATTCCGATGGAAAGCTGTTCATATGAATACTGACCATCACCGAGTGGTCGTAGGACGCTGCAATGGCGCTGCGGTTGGCAAGGTCCTCCATTTTCTTGTGGCCTTTCTGCACTGTCGCGGGGTCGTACAGAAGTCTGTCCTCTGTCCGTGTCAAAACCACACGGCACCCTGCAAGCCGCAGATACGAGGCCAGACACGCGGTAATCCTCATATTGAGATCCTTTTCATACACGCCGCTGATTCCGACGGCGCCGCAGTCCTCCCCGCCGTGCCCCGCGTCAAGAATCACGGTCGGATAGTTTTGTACCTGCCCGTCAGCTTTGCCGGATACAATCGTGTCGTGCGGCAAATCGAGACCGCTCATAACATGATAAATGATTACAAGACATAAAAGAAACGCAACGCAAGCGGTGACATATCTGCCGATAAACGAGTAGATCCTGCTTTTGGACATAGAAAAACCCCATACACTTTTTTAGAAGTATATGGGGCGGATGTAACGGATATGAGTGTTACTCATCTGTGTGATCGCCATCCTGCGGCTTTTGCTTAGATTTGAAGATATCTATGATTTTCTTATCGTGCAGACCCATGTTGTAGGAGCCCCAACATACAAGAATCCCGGGGATAACGCTGATGAAATACGCAATCATAATCCCAAGGCACGTCCGGGCATCCGACGCGGCGGGCAGGATATACCCGATAATGCCGTCATACATGGCTTGCAGAAAATACAGAATCAGTTGCGCAATGGTATACATATTGACGCCGACTTTTGCGGCGCCGTTTGCTCCGCCGGAAATGTCGGGCGCCCCGCCAAAAACAAACGCCAGCAAAAACCCGAGAAGCAGAAAAAAGAGCAAAACGAAATTCGGCACTTGCGCAAACAGCATCAGTTTTAATCCGTACTGCTTATCTCGCGGCATTCTGCCGTTGTCTACACGAATTTTATGTTTCGTTCCCATTTCACGAAGAGTCGCATACAAAACATACATATAAAACAAGGCAGAAAATATCCCGGCGCACAATGAAAGCACACCGAACTGTCCGTCATTTGCCATACGGGAAGCCATCACCAGCACAATACCAAACACGGCGAAAGCAAACTGATTCAAGAACAGTCGCATGACATCATATGAGTTTTCTTTGAAGAATCTCAATTTCACAGACCTCGAATTAGCGATTGAATATTGATATTTTACTTCAATTCCCTCTTTATTGCAAGAAATCAAGGCGATTGTTTACACTTTGTCTATGAATTGCGTTCAAAATATGATACAATTGGATTATACAAAACACCTCGGAGGAACCCTATGGCTTCGCAGCTGATTAAAAAGGAAGAACTTGCGGAATTCCCCGCAATTGCCATAGATTTTCAGCATACCATGACAAGCGTATGGGGACGCAGCGACAAGACGGTATTTGAATATCTGCTTGATTTGCGCTCTTTCTTCCGTTTTGTTGCCGCCTCCGATATGGGGCTTGACCCGGCAAACGATGATATCTCCCGGCTGCCTTTTTCTCAAATCGATATTGAACGCATCGAAAAACTGACTTCGCGCGACATCATTGCATACTTGTATTATTTAACGCAAACAAAAGGCAATTCCGCAACGACGAGAAACCGCAAGCTCTCTGCCCTGCGTACATTTTTTAAGTATTTGATGCGCACCAACCGGTTGGAACACAATCCCACCGAGCAGATACAAGGGCCGAAAAAAAGAACCACTCTGCCAAAATACCTGACGCTTGACCAAAGCATTTCCTTCCTCGACAAGGTTTCACGCTCCGATTCCCCCACGAAAAAAAGGGATTATGCCATTCTGACTCTCTTTCTGAACTGCGGAATGCGTTTATCGGAGCTGACGGGCATCAATCTGACAGACATTTCACAGGATTTCCGCACCATCCGCGTTCTCGGTAAGGGAAACAAGGAACGTATGGTGTATCTCAACGACGCCTGCCGGGACGCCCTGACGGATTATCTGACGGAGCGCCTTGACGGCACCCCCGCAAAAATGCGACAGAAAGCCCTGTTTTTGAGCAGCCGCCTCCAGCGTATCAGCAACAAGACCGTCCAGTGGATGGTTTACAAATACTTGGACGAAGCGGGGCTGCATACCCCCGGTATGTCGGTACATAAGCTGCGCCACACCGCCGCTACCCTGATGTATCAAACGGGGAAAGTGGACGTCCGCGTCCTCAAAGAAATCCTCGGACACGAACAACTGAACACCACACAGATATACACACACGTGACCAACAAGAACATGGAGGACGCCGTAGGACGGAATCCTTTGGCGGAGCTGAAGCACCGCGATTATGTGGCGGATGCCATTGAACGTGCCGACGCGGATTGGGAAAAGAAGAAAAAAGAAACGGGAGACAGTGAATGAAATCCTATCAGATATCACAGATTGAAAACTGGTACCGAGATGTAAAAGCAGGAGAGCAGATTCTGTTGTCCGGCACGGTCTATACCGCGAGGGACGCCGCACACAAACGCATTTTTGCATCGCTGAATGCAGGTCAGGCGCTTCCGTTCGACTTAAAAGGAACCGCAATTTACTACGCCGGCCCCACACCCGCCAAACATGACCTGCCGATCGGTGCCTGCGGTCCCACAACCTCCTCCCGCATGGATCCGTACGTACCTCGTCTGACCGAACTCGGACTTCGCTGTACCATCGGAAAAGGCGACCGCAGCGCTGCGGTCTACGATGCGTTACGCACTTACGGAGGCATTTATTTATGCGCCATCGGCGGTGCCGGCGCCCTCTGTGCCCGTGCCGTCAAGCAGGCGGAGGTAGTTGCTTACCCGGAACTGGGCTGTGAATCCGTCAAGCGTTTGGTCATTGAAGATTTTCCCTTATTTGTCGGCATTGACGCATACGGAAATTCCATCTTCGGAGGGAAAGCGCTTGAAAGTCGGTGAAAAAATCCGTCTGCGTCGGCAAGAACTCAAACTGACGCAAAGGGAGGTTGCCGGTGAACGTATCACCCGCAATCTGCTGAGTGAGATCGAGAACGGCGAGGCGCAGCCTTCCCTGTCTACACTCTTGTATTTGGCGGAGCGGTTAGACGTATCTCCCGGCTATCTGGCAGATGACAACCGTTCGCTTTCCGAAGACGCAAAACAACGCTTGATGCCCTCTCTTTGGCAACTCTACAAAGAAGCAAAATACACCGCGTGCATTGAACGCGCCAAGAACATCCCGGGCGACATTGACCCGGATTTGGCTTATCTGCTCGCCTGCGCCCACCTCTGCGCAGCAGAGGAATGCGTGGACGGAGGCTCTGTCAACAGCGCGCTCTCTCACCTGAATCTGCTCGATAAATACCTCCCTTTCTGCATTTACGAAACCGAGCATTTGCGTGCGCGCGCCACACTTACATACGCAATGGCAAAGGAGCCCCTGACTCCCCGTTACGCATTGGATAAAGAGGCTTACCTGACCGAAGCGGGAAAAAGCGCCCACGAAGACCTGTACCATTATCTGCTTGACGAAAGTGATTATCCATATAAAAATCCTTTCTATCAGAATCATATGGACGCCAAACGCCTGATGAAAGACCATCGCTATGTCGACGCAACCGCAAAGCTGACGGAGATTATCGATAACCGTTTAACAGGTGGATTGAGCGTCCAACTTCTCTACCGTGTTTATTCCGATCTTGAAATCTGTTATCGGGAACGCGGCGACTATGAAAACGCCTATAAAATATCTTCCAAAAAGAATGCGTTGCTCACCTCGTTCCGCAACTGAGGATTCTGCCCCGTTATATGCCGAACCGCAAGGTTCGGCTTTTTATAATTCGCTTTTATAACATCAAAAAAGTAACAGAAATAAGCATTATTTACAATTGACAGCGTTTGAGTTTTGTGGTATATTGTATTTTGGTGGAATTTGGGGTATTTATAGAAATACCCCCCTTACACATACACAAGAAAGGAGTAAGATTTGCTGCTGCAAATCGGGATAATGCTTTGAAATCAACCAAAAAAAAGGCAACCGTAACAGGGCTTCCCACGGCTGATGAGTTGCGTGCCGCCCTGCACGCCAATCAAGACACTCCTGCGCGCCGCGCAATAGCCGCGTTGTTTGACGCGGACACCTTTGTCGAAACCGCGGCTTATACCAAACGCTCTTTCAACGATTACGTATCCGTTGACAAGGACGCAGAGTTTGAAGGGGTCATCACCGGCTACGGTGCCATCAACGGGAAACTTGTCTTTGCCTTTGCGCAGGACGAAACCCGCATGAAGGGGGCTATCGACGCCAATCACGCCAAGAAAATTGCCGCATTGTATGACCTTGCACTGAAAAAAGGTGCGCCCGTCATCGGTGTTTTTGCGTCCTCCGGCGCTTTTGTAGAGGAGGGGGTCACTGCCCTTGCGGCATACGGTCGCCTCTTGAAGACCGTAACCGACGCGTCCGATGAAATCAGTCAGATTGCTTATATTATCGGCACCTGCACCGGCACTGCGGCGGCGCTTGCTTCTTCCTTTGATTTTACCGTTGCTTCCGATAAAGCAACTTTCTACGTGGCAAACCCGGAGCTTGGCGGCAAACAGTGCGAAAGTGATGCTTTCTGCTTCCGCGGTGCGGAAAACGCCTGCTGCGACTACATCCGCAATCTGATTGGATTCCTGCCGGACGGTGATATGGACTATGTGGAGAATGCAACCGACGATCTCAACCGTCGCCTTGACGGCGTGACCGTAAGCGGCGACGCGCACGACCTGATTTCCGCAATTGCCGACAACGGCGTCTATACCGAGCTGTTCGCCGATTACGGAACATCTGCGGTTGTCGCGCTGACAACCGTTGCAGGCGTCAAATGCGGCGTTGTAGCAAACTCCTATGCAGTGAACGAGGGACGAATTTCCAAGGACGCCGCTTATAAAATGGTGGATTTCCTCCGGATATGCGATTGCTATTCCCTTCCCGTTGTGACTCTGACCGATTCCAACGGTCTTGACGCGGATATTTCCGTCGATGCCGTGAAAGCCTTGGCATACGGATACACGCAGCTTGACGTTCCGCAGGTTACAGTGATCTGCGGCCATGCAATCGGCGCCGCGTTTACTCTTATGGGTTCCAAGAGCCTTGGTGCCGAACTGACATACACACTGGAAAACGCTGAGATCGGCGTTCTGCCTGCCGATGCCTCGGTGGCTTTCGCATGGAATGACGACATTACGACTGACGTCACCCGTGAGGAGCTGGAAGCCAAGTGGCGTGCCTCCGTTTCTACTGCTGCCGCCGCTGCCGCGACAGGTGAAGTGGATGACATCATTCCCGTGTCCGAGTTGCGGGCGCGGATCGCCTCCGCCCTGCTGATGCTGTCTTGCTGAGGAGGCGTACAATGCAGTTTTTACTTGATACTTCCGCCCGTTTCGGTGAGGAGGGCGGTTATCAGACCATCGGCGACGTTTTCAAGAACGGCGGTCCGACTTTCCTGGTCGGGATTCTCGTTATCTTTGCGGTTCTATCGATTATTTGGGGAGTGATTGAGCTTTTCCATTTTTGCAGCTACACGCTCCCGCAGAAGATCAATAAAAAACATCACCCTGCCCCTGCTTTCACACCCCTGCCCGTCCGGATTGCCGCCGCGGATAAACCGGACAGCGAGGAAGACAGTGAGGAAATCGTAGCGGTGATTGCAGCCGCCATTGAAGCAGCCAAAGTCGAAAAACCGTCAGGCGAATTCAGAGTTGTCTCATTCAGAAGAAAATAAGGAAAGAAGGTATACAGCCATGAAGAAATATAATATTACCGTGAACGGTCATCTCTATGAAGTTGAAGTTGAGGAAGTCGCGGCGAACGCAGCGGCAACCGCAACCGCTCCCGCCTCTGCACCGGCGCCGAAAGCCGCAGCCCCGAAAGCGGAGGCTCCCAAAGCAACCGCCGCGGCAGGTACCACTCCCGTTTCCGCTCCGATGCCCGGCACCATTTTGGATGTTAAAACGACCGTTGGCGCATCCGTAAAGCGCGGAGACGTTCTGTTCATTCTGGAAGCAATGAAGATGGAAAACGAGATTCCCGCTCCCTGTGACGGTGTTGTAGCCTCCATTAATGTTGCAAAGGGTGCCTCGGTTGCCACGAACGATCTGCTTGCCGCTTTGAAATGAGGGGCACTTGACCTATGACCGTAATTAAAGATGCTATTCTCAATTTCTTGCAAAAGACGGGGATTGCTCAACTGTTTTCCCAGGGAGACTGGTGGAAAACGCTGGTGATGTATCTGATTATCGGTGTGCTGATGTATCTCGCCATCGTCAAGAAATTTGAGCCTTTGCTTTTGCTTCCGATCGCGTTCGGAATGCTCCTTGCAAACCTGCCGGGCGCCAACCTCTTCCATATGGATTGGTTTATCGACGGCGTTCCTGTCGGTCAGGACGGCGCGCTGTCCACGAAGCTTTCCGACGTCGTGGTATACGTATTCGGCAACGGTGGGCTGATTGACCTGATTTACCTCGGCGTAAAACTGGGGATCTACCCGTCTTTGATTTTCCTCGGCATCGGCGCCATGACAGACTTCTCTCCCCTGATTGCTAATCCGAAGAGTCTGCTTTTGGGTGCATCCGCACAGCTCGGCGTTTTCGTCGCGTTCTTCTTTGCGCTGTTCTATTTCTCTCCCGAGGAAGCGGCAGCCATCGGTATCATCGGCGGCGCGGACGGACCGACTGCGATTCTTGTCACAAAGATTCTGGCGCCTCATCTTCTGGGTGCCATCGCCATTGCGGCATACAGCTACATGGCGCTGATTCCCATGATTCAGCCCCCGCTGATGCGCCTTCTGACCACCAAAAAAGAACGCGCCATCAAAATGGGCAACCTGCGCCCCGTCTCCAAAATGGAGAAAATCGTTTTCCCGATTCTGGTGACTCTTGTAGTCATTTTGATCGTGCCGGACGCGGCTCCTCTTGTCGGTTTCTTAATGCTCGGAAACCTCTTTAACGTTGCCGGCGTCACTGACAGACTTTCCAAGACTGCGCAGAATGAACTCATCAATATCGTAACTATTTTCCTCGGCGTCTCTGTTGGCGCAACCGCCTCCGCCGCCAACTTCTTAAAGCCCAGTACCCTGTTGATCATCGGACTCGGCTTGATTGCTTTCTGCATTTCGACCATGGGCGGTCTGCTCGGCGGCAAGTTGATGTGCGTGCTCACACACGGCAAAATCAACCCCTTGATCGGATCTGCCGGCGTGTCGGCTGTTCCTATGGCAGCCCGCGTTGCCCAGGATGTCGGACGTAAGGAAGACCCCACAAACTTTCTTCTCATGCACGCAATGGGTCCGAACGTGGCAGGCGTGATTGGCTCTGCCGTTGCCGCAGGTCTCTTGCTCAGCTGGTTTGCTTAAGCAAAACGGAAAGGATTGAATATGTCAAAAGTACTGATTACCGAAACCGTGTTGCGCGACGCACATCAATCGCTTGCCGCAACGCGTATGACTACCGAAGAAATGCTCCCTATCCTTGATGAAATGGATAAGGTGGGCTACAACGCATTGGAAGCATGGGGCGGCGCCACCTTTGATTCCTGCCTGCGCTTCCTGCACGAGGATCCCTGGCAGCGCCTGCGCGTCATCCGCGACCATGTGAAGAACACAAAACTTCAGATGCTCTTCCGCGGTCAGAATATCCTTGGCTACCGTCACTATGCGGATGATGTCGTGGAATATTTTGTACAGAAGTCGATTGCAAACGGCATTGACATTATCCGTATTTTCGACGCGCTCAATGACGCCCGCAACCTTGAAACCGCAATCCGCGCCACCATCAAGGAGGGCGGGCACGTACAAGCCGCCATCTCCTATACCACTTCCCCCTTCCACTCCAACAAGCAGTTTGCGCAGTATGCCAAGCAGCTTGAGGAAATGGGCGCAAACTCTATCTGCATCAAGGATATGGCAGGTCTGTTAACGCCTTACGACGCCTACGATCTTGTCAAGACTCTGAAGAGCACCGTTAAGATTCCGATTGAGCTTCACACGCACTACACCAGCGGGCTTGCCTCCATGACCGCACTCAAAGCCATTGAAGCAGGCGTTGATATTGTCGATACCGCTATTTCTCCTCTTGCGATGGGTACCTCCCAGCCTCCCACGGAGTCCCTGGTGGCAACTCTCCAAGGAACCGAGTACGATACCGGACTGGATCTCAAACAACTCGATAAGGTCTGCACATTCTTTACCAAGATTCGTGAGAAATATCTTGCGAGCGGTCTGATTGACCCGAAAGTCCTCTCTGTAAACGTCAACGCTCTGATGTACCAGGTCCCCGGCGGAATGCTCTCCAACCTGATTTCTCAGTTGAAGCTCGCAGGCAAATCCGACAAACTGCAAGAAGTGCTGGAAGAAGTTCCGCGCGTCCGTGCAGACGCCGGTTACCCTCCGCTTGTCACTCCTTCCTCTCAGATCGTCGGCACGCAGGCCGTCAACAATGTTCTCTTTAACGAGAATGGACGCTACACCCGCGTGACAAAGGAATTCCGCGGCTTGATTCGCGGTGAATACGGTCGCACTCCCGCGCCGATTGACCCTGCTTTCCGCAAACAGATTCTCGGCGATCTTGAGCCGATTGACTACCGCCCCGCAGATGATCTGAAGCCTGAGCTTGCCACCCTGCGTGAAAAGGTTGCCCCCTATGCGGAACAGGAAGAAGACGTACTCTCCCTTGCTCTCTTTGAGCAGGTTGCCGTAAAATTCTTTGAGGAACGCAAGCGTAAAAAATACGGCATCGACGCCAATTCCGATCCCGCGCTGGGAATCCATACCGTCTGATACACTATCCCTTTCTCACGCATCAAAGAGATACCTTTGCTTCTCTTTAACAGAATACAACAACAAACAGCGGAGCCTTTTGAGCTCCGCTGTTTTCATCAATAGCGCCCGGCAGATAACTGCCGGGCGCCCGTTTTATGCAGTGAATCGGATACGGGAATCTAAGAGATCAGTGTCCGACATACCCGCCGCCGTTGCCGTTATTCATAGGCGGCTGACCGTAAGGAGAATTGTAGTAGCCGGGATTGTTCTGCGCACGGCGCATTCTCTCCTCTTCTTCCGCACGGCGCCGAGCTTCTTCCTCTGCCGCTGCGCGCTCATTTGCTTCACGCATTTCGCGCTCTTTCTTTTCCCTCATTGCTTCCAGGTCTTCCATGGAAGCGGCGTCGTCCATCAACGCATTGAACAAGTCTGCGTCCATGACCTCGTATTTCAAGAGGTACTCAGCCACCGCGTGGAGCTTATCGATATTGGCTTTCAGAAGAGCTTCCGCAGTCGCGTATGCTTCGTCAATGATCTTCTTGATTTCACGGTCAATTTTAGCCGCGGTCTCCTCGGAATAGTCTTTATCGGTATTGAAATCGCGTCCGAGGAACACCTCGTCTCCGGAATGCTCTCCTGCCAGACATACGGTACCGAGCTCATCGCTCATACCATATACAGTCACCATCTTGCGGGCAATCTTGGTTGCCTGACGGATATCCTGGGAAGCGCCGCCGGTGTAATCGTCAAAGATCAGTTTTTCGGCAATTCTGCCGCCGAGAGTCATGGCAATCTGACCTTCCAGCACTTTCTTGTATTCGCTGTACTGGTCAACCTGCGGCGGCGTAAGGGTGTACCCGAGAGCGCCCTTAGAGGACGGAATAATCGAAATTCGTGTCACGGGGTCAAGTCCGGGGATAAGATGCGCCAGAATGGCATGACCGGCTTCATGGTATGCCGTGTTCTTGCGGTCGCGCTCATTCATGACCTTGTTCTTCTTCTCGGTACCAACAAGGATCTTTAAGGTGGATTCCTCAATTTCCGTCATGCCGATGAGAGACTTGTTGCGGCGCGCAGTCAGAAGTGCCGCTTCATTGAGCAGGTTGGCAAGATCCGCGCCGGTGAATCCAACGGTGGTCTGCGCAATCTTATGCAAATCAACGTCGCTGCCGAGCGGCTTCTTTGCGGAGTGCACATGGAGAATATCTTCTCTGCCCTTGAGATCGGGATAATTGACGGTAATCTGTCTGTCAAAACGACCGGGGCGCAGAAGTGCCGGGTCAAGAATATCGGGGCGGTTGGTGGCAGCCATGACAATCACGCCTTCGTGATTGCCGAAGCCATCCATTTCCACAAGCAGCTGGTTCAGGGTCTGCTCACGTTCATCGTGACCGCCGCCGAGACCCGCGCCTCTGTGGCGACCGACTGCGTCAATCTCATCAATGAAGATAATGGATGCAGGATTTTTCCGTGCGGTTTCAAACAAATCTCTGACGCGGGACGCGCCGACGCCGACATACATCTCCACGAAGTCGGAACCGGAAATGGAGTAGAACGGAACGCCCGCCTCCCCTGCAACTGCTTTTGCAAGCAAGGTCTTACCGGTACCGGGAGGGCCGACAAGCAGCACGCCGCGCGGAATACGCGCGCCGAGACGTGTGAATTTCTGCGGATTGCGCAAGAATTCCACAACCTCTTTCAACTCTTCCTTTTCTTCATCTGCCCCCGCCACGTCGCAGAAGCGCACAGGATTCTTCTCGTTCGAGCCGAGTTTCACCTTGGCGTGCGAGAAGCCGCCCATTTTGCCTGCCTTGCTTGCTTGGCTCATCATGATAATATAGAACACCACAATGAGAACGATGACGATGATATAAGGCAGATACGTCAGGAATGCAGACGTCTGCTTGGGCTGCTGATAGTTATAGGTTTTCAGTACATTATCCGTCGTGTTATGCAGCTGCATTTGGGCAAGTTCGTCGATGGTTTCCAGCTGTTTGTCATAGGCAAAACGGTATTTGAGAGTGTCGGTCTTATAGGTGCCGTCAGAGTTGCGGACGAGATTGCCCGCCTCGTCTTTGACGCGGTAGGTCAGAGTCATATTGGCGTCTGTATCGATCTCCAGCGCCTCCACCCTGTTTTCCTCGAGCAGTTTGATAATGTCGCTGTAAACGACCTCTTCCTCTTTTTTGCCCATATTGCTCAGCACCAGAGCGCCGAGAACAAAGCAGAAAATCAGAATCAAAAAGAAGATGATGTTTTTGACATTCGCTTTCATGTATATAGCAACCGAACCTTTCTGATTGAAAAACTGTATCTGCGTTTATTTCTGATATACCTCAGGCTTCAACACGCCGATGTACGGCAATGCACGGAATTTCTCATCATAGTCAAGACCGTAACCTACCACAAATTCGTCGGGAATTATCTTCCCCACAAAGTCGGCGTTATAGTCAACCACACGGCGGCTCGGTTTGTCGAGCAACGTGCAGGTTTTCACGCTCTTGGCTCCTTTCAGCTTTAAGTACTCCACCAGATGTGCCAGCGTGCGCCCACTGTCGATAATATCCTCAACAATCAATATGTCGCAATCCTGAATATCTTTCCTTTGGATATCCAAATGAATATTGATATTTCCGGAGGAGGTAGTACCTCCTCCGTAAGAGGATACTTTCATAAAGTCGATTTCCACGGGGATACGGATTTTCTTCATCAAATCCCCCATGAACACAACCGAGCCTTTCAGAATGGCAAGTAGCAACAGATGTTTTCCCTCATAGGCACGGTCAATTTCACCGGCAATACGCGAAACAATGTGCTGGATTTCCGCCTCGGTTACAAGCTTCCTTTCAATTTCCTTGATCACTTTGTTGCCTCCGTCAAATAGCATACATATAATTTTTTACTGTCATCTGTATTTTCGCAATCTCTGACCCCGCAGCCGGGCACCCAAAGGATCCCGCTGCTGTCGCACAGGACAGGGATCGTGCGGCGTTGTGCGGGAGAGAGTTTACGGTCGCTGAACAGTTTTTTCAGCTTTCTTGTCATACCGCCGGAACGATAAGCGTCTCCGTCCCGCTTGGCACGTATGAACCATGTATCAATCATTGTATCAAATATAATGGTAGATTGTATCAAATTTCTGTAAATATTCATCTGCGGGTATGCGACCGGGCTTGCAGGTTCTTGCGATATGATCAGGCACCCGCCCGTCGGCAACTCGTTTATTCCCATGTGAACAGGCGTTACGGGAAACGACGGTTCCTCCGCTCGGTGCACGGCAAAAACAACTTCCCCGTCGCTGACCGTCATTTGCACCCCCGCCGGCAAAGACATAGAAGCCCACTTTCGCGGGGAGCGCAGTATCTCAATGGCAGAAATCACCTGTCTGTTTGTCAGCGCGTCGGAGGAGCGCTGTACCTGTTCATACATCAGGCGCACCGCACGGCGGGCAAGAGCGGAGGGGGCGGAAGCAAGCACCGCGCGCAATTCCGTGCGTGGCGTTTGTTCCAATAACAGACGCGCCTGCTCTTGCAGATACGATTCATCTTCCGTCAGCGTTTGTGTCATGCAGGCAATGCTTTTCACTGCTCCCGCATGGAGTGATTCCAATGCGGGCATGACAGAGGCGCGGATATAGTTACGGGAATAAGCAGGGTCCCGGTTGGAGGAATCCACCACATACGGAATCCCCTTTTCCTTTGCCGCTTCACGGATCTCCTCAGACGTAACGGATAAAAACGGTCTTAAATACCGCCCGCGTACAGCGGGAATACCGCACAGTCCCCGCAAAGCTGTGCCCCGCGCTATGCGGAACAGTACGGTTTCAGCGTTGTCGGTTGCGGTATGCGCCGTGGCGATGTATGCGTCCGGGTATGCTTCGCAATAGGCTTCAAAGCAAGCGTACCGTGCATTGCGCGCAGCGGTTTCCATACTCAGTCGTTCTCTCTGCGCCAAAGCGGGGACATCCACACGCCGCATCTCAAACGGCACGCCTGCCCTCGCGCACTCACTGCGGCAGAAGCTCGCGTCCCTGTCGGCTTCTTCACCTCGGATTCCGTGGTGAATGTGCAGTGCCCGCACCGTTAATGCGTATTGGGAACGCAGTTCCAGCAATCCGTCTAAAAGCGTCATGGAATCCGCGCCGCCCGATAGCGCGCAGGTGATCTCGGCGCCTTGCAAACGGTTTTCCGCAAGGAAAACATCAAGGGCGGCGCGTACCCGATCACTTGCCCGCATTTTGGCTTTCGTTATCCAAGGTGCAGAACTTGGTATATTGCGGAATCCACCCCATCTTTACCGTTCCGACGGAACCGTGCCGGTTCTTTGCCACAATGACTTCGGCGGTATTTGCTTCGGTGGCGGACGCGTCGTCCTTGCTCCCCTCGGTATCGTAATAACTGTTGCGGTATAGGAACATGACCATGTCGGCGTCCTGCTCAATAGAACCGGAATCACGCAGGTCGCTGAGCTGCGGGCGCTTATCGTTTCTTCCCTCGGTACCGCGCGAGAGCTGCGCGCAACAAAGAATCGGCACGCCGAGTTCCTTTGCCATAATCTTGATACTGCGTGTGATTTCGCTGACTTCCTGCACTCGGTTATCGATCTTACGGCTGGACTGCATCAGACCCAAATAGTCAATGACCACCAAGCCGAGATTGTTCACGCGGCGCAGTTTTGCCTTCATCTGAATCGGATTGATATTGGAGGTATCGTCAATCAAAACATTGATAGAGGAAAGCGACGTAGCGGCAAACGCCAGCCGGCTCCATTCGTCTGGGGTAAGTTCTCCCGTGCGCAGTTTTTGGCTGTCCACCATTGCCTCGCTCGACATCATACGGTTCACCAGCTGCTCCGCAGACATTTCAAGAGAAAAGATACACACCGCTTTCCCGCTGCTCTTTGCAATGTTGGAAGCAACATTCAAGGCAAACGCGGTTTTACCCATGCCGGGGCGCGCGCCGACAAGCACAAAGTCCCCCTTGCCGATTTCCACAAGGAAACGGTCAAGAGACGAAAACCCGGTCTGCACGCCGTTGTTGATATTGATCTTATTGGAAAGATCCATGTACCCTTTGTAAACAGTCCCGAGCACATCGCGGATATGTCTGAATTCCCGGCTGTCTCGGTTCTGCGCGATTTCAAAGAAGCGCTGCTCCGCACTGTCCACAACCGAAGCGGCTTCCCCCTCCTCGGCATAAGCCATGGCGGATACGTCGTCGCAGGCGTCGATCAAACGCCGCAGCAAGGATTTATCATGGACGATCTTCGCATAATCGCGCACATTGGAAGCAGACGGCACCATGCTTGCAAGCTGCGCCACATACTGCATCCCCCCCGCTTCGTCGCGCTTGCCGTTCTGCACAAGCACGTTCGCGACTGTCACGGGGTCAATGGTTTTGCTCTCGGCGTACATATCGACGAGGGCGGCGTAAATGAGCTTATGCTCCTCAACATAAAAATCGTCCGGCGTCAACATGGAGCCGATTGCTTCGAAGCACTCGCCCGGCTTAATCAGGACAGAACCGATGACAGACTGCTCTGCCTCCATGGAGAAAGGCAAGCGCCGCAATACTTCGTTCGCCATTATTCTTTCACCGTCACCCGGCAGGTAGCGCCGATGTTTTCATAGATTTTTACCGGTACCAGGAAAGTGCCGTATGTTTTAATGGGGGCGTCCAGATTGACGCGGCGTTTATCCACTTCAATGCCGAATTGTTTGAAAAGTGCCTGTGCAATATCCTTAGCGGTAATCGCGCCGTAGAGTTTGCCGTCCTTACCGGATTCCGCCGTCAGGACAACCTCGCAGGCGGCAAGCTTTTCGGCAACTGCTCTTGCCGCTTTGCGTTCCTCCTCAATGCGATACTGCTGCGCCTCCGCCTTACCGCGCAGATCATTCTGCGCCTTTGCGTCAGCGGGAATTGCTTTTTTCTGCGGGAACAGGAAGTTGCGGGCGTACCCGTCGGAGACCTCGATGATCTGATCCTTCTTCCCCTGTCCTTTCACGTCTGCCGTCAAAATCACTTTCATTGCCGTTACCTCATTTATTATTCTTCTTGTACTGGTCGATACTCTGCTTGAGCAAATCCAGCACCTCTTTGATATCACTGCTCTCAATCTGCGCGCCGGCTGCGTCAAAGTGTCCGCCGCCGTTCAGTCCCTCCAGAATCAACTGGACGTTGATTTTGCCGTTGGAACGTCCGGAAATATAGACCGTGTTGCGGATTCTCACCAACGCAAAGGAGGCTTCCACGTCTTTGATGGTCAGCATCTTGTCAGCCACCTTGGATGCAAGTACGCGATAGCCCGAATCGGTGTCCGTATCGCAGGAAGCAATTGCGATATCGGTATCGTAAATCACAACGCTTGAGAGAAGTCTGGACTCTTTGGTCAGATCGTCCACGTCGGTACGGAACATATCCGTTGAAGCAACGGTACTCGCCCCCTGCCCGCGCAGATACTGCGCCACCGCAAAAGTACGGGTCCCCGTGTTGCGGGAGAACTGCTTGGTATCGAGCAGAATGCCTGCCAGAAGAAGCTCCGCCTCTTCGGGGGTCATCTGCAAGGTGTTGATACCGTATTCCAGAAGCTCCGATACCAGCTCCGACGCCGAAGAAGCGGTCGGCTCGATATAACTCACTTTCACTGTATCGGGAAGCTCTTCCTTTTTGATGTGATGGTCGATGATGACCACCGACTTTGCTTTTCTCGCAAGATCCGGCGATTCCGTAAAATCAAAGTTGTTGACATCGGTAATAATCAGGAGCGTATCGTTTTTAAGACGGTCCATTGCTTCCTTGGCGCCGATGAACGCGTCCTTCATATGCGGAATGCGCGCCGCCATGGCAAAGCAGGAAGCCAAGTTTTTATCATTTTTATCGGTTACGATACGGAAATCAACGCCGTACACCATGGCAAGTCGCGCCATACCGACGCAGGACGCAAACGCATCGAAATCCGCGTTCTTATGCCCCATAATCAGAACGTTGCTCGCGCGGCTGATCAAGGACACGATCTGTGAAGACATTACGCGTGCTTTGACATTGGAGCGCTTATACACCGCTTTGGTTTTCCCGCCAAAGAACTCGATTCCGTCCTCGCGCTTATAAACCACCTGATCGCCGCCGCGCTGCAAAGCAAGATCCAAAGCAGACTGCGCGCTTCTTTCTCTTTCCGCCAACGTGCCGGGCATATTGGTAACGCCCATTGAAACCGTGATGGATATCCCGTCTCCCACACGGGTGGTACGGATGTTATCAAGAATAGCAAAGCGGTTTTCAATACAACTTTCCAGACTCTGCGTATCCAAAAGAACGATATACTTGTCGCTGTCGTACGATTTGATGACGCCGTTTAAGGAGTTGACCCAACGCTTGATTTTGTCGTCCACCTCACTCAAAGCGTCGCGGAAGCGCTCGTTGACGTATTGCATCAATTCGTCAATGCTGTCAATCACGATGTAAGCCACGGCGGTTCTGTCGTCGTGATACTCTTTTGTCAGGCGCAAGAGATCCGTGCAGTCCTCAAGAATGAAGAAAGTGTAAGTCTTCTCTTCGGACGTGATATTCAGCGGTTGGTACTTAAAAACGCGCCCGGCAAGTTCAAGATATTCCTGATTGCTCCGGAACGGTATTTTCCCTCCCTGATACACCGCATCATTCTTTCCGCCGTCCTTACCGGCAGAGTGATCGTGAATCAGCTTTTCTACAGCGTCGTTATGCCAATAAAGAATCCCTTTTTCATCGCAGGCAATGACAGGAACCTCCATCGAGCTGATGATTTTACCGACGGGACTGCTTTCCAGGAGCTTTGTCATGGAATAATCAAGCACCGCGTAATTCCTGTCACGGTGGACAAGCCACCAAATCCCGAGAGAAATCCCGTACAGTACCACGCCGCCGGGAAGAATAAACCACATTGAGACGGAAAGCTTCGCAAACAGATTAAGGAATCCGATCAGAATGGTCGGTACCAGAATGGCGACAAAGCCGAAACTGATACACATGATCAGGTCTTGCTTTGTGGCAATTCTGTTCAGCGCAGCCTTTCTTTTGTCTTTTCTCATATCTTACTGCCTTTCTGACTGCCTTGGCAGGCAAACCTCCTCACGCACAGGCGCAGAGCACATGTGCGGAAATATTCTGATTATAGTTTTTTATACTTAGATAGTATAACACATTGAATGCCCCTTGTAAAGTTTCGGCTATAAATTTTCTGTAAACACAGGTGCCGTTTCTCTCTTGCAATGCAACGGAAAAAAGTGTAAAATAATCAAGAAAATAATGATAGGAGGCAAGCATGAAAAAAGCGGTTAGTCTGTATGACTCTGTTCGCCTCCTTCCCAACGTTGGCGAAGTACGCGCCGCAGCTCTCGAAAAAATGGGAGTGCATACGGTGCGGGATTTGCTGATGTGCTTCCCGCGCAGCTACGAAAACCGCGGAAACATCCGTCGCCTGACCGAGGGAACGGACGGCATAAAATCCGCCTTTTTACTGACGGTCGGCACCGCGCCGCGTACGGTACGCCTCCGCGGGCGCATGACGCTCACAAAATTCCGTGCCTTTGACGACAGCGGCACGGTTGATGTGGTGTTTTATAATCAGGACTATGTACGGCAGGTGTTTTCGGTCGGCGCCGTCTTTCGATTCTGGGGAACACTGCATTATTCAAAAACATGGACTCTTTCCTCTCCCGCTTATGAACCATACCGCGAGGGAGAAGTTCTGCCCGATTATATTCCATTATATTCACTCACAAATGGCATAACGCGCAAAGTCATGGAGAGTTTGATTGACGCGGCGCTTGCCATGCCGATACCGGATTTTCTGCCGGAGACAATACGTCTTTCCAATCATCTCCCCACCTTGGCTTACGCCCTGCGCGAAATCCATCATCCGGAATCGCCAAAGCATCTGGAAAGCGCTTTAAGGCGACTTGTATTCGATGAACTGTTCTGTCTTTCGGTAGGTATTGCCGCCAACCGAAAACGAGATAATGTGCCGCAATTGGCTCCGTTTGAACCGTATGACTTTACGCCCTTGCTTACGCAGCTCCCCTACTCCTTAACAGGGGCGCAGCAGCGTGTCCTTGCGGAGATCACCTCCGACATGACCGGCGGCACCCGTACTGTCCGGGAGATTCCTGCCATGCGCAGAATCCTGATAGGAGACGTCGGCAGCGGAAAAACCGTGTGTGCCATGGCAGCCATATATCTGACAGTCAAAAACGGCTGTCAAGCAGCTTTGATGGCGCCGACGGAAATACTTGCCGCACAGCATTACCGGGATATGAAGCCGCTGTTTGAAGCGCTCGGCTTCGAGGTTGCGCTGCTCACCGGTTCCACGCCTGCCAAGGAAAAAAGAAGAATCCTCGATCGTATCGCAAATCCTTTATCTCCCCTTCCGATTCTCATTGGAACGCACGCTCTGCTCGAAGATAACATAAGATTTTCAAACTTAAAGCTGACAATCACGGACGAGCAACACCGCTTCGGCATTATGCAACGCTCTGCGCTCACCCAAAAAGCGAACGGCGGGCATCTGCTGGTCATGAGCGCTACCCCGATTCCCCGCACCCTTGCACTTTCCCTGTACGGCGACCTCTCCATCTCCCGGCTGGACGAAATGCCGGCCGGAAGACAGCGCGTAGACACCTTCGTGGTGGACGATTCTTATCGGGAACGCCTCAACGGCTTTATCGCCGCACAGGTAGCAGATGGCGGACAGGTCTACATTGTCTGTCCCGCCATTGAAGACAGCGACGAGGAAGAACCCGCGGAGGAAGTCCCGCTGGATTCCCTGCGCCCCGTACCCCACCGCCCGCTGAAAAGCGCGGAAACACTTTATAAACAACTAAAAGAACAGGTCTTCCCGCACTTGTCCGTCGGACTTCTCCACGGCAAAATGAAGCCGGCGGAAAAAGAAGCGATCATGACCTGCTTTGAAGGCGGCGATATCGACATTCTCGTTTCCACCACCGTGATCGAGGTCGGCGTCAATGTACCGAACGCCAATCTGATTGTGGTTGAAAACGCAGAGAACTTCGGTTTGTCCCAGTTACACCAATTGCGCGGAAGAGTCGGACGCGGTAAACGCAAGTCTTACTGTATTCTCATTTCCGAATCGGGGGGAGACGCCGCCAAAGCCCGTCTGCGCGTCATGACCACTACCTATGACGGCTATGAAATTGCGGAACGTGACCTTGCCCTGCGCGGTCCCGGCGACTTCTTCTCCGGCGCGTGTGACAGCCAAATGCGCCAAAGCGGCGGAGTTCGTCTGCGTCTTGCAAAATGCTGTGACGATACAGCCCTGATGAACGCCGCCTTTGCGGAGGCTTCCCGCGTGATACAAAGCGACCCCGCACTCACCTCACCCGAACACGCACCCCTCCGTGCAGAACTGGCAAATTACTTCAACACAACCGAAAACTCGGTTTCCTGAAAGGACGTATCATGGAACATCAACCTCTGGCAGACAAACTGCGCCCGACCTGCTTTGACGAAATTGTCGGGCAGCCGCACCTTGTCGGCAAGAACGGTATTCTCCGGCGAATGCTGGAAAGCAACCGTGTTTCCAACATGATATTTTTCGGTCCTCCCGGCATCGGAAAGACCACGGCGGCAAACATCATTGCGCGCGCCTCGGGTCTGACCTTTTATCAGCTCAACGCCACCACCGCTTCTCTTGCCGACGTCAAAGAAATTGCCGCTTCTTCCTCGAATGTATTCGGCTCCAACGGTATTCTTCTGTATCTCGACGAGATACAGTACTTTAACCGGAAGCAACAGCAGTCTCTGCTTTCCTATATGGAGGACGGCAGAATCATTCTGATTGCCGCCACCACGGAAAACCCGTATCTCTATGTATACAGCGCCATTCTGTCCCGTTCCTCGGTATTTGAATTCAAGCCTGTCAAGCCGGAGGAGATTGTACCCGCGCTTACAAGAGCCTTGAGAATTCTCAACGAAGAGTTTCACGCTTCCGTAACGGCGGATGATGAAATTCTTATGTCCATTGCCAATTCCTGCGGCGGAGATGTGCGCCGCGCACTGACGATTCTCGAAAATGCCTACTATGTCTCAGAGGGCAGAATCACTGAGGAATCCATCCATACTCTGACCCCCTCTTTCAACGGTATTTTTGACCGTAACGGCGATGTGCATTATGACCTGATGTCCTGCCTGCAAAAATCCATACGAGGATCCGACCCTGATGCTGCCGTCTTTTATCTTGCAAAAATGCTTGCAGGCGGAGACCTTTTATCTCCATGCCGCCGTTTGCAGGTCATAGCCAGCGAGGATGTGGGGCTTGCCTATCCCATGGCTTCCGTCATTACGCGCGCCTGCGTGGAAAGCGCAAAAGACCTCGGTTTGCCGGAGGCGGCTATCCCACTTGCCAATGCGGTGGTAATGCTGGCAACCGCGCCGAAGTCCAACAGCGCGTATCTTGCCTACAATGCCGCTGCGGCAGACGTATCGCGTGGGATGGGGCTCGATCTTCCCTCCCATATGCGCGGTCCAAACTACGAGGGCTATGTTTACCCCCATGATTTCCCGCATCATTTCACGGAACAGCAGTATCTTCCGAACGACCTGAAAGGCAAGCATTACTACACGTTCGCTGACAACAAAACCGAACAGGCGGCAAAGCAATACTATGATATGATCCGCAGCGAACTGGGAAAGTCCAAATGAATTTGTTTCGCAACCGCCCGCTCTGTCTGGGCGCGGCTCTCTTTCTTGTCACCGCGATTTTCTGTCTCTTTCTTCCTTTTGCCGCCAAACTCGCGTTTCTCATTTGCCTCTTGGTCGCGGGGATTCTCTTGCTGCTTCTTTTCCGACGCCGCACACTCGCCGTCACTTGCCTTTGTCTTGTGTGCGCCCTTGCCGCCGCGATTTCTCTTTTGGCATTCGATATGCCGAGACTATCTTGCCGTGAATATGACGGAAAAACCGTTGAAATCACAGCGACTGTCACCGAGGTGCAGACAAAAACCGATGACTATACCTGCTACACCGTCAAAACGGATACGGTCAACGGCTCTCGCACCCGGATGAGACTCGGTATGTTTGTCTGGAACGATGAACGCATGGCAGTGGGAGACACCTTTGAGGCAACCGTCTCCGTTGCCATTTATCCGGCACGGGATTACCGAGAACACCGCTATGAATACGCCAACGCGCTGGTAGGAGAAGCGGCGCCTGAGGATGGCTTTGCCGTCACGGGACACCGCAATACCCCGGTTGCTTTGGCAATGTCCCTGCGAGACAAAGCCGTTTCGTATTTTCTGAACTCCTACCATTCCGACGCCGCCTCTCTGATGTCCGCCATGCTCCTCGGCGACCGCACGCCGCTTTCGCCCTATATGAGCAATCAATTCCGCCGTGCGGGTCTTGCGCATCTTTTAGCGCTCTCCGGGGTGCATGTGGCGATTCTTTGTGCGGCAATCCGTCGGCTTTGCTCTTTTATCCGTTTGCCGAAGCGCGCCACCTCCGTTGTGATTCTGCTGTTTCTGCTCGGTTATTCCCTCCTGACAGGGCTATCTCTTTCTATTCTCCGCGCAGCGGTCATGACGGGCGTTGTCATGCTCGGCGGTCTTTTACGGCGGGAACACGATTCCGTCACCTCTCTGTTCTTTGCCGCCGCTCTGATCTGCACCTTCTCCCCGTATGCCCTCCTTGATCTCGGCTTCTGGATGTCGGTATGCGCCACATTCGGAATACTGGTTATCGGCGAGTGTAGGGAAAGAATCCGTGAAAAACGCTCTGTACAAGAAGAGGTGGTGCCCACAGGTCCCCGCTTTTCAAAGTTGGTACAATTGGTCGCAATCAATTTTCTTCTGATGCCGGTTCTGATTTCCTTATCGGCTACGCTCCTGACCCTGCCGATTACCTGTTTCTTTTTCGGCACTTTTTCACCGATGTTTCTTCCTGCCAACCTGATTTTTCCCACCTTGATGACGCCGTTTCTGTACTGTTCGCTGCTCTCCCTGCCCGTGTTCCCGCTGCGCAGGCTCACCGATCTCTTTGCCACCGGCTTCATGAAGCTTTTGTCTTCTTTTTCGGGCGTTTCGGGTGCATTAATCAGTCTCGACTTTCTTCCCTTTCAAGTGCTGCTTCTGCTTTTTATTGCAGTACTCTTATTCTATCTTCTCGCACCTCTCCGAAAGCGCCGCGGCACCGTCAGGCGCGCGGTCGCCATCCTTTGTTCCCTCTTTGTCTGTATGGGCGCCTCACTTCTGATTTCGCAGTTGCTGCGCCGCGCGCAAACCGATATCACGTATGTTTCAAGCAGTACAAACGACGAATATATCATTCTCCGCGACGAAGGGAAAACCGAGCTTTGCGCCGTAACCCGCGGCTCTTATTCCTCGTTTCGCTGTGCCGTGGATGAATTGGATGGTCTTGGCGAATATGATATAGAACTTTTGTACCTGCCGCATTATCACTCGGAAGCCTCTTATACCATCGAGCGCTTGTTGGGCAGAATTTCCATCTCAGAAATTGCGGTTCCCGCCCCTACCTCCCAGTATGAAATCGGTTGCTACCTGACACTGGAGCGTATTTGCGGAAAATACGGAATTGCTCTGACTCAGGTTCCGGCAGACTCCCACACAGTCGTCTGCGGCGGCGTGACCGTCAAAGCCCTTCCGCGGGTGGTCAATTCCGACGGAACCGAAGGGACCACAGCGCTCTATGCGGCAGTCGGTAACAGCGCGCTCTATTATTTCTCCGCAGGATATACCACCTCAGACGCATTTGAGGAACAAAGCCCCGTGTTCGCACCGCCCGCCGATATTCTGATCTTCGGCTCGCACGGTACGCAAAAACAGCGCGAGGACCCGCCGGATTATCCCCTTTCCGATGCCACAGACACACTGTTGCTCTGCAACCCCGAAACCGGCATTCTCCTGACCGATGAAGAACAGCTTCTGTTTGACCGCATGACCGTTGAGCGTGCACCTGCAAAATGGCACCGCAAATGCAACTGAAAAAACAAACCCGGCTTGTGAAAATAGCCGGGTTTTCGTATTCAGTTATATCGGAAAATCAGATGTCGATTCTGTTTTCGCCTTATTTGCCGACAATACCGCACAGTCGGAGTGGGACATTGCTCTCTTATATATGCCGTCCGACTTACACGTTGAAGCGGAACAGAACCACATCTCCGTCCTGCATCACATAGTCTTTTCCCTCACTGCGGTACAGCCCCTTCTCTTTCGCCGCATTGACGCTTCCCTCACGCACAAGGTCGTCGAACGCAACCACTTCCGCGCGGATAAAGCCGCGTTCAAAGTCAGAGTGGATTTTTCCTGCCGCCTGCGGTGCCTTTGTGCCGCGGCGGATAGTCCACGCACGTACCTCCTGCGGCCCCGCCGTCAAAAAGCTGATCAACCCGAGCAGCTCATAGCTGGCGCAAATCAGTTTATCAAGCCCGCTTTGCTCAATGCCGAGATCGTCAAGGAACAGTTTCTTTTCCTCGCCGCTCATATCCGAAAGCTCCGCTTCAATCCCCGCGCAGACCGCTATCAGTTCGGCGTGTTCTTTCTCCGCATAAGCCGCCAGTTTCTGATAAGCGGGGTCGTCCTTATAACCGCCGGAAACCGCGTCTTCGGCAATGTTGGCAACGTAAATGATGGGCTTCAAAGTCAACAGACGGCACTCGGCGACCAGTTCAAGCTCCTCTTCCGTCAGTTCCACGCTGCGGGCGCTTTCCCCGTTTGACAAAGCGGTATAGAGCTTTTCGAGGACCTCTTGCTCCGGTAAGAGCGATTTATCATTTTTGGAATATTTTTTCACTCGCTCCAGACGGCGTTCCACCACTTCCACATCGGAGAGAATCAATTCCAGATTGATGGTTTCCACGTCGCGCACCGGGTCTACAGAGCCGTCCACATGAATAATGTCCGGGTCTTCAAAGCAACGGACCACATGCACAATGGCGTCCACCTCACGGATATGGGACAGGAATTTGTTGCCCAGTCCCTCACCCTTGGAGGCACCGCGTACCAAACCCGCAATATCCACAAACTTGATAAAAGCAGGCGTATATTTTTCCGGGTGATACATCTCCGCGAGAACATCGAGACGCGCGTCCGGAACAGAAACGATCCCCACGTTCGGCTCAATAGTGCAGAAAGGATAATTGGCTGAATGCGCGCCTGCATTGGTCAGGGCGTTGAACAAAGTTGACTTCCCCACATTCGGAAGTCCGACGATTCCAAGTTCCATAGTATTCCTCTTTGTTGAATGTCATCTTTGCGCACAATACGCGACACGATATACAGTATAGCACACAAGAAAAGCAAAATCCAGTTATTTTACTAAATTCCCTTTTTGAGAATTATATTGCAAACTGTATTGACAATACGTTCAAAATTGCTTATAATGAACATTGTAGAAAAATAAACAATGTTTACATTTGGAGGTGTCACATGAATCAAACCAAAATTCTCGTAGTCGACGACGATCCCAACATCTGCGAACTGCTGCGGCTGCACTTCGAAAATGAAGGCTATCAGATCCGAACCGCCTCCGACGGTGCGGAAGGCGTTGCGACTTTCAAGAGTTACGACCCTGATTTGGTACTGCTCGACATTATGATGCCCAAGGAAGACGGCTGGCAGGTCTGCCGTGAGATCCGCGAGGTGTCCGGGAAGCCCATCATCATGATTACCGCAAAGAACGAAACCTTTGATAAGGTTTTGGGTCTTGAATTGGGTGCAGATGACTTTATCGTCAAGCCTTTCGACATGAAAGAACTGTCCGCACGCGTCAAAGCCGTGCTGCGTCGCTACAACGCGCACAGTAAGACCGAGGACGACGAAGTGGTTCATTTTGACCAGATTGAAATCAGTCTCCAAAAATATGAACTGAAACTCAAAGGAAAACCTGTGGACATTCCTCCGAAGGAACTGGAGCTTCTCTACTTTCTCGCACGTAACTGCAATCGCGTCTTTACGCGCGACCAGTTGTTGGACAAGGTGTGGGGCTACGACTATCTCGGCGACTCCCGCACCATTGACGTTCATGTCAAGCGCCTGCGCGAGAAGCTGGACGGCGTCTCCGACAAATGGACGCTGAAAACCGTCTGGGGCGTGGGTTATAAATTTGAATTGCTCTCCGATACGGGCAATTAAGCCCGCGGAACAAGCGTTCGATCTCGCTTTCCCCTGCTACAAACAACCAAAACAAAAACCGACGTGCAGCGCTCTATGCTGTGCGTCGGTTTTCTCTGTCAGCAGGCAGGATTACTTCTTGCGGTGCTCATCCAGAATGCGGCGGATGCGCTTGGACTGGTCGAGCAGACTGCTGATGGTCTGGTCATGGTTCAGTGTATCGATGATATACGCAACATACTTACACATATTCACCTCGGCATACCACTCACGCTGCAAGAGCTCCGGGGTTCTGTAAACCAGGTTGGTGGTAAAAATCTTGGTGAATTTGCCTTCCTCATAGGCACGGTCCATATTCTCAAGTCCGTTGCAGAACAGACCGAACGTTGCAAATACGAAGATGCGCTTCGCACCCTTTTCTTTGAGCTGCTCGGCAACGTCTATGACCGACTCGCCGGAGGAAATCATGTCGTCAACAATAATGACGTCCTTGCCTTTCACGGAGCGGCCGAGGTATTCATGCGCTTCAATGGGATTCTTACCGTTGATAATGACGGAGTAATTGCGGCGCTTATAGAACATCCCGAGGTCAATTCCCATCATGGAGGAGTAGTACATACACTTGCTCATACCGCCCTCGTCGGGAGAAATGATCATCATGTTTTCCGCGCTGATATCAATATCGGGATATTCACGGATCAGAGCCTTGATCATCTGATAGCTGGAACGGCAGTTGTCAAAGCCGTGAAGCGGAATGGCATTCTGCACACGGGGATCATGCGCGTCAAAGGTAATCAGGTTTGTCACGCCGAGCGCCACAAGCTCCTGGAGCGCCATCGCACAGTCGAGAGACTCCCGTGCGGAACGCTTGTGCTGTCTGCCCTCATACAGCATCGGCATAATCACGGAAATGCGTCTTGCTTTCCCGCCGATGGCGCCGATGATACGCTTCAGATCCTGATAATGCTCATCGGGACTCATGGGAACCGTCATACCGTACATGGTATATGTGACGCCGTGATTGAACACATCCGAGATAATATACACGTCCTTGCCGCGCAGGGAGTCGCGGATAATACCCTTTCCCTCGCCGCTGCCAAACCGCGGGCAAGCAGCGTCAACGACAAAAGAACCGTCGCTGTCATGGCTGCGCCATTCTTTCAAGTAGGAATCCACCTGCGCCGTAAAATCCTCTGCACCGCGCATACTGATGACACTGAGATCGCCGAACGTACGCTCCGTCATAATATTCTCCCTCCATGCAACACACATCGACATGAATGCCGCACTTTTCGATTATATCGATGCTATTATAAATCATAATTATATAATATGTCAATGAAAAAACCGCCGAAAAATCACTTTTGACGTTTTGTGTAATATTTTGTCTTTCGGAGCGCATTTTTTCTATCAAAGCATATCATGGAAACGATTGAAAACCAACCGAGAAAGGAGAAAACGATGGAATACGGCAACAGACCCATGACATCCGTCGGGTATTTAATCGTGGAAGCAAAAACCGCCGAGGGGGCGCTCCCCGTTGCGGGCGCGGTCGTCAATGTCAGTTCTACCCCCGGCACGGGAAATGTCAGACTGACAGTGGAAACCGACATTTCGGGGAGAACGGAGCGCCTTGCACTCCCTACTGTGGCGGAGGAGCTTTCCGAACGTCCGAACATCAAACACCCCTATGCCACATACGATATTTCGGTGATAGCGGACGGCTATTATCCCTTCACCGCCAAACAAGTACCGATTTTTAACGGCGTCACCACGCTTCAGCCGGCAATGCTGATTGCCCTGTCCGCCTATGACAGCGACTCGGTGTATCCGCGGGGGAACACATCCGTTGGCGATACCGAGCCTTTTCAGAACACACCGGAAGAATAAAGGAGAAAAGTCATGCCCCAAACCACAACTCCCGTAATCCCGGAAACCATTACGGTACACCTCGGCGCACCCGACTCCGATGCGCAGAACATCACGATTCCCTTTGCCGATTACATCAAGAACGTTGCGTCCAGTGAAATATACCCTACTTGGCCGGAAGCGGCGATACGGGCAAATATCTATGCGCAGATTTCTTTTGCTCTCAACCGAATTTACACGGAATACTACCGCTCCCGCGGATATCCCTTTGACATTACCAACGACATTTCGCGCGACCAGTCTTTTGTTTACGGGAGGGATATCTTTGAGAACATATCGGAGATTGTAGACGATATTTTCAACAGTTATATCCGTAGAACAGGCTCCGTTGAACCGCTTTTTGCCGCCTATTGCGACGGCGAGGAGGTGCAGTGCGAGGGGTTGTCGCAATGGGGGAGCGTCCCGCTTGCCGAACAAGGCTATACCTCGTTAGAAATTCTGAAAAATTTTTACGGCGACAACATAGAACTCGTCCAGAACGCGCCCGTGGCAGGCGTAACCGAAAGCGCCCCTGTGGTTCCCCTGCGGCGAGGTTCGGCAGGTCCGCTGGTGGTACTGCTTCAACGACGCCTGAACAGGATCTCAACCAACTACCCCGCCATTCCGAAAATTGCCTCCGCCAACGGGTCGTTCGGCGCCGACACGGAGGAAGCGGTCAAAGCGTTTCAACAAACCTTCAACCTGACTCCGGACGGTATTGTCGGGAACGGCACCTGGTATAGCATCCTCAGAATTTACAACAGCGTCAAGAAACTCAGCGAACTGAATTCGGAGGGGCTTACCTACTCTGAAATCTCGCAAAAGTATCCCAGTCGGTTGGAGGAAGGTGACAGAGGGATCGGCGTGCAGGTGGTACAATATATGCTTTCCTACGTTGCGAATTTTATCGGGACGGTCGAGTCGGTCAGTGTTGACGGGGATTTCGGACCTTCAACCACCGCCGCAATCCGTTCTTTTCAGACAACGTACGGGCTGCCTGCCACCGGCGTGGTAGACGAAATCACTTATAATACACTCTATAATGTGTATCGCGGATTGGTAGAATCGTTGGATCTGACTTATCGCGAAGGCGCTGTCGTTCCGTTTCCCGGCACGCTTCTTCAGCAGGGGTCCGAGGGAGAGGACGTGGCGCTTCTCCAGAATTACCTCAATTACATCGCGCGCACCTATCCCGCCATTCCTACCCTGCCCGTTACGGGATTTTTCGGCCCCCAGACCGAGGAAGCGGTGCGTGCTTTTCTGAACTATTTTGGGCTCCCGGGAAATCCCGAGGTCGTCAATGCCGCCATTTGGAATTCCATCACGAACATATATTCCGACCTGTATGAGGGCAATATCGCGTCCGCCGGGCAATATCCCGGTTATGCGGTCGGGGGAGGTACGCAATGATACAACCGGCTCCAAGATACAATATTGATGATCCGGCACAGGTAATCCGTCAGGTGCAGACCTACCTGTTGGAGGTTGCCTATGACGACCCGCGGGTACCGAAAATCGCCATTGACGGCATTTATGATGACGCAACGCGCAATGCGGTCAGCGCCTTTCAGAAAATAGCCGGCTTACCGGAAACGGGCATTGTCGATTTTATAACCTGGACTGTCCTGTATGAATATGCCCTCCGTGCCGCCAAAAAGCACGAGGAAAGTATCTTTCTTGACGAGGACGCTTTCGACATCCGATTGGGAGATCTGGGGCACCACGTGATTGTTCTCCAAAGCCTGCTCGGAGAATTTTCAAAACTGTACCCGAATGTCCCCCGCCCCGCCGTGACCGGACAGTTCGGGCTCACCACCGCCGACGCGGTGCGCGCCATGCAGCGCAACTACGGCGAATATGCCGACGGATTGGTAACCATTGCGCTTTGGAACCGTATGTTGCGGGATTACCGTGCCAACAAGCGCTTGGAAAGTCAAGGAGAATAACCGCAGCACAACTCCGGCACCGCCGGCGGATACCAATGTTGAAATGCCGCACCCCAAAGCACCATCCGAAAGTCACACTATGCCGGAAGTCTCAAAAGGCTGCCGGCATTCTTGCATATCGCCGCCCAATGCGGGATATAATGGTTTAATTCAAATAAGGGGTCTTTCCATGGCTGATAAGTTTACACTTCGGGCGCAAAACGCCCTTAACTGTTCTTTGCTCGCCGCCAGTGAACTGGGGCACACCTATATCGGCACCGAGCATTTGCTTCTTGGACTGTCTGCGGAAAAGAAAAGCGCCGCGTCCAAAATTTTGGAAGAACACAATGTGACGACCCGCAGGATCCGCGACGCAATCGCTCAGTTTGCCGGTACCGGACTGCGCACGTCTCTGACCCCCTCCGACATGACCCCGCGTACCAAACGGATCATCGAAAGCGCCTATCAGTCCGCCGCACAGACTCCTGTCGGTTATATCGGCACGGAACATCTTCTGTATGCCATTCTGGAGGAAAAGGACTGCGTGGCAACCAAGCTGCTGGTAACCCTCGGCGTCAACGTACAGGATCTGAAAAGCGATATTCTCGCTTCCCTCGGCGGCGGAAAACGCCCGGAGTCAAGAAAAACAATATCCCATATCGGCGAACTGAACAGTCTGAAAACCTATGGCAGAAATCTGACGGAAATGGCGGAGCAGGAACGGCTGGATCCGATCATCGGGCGTGAAACCGAAACTGCGCGAGTCATTCAGATTCTGACCAGAAGAACCAAGAACAACCCTTGCCTGATAGGAGAACCCGGAGTCGGCAAAACCGCGGTCGTGGAAGGCTTGGCACAGAAGATAGCGGCAGGAGACGTGCCGGATGCCCTGCGCAGAAAGAGCATTATTTCCCTTGACATTGCCGCCATGATTGCCGGTGCAAAATATCGCGGTGAATTTGAAGAACGCTTGAAAAGCGTCATGGAAGAGCTTGTCAAATGCCCCGGGGTGATCGTGTTCATCGACGAGATGCACACCATTGTCGGCGCAGGTGCGGCGGAAGGCGCCGTTGATGCTGCAAATATTCTGAAGCCCGCTCTTGCGCGCGGAGAAATGCAGCTGATCGGCGCCACCACCATGGAGGAATACCGACGCCATATTGAAAAAGACGCCGCGCTGGAACGGCGCTTTCAGCCCGTTACGGTTGGGGAACCAAGCGAAGCGGAAGCCACTGCCATTCTGTTTGGTCTGCGGGAAAAATATGAGGCGCATCATAAACTGCGCATCACGGACGAAGCCGTCCGTGCAGCAGTTCGTCTTTCGGCACGCTATATCAACGACCGTTATCTGCCGGACAAAGCCATTGATCTGATTGATGAAGCGGCGTCCAAGGTGCGGCTTCGCGCTTGCACCCCATCGCCTGCTCTGAAAGCGTTGGAGGAACGTATCCGCGAAGTAGAACGCAGCAAGGAAGACGCTATTGTCGGGCAGGACTTTGAGCGCGCAGCGGCAATGCGCGATGAAGAACGCGCCCTGCGTGGCAGTTACGCTGCGGAGCAAATCGCCTCCCTGCCGGTTGACGGCGATTTGCACGGACTGTGCGTGTCGGAGGACGATGTGGCAGAGGTTGTCACCCAGTGGACAGGAATCCCGGTCAAGCGTTTGACCGAAAGTGAAATGGAGCGTCTCGGCGGTCTTGCGGAGGCTCTGAAAAAACGTGTGATCGGACAGGAGGAAGCCATCGACTGCGTTGCAAGCGCGATACGGCGAGGGCGGCTCGGCATAAAGGACCCCCGCCGTCCTGTCGGTTCTTTTCTGTTTCTGGGTCCCACCGGCGTCGGGAAAACAGAATTGTCCAAAGCGCTTTCCGCAGAGCTGTACGGACGTGAAAATGCGATGATCCGCCTGAACATGAGCGAATATCAGGAGAGTTTTTCCACCTCAAAAATGATCGGTTCGCCTCCGGGATATGTCGGATATGACGAGGGGGGACAACTGACGGAACAGGTACGTCGGAAGCCGTACTCCGTGATTCTGTTTGACGAAATTGAAAAAGCGCATCCCGACGTTTTTAATCTTTTGCTTCAGATTCTGGACGACGGAACCCTGACAGACGCGCAAGGAAGATGTGTGGACTTCAAAAACACGGTGGTTATCATGACCTCCAATCTGGGCGCAAAAAGCATGACGGACTATCATCCGCTCGGATTCGGAGGAAGCCCTGACCCCTGCACCGAATACCACGAAATGCAGGCGCGCGTTATGGCAGAAGTCAAGGATGTACTCAAGCCTGAATTTCTCAATCGTTTGGATGCGATTGTCGTGTTCCGCAAGTTGAAAAGGGATAGCCTGCGCCGCATTGCTTCTCTGTTGCTCTCAGACGCCATGAAACGGCTGGAAAGCGCCGGGGTCATGCTGCACGCGGACGATTCTTTGGTGGATTTTCTGACAGAGGTCGGATATGACGAAGCATACGGGGCGCGTCCCATTCGCCGCGCCGTCACAAAATATGTTGAGGACGAAGTGGCGGCGAGAATGCTGACTGGTGAAATCCGCCCGCACCATAATGTGTATGTCTCTGTAAAAAACGGAAAAGTCGTATTCAACTGAAAGCCCCGGCAGCGGGATTCGGCATTCCCCCATGACACTCTCCGCACAAAACTCCGTGCAAAAAAGCAAAAGCAGGAGCCAAAACTCCTGCTTTTATCGTGCGCACACGTTGTTATTAATGGGGAGGGTGATGGGTCTCGAACCCACGACCTTCAGAGCCACAATCTGACGCGCTAGCCAACTGCGCCACACCCTCCATACGATGGCGTACCTTGGGGGATTCGAACCCTCGACCTACTGCTTAGAAGGCAGTTGCTCTATCCTACTGAGCTAAAGGTACATCAAATCCGCAACGGTACATATTATAACAGAGCAAAAATGGTTTGTCAAGTGGGCGCCCCTATTTTTATTTGGGGGCGCCCGAAAGGGGATTACTCCGACCTTTCCGCTTTGACAATCAGCTTCACGCCTTCAATCGCAACAATGGTGACATACTGCCCGACCTCATAAATATCGTCCGCATAGACGGAGCGCGCCGCCCATTCCTGCCCTTCTACCTCTACAAGACCTGTTCCGGCGTCGGTATCAACCGACTCGGTAACAGTCCCTGTCAACCCGATCAATTTTTCCGCGCCATTCTCCGATACGCCCGCAAATTTGGGGCGGCGTAACAGAAGAAAAACGATCAGTGCGAAGCATACGGCAATCAACGCGATACAAGCCACATAAAACATGGGCTTTCCGGGAGCAAATACACTGTCCGAACTCAACGCAATCAAACGCAACATTTCGGTGTCCTTCCCAAAAAACTTCTTTGTGCGGGACTATTCTACCATAACCCTCTCAAATTGTAAAGAGCAACCGAAAAAATACCTGCGAAATACCTGCGTGAAGTCTTTTTTCCTGTTCTGTGCTTCGGAGGAAAAAATATGCTTGACAAATAATCATTTATCAGTTAAAATAAGTTTGTTTGCGGGTACTCCCCGCAGAATATCGGCACCGCGCTGCGTGTGCCTATTTGGAGGAACATATGTTTGAAAAAGTAAAACAGCTGCTGGTCGATGAGCTGAATATCAATCCGAATGATGTCACCTTGGAGTCTGAACTCTCCACCGACCTGGGTATCAATTCTCTTGAACTTGCGGATGTTGTACTGATGTGTGAGGAAAAGTTCAACATTACAATTGATGACGAAGATCTTCACACTTTCATTACCGTTGGCGATGTTGTGAATTATCTGGAGCGCGTTGCCGGCTGATTGCGGTATTAGAATGAAAAACCTCCCGTAAGTTCAACACGGGAGGTTTTCATATATCGGTTCACAGACAAACCATGACATAAGCGTCCAAGCGCTTGCCCCAGTCTCTGTCATTGCTGCGCGCTACAGGGTGCCTGTCAATGAGGTAGCGGGTGGCTTCATCCTCTTCCGTATAATCTTCTCCGCAAATAAAGAAGTCTATGCGACCTGAACGCTTGAACCGCCTGAGTGCGGCACGTATCGGCTCTTTCAGTCTGCCGCGGCTTTCCGTATCGGCATTGCCGTGCCAGATTTTGATGACCCTGCCGCCTCTCGCACGTACGGACGCAATCACAAATTCCAAATACTTGACCGCCCGTTTGGGTTCCGGGTTGCCTAGTTCAACATTGACTTGATATAATTCATCCATTCGTTTCACCTCACTTTTGCATTATACCTTTTTTCAAATCGCTTGTAAATAGATATGAATGAGGATTTGTTATGACGCATTTGCTTTGCCGTCTGTTTATTCGCAACAGCGATCAAACCTCCGACCCCACCGTCCGCGCACGGTACGGACTGCTCAGCAGCATTGTCGGAATCATTGTCAATCTCCTGCTTTTCGCGGGAAAATTTATCGTCGGCACGGTCTTTCTGTCCGTTGCCATCGTCGCGGACTCCTTTAACAATCTGTCCGATGCCGGTTCCTCCGTCATTTCTCTCGTCACATTCCGAATCTGCTCCAAGCCTGCCGACCGTGATCATCCGTTCGGTCACGCGCGCATTGAATATGTGGCGAGCATGATTGTGTCTTTTATCATCATGCTCATCGGCTTTCAGCTCCTGCGCGACTCCGTTGACGCGATTTTGCATCCCTCCGACACACGCATTGAGCTGCTGACCATTATTCTGCTTTCCGTAGCGATTCTGTCAAAACTATGGCTATTCTTTTTTTATCGCACCATCGGACGCAAAATTGATTCAACGGTTCTGAAAGCCACTGCCGCCGATTCCTTGAGTGACGTTGCCTCTACCCTTGCCGTACTGATTTGCGCGATTGTCATTCGTCTGACCGAGTGGATTATTCTTGACGGCATTGTCGGGCTGATTGTGGCGGTCATGATTATGATAGCCGGCGTGCGGATTCTGCGGGAGAATATGAATTCCATTTTGGGAGAAGCGCCTGTCGCCGAAGTGGTCGACTCAATCAAAGAAGTCGTTTCTCATTACCCTGCCGCCCTCGGTATCCATGATCTGATGGTACACAATTACGGTCCCGGTCATGTGATTGCCTCCCTTCATGTAGAGGTCGACGGTTCTCAGAACATTTTTGAGTTGCACGACGTCATCGACAACATTGAACGCCAGATTCACGACGCACTTCATATCGACTGTACCGTACATATGGATCCCATTGTGGTCAATGACCCGATCATTGACCGCTTGCGCGCCGAAGTACTTGACATTGTGCATGAAATTGACCCCTCCATCAACATACACGACTTCCGTTTTGTAGACGGCACCACACACAAAAATCTGATTTTTGACGTAGCGGTTCCCTTTGAAATCAAGATGACGGATACCGAAATTAAGGATACCATTGCCGCAAAAGTCAAAGAGAATAATCCCATATACTTCTGCGTTCTGACAATCGACCGCGTATAAACCGTTTCACGTTCCATCCAATACAGAAAAACGCCGCATTCCAAACGCGGCGTTTTTGCGTGAAAACATGATTCTCGCTCTTCTGCCCGGCTGATACAGATTAGAAAAGCAAGCCGTCTATCAATCAACCCGGTTGCGGCGCACTCCCGCCGAAAAGGCGCGGATATTTTCAACAATTTCAGAAAGGCAGCGTTCTCTTGCTTCCCTTGCGCCCCATGCCATGTGTGGGGTCAGGCATACGTTTTCGCGTCCGAGTATGGCGTGATAGGGGTGTGTGGCGCCGAAAGGTTCGGTCGCATACACATCACAGCCAAACGCAATTCTGTCTTGTAAAACAGCTTCCGCTACCGCCGCCTCATCCAGAACAGCCCCGCGCGCCTCGTTGACCAACACGCAGCCCTCTTTCATCAGCGCAAGCTCCCGCCGCCCGATCAAAGCGCGTGTTTGTTCGTTCAGGGGCGTATGCACGCTGATGATGTCGGCGGAGCGGCATACCTCGTCCAGAGTCAGACACTCCACCCCGTTCTTCGGCGTGCGGGTGTAGGCAATGACATGACAGCCGAGAGCACGCGCCGTTTCCGCAACACGCGCTCCAATCGTTCCGTAACCCACAATTCCCCATATCTTTCCGGCAGTCTCATGATAAACGGGTTCCAAGCGGTTGAAGCAACGGCTCTCGCTGTAAGCGCCGCTGTCAACGTACGCCGTATAGGCGCGTAAATGCGTATACAGATACAGTGCGGTTGCTACCGTTACCTGCGCTACACTGTCGGTGGAATAGCCCGCAACATTTGCGACTGCCACCCCTCGCGCACGGCAATATGCAAGATCGATATTGTCATACCCCGTTGCCGCCTCCGCGATAAGAGCCAGCCGCCGCGCCCCCGACAGGTTTTCCGCCCCCAGCTTTGCCTTGTTTGCCACAATGACATCCGCATCCGCTATCCGCTCTGCTATCTCTGCGGTTTCTGTGGCGGGATAAGCGATTACCTCCCCCAGCGTTTTCAGGGGTGACAAATCCAAGTCAGCTCCGAGCGTTGCAGCATCCAGTACTACAATCTTCATATAACCTCCAAAAAACCTCCCCGCAGTGTCTTTGGGGAGGTTTTGTCCATATCACTTTTTACTCGTTGGTATCGTCGCAACCGCTGCAGTCTTCACACACGCCGTCGCACTCACACTCGCAGGAAAACTTTTCGCCGCAATTGGGGCAAGTCAACTCCTCCGGGTCAATGGAATCGTCGAAACACACGGTTTCGCCGCAGGCAGGACAAGTTGTCTCATAGAAGCTTGCCTGGTCCTCTTCGTAATCGTCGTCCTCGTCCTCATCCTCATCGGCATAAAGGTCGTTTTCGACGTCTTCCAAATCGTCGTCAAGCTCCTCCACATAATCGCGGAGATCCTTTGCATCGTCGCGGATGTCTTTGATCTCGTCCGCAATGTCGGAGAGCAAATCCAGCATTTTAGTCAGAATCTTGCCCTCAGCGGTGTTTTCATCCAGCTTCAGACCTTCTGCCAGACCTTTGATATAAGCAGCTTTTTCGTTGACTGTCATGTTATCTCCCTTATGCTCTCTCAAGGTAAGAGCCGCCCTCTCTGGTATCAATGCGGATAACATCGCCCTCATTGATAAAGATCGGAACCTTAATGACGGCGCCGGTTTCAAGCGTTGCGTTCTTCTGCACGTTGGTGGCGGTATTGCCCTTCACGCCGGGCTCGCATTCGGTGACGGTCAGTTCCACAAACGTGGGAGGATCCACTGCGATGACCTTTCCGTTCCAAGTCGAGATTTTGCACATGGTCTCTTCCTTGACGAAACGGAAGTTCTCACCCAGACTGCTCTTGGGCAGCGGAATCTGATCATAGGTTTCCATATCCATGAAATAATACAGGTCGCCGTCATTGTAGACGTACTGCATTTCCTTGCGCTCAATGAACGCCTGCTCAAACTTGGCAGTAGGGTTGAACGAAGTCTCCGTGACGGATCCGGTGATAATGTTCTTCATCTTGGTGCGGACGAACGCTGCGCCCTTACCGGGTTTCACGTGCTGGAATTCAACGACCTGTACCAAATTGCCGTCGTAGTCAAAGGTGACGCCGTTTCTGAAATCGCCTGCGGTAATGGTTGCCATAATAACCTTCTCATCAGCGGTACGTTGATATTGTCGGAAGCAGCCTCCCCGGATGCCCGCTGCACACCCGGCGCCTCCATGGCTCTGTTTCAGCCATTGCATACATCTGTATTTTACTACAAAGTAAGCTATAATGCAAGAGCATTTTCACAAAAATTGTAAGATTGACCATGCTTTTCTTACAGTATTTCAATCAGTTCTTTCGGGCTTGCAGTAAAATCAAAGCAGCCGTTCTCTTGCACCAGTACCATATCCTCGATGCGACAGCCGTATTTGCCCGCTACATAAATGCCGGGCTCCACGGTCACGACCTGCCCCGCGCGCAGATGTTCGCCCGCCGCCGCGGAAGATAGACGGGGTTTCTCATGAATAAATAGCCCGACTCCGTGTCCCAGACTGTGCCCAAAGCATCCCTCATATCCTGCTTTGTCAATCAAAGACCTTGCCGCACCGTCCACAGCGGCACAATCCGCACCGGCGCGCACGGCTGCAATCCCCGCAAGCTGCGCGTCCAGAACGGTGCGGTACAAACGCTTCATTTCCTCATCTGCTTTCCCGATCGAAACCGTTCTGGTCATATCCGCGCAATAGCCTTTATATTTTGCCCCGAAATCCATGGTTAAAAACCCTTTTTTCAGTTTCTGCTGCCGCGGATGTCCATGCGGGAGCGCACTCGCGTCTCCGGATACGGAAATGGTCTCGAAGGCAAAGCCGTCGGAGCCGTTGCGGCGCATTTCGTATTCCAGCTCCACAGCCACTTCCGCCTCGGTCATATTCGGCGTCAGCTTTCCGAGAACGGCGGCGAACGCGGCGTCGGTGATCCGCTGCGCCTCTGCCATCAATTTGATTTCCGCTTCGTCTTTGATCTCGCGCAGATCTACCATTGTGCGTCCGAGAGGCGCCCATGTCACCTCCGGGAACTTTTCCTCATAGGCGTGATAATCGGCAACGGTCATGCTCTGATCTTCATAGCCCACAGTTTTCACGCCGTCTTGCTCAAATGCTTCTTTGACAAACGCCGTTCTCAAAGAAGGTGTGACCACCTCAAACGAGGAGTTGGCATTCTTCTCGGCTTCCTCCCGATACCGGAAATCGGTAATCATATAGGCGCTTTTCTGCGTGACCAGTACAATCCCGTCGGTAAAAGGATACTCCAGCAGATATCTTTGATTCAATTCGTCGGTGATGAACGCAGCGTCCAATCCAAGTTCTTTCAGCTTGCCGCGCAGTTTACTCAGTCTCATCTTGAAATCTCCTCATAATACCGTTTCATTTCGTACACATCCGCCGCCTGCGTTCCCGCGGATTCGCAGATGAAGGTCGGCGTCAGATGCTCCCGCGCCACTGCTTCCATGAGCGGCTCATAGTCCGGGCCGTATGCCGTATCCGCAAAAGTCAGGTGCTTCTTCTCCCCTGCTTCAGTCCATTCGATTTTTGAAAAATGGCAGTGCAGATTGCAAGCGACTTCATCCCCGAGCGAGACGGCAATATCGTCAAAAACGCGCCTGTAATCGTCGGCAGAGCGAAAAACGCCGCCGCAATCTCTGGCATTGAGATGCCCGAAATCCACCACAGGCACCAGTCTGGGATCCAGTTTGCAAAGCGTGATGACTTCATCAAGGGTTCCCAGCTGGTTTTTCTTCCCCATTGTTTCAATCCCGATACGGACATGGGGATACCCCACGCTTTCGAGCGTTTTATACAAAGTGTCCGCAGCAAGCGTCATGGCTTCCGAACGCTGCATCTTAGCGCAGGAACCCGCGTGTACCACTATGATGTCCGCGCCTACCAAGTCTGCCGCCCAAAGGCTTTTATCAATATAGGAGATACTGTTCAGGCGTGTTTCGCTCTTTTCGCTCGAAAGCGAAATGAAATACGGCGCGTGCAGGGACATATATACCCCCGCTTCCTTGGCGGCTTCTCCGACGGCGCGCAACGCGCTCTCCCCTGCCGTCACGCCCTTTCCCGCTTCGTACTCATATGCGTCCAGTCCGACGGAACGCACCCACTCCGGCGCCTGAACGGTGGATTTTTTCCCCGCCGCATAAAAAGCCTCGGAGTTACCTCCGGGACCGAACAGCGGCGCAGTTCTTTTCGTCATTTTATTTTTCTCCTTGACAGTGCTTTTTGTAATACCGCAGCACGGGCTTTTCAAGCAAGCGCTTGAAGCGCGTGAAAATATCTCTCTTGTCTTTGATTGGCGGCACCAGAATCGTGCGAATTTTCATACGCTTCCCCGCCCACACGTCGGTAAACACCTGATCCCCCATGATGGCGGTCTGCTCTGCGGTTGCGCCCAAATCTGCCATTGCACGCCGCATAAATCGGCGCAGCGGTTTTTTTCCTTTCGGATACATGGGAATCCCGATTTGCCGGTTGAACAGCTCCACGCGCTCCCGGCGATTGTTGGAAACGAAAGCCGCTTTGATACCCGCTTCTCCCAGCGCGGAAAACCATGCGAGAATATGCTCGTCCGGCTCCGGCTGCTCATAGGGAGCCAGCGTATTGTCAATGTCGAGAATCAGGTATCGGATGTTCTGCGCCGCGAGAAAAGCCGCGTCGGCTTCACGATAGGTTGCGAAAAAATAATCTGGGCAGAAATAACGACGCATACAACTCTCCTGTGTCCGTACAACGGTTTTATTCCGAACAGGCATATGCACCGGCAGGCGCATACACCGCTCATTCGGCAATCCGCATGAAAAGCAACGCGGATAAACGTCTTTGTTTATTGTAGCACACGCAAAATACTAAATCAAGTTTTTCGTTTTTTCTTAACAAAACCTATTGACAAGCACTTTCCAATCGGCTATAATAGTCAAGGTCTTGAGAAGAGGAAAATGCGGGTGTAGTTCAATGGTAGAATTCCAGCCTTCCAAGCTGGCCGCGTGGGTTCG
>CAMEJM010000005.1 GCA_945920215.1 uncultured bacterium
AACATAACTTTTTTCTCATCTTTTTTGGTCTCACATCATTTACAAATACACAAAAGCCGTTTCATTCTTTCCGTATTTTTGTTCCGTGCCGCTATCCCCACCGGGCGAGGGAGAGGTGATGCAGAAGCCACCTTTCAAGCCGTGAATCGTACCTCCGTACGATGAGGCGCGGAAAGGCGGCTAAAAATGCGCATAAAATGCAGAAAAGCGGCTTGCGCCGCTTTTCAACCTTAAAGATTGCTTCGACAGAACGCTGAACTTGTCCTCTCAACTATGCTCGATAAATAAACTCCGCGCATTTTGGTCTGCGCAGCTCTCACCGCCCGGAAAGCGCGCGGCGGGCAGAGTGGTGCGGAATCCCCACCCGCGCAGGCGTCGGCGTACAGGCGTACGACAGTCCAAGCGGGCGGGGATAAAAATGCGCATCAAACGAAGAAAAGCGGCTTGCGCCGCTTTTCAACCTTAAAAATGGCTTCGATAGAACGCTGAAGTCTCCTTTACACAATGCAATTATAAATTAACACCGCGCATTTTGCTCCGTGCCGCTATCCACGCCGCAGACCATTACAAGAAGAAGGTGTGCGACCCAATCTTGAATGCCGCCTGACGGTTTTTCACCACCCAGTTGTTCGGGCTGACCGACAGATTGCAGAAGAACAGCACATCGTTGGAAATGCTGTACCCCTCCAGACACATCTTCGCCGCGCAAACAGACACCCAGGCAGGGGAATTGTAAATCGTTCCGTTAGAGACGGGGCTGAACTGCGATTTCTGGAAGATGACCCCATAGATGGTGTTCGGGAAAGCGCTTGAACGCACGCGGTTGAGGATCACGTTCCCCACCGCCATCTGCCCGCGCAAAGGTTCTCCGCGGCTCTCGGCGGAAATGATACGCGAAAGCCAGTACAGCTCGTCCGCATTGTAAAACGACTTTGCGTGAGTCAGCGCCTTATAACTGCCCGAAATTGCCGCGCTGCTCGCGCCGCTTTGATACGATACCGTCAGCGACATTGCCTTGGCGAGAGGTCTGAGAGCCACCCATACGGTGCCGTCAATCAGACGGTTCAACGCCACGCCGTAAAGGCACCGGTCGTTAGCGGTCAGAAAACTGCCGCCCACGCCTGCCGTCAGAGTCAGTCCGGGCGCGGTCAGGGTCGCGTAACAGGTGGATTTGTTATAGGAATATGTAGCGTCCGTAAACAGATTTGCAAACGCACCGAGCGGCACCATCAGCTGCCCGTCATACAACCTTGCGGAAACCGCAAGCGTCTTGCCGTTTTGCGTCAGGGCAACGGTATTTACCGCAGCCCGCGCCTCCACCTGCTCACCCGCGGAGATACTCGCGGCGCTTGCCGTCTGTTCCCCTGCCGCACTCACGCCGAGCACGGTCCCGGAGCACAGCACCGCCGCCGTCAGGAGCGCAATCAAAGCTGCCCCTCCTTTTCGTTTTGCCATTTTGTTTCCTCCTTTCATAGACATTCCGCACTTGGCGGGTAAAACCATTATAGGAAACGGGAGGATAGAGTGTCAACGTACAAAAAAAGGGTGCGGAGGAGAGAACCGGCAATGCCGGAAAACCTTTCCTCTACACCCTGTATTCTGTTCCATATTTTACTACAATCGGCTAATATTTTCACTCCTGCGCGAACCGATAAATGCCGTCCGAGGAAGTATATTCCAAGCGGATGGTACCCATGTCGGTGCGTTTCAGCGCGATGCCGAGGTCATCGCACATGGTGATGAGCTTCTCGTCCACTTCCCTCTCCTCGCCACAGCATACAATGCCGTCGGTAGGCTGCACGGCGCACATATACTCTTCAAGCTTCTTGAAATAATCCCCGTGGTGCGGCAGTTTCACCACATTGTATGAATTGGTGTCCGCGGTCATATATTCCTGCACGCGGGCTTTCAGGGCGTCCCCCATCAGGAGCAGCCCGAACTTGTCCCAGCGTACCGATACGATCAGGGAACGGTCGTTGTCGTCATTCTCGCCAAGGTCTTTCAGTTTTGTCGGATTGATCCGCACAGCAGCCCCCTCGGAAAGCGACAGCGTCACGTCCTCTCTGACTCTCTCGGCATTCACGCCTGTTTCGGTCAGCGCCTGCACCAGCGCCCCATATTCATCGGAGTCCGAAGTGTAGTCCGGCAGATATACCTGTCCCACATTGTATTTGCGGAGGAGCGCGGGAGCCGAACCGATGTGATCCCTGTCAAAATGGGTCAGAATCAAATGGTCGATTTTCTTCACGCCCTCCCGCTTCAGCATGGCAAGAATCACAGCTTCATTGTCCTCATAGCCTGCGTCCACCACGATGGTGGTGCTTTTGGTATATATAAGGATGCAATCCGACTTGCCGGTCTGTGCGAAGACCGCGGTCAGATCGGCTTTATCCTTTCCCACGCACCCGCAAAGCAAAGCGATACACAGCGCCGCAAGCAGAACGCAAGCCGTCAGTTTTCTTTTCAAGCGGTGTTTCCTCCTCCCCGCGCTGCGCGCGACAGATAAACAGATAAAAATATCCCGCGCCCCGCGCGGGGCGCGGGGGCGGGGCTACACGGGCAAACGCCCGCATCGGTTCGCAATGAAACTGCGTTTATTCTGCCTGTTGCATGGCAGGCGCCGTGACGGTTACTTCTTCGTAAGCAAAGACAAAGGAAGCGCGCGCCGTATACCCGGAGGAAACGGCAAATCCGCCGATGTTTATCATCCCGCCTATTTCCGCCGTCAGCGATACCTCGGACACCGTACCGTCCGCATTCAGAGCAATGTTTGCGTAAGGCGCGCATTCGGTCACGGTCAGATAGGAAAGCATCTGAAGCAATTGAGCGCCGCCCTCTAACATATCGGCGGGCTTCTTGGCAAGGAACTCTTCGATAAGTCCGGTGAGAGAAGTCGGGTCGAGCAGGATGGCGTCCGCTTCTTCCTGCGTCAGTATCTCCGCTTTCACAAGCGCGTCGCAGAGTATCGCCAGAAGCGTTTTTTCACCGTACTGTTCGGTCAGCGCGCCGCAGATCTGCTCCGCGTCCGCCTCTGCGCCGTCTTCGGCAAGCCCGAGCGTCTGCCACACCTGCACCAAAACCTCGTTGACCGTCTCCACCCCGAATTGACTATCCAGCAAAGCGAGCAGGTTTTCCACCTTGTTCTCGCTCATGTAACTCACCAGCTGTTCTGCCGCGTCCTCGCAGGTCGTCCCCTCCTCGCAGAAAAGCGGCAACAGATAGGTTTCCAGCATCTCTCCGAAAGTGGTGCCGAGAAGCGTGCGCAGCATGGGCAGATATTCTTCGTTGAGGCGTGCGGAAAGATCCTCGCCCTGCACGTTCAGCACCGGTTCCCCGTTCACTTCGGAGACGGTGGCAAGCTCTGCCAGTTGCGCGAGCAGCTCCGCAGAGTCGGTCGGCAGGGTCTGCTGTCCCGCGCCCGCGTTGACGGGATATTGCTCATACGCCATTTCCCCGTCTTTTTCATCGGTGCCGAAATAGACAACGCTGTCTATGTAGCACATCTCGTAATGAACTGTCGCGGCTTCGGTGCCCTCCCCTTTCGTCGCGGCATAGCGCAGGCACAGCTTCGGGCTCTGACCGCTCAGATCGATATCCGCCGTGGCATTCAGAAGTTCTGTCTCTGCCCCGTCGCCTCCGAAAATCAGTTTTGCCTCAATATGAAAGCCCTTCTGAGCGCTCATTGCCTCTGTCATCTGTGCGACGGCGACAGCGGCGGTAGGCAGAACTTTGGGAGTTTCCGAATTGTTGTCAGGGCCCGTGATCAGGTCGGCGTCCGTGCCGTCAACGGGTTCGGGATTGTTTTCATCGCAGGAAACCGCCATCCACGCAACGGAGAACACCATTGCGATACACAACAAAACCGAAATCAAACGTTTCATTTTAATCACCTCGTCTCATTCACTCTTCAGCATTACCGTGGTGCTATTTTCATTATACTCAACCGCCGGGTAGATGTCAATTGCAAGTTTTATATTCACCGCACGCACATACGCGAGGCGCGCCTTGCCTGCGCAAGCGCATTTTCTGACGGGAGAATTGCAAAATCCGTTGACGGTTTGGGCTTTCTATGGTAATATATTCACGGTTTTCTCCATCTATTTCCGAATACCTGCATGAAGGGAGACACAATTATGATCACCTTTGATCGGAACAGTCAGACGTTTTACCTTGAAAACGACCGCATGACCTATGCGTTCGATATTTTTGACGAAAGCCTTGAACACCTGTGGTTCGGCGCGAAAATCGGGCATGACGACCTGAATTATCTGCGCGGCGTCCGCGGCAGCGGCTGTGACGCGCAGCAACCGGATAAGAAGCTGTGCCCCAACTTCCTGGCAAATGAACTGCCGGTGTACGGGCAGGGCGACTTCCGCGAACCCATGCTCACCTACCGTACCGAGGGAGGCGACCTCTGCGCGGAACTGCACTATACCTCTCACAGAATTATCGCGCAGCCGGCGCTTCCCGGACTCCCCTCGACCCGCGGCGGCGAAACGCTGGAAGTCACGATGAACGACGACATCAACGGCGTGGAAGTGCTGCTGTATTTCACCCTCCACGCCGACACCGGCGCCGTCACGCGCGCCTGCCGGATCCGCAATGTGGGCAGCCATACCATCCGCCTGCTGCGCGCGCACAGCTTCTCTCTGGATCTGCCCCGCAACGACCTGGACGCCATTTCCCTGTACGGCGCGTGGGCAAATGAGCGCACGCCGGAGCGCACGCCCCTGCACCACGGTGTATGGTCGGTGGACTCCAAGCGCGTCTCCTCCTCCTCTCAGCTCAACCCGTTCGTGGCGCTTGCCACCCGCGAAGCAACCGAAACGAGCGGAGAGGTCTGGGGCTTCAACCTGGTGTACTCCTCCTCCTTCCGGCTCTTTGCGGAGGTTCCCACCACGGGTCATACCCGCGTGGGCGGCGGCGTTTCCGAGTTCTGCTTTGAATGGATTCTCGAAAGCGGCGAGGAATTCTGCACCCCCGAGGCCGTCATGGTCTATTCCGACCGCGGCATCGGCGAAATGTCCCGTATCTTCCACGATACATACCGGGAACACCTGATTCCCGAACGGTATGCCAAAGCCAAGCGCCCGCTGGTCGTCAACAACTGGGAAGCAACCTATTTCGACTTTGACCGCGACAAGCTCTTTGCCATTATCGACGCCTCTGCCGGCACGGGGATCGACACGTTCGTGCTGGACGACGGCTGGTTCGGCGTCCGCAACGACGACCATTCCGGGCTCGGCGACTGGTTCGTGAATACGGAGAAGCTGCAAGGCGGTCTGAAGCCCATCATCGACCGCTGTCACGAGCGCGGACTCAAATTCGGGCTGTGGTTTGAGCCGGAAATGGTCAATCCGGATTCCGACCTGTACCGCGCCCACCCCGATTGGGCGATCCACTCCCCCGGCCACGTGCCTGCCGAGGGGCGCAATCAGTACGTCCTCGACCTGACCCGCGCCGACGTGCGCGACTATATTGTCCGCGTGGTTTCGGACATCCTCGAAAACCATGAAATCGACTATGTGAAATGGGACTACAACCGCAATATCACCGAGGTGTTCTCGGAGGGTCTGCCCGCCGAGCGGCAGGGCGAGTTTGCTCACCGCTACGCGCTGGGGCTGTACGATATCTGCCGGCGGTTGGTACTCGGTCACCCCGACGTCTTCTTTGAGGGCTGTGCCAGCGGCGGGGCGCGTTTCGATGCCGGTATGCTGTATTACTTCCCGCAGATTTGGACCTCCGACGATACCGACGCGGCAATGCGGAGCCGTATCCAGTACGGCACCTCCCTGTGCTATCCTCTCTCTGCCATGTCCTGTCACGTCTCGGTCTGCCCCAGTCACCAGACGAAGCGCACCACCCCCTACAAGACCCGCGCGGACATCGCCCATCTCGGCGCCACGGGGTATGAACTTGACGTCAGCCGCCTGCCCGCCGAGGAACTTGCGCAAATCCCCGCTCAGGTAGCGGACTATCACGCCATGGAAAAACTGGTGCTGGAGGGGGACCTCTATCGCCTTGCAGCCCCCTTTGACGCGGGCTACTTCTGCTTTGAGCTTGTCTCCAAGGATCGGAGCGAGGTGCACGTCACTCTGATGCGCCTGCTCAAGATTTTCAACTGCGAAGCGCTGTACCTGCCTTTGCAGGGTCTTGACCCGGACGCCCTCTACGAAAATACCGCGACCGGCGAGCGCCTGCACGGCTCCACCCTGATGCACGTGGGTCTGAACCCCGCCATCGGCAATATGCGGGATTTCGATACCCTGACATGGCATTTCAAACGCGTCTGATCATGTCGTGACGATGATGAAAAGTCAATGGAATGACTTTCAAAGCAGGGTCTTGGAATATCTGACCCTCATCCCGCGGGGAAAGGTGGTCACCTATGGGCAGATTGCCGCGCATCTCGGCAATCCCCGCCTTTGCCGCGCGGTCGGAAGCGCCCTGCACCGCAACCCGGACGGCAACCGCTATCCCTGCTATAAGGTCGTCAGCGCCGCAGGCAAGCTCTCTGACCGTTACGCGTTCGGCGGCATCTCCGCGCAAGCCGAGCGCCTGCGGGCGGACGGCGTTACCGTCACCGCTGACCGCGTCGACCTCTCGCGTTTCCGGTGGCTGCAGGATTGACACTCCCTTTTTCCCCTTATCAATCTCCACGCGGCGTGGTACACTAATGGGCGTGGGGGCGCGTCGCGCCCCCACGAAACGGGAAAGACAGGAAATAAGAAGATGAAAAAAATCTTGCTTCTGGCGACAGGCGGCACCATTGCCTCACGGAATCTCGGCGAGGGGCTCACCCCCGCGCTCACGGCGGAAGAGCTGCTCCGGCAGGTGCCCGAGCTCAACGGCTTATGCGAGGTGGATGCCGAGGAGGTCTACCGCCTCGACAGCACCAATATGCGCCCCGAAAACTGGGTGGAGCTCGCGCAACGGGTGCAGGCGCGTTACCGCGACTATGACGGATTCGTCATCACACACGGGACAGACACCATGGCGTATGCCGCCGCAAGCCTGTATTACCTCTTGCAGAATGTGCGGAAGCCCGTGGTGCTGACCGGGGCGCAAGTTTCCATCTTCGAGCGGGACAGCGACGCGCGGGAAAACCTTGTCGGGGCGTTCCGCTATGCCTGCGATGACGCGGCAGCCGGCGTGCGGGTGTTCTTCGACGGAAAGGTCATCTGCGGGACGCGCGCACGCAAGACCCGCACGCGGAGTTACAACGCGTTTTCCAGTGTGGATTACCCTGTCGTCGCCATCGTGCGGGACGATCTGGTGCAATACTATATCAAGGGCGACGTGACGGGGGAAGAGGCATTTTACGACACACTTGACCCCAAAGTGTTGCTGGTCAAACTGACCCCGGGAATTGACGCGGGAATCCTCGACTATGCGGCAGAAAACGCCCACGCAGTCATTATCGAGAGTTTCGGCGTGGGAGGGATCCCGCATTACGAGGACGGCTCTTTCGAGAGAGGCATCGAGCATCTGCTCTCGCGGGGCGTGCGCGTGGTCGTCGCAACGCAGGTCGCCCATGAGGGGAGCGCTATGGAAACCTACCGCGTGGGATACCGCATCAAGGAGCGGTACCATCTGCCGGAGGCTTACGAAATGACGACCGAGGCGGTGCTCGCCAAAACCATGTGGGCGCTGACCGTGACGGACACTCCGGAGGCTTTCGGGCGTGTATTCGCCACACCGGTGGGGAACGATTTGCTTATGTAAAGGCAATGGAAAAAGCAAGGCGGAGCCGAGAAGATTGGCTCCGCTTTCTTGATTTTATGCTTGCTTGTTCTGCGCGTTCCTGCCACGCCGGGCGCCGCAGGGGTGATGCAGAAGTCGCCTTTCAAGCCGTGAATCGTACCTCCGTACGATGAGGCGTGGAAAGGCGGCTAAAAATGCGCTCAAAATGAAGAAAAGCGGCTTTCGCCGCTTTTCAACCTTAATGATTGCTTTGATAGAACACTGAAGTCATCCTTTACACAATGCAATTATAAATTAACACCGCGCATTTTGGTCTGCGCATCCCTGCGACGCCCGAGCGTTGGCAAGCATTAACTTCAGGCGATTCTCCTGGTTGATCTTGCTCGCACCCGCGTCATAGTCAATCGCGACAATGTTGGCGCCGGGGTTCTTCTCTTTCATCGGCTTCATCATTCCCTTGCCGATGATATGGTTCGGCAGGCACCCGAACGGCTGCACCACCACGATGTTCTCCACGCCGCTGTGCAGCAGCTCCGCCATCTCGGCGGGAAGCAGCCAGCCCTCGCCCATCTTAGTGCCGTACCCGATGTAATCGGCGGCGGCGCGGCAAGTATCCTCAAAACGGGCAGGCGCACGGAACACGCCGTGTTCCCGAATGGCGCGAATCATATCGTCCTGCCGACGGATAAAGAAGCGGGCAATCCGCCCGGCGACGAAAGCGCGGAAGCGACCGGTGCCGTAAATCTTCCTATCCATCTGCATATTGGAAATCACATACAGAAGAAAGTCACACAGCCCGCCCATGGTCGTCTCGGCGCCCTCGGCGTTCAGAAACGCTTCCAAGGCATTGTTGCCGAGCGGTGAAAACTTTACGAAGATTTCCCCCACGATCCCGACAAGCGGCTTTTTGTCCTGCGTGCGCGGCAATGCCGCGAAGTCCTCCAGAATCAGTCTGTAATTGCGCTTCACTTTGCCGTAGCGGATCCCGTTTCCCTCAATATCCTCCATAATCAGCCGGATCCACTTGTCCACCAGCGCCTGCGTAGCGCCGGGCACCGTCTCGTAAGGGCGGCACTGGTCGCGCAGGGTCAGAAGCAGGTCCCCGTACAGCATGGCGTAGATCGTGGCGTGAATCATGGGCATGGTAAAACGAAACCCGGGATTTTTCTCAAGTCCCGCAAAGTTCAGCGATACCACGGGGACATACCCGTACCCCGCTTTCTTCAGCGCCTTGCGCAGAAGGGGCAGATAATTGGACGCGCGGCAGCCGCCGCCCGTCTGACTGATCAGAACCGCCGTCTTGTGAACGTCGTACTCCCCGCTGTTCAATGCGTCGATGAACTGCCCGATCATCAGCATGGCGGGATAACAGGTGTCGTTGTGGACGTATTTCAGCCCGACGTCTATCACCTTTTTCGCGTCTCCGTGCGTGCCGTTTTCAAGCAAGACCATGTGATAGCCGTTGGCATTGAAAATCTCGCTCAGAAAATGAAAGTGAATGGGGAGCATGGAGGGGAGCAGAATGGTATAATCCCGGCGCATCTCCTTGGTGAACAGCACGCGGTCGTCCTCCGGCGCGCAGCCGCTTACAGCGGCGCAACCCTGACATACGGCGCAGTTTCCCGCGGCGCCCGCACATCCCGTTTTTCCGTTCTCCGGACTCAATTCTTTTTCCCCTCCTCCCGTTGCCTGTCGGCAAGTTCCAACGCCCCGAGCAGGCTCCGCAGGCGGATGGTCACCGCGCCGAGGTTGGTGATTTCGTCAATTTTGATTTGCGTATACAGCTTTCCATGCCGCTCCAGAATGCTGCGCACCTCGTCGGTGGTAATCGCGTCGATCCCGCAGCCGAACGAAACAAGCTGTACCAATTCCACATCCGGCGTGCCGGCGGCAAATTCCGCCGCCGCGTACAGGCGCGCATGATAGGTCCATTGGTTCAGGACATTCACGTGCGGCTTGGCGGCAAGATGGCAAACGCTGTCCTCGCTGACCACCACAAAGCCGAGCGAGGTTGCCAGCCTGTCGATGGCATGGCTGATCTCCGGGTCGACATGATAGGGTCTGCCGGCAAGGATCATCACGCGCTTTCCGTGCGCGTGCGCCCGGTTGAGAGCCTCCTCGCCCCACTTGCGGTTCTCCTGCATGAACGCGTCATAGCGCTCCCATGCCGCTTTGACGGCGCGGCGCATTTCGGACAGCGGAACGTCGCCCCAAACGGGTTTCAACGCGCGGCACATGGCGCGTGCAAACTGCGCTTTGTCAAGGAGATTGAGATAAGGATACAGGAATTTTGTTTCCCGCAGGCTCTCCACATTGCCCGCCAGCAGTTCCCCATAGTAGGCAACCACGGGGCAATTGTAATGGTTATCGGAGCGTCCCTCGTCCACATTGTAGGTCAGGCAGGGGTAGAAAACCGCGTCCGGCTTCTTCTGAACAAGGGTTTCAATATGCCCGTGCATGAGTTTGGCGGGATAACACACCGTGTCGGACGGAATGGAATACTGCCCACGGCGATACAGGTCGCGGTCGGAGATCCCCGACCAGACCACGCGGATACCCAGCGTGCGGAAAAGGGTGTGCCAGAAAGGCGCCAGTTCCCACATTCCGAGCGCAAGCGGTAGTCCCACGGTGCCGCGCACCGCTTCTCCCTCATCGGAGATGAGCTTCTGCATCCGCTCCTGCTTCCAGCGGTAAACGTCCGGTGTCTCTTCCTCCCCATGGCGGAGTTTTCCGGCGCCGCGGTCGCACTTTGCGCCGGATATGTATTTCTCCCCGCCCACGAAGCGGTTGACGGTCAGGTGGCAGCGGTTGCCGCACCCGCCGCACACCGTGGCGGAGGAGGTATAAGCAAAGGCGCGCAGTTCCTCTGCGGTGAGAAGAGACGACGTCTCCCCCCGCACGGATTTCGCGTACAGCGCCGCGCCGAAAGCCCCCATCAGCCCCGCAATGGACGGGCGGATGACCTCTCTTGCGAGTAGCATTTCAAAGCTCCGCAGAACGGTATCGTTATAGAACGTCCCCCCCTGCACGACAATGCGCTTGCCGAGCTGGTCGGGGTCGGTCGCGCGAATGACCTTGTAAACGGCGTTTTTCACCACGGACATGGAAAGCCCGGCGGAAATGTCCTCCACGCTTGCGCCGTCCTTCTGTGCCTGCTTGACCGATGAATTCATAAAAACGGTGCAGCGGCTGCCGAGGTCCACCGGCGCCTTGGCAAACAGACCGATACGCGCAAACTCCTCCACCGAATACCCCATGGCGCGGGCAAAAGCGGAGATGAACGAACCGCACCCGGAGGAGCAAGCCTCGTTGAGCATGATGCTGTCAATGGCGTCGTCCTTGACCTTGAAGCACTTGATGTCCTGCCCGCCGATGTCCAGAATAAAATCCACAGCGGGGTCAAAGTGCTTGGCGGCGGTGAAGTGCGCCATGGTTTCAACCAGCCCGTGGTCGACATGGAAAGCATGGCGGATCAGCTCCTCGCCGTACCCCGTGACCGCGGAACCGCGGACGGTAACGCGCTCCCCGCACGCCTCCCGCAGCTTGAGCAGCTGTTCCCTGACAATCTCCACGGGGTTCCCGCGGTTGGAATCATAGTAACTCCACAGCACCTCGTCTGAGGCGCCGATCAGGGTCATTTTGGTGGTCGTGGAGCCGCAGTCGATGCCGAGGTAGGCGTCTCCCGTATAACTTGCCAGATCTCCTTCGGCGACCTTTGCCGCGGCGTGGCGGGCGCGGAACGCCTCGTATTCTTCTTCATCGCGGAACAGAGGCGGCATGGCGGCGGCGCTCACCTTTTCATGGGTGCTTGCCTCAACGGCGGCTTCCAGCTCCCGCCATGTCAGGGTCTTTTCCTGCCGGTCGGCATAGAGCGCGGCGCCGATGGCGACGGCGAACGGGGCGTAATCGGGGAAAACGGCGTGCGCCTCGTCGAGTGCGAGTGCCTCGCAGAAGCTCTTGCGCAGACCGCGGCAGAAGTACAAGGGGCCGCCGAGAAACATGACGCGCCCGCCGATCTTCTTGCCTTGCGCAAGCCCGGTAATGGTCTGACTGACCACCGCCGCGTAAATGCTGGCGGCAATGTTTTCTTTCGCCGCCCCTTGGTTGAGCAGGGGCTGAATATCGGTTTTGGCGAAAACGCCGCAGCGGGAAGCAATGGGATAGGTGCGCGTGGCGCGCAGGCTCATCTCGTCCATTTCCTGCGGGGTGACGTCCAGAAGCGTTGCCATCTGATCGATGAAAGCGCCTGTTCCGCCGGCGCAGGAGCCGTTCATGCGCTCGTCAATACCGCCGTCGAAAAAGATGATCTTGGCGTCCTCGCCGCCCAGTTCGATCACCGCGGAGGTATCCGGCTCCAGAACGCGCACCACCTCAGCGGTGGCGAATACCTCCTGCACGAACTCAATGCCGCTCGCCTTGGCAACGCCCATGCCCGCGGAGCCGGAAATCGCGCAGTGAATGGGCGTGTCCTCCCCCACGGTGTCGCGGATACGGCGCACCAGCTCCAACAGTTTGGTGCGTACCTGTGCGAAATGCCGCTCGTAACAGCTGTATATCAGCTCCCCGTCGCGCACCACAACCAATTTCGCGGTCGTGGAGCCGAGGTCAATGCCAATGGTGACGGGACAGCGTGTATTCAATTTCAGTTTCAGATTTTTTTCCGGTTCCATGCTTTGCTCCCGTTCAGGACGTTTTGCCACAGCGGCAATCAGTTACGGAGAGGAGCCTGAAAACAAGCGTCCTCTCTGTCAAAATCATTTGGAAAATTCAAATACGGAATAGGGATTCCCCTCGGCGTCGCGCAGGGCGAGCACCGTCGCGTCTCCCCGTTTCAGATAAGGGTACAGCACGGTATGACCGAAGGTCTGCCGCAAAAATTCCGCCCGCAGGCGCTTCACGCCTGTTTCGCAGTCCGCCAGCGTCAGAGCAAACTCGGTCATTTTGATATTGTTGACGTGTCCGTTTGTATCAAGATGTACCGGCCGCACCGTGAACGGCGGCAGTTCTTCCCCGTCCGGGGGAACGGGAATCCGGCGGGTCACCTCCGCGTCGGAGGGAACGTCGCCGTAATCCTCCGGCTGCCAGTAGTCTGTCGGACAGTCGGTCGGGTGTTCCGTGGCGCGGTCGACATACCCCCACAAGGCGTCCGCCAGCGCGAGCGGCGCGCCGCCTGCGTCGGAAAGGGTCAGGCGCTCCTGCGCAAGGGCATGGCGCGCACGGTAAAAATAAGTGCTTACGGTATAAGGCGAACTCAGGCGCGGCGGCTCCGCAACAAAGCGGATATTCCAGGAAAGCACAAACCATGCCTTTCCTGTCTGTGCCTGATACGCCACGCCCCGCCCGCGGTCCTCGGCGCGCAGGTAACTGACGTCCTGAAGCAGGCGCAGAAGCCCCTGCATGGAAAGCCGCCCGGACGGGTCGGTTTCGCTGTACCGCAGCCGCCCGTGATACTCATACATCGCCTCTCACGCCTTTCTTTTCATCGTCCCAAAACTTTTCCAGTAGGCGCTGAAACGTCCTCTGCGGGAACGGGGGCTTGCGCAGCGAAAGCAAAGTCTGCTCCGATACGGTACCCGTGTCGCGCAGTTCTCTGCCCGCGTCGGTGAATTTGGTGAGGAAACGGTCGATGCGCTCGGTCAGCTCCGGCACGCACAGGGTCTTGCCCTGCGGGCAAAGAACAGGCAGATACGCGCCCGGACCGCAGATAATGTCGAGCTGCGCGAGCAGCGGGTCATACACCAGATCCGTCTGCGCATAGCCGCAGGTGGAAATGACGACGAATTTTTTGCCCTCCACCCCCGGACGGATCCCGTGGAACGGCGTGCCCTTGACCGGCACCTGCCCGCGATAAGTACAGAGCATACTGAGCATACGGTCGGTAAAGACCTTGACAGTCCCGGGCATCCCGAAGAAATAGAGCGGAAAGCACTCGACAATAATGTCGGCGGCAAGCACTTTTTCTTTCAGGAGGGGAATATCATCGTTCTTTATGACGCATTCCCCCTCGGTGCGCCCCCAGCAGGAGAGGCACCCGGCGCAGGGGGTGATGCGGCAGTCCGAGAGGTGAATCAGTTCCACCTCGGCGCCGCCCCCCTCCGTCAGCCCTGCGAGAAAGGCTCGCGTAACCCGCATGGTATTACTCTTTTCACGGCGGGGGCTGCCGTTCAGAACAAGTATTTTCATGTTTGATCCTATCTGTCGGCTCCAAGGAAGAATCTTCCCGGAATCGGTTTGTCAGTGCTTTTTCGGCGCGGGCATGGCGCCCTCCGGGGCGCACCGCCCGATCTTGCGGTACTTCTCATAGCGGTCGGAGAGCAGGGTGTTCATCTTTTTGCCGCGCAAAGCGTGCAGCTTCCCGGCAACCTCGTCGCGCAACTTTTCCATGTAAGCCTTGCACTGCGCGGGGTCCGTGAAATCCCGGGGCTCCGCAATCACGCGCTCGATGATCCCCATCTCAATCAGATCCTGCGCCGCCAGCTTCAGGTGCTCCGCCGCCTCCGGCGCGCGCGCGGAATCTTTGTAAAGGATACTGGCGCACGCCTCGGGCGAAACCACCGTGAAGTACGCGTTCTCCAGCATCCATATTTCGTCTGCCACCGCCAGCGCCAGCGCGCCGCCGCTGCTCCCCTCCCCGACCATCAGGGTCAGGACGGGGGTGTGCAGATCCATCATCTCATACAGGTTTTCGGCAATCGCCGCGCCCTCTCCGCGCTCCTCGGCGCCGATCCCGCAGTTCGCGCCCTGCGTGTCCACAATACACACCACGGGGCGGGAGAATTTCTCCGCCTGCTTCATCAGGCGCAGCGCCTTGCGGTAGCCCTCGGGGGAAACGCAGCCGAAGTTGCGCGCCACGTGCTCCGAAACGTCGCGTCCTTTTTCAATGCCGAGAACGGTCACGGGCTTTCCGTCCAGAGTTGCCACGCCGCCGATCAGCGCGGGATCATCCCCGAAGCGGCGGTCGCCGTGGAACTCCACAAAGCCGTCGAACATGGCGTCGATATAATCCTTCGCGGTTGCTCTGCCCGCTTCTCTTGTACATTTGACTTTTTCGTATGCGTTCATTTTCAACCTCACTTGCGGTGGATGGCGAGCAGATGCCCGATATACCCGCGCTGTTCTTCACGCGGCACAATGTCGTCGAGGAAACCGTTGCCGAGCTGAAATTCCGCGCTCTGGAAGGAAGCGGGCAGCTTAACGCCCGTCACCTGCTCGATCACGCGCTTGCCGGCAAAGCCCACCAAAGCGCCCGGTTCCGCGATAATGACGTCTCCCAGCATCGCATAGCTGGCGGTCACGCCGCCTGTCGTCGGGTCGGTGCAGCAGACAAGATAAAAATTGCCCGCGTTGCTGTGCTTTTTCACAGCGCCCGAAACCTTTGCCATCTGCCAAAGGGAAAGCATCCCTTCCTGCATACGCGCGCCGCCGGAAACGGTATAGCCGACCACCGGCAGTGAATGCTTGGCGGCATACTCAAACAGGGCGGCAATCTTGTCGCCCACGACGGTGCCCATGGAGCCCATCATGAACTTTGACTCCATCACAAACAGGCACACGGGATTGCCGCAGATACGCGCCGTCCCGCAGACCACGCCGTCCCGCTCGCCGCTCTTGGCTTTCGCCGCCGCGAGTTTTTCGTCATAATCGGGAAACGAAATCAGGTTCTCACTCTCCACGCACTCGTTCATCTCGCGGAAAGTGTCCTCATCGCAGAGCATGGCAAGGCGCATACGCGCCGGCATCCGGTTGTAGCCGCCGCAGCGGGGGCAGATAAACCCATGCTCGGCAAGCTCCCGCTCGGAGAGCTCCTCTTTGCACTTTTCGCATTTCACAGTCAAGGTTGAGCCGAGATAATCCGGCAACTCTTTATGTTTCATATCGCTCATTCCGCACTCCTTTGCGACGTCTCGGCAAGCTCACGCAGCACGCTTTCCAGCGTGGCGGGGTCGCCGACCGTCAGCGCCTTTGCCTCGGGCAGGGTACGCCCGACAAGTTTGGTCAGGGTTGCCCCCGCGCCCACCTCGATAAAGGTGTCCACACCCTCTGCCGCCATGCGGCGGAGAATGTCCTCCCACCGGACGCTGTGAGACGCCTGCTGTGCAATGGTATCTGCGATTGCAGCGGGCGCGGCGGGATATTTGTCCGCCGTATAGTTGGCATACAGCACGGTGGCGGGCGCTTGCAGGGTCATCCCCGAAAGTTTCTTTGCCAGCGCCTCTGTCGCGGCGCGCATATACGGCGTGTGAAACGCGCCGCTGACCGCCAGCTTCACGGCTCTGCCGCCCGCCGCCTTGACGTCGGCGCAGAATGCGTCGATTTCCTCGCAGGAACCTGCGCAGGAAAGCTGACCGGGGCAGTTATAGTTGACCGCCCACATTTCCTTATAATTTGCGCATAGTTGTTCCACCTTTTCGTTTTCCAGCTTCAGAACCGCAGCCATCGCGCCCGGGTGTTCCTCGGCGCACTTCTGCATCGCGGCGCCCCGTAGCATGACAAGACGGAACGCGTCTTCGTCGCTCATCACGCCCGTATAGGCAAGCGCGGGGATCTCGCCGAGGGAAAAGCCCGCAACGGCGTCCGCCTTGACGCCCGCCGCCTCCAATGCTCTCGCACAGGCAAGGTCGGTCAGAAACAGCGCGGGTTGGGTATGCGCGGTTTGGTTCAGCAGTTCCGCCGGTCCCTCAAAGCACAGCTTCAGGATTCCCGGGCAAAGCGCCTCGCCCATATCGTAAACCGCCTTTGCGGCGGCGTTATTCTCGTACAGGTCCCGCCCCATTCCGACGAACTGGGCGCCCTGCCCTGCAAACAGTACGGCAGTTTTCATTCCTAACTCCTTTATGCACCGAAAATGGTGGCGCGCGGCACCGCCGTAAAGGTCATCGCACCTTTGGCGCGCACCTCGCCGTCCACGCGCAGTACCGCGTCAAAAGAGGTCAGCCCCCCTGCGGCGCGGGTCTTGTTGACGGTAATCTCCAGCGTGTCGCCCGGAATCACCGGCTTGATGAATTTGAAGTTGTCCACCTTGAGCAGCACGTAAATGGTATTCTCGTCCGCCGCGCTGTCATCGACCACCAGGGAGCAAAGCTGTGCGGCGCATTCGATCTGCAACACCCCCGGCATGATGGGAGAGCCGGGGAAATGCCCCATGAAATAAGGCTCGTTGACCGATACGTTCTTGGTGCCACGCGCGCTCTCGCCGGGGGTCAGTTCCAGCACCCGCTCAATCATCTGGAACGGGGGGCGCTGTTTGATGCGGCGGCTGATTTCGTCAATGTTCATCATAGGTTCAGTCCTCCGTCAAGCACCAGTACCTGCCCGGTCATATAAGAGCAGGCGTCGCTTGCCAGCATGGAGACGATCCCCGCCACCTCGTCCGCGGTGCCGAGGCGCCCCATCGGAATGGCTTTGAGATATTCCTCTTTTTTCTCCTCCGGCAGCTGCTCCACCATTTCGGTCATGATGAAGCCGGGCGCCACCGCGTTGACGCGGATCCCGTAAGGCGCAAGTTCCTTTGCCATGGTGCGGGTCAGGGCATTCACCGCTCCTTTGGTCGCGCTGTAAACCGTCTGCCCTGCCAATGCCATTTCGGAGCTGACGGAGGACATATTGATCACCGTGCCGCACTTGCGGCGGAACATTTTCAGAACCGCCTGCTGCGCGCAGTAGAAATACCCTTTCAGATTCAGGTCGATACACGCGTCGAGATTGTCGGGGTTAAGCATCAACAGATACTCGTCGCGCACGATGCCGGCATTGTTGACCAGCACGTCGATCTGCCCGTAGGTTTTCTGAACGGTCTTGAACATCTCCTTGACCTCGGGCAGTTTCGAGACGTCCGCACGGATGGCGATCGCCTCTCCCCCCTCGGCTTTGATCTGCTCCACGACCTCGTTTGCCGCCGCTTCGCTGCTGCTGTAATTGACCACAACAGCCATACCGTCTTTGGCAAGACGGAGGGCGCACGCGCGCCCGATGCCGCGGGAGGCACCTGTTACCAATGCGACTTTCATGCTTTTCTCCTTTCCGTCAGGCGCGTTCGAGCACCACGGCGCAGCAGGAGCCGCCTGCCGCAACACTCGTCACCAGTACCCGGCGGTATGCAGCGGTACTGACCTTGCCTGCCTTGACCGCACCGTTTTCATAGCGGTATGCGTTCTGAACCTCTTCCAGTTTGCCCGCCAGCATTAGCGCGGCGTGCCCTGCGGACAGGGCGGCGGCGGCGGCGCGGCTCTCGCCGACCAGATCCTTGACGTTATGTATCGGCACAGCCGCCAGTTTCTCATCGCCGAACACAGCCCGATAGGCGGCGATTTCGGTTTCGTCGAACGCCTTCATCCCGTTTGCGAACCCGACAACGGCGTCAATGTCCGAAGCGGAAATACCCGCGTCCTCGCAAGCCAGCCTGATGGCGTCCGCCATCGCGCCCTCACTGCCGCGCACGGTACCGAAACGGATGTCCGCGCGGGTCATGCCGTAGCCCGTCACCTTGGCATAAGGCGTCACGCCGCGCTTGGCAACGCTCTTGCCGCTCTCCAGCACAAGGGTGGTACTGCCGTCCGAGAGGACAAAACCGTCCTGCCCGGCATAGGCGGGATGCGCCGAAGCGCTCACGCAACCGAGTTTATTATAAAGGGAAGTAATGATTTCACCGTTCTCGTCGGTACCTGTGGCAAGCACCGCGTTCTCCTGCCCGGCACGGATGATATTGCAGGCGTACGCGATGCCGGAAAGCCCGGACTGCATCCCGTTGGTCACCGTCACGTTGTAGCCCTTGATACCGGAGCAAATCGAGAGGTATCCGCCCGCTGCGTTATACACCGTGTTCGGGAACTTGAAAGCGCTGCCGGCGGCGTTGCCCTTGCGTACCAGATCCTGCTGGAAGTCGCATACCGTGGCAATCGGACCGTCCGAAGTGCCCACCACGATCCCGATGTCGGTGGCGTTTTCGTCGCTGACCGTCAGAGAAGCGTTCTTCAGCGCCTCCATGCCGGAAACCGCCTGCAACTGGCTGAACTTATCCAACTTGCGGTAGAATGCCATCTTCAGTCCGCAGGCGTCATAGTCCTCGTGTCCCACCTCGGAGTGAACCGAGCCCTCCGCGGGCAGGCTTGCCTCCGCGACCTTGGCGATATAGTTTTCCACGCCGTTGCCGATGGGGCTGACCACGCCCAGGCCGGTCACGTACACATCCTCGCGCGTCTCGGGCAAGGTCACGTTTCCCGCCTCGCGGCTGAAAATAATGCTGGCGTTGTTGCCGCCGAAAGCAAAGGAGTTGCTCATGACGTTCGTCATCTTCTTGTCGCGCGCAACGTTGGGGCGGAAGTCGATCTTGCCGGCGCGCTCCGCCAGCCTTTCCATATCCTCCTCACGGTATCCCACCGTCGGAGGCACCTTGTTCTCGGTCAGCGCCTTGACGGAGAACACCGCCTCCACAGCGCCGGCGGCGCCGAGGCAGTGACCCACCATCGACTTGGTGGAGCTGACGGACAGGTCGTCGTTCGACTCGTCGAAAATGGTATGCAGGGATAAGAACTCCGCCTCATCGTTTTTGGCGGTACCCGTCCCGTGCGCGTTGATGTACTGGATATCCTTCGGCTCCAAGCCGGAATTGGCAAGGGCGCGGCGGATGGCGTTCATCTGTCCCTCTCCGTCGGGGCGGGGCGCGGTGATATGGTGCGCGTCGCTGCTGATGCCGGCGCCCAATACCTCGCAGTAGATCTTAGCGCCGCGCTTGACGGCGCTCTCATAGGACTCCACCACCAAAGCGCCGGAGCCCTCGCCCAGCGTGATACCGCTGCACCGGTTGAACGGCGAGCAGGGCTGCGCGTCCAGGGCGTGCAGGGATAAGAAGCCCGCGTAAGGCACGGAAGCAAACGCGTCTGCACCGCCGGCAATAAAGGCGTCCGCCACACCGGCGCGGATCAGGTCGCACGCGTAGGCGATGCTGATGGTGCCCGCCGCGCAGGCGTTTGCAATATTGGTCACCACGCCGCAGGCGCCGTATTCCTCGGCAACCATATTGGCAATGGCGGAAATCGGCATTTTGGTCACGTCCGCGGCGGACTCGCCGTTGCGGTAGTAATCCTCAATACTGATCACGCCGCCGACGCAGGAGCCCATGATGACCCCCACGCGCTCACGGTTGCCGTCCGTGATTTCAAAGCCCGCGTCCCGGAGGGCTTCTCCGGCGGCTTTCACGCACAGCTTGGAAACGCGGTCCATCTCCGACGCGTGCTTCGCCTTGTCCAGATCGTCTGCCTTGACCTCGGCGGCCAGATTTGCATAGCAGCCCTCGGTGTCCACCGCGGCGGTCTCCCGAATGCCGCATACGCCGTCAACGGCGTTGCTCCAGCACTCCTCCACCGTATTGCCGATCGCATTCAGCATACCCAGCCCGGTGACTACGCAACGAAACTTGTTTTCAGTCATTTTGTTACCTCTCCCTGCCGCGGCACCCGTCCGTCGGCATATTTCTTCAGATAAATATATTTTTGAACAATCCCGTACCGTTTTCGGTTTTCAATGTCGGGGTTGTGATTGTATCCGTATTTATTATAAAAAACGTATCTGTTAATTTGTAATGGAAACTGCGAGCGCCCGCCCGGTACGAAACCGGGCGGGATCACTCCGATGATATCAGCCCTGATGTGCCGCCACGTACTTGGCAAGGCTCTCTACATTGTAGAAGTTCTCCTTACCGGTGCCGGTCATGGAAACGCCGAATTCATCGTCAATGCAGGCAATGATCTCCATGGAGTCAATGGAATCCAGTCCGATCTCGTCGCCGAACAGAGCAATCTCGTCGGTCAGGACGTCGGCGTCGATGCCGAGGTTCTCACACAGCAGCTCCTTGATTCTGTCTGCAATCTTCTGTTCATTTGCGTTCATGGTGTACTTCCTTTCTGAAATAACGGATTTGATAGTTTTATATTGATGCGAAATGCAAAAATATACGTCAGTGTACGGGGGAGAGCAGCTCCGCCGCCTCATCCGGCTCCCGCGCGGAAAGCGTTACGGCGGGGTCCTTCTCCGCGGTATCCGAGCCGCTCTTTCCCGTCTGCAAAGCAGCCTCGGCGCACGCCTCGGCTTCCCTGCCGCCCTCCGGCAGATACGCCCTGTCCGACTTGCTCTCGGATACTGCCGGGGTTTCCCTCAAGTCCAGCATCTGCGTCAACGCGGTGCGGCATACCGCCGCCTCGCGGCGCAGAATCACGGAGGGGCGTCCCGGCTCATTGAGCTTCAGTTCAAGCGGCATTCCCACCAACAGCGTCTTGCGGCGGAATTTGCGATACCCGCCGCACAGGGCAATCGGAATCACCGGCGCCCCGGTCTGCTTTGCAAGCATCAGAAAGCCGGGATGGAACTCGCCGAGGCTTCCGTCGGTCACCAGCTTCCCCTCGGGAAACAGAATGACCCTACCGCCCCTCTTGAGTACCTCGGCGCCCGCGCCGAGCCACGCCGTATCCATTTCCTGCAAGTTGACGGGAATGTACGGCAAACGGCTGAACATCCAGTGAAGTCCGGGTTTGTCATACCATTTCCGGGTCACATATGTATACGGCAGTTTTCCCGGCAGCATCTGCGGCAGATAGTATCCGTCCGTGTGAGCCGTATGGTTGGCAATCAGGATACACGGCCGTTTCATCGCCTGCTTCGCCGCCGGACTCAGATATTTGATTTTCGGCGGAAAGAGAATTCTGTTCCAGAGGCTCCACACGGCGTACACAAGGTGAACGAACCACGTCAGCGGTCCTTTTCCCGCGCGTTTCATGCGTCCACCTCCAAAAAGTCCCGCAGGTCGTCCCAACGCGCCTGCATACTCTCGTAACCGTGACGGTAAAACTCCTCCGTACGGGTGCGGTCGCTCTCAAAATGGCGGATACTCGGCAAGGTCGGGCGGATGACAAAGACTTTGCCCTGTTTTTCGAGCTGTGCCAGCGCCTTTTGCTCTTTGCGGTAGTTTTTTGCGCGCGCCAGAAGCGCGTCCGCGAGCTTCGGATACTTTTCTCTGTAACAGATCTCGACCAAAAACGCCATGCGGGCGTAATCGGTCGGCTCCTCTCCCTCTCTGCGGGTCAGAACGACCACCGCCCTGTCGCATTTTCCGAGCGCGTGCGCCACGGGGATCGGGTCGGAGACGCCGCCGTCCACGTACGGGGCGCCGCCTATCTTCACCGGCTGGCACAACAGCGGCACGGCGCAGGCGGCGCGGCAGGCCTCCGTCACGGCGCTTTCATCGTCGCCGGGTCTGACATACGTCGCCTCGCCGCTCTCACAGCAGGTCAACACGAACTCGCACTCGCTCTCCGTCTCAAGAAAACGGTCAATATCATACGGCGCAAAGCGGGTCGAATACTCAAACAGCGCGCCGACCGGGTCTCTCTCCGGGGTCAGGGTCGGGGAAAAGCCGTCTGCGGCGGCGCCCCCCGCTACCACGCGGCGCATCTGCCCCGCCTGCCCGGAAAGATATCCGACGGCATTGACAGCACCGGAAGAAACGCCTACAATATATGGGAAATCGATCTGCTTCTCCGCCAGGCAGTCAAGCACGCCGGCGGTAAACAGACCGCGGAAGGCACCTCCTTCCAATACAAGTCCTGTTTTTCTCATGGTTTTCTCCGTTTTCGGAAACAAATGTTGCTTTTCTCGCTAATTACGTGTATAATTATATCAATTGAAAATCGGTGAGTCAATAAACGCAAAAGGCAACAAATGTTACTTTTGCGACATATGTTTCTGTTTTGCCGCTTTCAATTGTAAATTTTTTTCGTATTTCAGCGGAGGTGCGACCATGAGTGAAACGCAGGACAAACGCGTCAAAAAAACCAAGCGCGCCGTACGCGACGCAGTCATCTCCCTTTTGCGGGATAAACCCATCGGTCAAATCACCGTCAAGGAGCTGTCGGACGCCGCGCACATCAACCGCAAGACATTCTATGCGCACTACGCCAAGGTAGAGGACGTCATCGCGGAACTGGAAGACGAGCTGACGGAAAACGTCGCTTATTATCTCCACACCGCCGTCATGGAGGGAGAGAACCCCGACCCGCAGTATTTCATTCGCTTTGTCAATTTGGTGTATAACAGCAACCCCGCTTTTTTCGAGAATGTCGTTTCGGCGCGCAACTACGCGTATCTGGCGCAGAAAATCAAGCGGGTATTCAAAAAAGAACTCATCGCGTACTTTTCCGACCGCATTCCGAATACCCTGTATCTCTCCTATATGACGGAGTATTTTCTCGGCGGTATGTCGGCGCTCTATGTGGAGTGGATTATGTCAGGCAAGCAGGTTCCCTTTGAGGAGGTCAACCGGATTTTGATGCGCTTGTCCTCCAACTGGGCGCAGGCGATTGCCGCGGCGAAAGAAACGGATACCCCCGCGCAGGCGCCGGATACCCCGCAGAATCCCCCCTTCAAAAACCTGTCGGAATTATAACTTTCAAACCGAAATCAAATTTGGCGCCCCACGGCGCCCGGAGGCATCATGCTGATCATTCTGTTTCCCATCCTCTCCCTTTGCGCTGCGGTTTTGACCGTCGTGTGCACCCCGCTGACATGGTGGTGGGCATTTCTGCTCTTTCCCGCCTATTTTATCGGACTGTATGCGGCTTTCTTTCTGTTCGCCATTCTGATCTCTCCCTTTTTCGGCAAAAAAAAGGAGCCGAAACGCCCCAACCGCCTGTGCCGCTTTCTGCTGGTGGAGGCGTATACCGTGGCGATGTTCTTCATGCAGGTACACGCTAAAGTGGAGGGAATGGAAAAGCTTCCGCCGAAAGGAACCACCTTTCTTGTGGTGTGCAACCATCTCTCCAATTATGACCATATGCTGATGCTGACCAAGCTCCGCCGCTTCCCGATCGCCTTCATCTCCAAGCCGGAGAACTTCCGGATTCCGATTGTGGGACGTTACCTTTGGAACAGCGGTTTCCTCTCCATCGACCGCCGCAGCGCCCGCAACGCGCTCACCACCGTGCAGAAGACGGCGGACAGGATCGCCCACGGCGGTATGTGCTACGGCGTCTTCCCGGAGGGAACGCGAAGCCGCACCGGCAAGCTGCTTACCTTCCACAGCGGAGTCTTTCTTTCCGCCACCAAGGCGAAAGCGCCGATTCTCGTCATTCATGTCACCGGCACAGACCGTATTACCCGCCGCGCTCCGTGGCGCCCGACCAAGGTGAAAATGGATATTCTCGCTTACCTGGACGCCGCGTATGTCGGAAGCCATACCGACGCCGAGATCAGCCAAGATACATACAACATGATGCTGGAGCGCTTCCCGCAGAACTGAACGGCGCTCCGCCCGTCTTGCTTCTCCGCCAAGCCACGCGCCGCGACCGCGGCGCGTATTTCATACTCCGACCGCTCTCAAGGAGGTTTCTCCATGCGCCGCAGTCACACCATTCCGCCCGTGTGGGACAAGGATAGCCGCGTGCTGATCCTCGGCAGTTTCCCCTCTGTCAGATCGCGCGAAGCGGGCTTCTATTATCACCATCCGCAAAACCGCTTCTGGCGCGTGCTCGCCGCCCTGTTCGACGAGGAGGTGCCGCAGGATATCCCGGCGCGCCGTGCCTTTCTGATCCGGCACCGCATCGCGCTGTGGGACGTGATAGCGGACTGTGAGCTGGACGGCTCCGCCGACGCGGATATCCGCGACCCGCACCCCAACGACATCGCCGCTCTGCTCTCCCAAACACGTATCCGCCGCGTGTTCTGCAACGGCGCTCTCGCCATGAAACTCTACCGTCGTTTTGCGGGGCAGGCTTTGCCGGGCGCCTGCCCGCTGCCCTCCACCAGCCCCGCCAACGCTTCCTACTCCCTCTCCCGCCTGCTACAAGCGTGGGAGAGCGTCCGTGAGGCGGCGCTTGCCGACGGCGCGCCGGCTCCTTTGCAAAGCGCTGTTTCCGACAGCGAAAGCCGCAAAAATGCAACCGCGGAGCCCGACAAAACATAAAATCCAAGATATCAGATCCATGAGAGAATGTCTGCGGCGCAGCGATCCCCGATCGCTGCGCCGCCGTTGTTTTGCCGTAAGAGGATCCCCGCGAAAAAGCCCTGCGTTTCCAAAGAAACATCCCGTTTTTCGCAACGCCTTTCCTGTCATCTTCCGTATCCGCCGCATACTATACAGAACAGAAGAACAACCGAAAGGAAGAAAAGAAAAATGTACCGAGATAATGACAGGCTCCATGATCGGGGACCCGACCCGGCGGTTCTGAACATTGACGAGCTCAGTTATGCCAACAACGACTATCGCAACGCCCTCTGGACGGGGGACCACCTGCAAATGACCCTGATGACCATTCCCGTCGGGGGCGACATCGGCACCGAAATACACCCGGACACAGACCAGTTTTTTCGCGTGGAGGGTGGCTTGGGTCTGGTGCAGATGGGCTCCGCGCGTGACCGCATGAATCGGGAACACCGCGTCAATCGCCATGACGCTATCTTTGTACCGGCAGGCACATGGCACAACATTCTCAATATCGGGCGGGTACCGCTGCGCCTGTACTCCATTTACGCGCCGCCCCATCATCCCCGCGGCACCGTACATCCGACCAAGGCGGACGCTCAGCACGAGGGAGACTGAACCCGTCTTTCGAAACGGGCATACACTGAAAGCAGGGGACTGCGGCAATATACGCAGCCCCCGGAATTCAAGGAACAAGGACTATCCAAATGAGCGAACAAACCAGCCTGCTCGCACTCTCGCCCGGTATGCGCTGCCGCGTGACGGCACTGACTATGGAGGGAAGTATGCGCAGGAGATTGCTCGATATCGGTCTGACCCCCGGCACGGAGGTACAATGCCTCGGACGCAGCCCGGCGGGCGACCCCGCCGCGTATCTGATACGGGGCGCGGTGATTGCTATTCGTGCGCGGGACAGCCGCAGTATCATCATTCAGAAGTTGTGAGGAACACCCATGGGACTGACAAAATCCTCCGTCGGGCGCGGCGCGCTGGACGACGGCATCTGCCTCTCTCCTTGCGACCCGGAGGACAGAGTCATTGCACTGGCAGGCAACCCGAACGTCGGGAAATCCACCGTTTTCAACGCCTTGACGGGGATGCACCAACATACCGGCAACTGGCCGGGAAAAACCGTTGCCGGCGCGCAGGGGCGCTGCGTTCATCGCGGGCAGGGCTACACGCTGGTGGATATTCCCGGCACCTATTCCCTGATGGCGAACTCGGCGGAGGAGGAAATCGCGCGCAATTTCATCTGTTTCGGAGAGCCGGACGTCACGGTTGTGGTATGCGACGCCACTTGTCTCGAACGCAATCTCAATCTCGTTCTGCAAACCATGGAAATCTCACCGCGCACGGTGGTGTGCGTCAATTTGCTCGACGAAGCGAAAAGAAAGCATATCTCCGTAGACCTCGCCGCCCTTGCACGCCTGCTCGGCGTGCGGGTGGTAGGGTGTACCGCGCGCAAAAAGAAAAGCCTGATCCCGCTTCTGGACGCCGTCGCCGAGGTCTGCGACGCCCCGCCCGCAGACAATGCGCCTCCCGTTACATATCCCGCGGAAATCGAAGCGGCTATTGACCGTGTGGTGCCGGTATTACAGGCGCAACTCGGCGATAAACTCAACGCCCGCTGGCTTGCCCTGAAGCTGCTGGAGGGAGAGTGTTGCCTGCACGCCGACGTCAGCGGATACCTCGGCTGCGACCCCCTCTGCGACAAAGCCCTGTGCGAGGCGCTGACGGAAGCCAAGCAGCTTCTGACCGCCGCCGGTCTTTCCTCCGAGAACTACCGCGACGCGGTGGTCGGCACCGTCATGGCGCGCGCCGAGGAGATTGCGGGGGGCTGCGTGAGATACGAAACCGCGCAGGCGCACCTGCGCGACCGCCGCATCGACCGTATTCTGACCGGCAGGGTGACGGCGTATCCCGTCATGCTGTTGCTGCTGGCGTTCATTTTCTGGCTGACCATCGTGGGGGCGAATTACCCGTCCGCACTGCTCTCGAAAGGATTGTTCGCCCTGCAGGATCAGCTTACGCTTCTGTTTATCCGCATAGGGGCGCCCGACTTCCTGCGCGGACTGCTTGTGGACGGTATGTACCGCGTGCTGGCATGGGTGGTTTCCGTCATGCTCCCGCCCATGGCGATCTTCTTCCCCCTCTTTACTCTTTTGGAGGACGCCGGATATCTGCCCCGGATCGCCTATAACCTTGACCGTCCTTTCCAGTGCTGTCACGCCTGTGGCAAGCAGGCGCTGACCATGTGCATGGGGTTCGGCTGTAACGCCGCCGGGGTGGTCGGCTGCCGTATCATCGACAGCCCCCGGGAGCGCCTGCTCGCCATTCTGACCAACTCCTTTGTGCCCTGCAACGGGCGCTTCCCCACCATGCTGACCATCCTGTCGGTGTTCTTTGTGGGCGCCGTGACGGGGCTTGCCGCTTCGGTGTGGTCGGCGCTGCTGCTCACATTGGTGATCGTCCTCGGTGTGGCACTCACGTTCCTCAGCACCCGCCTGCTTTCGGCGACCCTGCTGCGCGGCGTACCCTCCTCCTTTACGCTGGAGCTGCCGCCCTACCGCCGCCCGCAGATCGGGCAGGTTCTGCTGCGCTCGGTTCTCGACCGTACCCTCTTCGTCCTCGGGCGCGCCGCCGCTGTCGCGGCACCCGCGGGGTTGTTCATCTGGCTGATGGCGAACATCACCGTCGCAGGCGGCACACTGCTCTCCCATTGCGCGTCGCTGCTCGACCCTGTGGGGCGCGCCATGGGGCTGGACGGCGTGATTCTGATTGCGTTTATTCTGTCGCTGCCCGCCAATGAAATCACTCTGCCCATCGCCCTGATGGCATATCTTGCGCAGGGGACTCTCATCGACATCGAAAGCACCGCCGAGATGCGGGAGGTGCTGATCGCCAACGGCTGGACGCCCGTCACCGCCGTGTGTATGCTGCTCTTTACCCTGCTTCACTGGCCATGCTCCACCACGCTCCTGACCATCAAAAAGGAGGCGGGCGGCTGGCGCTGGGCGCTCCTGGCGCTGGCACTCCCCACCCTGTTCGGGGTACTGCTCTGCCTCGCGGTCAACGGCGTATGGCACCTGTTCCGATAACGGAGCGTTTCCTCTCCTCCGGAAGCGCGCCGATTGCCTCGGCGGCAAAGCCCCTCTTCAGCTTCTTCCCCTCTTAACAGAACGAAGCGGCGCCCGGAAAACCGGGCGCCGCGCCTTTTATACCGTCACTTGCGCTCCGCCATGGGCACATACTCTCTGCGGGGCTGGACGTTCATGTACGCGGGGCGGATGATCTTGCCCGCGTTGATCAGCTCCTCCAGGCGGTGCGCGCTCCATCCCACAATCCGCGCGATGGCGAACAATGGGGTATACATCTCCTCTGGCAAGCCGAGCATCTGATACACGAAGCCGCTGTAAAAGTCCACGTTGGCGCTGACGCCTTTGTACATATTTCGCTCACCGGAAATCACCTTCGGCGCCAATTTTTCAACCTGCGTATACAGCTTGTATTCATCCTCTCTGCCTTTCTCGCGGGAGAGTTTGCCGACCAGGGATTTCAGAACGGTCGCGCGCGGGTCGGAAACCGAATAGATGGCGTGTCCGATCCCGTAAATCAAGCCGGCGTGGTCAAACGCTTCCTTATGCAATATCTTTTTAAGGTAGGCTTCAATCTCATCGGAGTCATTCCAGTCGCGCACGTTCTCCATAATGTCGCGGAACATATGCGTGACCTTGATGTTCGCCCCTCCGTGCTTGGGTCCCTTGAGAGAACCGAGCGCGGCAGCGATTGCCGAGTAGGTGTCGGTGCCGGAGGAGGTGACCACGCGGGTGGTAAAGGTGGAATTGTTCCCGCCGCCGTGCTCCGCATGAAGCACCAGGGCGAGGTCAAGCACCTGCGCCTCCAAGCGGGTATACTTGCTGTCAAAGCGCAGCATATGCAGAATGTTCTCCGCCGTGGTGAGCTTGGGGTCAGGCTCATGAATGAAGAAGCTGCGGCTCCCGTCAATATAATAGTCAAACGCCTGATACCCGTAGACCGCCATCATGGGGAATGTGGCGATCAGCTGTAAGCACTGGCGCAGTACGTTCGGCAGGGAGGTATCATCGGGGTTGTTATCGTAGGAATACATGGTAAGTACGCTGCGCGCCATGGAGTTCATCATATTGATACTCGGCGCTTTCATAATCAGATCGCGCACAAAGGAGGTCGGCAGGGAGCGGTAGCTTGAGAGCAGTTCCCGGAAACCGTCAAGCTGGCTCTTGTTCGGCAGAATCCCGAACAGGAGCAGGTACGCGACCTCCTCAAAGCCGAAACGGCGATCCGCCATAAAGCCTCGGACAAGATCCTCCACATTGTACCCGCGATAAAACAGCTTGCCGCGGCAGGGCACTTCTTTTCCGTTGACTTCTTTTTTGGCGACGATCTCGGAGATTTCGGTCAGACCCGTCAGCACCCCTTTTCCCTCATTGTTGCGCAAGCCGCGAAAGACATTGTATTTCTGGAACATTTCCTGTTCAATCACGGTATCGCTCTCGCACAGCTCCGCCAAAGCGCGGAGTGCAGGGGTGATCTCGGAGTAATCTCTTTTATCATGCTTCGCGTTCATTTTGTCCCCTCCGTTTCAAGGTTCGTTGACGGCGCCGTGCGGCACCTGTCAGAAAAGATATTGTGTACTATCATATCATATTTCACGTTGCTTGTCACGCATTTTTTGCGGCGAAAAAGATTTTTCCGCCGTCATGCGTTCCGTCAGACAAGCAATCCATGTTTTTCCATTCACGGTTTGGAAAAAATGCGTTTACAATTTGACAGCAATCGGCGTCTGCCGATTCTGCACCCAGCTGAAAAAAATTCAGTGCGGCGCCTATATTTTTAGAGACTCTCTTGCCGAGAGAGTTGTAATAAGCGCCGTTAGAAGTGGTTGTTTGCCGCTTCTACCCAAGCCCTGCCGATTAGGGTGACTCCGGGCGCCGCGCGCGCTATAATGACGGCAAAGATAAACGCCGCACCCGGTGCGCGGCATTGTCAAAACGAAAAACGAATGTAAAGAGGCAACCCTATGAAACGTCCACCCCTTACTAAAATTTCGTCTGTTCGAGAGTTAGTCACAAATTCTTATCACGCCGCCCCGCTCAAAATCGCCTTCCGCTTTTTGCGCGGCAAAGAAGAAGTCTCGGTCACCTTTTCCGAGTTCTATCACTCCGTAGAAGCCCTCGGCGCCGCTCTGACGGACATGGGACTGATCCACTCACATATTGCCTGCGTGGGCGACAACAGTTTTCCTTGGATTCAGACCTATCTGACAGCCCTGATGGGAGACGGCGTGTTCGTACCGCTGGACCGCGATCTGCCGGCAGACACCCTGACCCGTCTGATCCGCGAAAGCGACGCGGAGGTTTTGTTCTGCGACGCCGCGCACCGTGATATGCTTGCCGACAAGCTGGCGCAGATCCCGGCGGTGAAGTGCCTGATCTGTTTCGACCTTGAAGAGGACGAGGGCGCGTTTCTCTCTTTCTCACGCCTGATCGCCCGCGGCGCCACCCTGCCGAAAACCGAATACGACAGTCTTCGGAGCAACCCGCACGCCCTGAAGCTGCTGGTCTACACCTCCGGCACCACGGGGGCGGAAAAGGGCGTCATGCTGACCGAGAGCAATCTTGTCAACTGTCTTTACTGGGGGCTTCATGTGTCTCGGGTGCTTGACTGCGGGCTCTCCGTACTCCCCTACCATCACACCTATGCCGCGGTCTGCGACATTCTGGTCGCGCTCTACACCCAAGCCACCCTCTGCATTAACGACCGCCTCAAAAACGTCCCCGCCAACCTCAAGCGCTTCCGCCCCTCCTATATCGTTCTGGTTCCGGCGTTTTCGGAGCATTTCTACGATATGATCATGCGCGGGGTACAGAAGAAAGGAAAAGCGCGGCAGCTCAACCGCATGATCCGTATCTCCGAGTTCCTGCGGAAGTTCGGCATCGACCTGCGGCGCGTGTTCTTCAAATCCATTCTGGAGCAGTTCGGCGGCAACCTCCGCAAAATCATCTGCGGCGGCGCACCCATCCGCCCCGAAATCGGCGCCTTTTTCGACAAAATTGGCATTACGCTTATCGGCGGCTACGGTATCACCGAATGTTCTCCTCTTATCTCCGGCAACGATGACGCCTGCAACAATTTCGCAAGTGCGGGGCACCGCATTCCCTGCCTCAAATGGCGCATTGACAGCCCCGATGAAAACGGCGTCGGAGAAATCTGCGTGTCCGGCGATACCGTGATGCTCGGATACTATAAACGCCCCGATCTGACCGCAGAGGTCATCCGCGGCGGTTGGTTCTATACGGGCGACTACGGGTATCTGACCCCCGACGATCAGGTAGTGATCACCGGGCGAAAAAAGAACATCATCGTGCTGAATAACGGCAAAAACGTCTACCCGGAGGAACTGGAAACCCGGATCCAAAGCGTGGACTATATCAGTGAAGTGGTAGTGCGCGGGATCCGCAATTCCCACGGACAGGATTACGCACTCTCCGCCGAAATATACATGGAGGACGCGGGCGGAAGAAGCGAAGCGGACATCATGCGCGACATCCGCGCCGCCATGAAGGAGGAGCCGAGCTACAAGCAGATTTCGCGGCTTCTTATACGCGAAACTCCCTTTGAAAAAACCACGACCCGGAAAATCAAACGCAACGCGTGAAAAGCGCAGGGCCGGCAGTCCCTCGTTTTCAAAACGTTAAAGAAAAAACAAAAAGGACGGCGCAAAGTCGGCTTCTCATAAGGATGAAAATACCCCGACAGGTTTTCAAGACCTGCCGGGGTTTCTGTTTGAGCGATCAATTGGAATTTGATTTATAGTGGTCTTTGTAAATATACCATATCTACCAACTGAAAACCGCACTCGAATATCGGGTGATCATAATTGTCCGTAAAGAAATTCGGTATGATATGTGAACGAACAAAACCACATTTCTCATAAAACGGTATCGTTGACGGACTATCGCCTGTTCCGACTTGCAAAACTGAATACTGTCCCCGATATTGCTTGGCAAGAAACTCAATCAATGTTTTCGCATAACCTTTGCTTTGGTATTCGGGCACAGTGGCAATGTTTTTTATTTCAAGCACGCCGCTTCCTTCATCTGTTATGACACACTCACACTTGATTCCGTTATCGTTTAGAACATACATCTTACCTTTTCCAAGATAACGGTCTATCATATCTTCTTGCTCATCTGCCAATAACAGCAAATCAAGATATTCTTTTTTATTTTCAGTTATCTCAACAATCTTCATTTTTAACCCTGCAAATTCTTATTTGCGGTTTTGTTTTCGCGCGAGTTTCGCATTTGTGTTATAAATGCATCGGGCAAAGTCCATACCCCTTATTTTTCTGTATTCAGATATTTATAGTACCAACGCATTGGATTTTCATAGATGTATTTTCTTCGTGTTTCATAATCCTCTCTGTTGCGAACGATATGCTCGGCAAACGAGCGTTGAAACATTTTTTCTATTCCGCATCGCTGCTTACAAATTCGCGATGTCAACGATTTAAACGCGCAAATCACATCGCCCAAGGTAGGGGAGGGGCTTGCTCCTCCCGCATTTCCGTGCAAGAATATAACTGCGTGGATATGATCCGGCATAATGACGAAATCTACAACGGATACACTTGGAAATCGTTTTTCAAGCAACTGTAACTGTTCTTTGGCAATCTCGCCGCAAGGTTTTAATTTTACCGAATATTCGGGAGGAGCAAGCCCCTCCCCTACCGCGAAATCGTATGTTTCGTCGGTAACCGTGAGGTCTGTTTTGACTATTTCGGATAATATTTGCATTCTGTCACGTATGCATATCGTAACAAAATAAGCACCTGCGGAGCTATAATCAAAATTATTTAATCTTGTCGGTTTTCGTTTCGGTAATTCAGTATTGATTATCATTTTCATCCCCCAAACAATTAAAAAAATCGGCAAAGAAACAATACCTCTGCCCTGCCGATTTTTGTTTATAGGGGCGTTCTCTCCTAACGCATGTATGCGAACACAGTTCGCCCCGACAATAATATCCTTACGGGAAGAAACGTAGCGCCGTCCTTTTTCCTTAAAGTGAAATGCGCGCAAGCCCACAGGCGCGCGCATATACGCGTGTGAAAGCAAAAAACCAAAATCAGCCCGTCCTCACGCCTGCGGCAGAAGAGCGAGCAACCGCTCATATACATACCGCACTGCGCTCTGGCGTACCGCAAGCCGCCCCATCCCCTCGAAATGACAGGTCGCGGTTACGGTTTTCCCCGCAACATAAAACCCGAAGCACACGGTGCCGACGGGCTTATCCGGGGTGCCGCCCAAGGGACCCGCAATACCGGAAATCCCCACGCCGACCTCGCAGGCGTAGGCGGCGGCGCACCCCTCCGCCATTTGCCCGGCAACCTCCTCGCTGACCACGCCGTGCGCGGCAATGCTTGTTTCCTCTACTCCGAGGTAACGCACCTTGGCAGAGTTGGCATAGGTGACGAAGCTGCCGTCGAACACCTCGGAGGCGCCGCTGACGTCCACAAGCACGGCGGCGGCAAGCCCGCCGGTGCAAGATTCCGCAAAGCTGACGTGCCATCCCAACCCGTGCAAACGGGCGCAGAGTTCTTCCGCCATCCGATACAAACTGCCGTCCATATACTTACCTCGCTTTTCTTTGCCTCATTCTATCACGCGCCCGCCCGCCTGTCAAGCGCACGCCCTCTGTCCCCCTTTTTCGCAAAGTGAGGCGCGTTCCCGCGTGCCGAGAAAACATATACAAATATCCCGCCGTGATTTTCGTCATTTCGTTCTTGACAACCCCTTTTTATCTGTGGTATATTGATAAAGTATTTTATTTCGGCATGGAACTCGCCCGCCGGCGGTTTCCATGGACGACTACGAACGGAGAAAAACAATGGCAATTCAAAATGCATATCTTCAGGGTGTAATGGCAAAGGTCATTGCGCGCAACCCCGGGGAACCCGAATTTCATCAGGCTGTCATGGAGGTTCTCGAATCTCTTGAGCCGGTTGTGGAAAAGCGTCCCGAGTTCATTGAGCGCGGCGTGATCGACGAGCTGGTAGAGCCCGAGCGCATCATCAAGTTCCGCGTACCGTGGGTAGACGACAACGGCAAGGTGCAGGTCAACCGCGGCTTCCGCATTCAGTTCAACAGCGCAATCGGTCCTTACAAGGGCGGTCTTCGTTTCCATCCCTCCGTTTACGAGGGCATCATTAAATTCCTCGGCTTTGAACAGATTTTCAAGAACTCCCTGACCGGGCTGCCGATCGGCGGCGGCAAGGGCGGCTCCGACTTTGACCCCAAGGGCAAGTCCGACGCCGAGGTGATGCGTTTCTGCCAGTCCTTTATGACCGAGCTTTCCCGCCACGTAGGCGCCGATACCGACGTCCCCGCGGGCGACATCGGCGTGGGAGCGCGTGAAATCGGCTATATGTTCGGTCAATACAAGCGTCTGCGCAACGAGTACACGGGCGTTCTCACCGGCAAGGGTCTGACCTACGGCGGTTCTCTCGCCCGCAAGGAAGCCACCGGTTACGGTCTGTGCTACTTTGCAGACGAAATGCTCCGCGCAAGGGGAATGTCCTTTGAGGGCAAAACGGTCGTGATCTCCGGCTCCGGCAATGTCGCCATTTACGCCACCGAAAAAGCAACCGCCCTCGGCGGTAAGGTGGTCGCCCTCTCCGACTCCAACGGCTATATCTACGACGCGAACGGCATCGACCTCGCCGCCGTCAAGCAGATCAAGGAAGTGGAGCGCAAGCGCATTAAGGAATACCTCACCTATCATCCGGAAGCCACCTACACTGAAGGGTGCAGCGGCATCTGGAGCATCAAGTGCGACATCGCGCTTCCCTGCGCAACCCAGAATGAAATCAACGAAGAGAGCGCAAAGACGCTCGTCAAGAACGGCGTAAAGGCAGTTGCCGAGGGCGCCAATATGCCCTCCACCCCCGAAGCCATTCATACCTTCCAGAAAGCGGGCGTGCTGTTCGGGCCGGCAAAGGCTGCCAACGCAGGCGGCGTTGCCACCTCCGCTCTGGAAATGAGTCAGAACTCCATGCGTCTGTCCTGGACGTTTGAAGAGGTGGACGAAAAGCTTCACAACATCATGCGCAACATTTACAAGAATGCGGCAAAAGCCGCCGAAGATTACGGAATGAAGGACAATCTGGTGGCGGGCGCCAACATCGCCGGCTTCCTGAAGGTCGCCGAGTCCATGCTTGCCTACGGGGTCTGCTGATTCCACGGGGCTTTGTAACTGTCACCTGTCCGCAAAGGCGCGGGCAGGGACAGTTACTTTGTTTTTTGTCCTGCGGACAGCGGCGCCGCGGATCACCGCTCGTCTATGTTTCCTTTTACAATTTACAATCGATTCAAATCAATGCTGTCAAAAACAGCCGCGCCCGGCAGTGGTGCGGCGCGGAATGGAGATGATACCCAATGAATGAAAAGCACACCAAGTATATCTTTGTCACGGGGGGCGTGGTTTCCGGGCTCGGAAAAGGCATTACCGCCGCCTCTCTCGGCCGCCTGCTCAAGGCGCGCGGGCTGAAGGTCGCCGCGCAGAAGCTCGACCCGTATATCAACGTCGACCCCGGCACGATGAGCCCCTATCAGCACGGTGAAGTATACGTCACGGAGGACGGTGCGGAAACCGACCTTGACCTCGGACATTACGAACGGTTCATCGACGAGGATCTGAATAAGTATTCCAACCTCACCACGGGCAAGGTGTACTGGAACGTGCTGAACAACGAGCGCCGCGGCGAATACCTCGGCTCCACCGTTCAGGTGATTCCACATATCACGGACGAAATCAAGAAGTTCGTGTACAGCGTCGGCAAAAAGACGGACGCGGACGTGGTCATCACCGAAATCGGCGGCACCATCGGCGACATCGAATCCCAGCCGTTTCTGGAAGCGGTGCGACAGATCTCTCTTGAGGTCGGGCGTGAAAACTCGCTGTTCATTCACGTCACACTGGTTCCTTTCCTGCGCGGCTCCGACGAGCATAAGTCCAAGCCCACCCAGCACTCTGTCAAGGAATTGCAGGGAATGGGCATTAACCCCAACATCATCATTCTCCGCTGTGACGAGCCGCTTGAGGAAAGCATCTTTAAGAAGATTTCCATGTTCTGCAACGTCAAGCCGGATTGCGTCATTGAGAATATCACGCTGCCCGTGCTGTACGAAGCGCCCCTGATGCTTGAAAAGAGTCATTTTTCCTCCATCGTCTGCCGTGAACTGGGCATTTACGCCCCGGACCTCGATCTGGAGGAATGGAAAGCCATGGTGGAAAAGGTCAAGCACCCGACCCGCACCGTGACCATCGGTCTTGTCGGCAAATACGTACAGCTGCACGACGCCTACCTTTCGGTGGCAGAGTCCCTGCGCCATGCGGGTTACGCTTACGGTGCCAGCGTGAAAATCGAGTGGATTGATTCCGAAACCGTCACCGAGGAAAACGCCGCCGAGAAGCTCGGCGGGCTGGACGGCATTCTGGTCCCCGGCGGTTTCGGCAACCGCGGAATCGAGGGCAAGATTGCCACCGCGCGCTACGCAAGAGAACACAATGTGCCTTACCTCGGCATCTGTCTCGGTATGCAGATTGCGGTCATTGAATTTGCCCGCAACGTCTGCGGATTTGCGGACGCCAATTCGGGTGAGTTCGACGCTGTATCCACCCATAAGGTGATTGATTTCCTGCCGGACCAGAACGACGAGGTCGCCAAGGGCGGCACCCTCCGCCTCGGCGCTTATCCCTGCCATATCCTGCCCGGAACCAAAATGGAGGAGTGCTACGGAAAGCATGAGATTTCCGAGCGGCACCGTCACCGTTATGAGTTCAACAACGACTTCCGGGAGACCCTGACCCAAGCGGGGCTGACCATCAGCGGCACATCGCCCGACGGCTATATCGTGGAAACGGTGGAAAACGAAAAGTGCGACTTCTTTGTCGGCGTGCAGTTCCACCCGGAATTCAAGAGCCGCCCGAACCGCCCGCACCCCCTGTTCCTCGGTCTGATTCGTTACGCGCTCAAGGGCGATCGATAAGATTCCCCCTGTTGTTACAAAACGGGGAGAAGCCTGTGACACGGCTTCTCCCCGTTCTTTTTGGCTTTTTTTACGGAACCGCAACCGTTCGGCTGCGCGGTTTTGTGTCACCGCATACCGGGGCGACCGCCCATGCCGCCGCTCATGCCGCCGACACTCCCGGAGGAGCAAATCAGAGAGGACATGGTGACTTCGGTAGCGGTGCCGCCCACGTCGACGGTCAGTTTGCTGCCCTTTTGCATCCCCGGCAGGCTGATCACCACGCACTGATACTGCTTTTCTGGCGTGAAAGTGCCGAGAATATTGCCGTCGCTGTCGGTGACGGTGACGGTGGTCCCGGCGCTCTGCGTCGAGGTGCCGATGAGAAGGGACCCCTGCGTCGAGGAGGAGCCGAAGTTCTGCGCCATTCCCACGCTGCCGGCGGCGAACAGAATTCCCCCCGTGATTTCCGCGGTGCCGTCGTAATCCAGCGCCCCGTTGCCGCTGCTAACAGGACCGCTGACATAGGTTTCTCCGCCGGATACGTACAGGTTTCCGTTGGAGTCAAGTCCGTCCCCCGCCGCGTTTACGCGCACCGTGCCGCCGGCAATGCGGAGATAGCAGTCGGCGTTCGCCGTAAAGCTGTTTTGCCCGGGGCGCCCCATAGAGGAGCCGTCCGCTCCGCCTGCCGTGTTGACGCCGTCGTCACTCGCCGTCACCGAGATCTCCCCGCCGGACACGGTGATATTCTGTCCTTTAATTCCCTCGTAACTCTTTGAAACAGTCACCTTTCCGGCGTAAATGTGAACCGAAGTGTCCGCATGAACGCCGTCGTCGCCGCTTGCAAGCGTCAGCGTGCCGCCGCTGATATAAACGTCTCCGTTGGAATGGAGCGCGTCGTCCGAGGAATCGATTTGCAGAGTTCCGTCCTTGAGGATCAGCGATACCGCCGCTTTCATCCCCTTTGCGGAGGTTTCGCTTCCGCTGCTGCCCCAACTCCCCCAACTGCTGCCCGTAGAGGCGTTGGCGCTGCCGCCGCCGCTCTTGATTGTAAAGGTCCCTCCCTCAATCCGCACGGAAGAAGAGGCGCTCATACCGTCCCCCGCGGAGGTGATCTGAAAGCTGCCGGAGGCAACGTAAATATACCCTTTGCTCTGATCGCTTTCATGCTCGGCGTGCACGCCGTCGCTGCCTGCGGAGACGGTGAAGGTGCTGTCGGTCAGGCGCACGCTGTTATTGCCTGCCAGCCCTTTTTTCGCCGCGGTCACGCAGTAGGTTCCGCCCGCGAACGCCAAATCGTCTTTTGAAACAATTCCGTGCCCTGTGGCGGAAGTCACGGTCAGACTGCCCGCTCCGTTAAAGGTCAGGTCTTCCTTGGAAAAGACCGCCGCGTCTACGTTGTTCTCATCCGTCTGCACATAGGAGCCGGTACTTGCAAGCGTGTTATCTCCCACCAGAGTGACGAAAACCTTATCCGCCTGCCTGATATACAGCGCCGCACTGTCGGAAGAGGTGACCGAGACGCCCGAAAGCACCAGTTGCACCTTTTCGTCCGCCGCCGAAACGCATATCTGACCGTCCGTGAGCGTACCCGTCAAAACATAGGTGCCCGCCGCACTCACGGTCAGAACGCCCCCCTCATAGCTGACGCCCGCGAGTCCGTCTACCGAAGTCCCGTCATCGCTCAAAAGAATGGTAACTGCGCTCTCGGAGTCGTAGGTCCCCGCCTTGTCACGGTCGGAAAACATCTCGGAGGAGGCGGGCATACCGCTCTCTGCCGCCGCAAGTTCCGCCGTCTCGTCAATGGCGCTCCCGGCGCCGCTTTGCACGCTGTCATTTTCCCCGCAAGCCGTCAATACCAGGCACAACGCCGCCGCCATCAGAATTGCCAAGCACTTTTTCATACCGTATTTTCCTCCGCATATCAAAGTGTTTACAGTTCCCCCTCCTGTGCCGCCTCAGCGCAGGAGATCTCCAGATTCCCGTTGCGGGTGCGCATTTTGTCAAGCAGCTCTTTTTCGCAGGCGGCGTCGCGCAGCCGCACCCTGTAAGAGAGCTTATACAGACTTCCCATATGGGTGGTCTTTACCCGCGTTAATCTGTGGGAAAGCGTGTATTCTCCGAACAAATCCTCAAACAAGCCGGTGTAATTCAAATCCTCCGGCACCGTCACGGTCAGGCACCGCTCGTTGTCGGTACGTGTTTCATATCGGGCGCCCAAGCGGGTATACACCCAAAGGACGGCTTCGCTCATCACCGCAAATATCACGCCGTATGCGAGGTACCCCAACCCGAAGGTCAGCCCCACCGCCATACCGACGAACACGGCGCATATCTCACGCCCGCTGCCGGGAGCCGAGCGGAAGCGCACCAGTCCGAACGCCCCGGCAACCGCCACGCCGACTCCCAGGTTGCCGTTGACCGCAAAAATGACAAGGCACACGGCGGCGGGCAGAATACTGAGGGTCGCGAAGAAACTCCCGCTGCACCCCGCGGCGCGTCCGGAATAACTCAGCGCCAACAACACCCCCGTGACAAGAGCGACGGCAAGACAAATCAGAAATCCCTGCCACACCACCTGCTCCCCGTTATATACGGATTGAAAAATCACATCAAACACAGTTCTCTGTCCTCTCTTTCATATCGCTCTCCCCCTCCGGCACCCCGGCGAGGAATCCCCTGTCCATCAGGTACGCTCTCCCGTATTTGGAAAAGGAGGTTTTATATATGCCGTATTTGTCCAGCACTTCGCAAAGCCAAAGCGGAACAGCGCGCCCCGTCTTGATCTCCATCAGCACCTCCGACGCCCCGATCACCCGTTTTCCCGTGTACCCGGCAGCCGGGCTCAGACGCTCGTTGCGGTAGCGGATGTCGGTATCAAAGGTCACGCGCAGATCCTCCCCGGGGTTTCGGGAGCGCCATGAGGCGCGCTCATATGTGATGGTCATCGCGGGTGCAAGCCCGCCCTCCCGCCTGTAAAAGGCAAGGGCGGCGTCCAGCTCCGCCGTGATCTGATTGTGTATCGGCGCCTCCGCCCCCGCCAGATACGCCGTCGCCTCGCGGAGCCGCATTGCCGCGCGGCGCTTGTAAACCACGCCCTCGTACTTCTTTTTCAGCTCCACGAACACGGTATCCTCCGTCCCCGGTATCCCGTACGCACGCAAACGGAGTTTTTCTTTGTATAGCGGATGCTCCAAAGAACGGCGGATCAAGGACCGGGAGGGGGTGTCGTAGTACAGACTGATGATCCGTGCGTCGGGATACTCGTCGGGCGTCAGATACGGTAAGGAGAAGCACCGCACCGCCTCGTATTGCTCCCGCGTGAGCAGATATTTGAGTTCATATCTGCGGAATACGGTTTGTAAAGCGCTCATCTGTCATCCCCTCCCTTTCTAATGCCCAGTATAAGATGGAAAGTTAAAACGAAGTTAAAACAGAAAAAATATGTAAAAAAACACGCGTGAACCGAATGGATTCACGCGTGCCGCAAATAGATTGTCGTTATTTCGGGTTCTCTTTTTTCCCGCCGCCCTCTTCGCAGGTGTGCAGGCAGACCGTCACGGTCACATGCATGCCGTCCTCGCTCTCGGCGCGGATACTGCCGCCGAGCGAGGTCACAATGGACTGCGCAAGCGAAAGACCGATCCCGAAGCCGGGGGTCGCTTGCGAGCGCGAGGCGTCTCCGCGCCAAAAGCGGTCGAAAAAGCAATTCAGACTGCCGCGCGCCACCGGCTCCGCCACATCGTTGCGCACCGTCAGAGTCGCACGCCCCGCGCGGCGGGTCAGGGTCACGCCGATTTCCCCGCGGGCGTATTTGACCGCATTGTCAAGCAGAATGGAAAGAAGCTGCAACAGGTTCTCCCTGTCTCCCATCACCCACACGCCGTCCGCGATCTCCGCGGACAAACGCTTCCCGGCTGTTTCCGCCGGAGCGCCGAACGCGCTCACGCTGTCACGGGTCAGAGCAGTCAGAGGCAGCGCTTCACGCACACCGTCCCCCGCCTGTTCATCCATGCGGGCAAGGCGGGTCAGACGGGAGGTCAACTCCGCCATACGGTCGACCTGATGACGGATGCTCCTCGTCCATTCGTTTTCCCCGTATTCCGCCTCCAGTACCTCGGCGTTCGCGGAAATCACCGCGAGCGGCGTTTTCAACTCATGCCCGGAATCGGTGATAAACCGTTTTTGCTTGGCATAACTCTCCTCCGCGGGTTTCACCGCCGCCCGCGAAAGCAAGAGTACCAAAAGGAACACGGCGCAGGAACCGATGAGCGAAATCAAGATGCTGTATTGCAGAAAAGAAGCGGCGGTATCCAACTGTCGGGTACAGTCGACCATCACCACGAAGGTTCCGTCCTCGCCCGCTTTTTTGGCGTACCGGTACCGCGTGATATAGCCTTTTTCGCTTCTGCTCCCGTATGCGCGGAGAAGAAAGTCTTTCGCCTCCACCTCGCTCACCGCGGCAATGCTGCCGGTGTTGACGGAAATCACCCCGTCGTCGGTCACCGTCCCGAAGAAAAAGCGGGTTTCATACGGCGTCTCCGCGGAGAACCATGCCGGATTTTTGCCTCCCGGACGTTTTCCCGCGGGATCGGTCTCCCCGTCCTTCTTTTCGGGGAGTTCCCCGTCGTCCATCGGCGGGATGTCCTGTATGCGGTCAAAAACGCCCCCGTTTTCCACCAGGACCTCCAGTACCCGGTCCGCATTGCTGCGCACCTGCGCGTAACCGGCGATATTCGCCGCCGCAATGATCACCGCAAGCACGGACAGCATGGATACCATGGCAACCGCAATGATGCGGCGGCGCAACGCTTTAGTCATTGTCCTCCCTCCTTTTCAGGGAATACCCGAGCCCGCGGCTGGCGCGGATTTCCGTATCCGCGCCGATCTGCCGCAATTTCTTGCGCAGGGAGGAAATGCATACCCAGACCACATTGATCTCCGCGTCGCTGTCATATCCCCACACCCGTTCCATGCAGTGTTCTGTGGAAAGCAAAACGCCGGGGTTGCGCAGAAACAGCTCCATGACCTGATACTCTTTCGGGGTCAGGCGGCAGCGTCCCGCCGGACCGATGAGCTCAAAGGCGGCGGAATCAAGCGTGACGTTGCCGAACGCAAGCACGTTTAACACAGGCTGTTCGGTACGGCGGAGCATCGCGCGCAGTCGTGCAAGCAGCTCCTTGACCGCAAACGGCTTGACCAGATAATCGTCTGCCCCCGCGTCCAACCCGCGCACGCGGTCGTCCACCTCCGACTTGGCGGTCAGCAACAGAACGGGCAGTTGTTTGCCCGCGGCGCGCGCTCTGCCGAGCACCTCGATCCCGTCCATGCGCGGCATCATAATGTCCAGCACCGCCCCGTCGTAGTCCTCCGTCATGAGGTAGTCCAGCGCGCTCTCGCCGTCCCAGACCTCGTCTACCGTATAACCGTTTTTGCGCAGCAGGACAGCCAGCGCGCGACAAAGCTCCTTTTCATCTTCTGCCAGCAACAGCTTCATACCGTCACCTCCCGTCGGCGTTTTTTCTCATTGTAAGTCTCCCGCGCCTCTTTGTCAAGGGCGCGGGGCGACCGCCTCTTTCTCCGTCCGCCGATAAAACAAAGCTGCCGGAAAAGAAATTCCGGCAGCAAACAGTGACATTTGACGGGAAATCGGCTGTTAGTTTTCCCAGTTATGGAACACGTTGGTCACATCGTCGTCCTCTTCCAGCTTCTCAAGCAGCAGGTTCATGAACTTGATGTCATCCTCGTTTGTCAGGGTCACGTAGGAAGCGGGAACCATGGCGCGGTCGGCGGATTCAATGGCGTATCCCGCGCGGGTCAGCGCTTCGGCGACGGCGGTCACGTCGTCCGTCTCGGTGTAAATCTCATATACGCCGTCTTCCCCTTGGAAATCGGTAGCGCCGGCTTCCAGCGCCGCTTCCATGAGTTTCTCCTCGTCGATTTCCTCGTCCTCGTCCACAATCTCAATGACGCCCTTTTCCTCGAACATAAACGACACGCAGCCGGTGTTGCCCATATTGCCGTGGTACTTGGAGAAGGTGGAACGCACGTTGCCTGCGGTGCGGTTGCGGTTGTCGGTTGCAGTCTCCACGATTACGGCGACGCCGGACGGACCGTAGCCCTCATAGGTGATTTCCTCAAAGTTGTTGTCCTTGTTATCGGAAAACTTCTTGAGGACCCGCTCAATGTTATCGTTGGGGACGTTGTTTGCCTTGGCTTTGGCAATCAGATCGCGCAGCTTGCCGTTGACGTTGGGGTCGTTGCCGCCCGCGCGGATGGCGACCGCCATCTCCTTGCCGATACGGGTAAAGACCTTTGCCTTTGCGGCGTCGGACTTTTCTTTCTTGTGTTTGATGTTATTCCATTTGCTATGTCCGCTCATGACAGATTCTCCTGTATGAAAATTAAATTTGTTCGGGGGTCGCCATGCAGATCAGATGCAAGGCGGTGCCGAGTACCTGCCGGGTCGCGGCGGTGAGCGCCACGCGGCTCTCGCGCTGCTTTTCGTCCTCGCAGGACAGAATCGGGCACTCGTGGTAGAAGCGGTTGAACGCCGCGCACAACTCCAGAATATAGCGTGTGATCACGGACGGCTCATACTCCGCCAGCGCGGCACGGACCCGCTCCGGGAACAGGGCGATGGTCTTGGCAAGCGCGCCCTCCTCCGGGGTGGCGGTCTCCGAGCGCCACTTCGCCTCTCCCGCGTACTTGCGGAGCACCGAGCAGGTGCGCGCGTAGGTGTACTGGGCGTAAGGACCCGTATTGCCGTCAAAGGACAGGGCGTCCTCCAGCGTGAAATTGATGTCGCGGATACGGCTGCCGAGGAGATAGTGGAACACGATCGCGCCCACGCCGACCTGCTCGGCAATATCGCTTCTTCCGGCAAGCTCCGGGTTCTTCTCCGCCATGATGGCGCTGACCTTTTCGATCGCCTGCGCGAACAAATCCTTGAGCAGCACCACGTTGCCGGTGCGGGTCGCCAGCTTCGCGCCGTTGACCGATACCGTCCCGTAAGGCACGTGTACCAGCTCGTCATACCAATCGTAGCCCATCAGCTCCACGACCTTGAACCACTGCTTGAAGTGCAGGCACTGCTGTGCGCTGGTCACATAGATCGCCTTGTCGAAACGGTAATGCTCCTTGCGCCATACCGCCGCCGCAATGTCGCGCGTGGGGTACAGGGTGGAGCCGTCGCGCTTGAGAATCAGGCAGGGCGGCATTCCGTATGACTCCAGATCCACGATCGCCGCGCCGTCGTCGATTTTCAGAAGTCCCGCGTCGCGTAGCTTCTGCACCTGCGCCGGCATTTTATCGGTATAAAAGCTCTCGCCCTTGTAGGAATCGAAAGTAATTCCGAGCTGGCGGTAGGTCTTTTCATATTCTGCAAGCGAAATCTGCACAAACCATTTCCACAGGGCGATGTTTTCCTCGTCTCCCTCTTCCATCTTGTGAAATTCCGCGCGCGCCTCATCCGCAAGCGCTTTCCCTTCGGGCGTGTCGTCTATGGCGTTGTTGATCCGCACGTACAGCTCCACCAGCCGGTCGATGCCGCCCTCTTCAATCTGCTTGCGGTCGCCCCACTTTTTATAGGCAACAATCAACTTCCCGAACTGGGTCCCCCAGTCGCCGAGATAGTTGATACCGATACATTGCCACCCCGCGAATTGGTGCAGCAGCTTCAGGGAATGACCGATGACGGTCGTCCCGAGATGCCCGATGTGAAACGGCTTCGCCACATTGGGAGAGGAATAGTCAAGCACCACCGTCTTGCCCACCCCGTCCATCGGGGAACCGTACTTACCTCCCTGCTGCGCCACCTCGTCGGTCACACGCGCGGCAAGCGACGCGCCGTCAAAGAAGAAATTGAGGTATCCTTTGACCGACTCCACGCGCGCAAACAAAGGGTCGTCCGCAAGCCCGGCGGCAAGCGCGTCGGAGATCTGCACCGGCGCGCGGTGCAGCGATTTGGAAAGCTTGAAGCACGGCAGCGCCAGGTCGCCCATGGCTGCCTCCGGCGGATATTCGAGCATATTGCAGACCTCGTCGGCGGTCAGGCTTCCTCCCGGAAACGCCCCGGCTGCCAGCGCGGCGATCTTCTCGGCGGTCTGCTGTTTGAGCTGTATCATTTAAAGGTTGTCCTCCATTTTGACAAAGGCTTCGGTATTCGGTACTCCCTCCTCCGTGCGGCAGGGAATCAGCGGTATTTCACACAGGGAGTACGCAAGGGCGATCTCGACGCCCGCGGTGACGTAAAAGCGGTCGTCCAGCATCTGCACGCATACGTCCGGCAAAGATTCCCCGCGCTCCAGCGCAGCGGCGTCGGCGGCAACCAGTGCCGCGTCCGGCGCGTCGTCGGGATACCACAGGCGGCGGGGGCAAAGGAACACGGCGTGGTAGGAGCGGTCGGACTCCCATGCACGGATGCCCTCCACAATGCGGTCGGCTACCTGCTCCGGCGTGGCAAAGGTCGTATCGATGATGATGTTGTAATTGTTGAAATCCTTGCAGTCCACGCCGTACAGCTCAAAGTAGCGTTTCTTTTCGCTGGTCTTGCGGGCGCGGATGCGTTCCGCCGCCTCGCTCACGGTATTGAAACGCTCCGCCTCGCGCCCCGCGCGCATCACGCGGACGGCGGCTGCCTCGGGGTCTGTCGTCAGATAAATGCGGAAGGTGTCGCGGACGAAGTGCCACGCCATGCGGGAGTCCACAATCAGTCTGCGCGGGTCGTCGGAGAGCTGTTCCAGACGCCGGTCGAACTCCCTGTCCATTTCGGGGTGCGTCTCCATGTAAATATTGAATGCGGCAATATCCATGCCCATGCTTGCCGCCATTTCGCGCGCGATAACGCCCGTACCGTAATACTCGGCGCCCAAGCGCTCCTGCAACAGTTTTGCCACGGTGGATTTCCCACTGCCGAGATCCCCTGCCAAGGATAATTTCAGATTCATACTGCTCGCACCTCTCGTCACGTCCTGCACGCGGTTTGCCGCGGACAGCGCCCGGAACACAGCGCCCCGCTCTGCGGGCGCGCCGCGCCCGCGCCCGCGCCATCACATAGTTTTAACTTTAATATTATATCTCACTCTCCCCCGCTCTGTCAAGGCTGGCTGGCACAAAAACGCGCCTTTCCGCACCGCTCCGACTCTGTTTTCTCCGCGCGCGGCGCGCAGGAAAATAAGAAAAACGGCGTGCAGCCCGAAAAGCCCGGCGGCGCGCCGTACGGAATATAGGATTGGCTCGGTTTGACGGTTTTACCGCGCCGCGGCAGCGAGATGGAAAGCGTTTGCTCACAGCGGCTTTTTGGAAATCTGCGCAAAGGGGCGCGGGTACGCCTCCGGCGTCTTTTTTTCCTTAGTCACGCGGATCAGCGCGTGATTCTGGTCTTCCGTGCCGGCGGAGCGCAGCGGTATCTGTTCAATCGGCAGGGCGCGCCCGCCCAGAACGGCAAGCGCTTTCTTTGCGTCCGCGAGTTCATATGCGGCGTTCTTGCCCTTCATTGCCAGCATCTCTCCGCCCACGCGCACATAGGCAAGACAAAGCTCGGCCAGCACGCGCATCTGCGCCACGGCGCGGGAGACGACGGCGTCAAAGCTCTCGCGCAGCTCCGCAAGGTGCGCGCCGTCCTCAGCGCGCATGGCTTTGGTCTGCACGTTGGTAAGTCCGAGCAGCTCCGCCGCACCGGCGACGTAACGCACGCGCTTTTCGGTGGAATCCATCGCCAATATTTGCAGATCCGGGCGGACGATGGCAAGGGGGAGCGTGGGAAATCCGGCGCCGCACCCGATATCCGCCACCCGCGCGCCTTTGGGCAGGTACTTTGCGGCGCAAACGCAGTCGGCGTAATGCAACAGAATGATCTTCTCCGGCTCCACAATGGCGGTCAGATTGTATTTCTCGTTCTCTTCGAGCATATGGCGGGTCAGCTTCTCAAAGGCGCCGACGCGCTCGTAATTCAGCAACTTGGACAGCCCGTTTTCCGAGAATACCTTTTGCAGGGTCGCGGAAAAAGCGGCGGAATCGAAGGAAACCATAACTCACCTCACGCCTTGACCGCGTTTTTGCGGGCAAGGAAGTCCTCGTAGGAGCCGCGGAAATCGGTCATGCCCTCCGGCGTGATCTCGATCACGCGGTTGGCAACCGTGTTGACAATTTCGTAGTCGTGGGAACTGAACAGAATATTGCCCGCAAAGTCGCGCATCCCGTTATTGACCGCGGTAATGGACTCCAAGTCCAGATGGTTGGTGGGCTGGTCGATGATGAGCATATTGGAGCCGAACAGCATCATGCGGGAGAACATACACCGCACCTTTTCACCCCCGGAAAGCACTGAAACGCACTTGTTCACGGCGTCGCCCGAAAAAAGCATACGCCCCAGAAAGCCGCGGAGATACGTTTCGTTCTGATCCTTAGAATACGGGCGGAGCCAGTCGAGAATGGATTCGGTATGCCCCTCAAAATAGGGAGAATTGTCGCGCGGGAAATAGGAGGTGGAAATGGAGACCCCGAAGTGGAAGGAGCCGGTATCGGGTCCCTCCTCCTCCATCAGGCAGCGGAACAGCGCGGTCACGCTGCGGTCGTCGCCCACGAAAGCAATTTTATCTCCGCGCCCCACCAAAAACGATACGTCGCGGAACAGCACTTCTCCGTCCTTGATTTTGGAGAGCCCCTCCACCTGCAAAATATCCTTGCCGGGTTCTCTGTCCATATCAAAACCGATAAAAGGATAGCGGCGCGAGGACGCGGGCAGCTCCTCCACGGTAATCTTTTCGAGCAGTTTGCGGCGGGAGGTTGCCTGATTGGATTTGGACTTGTTCGCCGAGAAGCGGGCGATAAACGCTTCGAGTTCCTTGATTTTTTCCTCGGCGCGCTTGTTCTGCTGCTTGATCATGCGCTGCATAAGCTGAGAGGACTCATACCAAAACTCATAGTTGCCGACGTACATTTTGATTGAGCCGTAATCGATATCCACAATGTTGGTACACACATCGTTGAGGAAATGGCGGTCATGGGAGACCACCAGCACCGTCCCGAAATAGTCGGAGAGGAATTCCTCAAGCCAATGCACCGCCTCCAGGTCAAGACCGTTGGTCGGCTCGTCCAACAGGATAATATCAGGGTTGCCGAACAAGGCTCTTGCAAGCAGGACCTTGACCTTCTGACTTTCCTGCAAATCCGCCATGGAGCTGTACAGTAAATCCACATTCAGACCAAGCCCCTGAATCAGACGGGACGCGTCGGACTCTGCTTCCCAGCCGCCCATCTCCGCGAACTCCGCCTCCAGCTCCGAGGCGCGCAAGCCGTCCTCGTCCGTAAAATCCTCCTTGAGGTAGATGGCGTCCTTTTCTTTCATCACGTCATAGAGCTTCTGATTGCCCATGATGACGGTATCGAGCACCGTATATCCGTCGAACGCAAAGTGATCCTGCCGCAAAACAGACATACGCGTGTTTTCGGGGATGGAGATCTCCCCGCGCGAGGGTTCCAGTTCCCGGCACAGCAGTTTCAGAAAGGTGGATTTCCCCGCCCCGTTCGCCCCGATAATCCCGTAGCAGTTGCCGGGGGTGAATTTCAGATTGACGTCCTTGAACAGGGTCTGCGCCCCGAAATGAAAGGACAGATTGTTGACTGTGATCATGTGTGTTTACCTCGTGTTCCGCACACTTCATGCGCATATGTATATATAGTAACTTGTTTCCGCTCCCCAAATGTGAATAAATTGTTAATATATCAAGCCGGTTTCTCCTGCCTGTTCCGCCGTTTTCTTTCCGCGATCCGACCTCTTTTTTCGACGTGTTTCCCCTTTTTTCATACAATTGGATAGAAAAAACGACATAAATTTCTGTATTTTCATGATTGTGGTATGTCGAAAGATGTCATATAATAGTTTACAGAAAATTTAAAAAAAGAAAAAATTAGGAAATATAAAGAAAGGAGCAGATGAAATGAAGCGCGCCGCCCCCGTGAAACCTCCCGTTGCACTCCCGTCAATTCTGCTCTTTCTTCTCCTGTTCCTGCGGTTTTGCCCCCTGCCCCTTTCTGCCGCGGAGGAAAGCGCAGCGCCCGCAGAAGATACCCTGTATTGTCTGAGCGAGATTTACAGCTCGGCAGAGTTGTGGGACACGCCCGATGAGGACAAGAATGCGATAACCGTGGGAACGTGGGGCGCCTGCCATAATAGCGAATCCTCCGACCCCACCGTGCGGTTCGGTTTCCCTTACTCCTATGACGCGCAGGAACACGCCGTCACCATTGCGTGCGGCGCGCAAAATGAAAACTGTTTGACATGGAGCACCGTGAGCGGTCCCGGCAAAATCACGAACCCGAACGGGTGCTGGCAGTTGTCCTTTCAGGTGCGGTATGAAGAAGATTCCTTTGCCGGGCTCAGACTGTGCGCCGGCGATCCCATTGCCGAAATTGACCCCTCCGGCAACTTTTGGGTGCTTGGAAATTCGTCCGAAGGCACGCCTGTTTCCTTATCCGCGGGGCAACTGTCCGCCGGTTGGAACACCGTCGCGGTTTCTGTTATGCACACTCTCTCCGAGGACGGCAGCGTGACCGATTGCGCGCTGTACTTTGCCTTGAATCCTCAAAACGACCGCGTCGTCACCGCCGCCTCACTGGAAGCCTTGCCCGCCATCCGCCGCCGGACAAGCAAGTCCTTCTTTGCCTCCCTCACCGACCTCTGTCTCTATCCGACCGAAGCGGGAGAGGAAACCACGCCCGCAACTCTGACTCTCCGGGCGTTCCGCACCGCCGAAATACGCCCCACGCAGCCGGTGACGCTCACCTTTGAAACCCTGCCGGAGCCAAATTACGAGGGCTATCTTTGGGAAAAGATAGTGTTGCCCGTTTCGTCGGATGTGGCATACTGGGAAGCGGACGGGCAGCGCTATTCGCCCGGCGAAAACTACATTATCACCGCCGCCGTTACCTTTTCCCCCGTGTCTTGCACTACCTACGCCTACGAGACGCTTGCCGCGGCAATGAAAGGTATCGGCGAAGAGGAAAGCGAAACGGATTTGCCCGGGCGGCTGGAGGCGCTGAAAAGGGCGTTGGAAAGCTCTTATCTGGACGTGCGGGACGAACGCTACCTCACGGCGGAACAGGCGTTCCGCGACGGCGTCCGTGAACTTGCGGACACCGTAGCCGAATCCCTCGCGGCGGCAAACGCCACGCCGGACATCAAGGAAAAATACAGCCGCCTGAGGGCGGCGATCGCCTGCTACCGCCTGTCTCCCGACCTCTTCCCCGCCGAAACGGCAGAGGCGCTGAACCAAGCCGTGGTCTCTTATAACACATTGGTCACCGATATCAATTCCAACCATGCGGAAGCCGTTCTTGCCGGCTCCTCCCTGACAGCGGACAAGCCCGCCTGCCTTGAAATCCGCGCCGCTCTGACGGATATACGATCCAAAGTACACCGATACGAAGAATAAAAGACCGCGCGCGGGTCAGGCAAACTCCCGCAAGCGCGCGAAGAAAAAAGGAAAGGAAAGGAGAACGCCGATGAAACGCGTTGCAATCCGTCTAACGGCGGTATGTCTGATACTTGCCGCGTGCTGTTTGTGCTGCGCCTGCGGCGCGCGCACGGCAACCGAAGCCGAGACCTCCCGCGCGCAAGCGAACGCGGCGGCGCTTGTCGGGAAATACGCCGCCGCGGCGGCAGCCACCGCCCCCACCGAGGTGGAATGCACCGTCCTGACGGAAGCGGGCGGCTCTGTCCTGACCGCGCAGTCCCTGCTGGAGGCAGAGTCCGGGGAAATGACCGTCACCTTCTACAACACGCTTTCAACCGATACCGCGGACACCCCTTTTACCACAGAGCACAAGATAGCGGTGCAGAACGGCGTGAACACCGTTGTGCCGTCAGAGTTGCATTTTGACGCCGCAAACCTGTCAGAGCTCTCCGAAGAGGGTTCCACGCTGACCGCGGCGGTGCGCGACCCCCGTGCATTTCTCGGCAGCGAAACCCAAGCCGCCGATATGCGCGTCAGAGTGACCATGAACGGAACCACGCTCTCCTCGGTGGTTCTGTCCTATACGCTTCCGGGGGACTGCCGGGTGACGTTGACGGTGCTGTACCTGTAACCGGAGGGGCGCGGAAGCGGCAACGCCGGTTGTTTGTGTGCAATATGTAAAATGATTTATATTATATTGACTATTTTCCGCAAATATGGTAAAATTCTTTTTCGGAAAACAAATACAATTGCAAGGAGCGTATCATTATGTCCATGTACAACAAAAAGAGCGTCGAAGACGTAAATATTGCAGCCGGCACCTCCGTGCTGGTACGTTGCGACTTCAACGTACCCATGAAAGACGGCGTCATCACCTCCGACAAGCGCATTGTCGAAGCACTGCCCACCATCAAGTACCTGCTCTCCAAGGATGCCAAGGTCATTCTCTGCTCTCATCTGGGCAAGCCCCATAACATTCTGACCGAAGGCTTCGGTCTAAACAAGAAAGAAAAGAAAGCCGTTGCGGCTCTCCCCGCAGAGGAACAGGCTGCCGCTACCGCCGCATATCTCGAAAAGGCAAAGGGCGACAAGAAGAAATTTACCCTGAAGCCCGTGGCTGACCGCCTGAATGAACTGGGCATTCCCGTAACCTTTGCCGAGGACATCATCGGCGAGGACGCAAAGGCGAAGATTGCCGCCATGAAGAACGGCACCGCCGTCCTGCTTGAAAACATCCGTTTCGATGCGCGCGAGGAAAAGAACGACCCCACATTCGCAAAGGAACTGGGTGCTTACGCTTCCCTGTACGTCAATGACGCGTTCGGCACCGCGCACCGCGCGCACGCTTCCACCGCGGGCGTTGCCACCTACGCAGGTCTGCCCGCAGTCTGCGGCTACCTGATTCAGAAGGAAATCACCGTGATGGGCAATGCGCTGGAGGATCCGAAGCGCCCGTTTGTCGCCATTCTCGGCGGCGCAAAGGTCTCGGATAAAATAGGAGTCATCAACAACCTCATCGACAAGGTGGATACCCTGATTATCGGCGGCGGTATGGCATACACGTTCTTCCGCGCGCTCGGCTGCCGCGTCGGCACCTCCCTGTGCGAAGAAGACAAACTCGACGTCGCGCGTGAAACCATGGAAAAGGCACGCGCCAAGGGCGTGAACTTCATCATTCCCGTGGACAACATCATCGGCCGCGAGTACGATGAGAACACCATCAACATGAGAATTTACTCCAACGCGATCCCCGACGGCTGGATGGGTCTGGACATCGGCCCCGTCACCCGTGAACTGTTTGCAAAGACCATTCAGGGCGCAGGCACCGTTGTCTGGAACGGTCCTATGGGCGTCTCCGAATGGAAGAACTTTGCCGCAGGTACCGAAGCGGTTGCACAGGCAGTCGCAGAGTGCGGCGCTGTCTCCATCATCGGCGGCGGCGACTCCGCGGCGGCTGTTGAGAAGCTGGGCTTCGCAGACAAGATGACCCACATCTCCACCGGCGGCGGCGCTTCCCTCGAATTCCTTGAGGGCAAAGAACTGCCCGGTATCGCCTGCCTGCAGGACAAGTAAGAGGTGACAGCAATGAGTGCAAGAACAGTCATCGCCGGCAACTGGAAAATGAACATGACCCCCTCCGAGGCAAAGCAGTTCATCGGTGAACTGGCGCCTATGGTAGCGGGCAAGAACGCTTGCGACATCGTTTTGTGCGTGCCTTATGTCGACATTCCCACCGCTGTGGAAGCCGCCCGCGGCACTAATATTCACATCGGCGCGGAAAACGTACACTTTGAAGCAAAAGGCGCTTTCACGGGCGAGGTTTCCACCGCCATGCTCTGTGAGCTGGGTTGTGAGTATGTGATTATCGGTCACTCCGAAAGACGTCAGTATTTCGGAGAAACGGATACCACCGTCAATCTGCGCACCAAGGCTGCCCTTGCGGCAGGTCTGAAGGTCATTCTCTGCCTCGGCGAGGTCAAAGAACAGCGTCTGGCAGGCATCACCGACGAGGTGGTCGCCATGCAGACCAAGCTGGATCTGGCGGACATTGATGAGGACGCTCTGAAAAACGTCATCATCGCATACGAGCCCGTGTGGGCTATCGGCACAGGTCTGACCGCTACCCCGGAACAGGCGGACGAAACCTGCGGCGTGATCCGCAAGACCGTGGCGGAGATTTACTCCAAGAAAGCGGCTGACGCCATGACCATTCAGTACGGCGGCTCCATGAACGACAAAAACGCGGCGGAGCTGCTCGCCAAGAAGAACGTCAACGGCGGACTCATCGGCGGCGCGTCTCTCGTCCCCGAAAAGTTCACCGCCATCGTGGACGCGGCGAACGCATAAACGCTTCGACATTCCCGCAGAAATGAAAAGCAACCCCGTCGGATTTTTTCCGACGGGGTTGCTTTTCGCTTGGCATATACTCTTAACAAGTATACCGCTTTGAAAAGAAAACTCATCCCGCCATATTTGTGAGTCTGTATCGCACCGATCCGAACAGGCAATGGTCAAGATGAGTTTTCTTATAAGCGTAACACAGCAAAAGGGTCAGTTATCCAAAATGCGCGTAATCGACAGATCCCCGCTGTCAGTTTTGATTTGCCAAAGCGGTCCGCCCCCATCAATTTTATGAGTATAGCCGTCCACCGTCTCTTCAAACCCGGAAAGCGCATAGGTTCCGCCGCTCGTTTCATACACTACGGTTAAGGTACTGCCGGTGCGAAGGATTAGCTTGACGTCGCCGCTTGTGCTCTCCACACGGGCCTCTTCCGGCAATGTTGACCCTTTCATGTACTCGATATACCCGCTTGTACTCTTGACTTCCAGCAAGGCAAGCTCTTCAACCTCTCCGACACAGATTTCGCCGCTTGATGTCTCCACGTTCAGAGTGCGCGCGGTTCCGTTCAGGCAGTATGCCTTACCCGAGGAGCTGCTCAACTGGACGGTATCCGCCGTAAAGTCTCCGACATGCAACTCGCCGCTTGTGCTTTGGAGGTCAACGCCTGTCGCTGTCAGACCTCCCAGAATCACATCGGCGGAACCGCTCTTGATCTGTATGTTGTCGAGCAAACATTCGGCAGGAACGGTGATGGCGAGAGTTTTGGCATGCACCTCTTGCTTCCGCCATTTGGATTTCAGGAACCGGATCCGCAGGGTATCCCCATCCAGCCAGCGGTACAGCACCTCGGAGCTGTCCACCTCCTGCGGAGTTTCGTCCTTGAGCCCGGTGAACACGACCTCGGAGATGACAATCTCTTGAACCTCCTCGCTCGAGTAAATCCGGATCTCTCCGGCACCCCAGTCAATATCGAAATTCTTCACCGTACCGGACGCGTAGTTCGTCGCCCCCGCAGTATATTTTTTTGCGTTCTCATAGGTGTACTTCCCGCTCCATGAAGTAGGTCTGATTCGAATGTCACAGCTAAAAAGCGCAAGGCATACGCCGACGCCGATAATAAGCACCAAAGCCAAGGAAAGAATGCGTTTCATAAAAAGCCTCCTTATTTGAAATTCTTTTGCGAATACAAATGATTGTTTTTTGTCGGCGCTCGGATGAAAAATGATGTGCAGACAAAAACGCGGAAACAAGCTTCAATGTCACGGAAACCGTGGAAACCACTGCCGGTTGAGGTGCGCCCAACAGGCGCGTTTTTTATTTATGATACCTTTTCCCCGCAAGAATGGTCAGGGAGCGGTACAGGCTTTCCGCGCAAATCACGCGCATGAGCTGGTGCGGAAAGGTCATGCGCGAAACCGACAGGCGCAACTCGCACGCCGCCTTGACGCGTTCGTCCAGCCCGTGGGAGGAGCCGATGACCAGCGCCAGCTTGCCCGTGCGATCCGCCGCAGAGCCGACCAGCGCGGCTAACTCCTCGGAGGAATATTCCTTTCCCTCTACGCACAAAGCGATCTTATAGGCGTCTGCGGGCAGCGCGGCGAGGATTTTATCGCCCTCCTGTCGCAGCGCGGCGCTGATTTTCTGCGGGTCCTCCTCGTCTGTGATGCGCACTTCCGGCACGCATACCTCGCGCAGGGAAGCATAGGCGGCGATACGCTTTTCATACTCGGCAAGCGCCGCGCGTAAATACTCCTCTTTCAGCGTTCCAACGGTGATCAATGTAATTTGCACGGTAAATTCTCTTTCTCCTGACGGAAACAGGAGCCCTTTCCCGCATTTGGAAACCGGGCGCCGGATTTGATATACCGAAAGCGGCGCATACTACCCTCAGAGCACAGCGGCGCCGCCGCGTGCCGGGAGGTTGAATGCCAATGGATATGCCGCTTCTCTTCTGGAATGAACTGTCGCAAAACAAACGTGCCATGCAGAACTACGCCGCCCTCACACCGGAGGAAAAGCAAGCCCTGTCGGTACGCGCCTGCCGCATCCGGAATGCGGGCGCCATGCGTCTTTTGGTCACCTCGATGGACGACTCCGAACGCCTGACGGAATACGGCTCTTATTTTTAACGGCAACCGCCCAATCGGGCGGTTGTTTGCATGAGAGCCGGAGGTGGCTTCCCCGCTCGGCGATCCCGGCTCACCTGCCCTTGACCCGGATCAGGCTTCCCACCCCGTCGGAGAGCGCCGCCAAAAACAAGTCCACGTCCTCACGGGTGTTCCTGTTCCCGAAACTCACGCGGATGGTACAGTCCGCCGCGCGGTCGCTCAGCCCGAAGGCAAGCATCGCCCCCGACAGATGGGTGTCGTGAGAGGAGCAGGCGGAACCGCTGGATACATAGATCCCCCGCCCGGACAGAAAGTGGAGCATGGTTTCACTCTTGATGTCCGGCATGGTCATGCTGACGATATGCGGGGCGGCAACCGGCGGCAGATTCAGAATCACCTCGGACAGCGCAGGCGTGTTACGGACCTGCTCCGTCAGGTACTCCCGCAACTCCCGCAGATGCGCGCTTTCCGCCTGAAAATCCGCCCGACCGCGGCGGACGGCCGCGCCGAACGCGGCGATGCCGGGGACGTTCTCGGTCCCGGAGCGGAGTCCTCCCTCCTGCCCGCCGCCGAGGGCGTGCGCCACCAGACCGCGCGTGCGGATCAGTTCCGGCGATACCCACAGGGCGCCGACCCCTTTCGGGCCTTCGATTTTATGCGAGGAAACCGTGACCATATCCGCGCCGAGGCTCTTGACGGTAAACGGCACCTTCAGAAACGCCTGTGTGGCGTCCGTGTGCAGCACCGCGTCGCGCGATTGGGCGCGCATCACGCGCGAGACGGCGGCAAGGTCGTAGAGCGCGCCCGTCTCATTGTTCACCAGCATCATGGTCACCAGAATGACGTCAGGCGTCATCTCCGCGCGCAAAACCTCCATATCAAGCGCCCCGCCGCGGGTGGGAATCTCCACGACACGGAAGCCCTTGTCGCGCAGCGCGGCAAGCGGCTGCGCGATAGAGGAATGCTCCCCCGCCGTGGTCAGAATTTTTCCGCCGCGTGCGAAACGGGGTTTGGAAAGCGCCCTGCCGAACACGGCAAGGTTGTTTGCCTCGGTCCCGCCCGCGGTGAACACCACGGTACCGTTGCCCGTATCTCCGAGTGCTGCGCGCAAGTCGGCGCGCACGCCGGAAATCAGATCCTCCGCGTCCTTGCCGCGGCTGTGGCGCGAGGAGGGGTTGCCCCAATGCGCCTCGGACGCCTCCACGTAAGCGGCGAGCGCCGCGGAGCATATGCGCGTGGTGGCGCTGTTGTCCAGATAGATTTCTCTGTTTTGCATCGTTTTGCTATGACGTATCAATCAGTAACGGATTTCCGACAGAATCCTCTCGGTGTCGGCAAGATGAGCGTCATGCGCCCCCTCTTTGGTCGTATAAATCATCGTGCGGAATTGGTTGCGGCTGTCCTTTGTTTTGCGGAAGACGTACTGTGTGACTTCGTACCGGACTCCGTACTTGGTGCCGGCAAACGTGAAGCTGTAATAGGTACTCTGCCCGGCGACGGCAGGGGCGGTTTGCTCCTCCCCGCTCTCGGATTTGAATGCCGCAGGCTCGTCTATGACGGTAAAATCCTCATAATAATCCGCATATTCGGCTTTGAGCAGATTCCAGTAATCGATCAGCGTGAAGCCGTTCTCATTCTGCAACGGAATGCCGTAATGCTCCATGCGTTCGGTCAGCGTGGCGCCGTTGTTTGTCACAGCCCCGGTCAGATCGATCGTTTGGATCCCCACGCTTGCGCCGTCGGGCGCCTCCGCGCCCACAAAGCCGTCGGAGAGTGTGACCTTCCAATCCTGCGGCACGTAAATATCCATGCCGAGATGTTCAAAACGGTTGGCGCGCTTCATTCCCTCCGGCGCTTTCGGATCATCCGCCACGGACAGGTCCTCTTCCGGCGCCTGCTTTGCCGTGGTGAACCTGAAATTGCTCACGATTCCCTCCACCTGTGAAAGCGCTTCCTCAAAATCCACCTTGCCGGTGATTTTTCCCTCCTCGTCGGACGCGGTATAGGTAATGGCGCACAGCCCGCGGGAGGGGTTCTTTTCCTCTGTCATGACAAGATACTGGCGGAAGCGGTAACGCAAGCCCGCGTTGCTACCCGTATATTCATATACGTTCGCGTATCTGTCCGCCACAATCACCTCGGTGGGGTACCCCTCGGCAAGCGCATAGTCCGGGAAATCCTCTTTCAGACCCATTTCCGCGTCTGCCCAATAGGCGTCAATGCTGTCAAAATCGGTGTCCAGATATGCCACCGTCAGATTGGCGGTGTTGATCGAAGACAGGTAAGCGGTCACCACCCCGGAGGTGTTCTGATACGACCACCCTTTGGGGACAAACAGCTCAAACCCGTCGCGGTCGGGGTCCGACGCAAGGACGTACCCTTTCGGAATATCGTCCTGATTACACGCGCACAAAAGGCAAACGCACGCGAGCAGGAGCGCCGCGAAGGCAATCAGTTTCTTTTTCATGTATCTCCCTTTCATTGACCGGCTTTCCCCGCTGCCATGACCGCGGCGGCGGCGCTGAGGATCCCCACCTTACCGCTCTCGTAGGTCAGCCCGCCTTGAAAATAAGCGAGGTACGGCGGGCGGATAGGTCCGTCAGCCGAAAGCTCCAGAGAGGAGCCTTGGGTAAAGGTCCCCGCCGCCATAACCACGGGGTCGGAGTAGCCCGGCATCTGCCACGGCTCACAAGTGACGTACGCGTCCACCGGGGACCCCGCCTGAATGCCGCGGCAGAACGCCACCAGCGTTTCGGCGGAGCCGCAGCGAACCACCTGAATGATGTCGGAGCGGGTCTTGTCCCACGTCGGCTCGGTTCCGTATCCGAGGGCGGAAAAGATATACGCGGCGAAATGCGCTGTTTTCAGCGCCTGTGCCACCACGTGCGGGGCAAAGAACAGCCCCTTGAACATCGGCTTTGTCTGACCGAGCGTCGCGCCCACCTCGGTTCCCTCTCCGGGGGAGGTCAGACGGTAGCCGCACAGTTCAATCAGAGACGCCTTGCCTGCAAGATACCCGCCGCATTCGGCGATCCCGCCGCCGGGGTTCTTGATGAGGGAACCGACAATCAGGTCGGCGCCCACCTCGGTCGGCTCCTTACACTCGGTGAATTCCCCGTAGCAGTTGTCCACCATCACGTATGCCGCGGAGCGCTCTTTGACAAAGCGCGCCAGCTCGCCTATCTCGTCGACCGTGAGCGTGGGGCGGTCGAGATACCCCTTGGAGCGCTGAATGAACGCCACCTTTACGCGCCGTCCGTACTTGTCCAGCGCGGCGGCAATGGCGCCGTAATCCGGGGTGCCGTCCGGCAACAGGTCGATCGCCTCGTAGTCCACGCCGAAATCGCGCAGGCTTCCGCAGCCGGGCTTCCCGGTAATGCCGATCACCTCGTCCAGCGTGTCATAGGGCTTGCCCGCCAGGGACAGCAGCACGTCCCCCGGCCGCAGCAGAGCGAACAGACCGATGGTCAGGGCGTGCGTGCCGCAGGCAATGGAATGGCGTACGATCGCCGCCTCCGCGCCGAACACGCGCGCGTAGATGCGGTCAAGAGTCTCTCTGCCGCGATCGTCGTAGCCATAGCCTGAGGAGGGCGCGAACGTCCCCTCGGAAACGCGCTCCGCGCGGAACGCGTTCAGTACTTTTTCGGTATTGTACTGCGCCACCTCGTCAATATGGGCGAACTGTGGCACAAGCGCCTTTTCGGCTTCTTTGGAAAGCTCTGTCAGATTCATTTTCAGGTTCCTTGGTTTTACATATTTCAGCCGACAAAGTCGGCGGATTTTCAGAAGATAGGTTTCGGGCGGCACGGCGACGCGCTGCCGCATTGAAGCCACCCTTTTTCAAAGGCTTTCCAGGATACGGCGAAAGGCTTCTCCCCGCGCCACGTAAGAGGAAAACGCGTCAAAGGAAGCGGCGGCGGGAGAAAGCAGCAGCGTACCGCCCGCGGGGGTATCGTCCAGCGCGGCGGCGACCGCCGCGGCAAACTCCCCGATATAGCAGCACTGCGGCACGCCGGTATAGCGCGGGCAAGCGAGAAGATGATCCCGCATATTTTCCCCGCACGCGCCCGTAAATACCACGCGCGCCGCGCGCGCGATGAGCGCCTCCGAAAGCGGCGCGCAGGAGAGGTTCTTGTCGGAGCCGCCGCAAATGACCGTGCAGGGCGGCGTGACCGCCGTCAGGGTTGCCGCGGTGCGGGCGGGAGTGGTGTCAATCGAGGAATCGTAGCATCTCACCCCGCGGTAGGTACCGATATATTCCATGCGGTGCGCCACCCCGTCGAAAGTCTTTGCCACCGCGCGCACTTCCCGCGCGCCAGCACCCACAAGCGCTGCGGCGCACAGCAGGTTTTCGCGGTTGTAAAGTCCCGGGAGCCGGATGTCCTCCACCCGGCACAGCGGCTCCTCCCCGTGCCAAAGCACCCCGTGCGCCTCGCGGTAGTTGGCGGTTTCGCAGCGGGCGGAAAACGAAAGAGAGGACAACTCCGGCGCAACGGGGCAAAGCGCGTTCTGTACCCGGCGCGGCGCCCTCAGAAGAATCCTGCGCTTGGCAAGACGGTATTCCTCCATGTCACGGTGCCAGTTCAGGTGGTTTTCGGTCAGATTGGTGACGGCCGCCGCGGCAAGCGCGGGAGAAAAAGTCATCAGTTGGAAGCTGGAAAGTTCCAGCACCACGCGGTCGTCCGGCAGTATTCCGTCCGCCTCCGGGAGCAGCGCCCGCCCGATGTTTCCGCCGAGATGCACACGGTAGCCCGCCTCACGCAAAAGGCAGGCGGCAAGGGTGGCGGTGGTGGTTTTCCCGTCGCTGCCCGTGACGGCGTAAATCGGCGCCCGGCACCTCTCGCAGAACAACTCGATCTCAGAGGACAGGCGCGCCCCGCGCGCCACCGCCTCCGCAATCGGAGGAATATCGGGGCGCAGACCGGGAGAGCGCAACAGCACGTCGGCACCAATACGGCTCCAGTCGTCCGTCACCCTCAGATCCGGGTAACGCGCCCGCACAGCGGCAAGCTCCTCCGGGCGCACGTACACCGTGAGTTCTGTCACCCCATGTGAGGTCAGATAGGAAATGGCGGCGGCACCGGAGCGCCCCGCACCGAGAATCGCATAGGTTTGCGCCATGCTCCCCTCCGGGTCTTGAAAAGTGGCATGACGTCCTGTGTTTTTCCTGTCTCCGTTGTATTGTATGTACTCTTTATTATATGAAATTATCTATCAAAATGCAACCCCGGAGAAGAATTTGCACCGCATTTCCAAATGAAGAAAAGGGCTGCGCATGGTAAATACACTGCGCAGCCGATTTTTCTCTTTTCATGTTTGGGTTGGCTCTTCTCTCAAAAAGCCCTTTACTCTTTTTTATCTCCTTGATCTCCGTAGCAATACGGGCAAGGCAGAGAGTAAATAATGTTGCCGCATCTCTTGCATCTCCAGCGGCGGGGCTTCTGCTCCGCAGCAGGGGCGGCGTGCGGCGTCTGCTCCTCTGTCCGCGGCTCTGCGGGCGCTTCCTGCGGGGACTGCTGTGCCGCTGCGGCGGAGGCGTTGCTTTCTTCCTGCTCTTGCTCCTGTTCGTTTACCGATTCTTCCGTATCCTGCGTAAGGGCGTCGTCGAAGCGCATTGCGCCGTCCCCCTCACACATACGCTCCTGCTGTTCTCCCACGCGCTTCTTGGCAAATGCCAGACTCGGCGTGCAGAGCGCAAGCAGCGCGAACACAGCGCAGAAAATGCCGCCGGCATTGAGCTTCATTTTGTAAAACGCGCTGAGTTTACTTCTCATACCGTCAAGCACGGTACCGTCCAGCGCGTTGTTGGCGCTCACCACAAGCCCGATCAGCACGCCGAGAAGCGCCAGTGCCGTGACCAAACCCGCGATTTTCGCTGCCCATGTGAGCGCACGGATATCGGAGCCAAGCGCAAAGTAACACAAGCTCTGCCAGACAACCAGCGAGGCGCATACGCATACCGCCGCCAGCAAAAACGATGTCAGAGCGAAGTAGGTCGAATTGGTTGCGCGGTCGGAGGACAACACGGCATACGATGCCATGCCCAGATTGAGAATGTACGCGTCGCCTCTCTTGACCCCGTATCTTGTAAATTGTGAAAAGGACTCCAGCAGATCGGGCACGGATTCCTCCAAGTCCGCATATGCTTCTTCGCTTACCCACAGGCTGTCGAACAGCGCGCTGTCAAGCTGTGCCGTCTGGGTGACGGTCTTGTCTTTCCCGCTGAACGTCGTGGTGATTTCGGCGGACAGCAAAGGAGTGAAAATCATGCACAGCATCAGAAGCGCCGCCGTAAGAGACAGCCCACGGGTCACGATCCCGCCGACGCTGTACGTCTTGCGCTGTAAAAAACCGATGAGGGCAAACGCCGCAATTCCGCTGCAGGAGAAGGCAAGCGTCAGCACCGCGCCCACGCACAGTGACGCGTTGCCGGCGTTGGTACCCACCTGCGCAAAGAACGCCGCGTAAAAGGTCAGGCACGCCGCCGGAATCAGGCACAGCAGCCGCAGCGCATGAGAATACGGCGCGGGAGAACCCATGAAAAAGAGAATCAGGTTCAGTGTGGAAAGGGTCAACAGCGCCGCGCAGATCATCATGTACAGAATTGCGCAGACCGTCGCAACCAAGCCGGCAATACTGACGCTTGTTTCCTCACTGCGCAGACCGATGCGAGCCAGGGTCTTGGCGGTTTCCTGAATCAGTTTTTTGAGGCGCGGCGTGAATGCGCCGTTGTTGAGAGCGGATTCCGACTGGATCTGCGCCTGCAGATCCACCAGTTTTTCAGTCAAAGCGGAGTCTTTCAGCTCCTCCTCCGTCTCTCTGTGCATCGAGTCGAAGAAGAACACCACAGAATCGATCATATTGAAGCGGATAGTGATTCCTTTATAGGTAGGGTCCGCCATGTAAGGATATTTGACAAGCGGTAAAAAAGCAAACACAACCAGCAGAATGCTGATCAGAAGCAGAGCGCAGTTGCGGAAGAATGCCAAAGAGAGAAAGCGGGAACGCTCTTTTTTCGGCTCTGCTTTGGCGCCGCCTTTCATATCTGCGCCGCAGTGCATACAGTAGTTTGCGTTTTCGGGGGCAGTCCGCCCGCAAACCGGGCAAACGCCGCACACCGGATTCTGTTCCATAGTTGATAAAACCTCCTGATGTTCCGCACATAAGCGAAGTGGAATATACACAGATGAATATCCCTGTATATTGTACATATTTTTCCGTTAAAATGCAACTGTATTTGAAAGTACTCACCAATATACGTTTTTCCCGGAACGCCCAAAAAGCGTATCACGCAAAAAGACCCCCGAAAATGGGGGTCCTTGCAAATGCAAAACCGAACCGAACTTGTAAGCCGGGTTCTGTGAACGTTTGCGCGAGCCGCAGTCATCTATCTTCACATACCGTTACCGATATGTTCAGGGCTTTCGCCCCTGCCGCCAACAGGATTCCGGCGGGCACCGTAGCGCTTACGCGCTCTCCCGTAGGCGTTGCTTCGGATAGGGTTTACAGACCCCCCGTGTTACCACGGGACGTGGTGAGCTCTTACCTCGCCTTTCCACCCTTACCGCTTGCGCGGCGGTTTATTTCTGTTGCACTCTCCCGGAGGTCACCCTCGGCGGATGTTATCCGTTATCCTTACCCTGTGAAGCCCGGACTTTCCTCACGATAATACCTTTCGGCACCATATCGCGCGACTGCACCGTTCGGTTCCCTGTGATTATAACGCCCGGCGCGGTTTTTGTCAAGCGCGGGGCTGTTCGCTGTCGCCGTCTGCGGGCGCCGGTTGCGCGCGAGAAATCATATTGCGGCGCACGAAGAGGAGCGCCGTGGCAACGAGCGCAACCGCAGCGGTCACGATCAGAACGGGTACCCAGATATGGGAAGCGGCAAACGCCTGGATGTCAAACTCACCGCTGTCGGGATTCTGCATATGCGAGAACACCGCCACTACGTCGTAGATGAGCGCGGCGAGGATCAGGCTCACAGCGCCGATCCCAAGCCACATGGGGGCGCCGCTCGCGCTCTTCTCATGCTTGAGACGGACGGGAATATCGCGGGTCAGATCCAAAAGCGACGCGATGTAATAAGCGGCAAGCACGGTCACAATGGTTTCGGGAATCATGTAGGTCGCGTTATAAACGAACGAATATGCCAGCGCGGCAGTCGTAGGAATCGACAGCCCCGCCCAAACGGTCGCGCCCGAAATCACATGGCAGGCATAGCGCAGAACGCATGCCAAGGCGGCGCCGAGAGACAAGGCGGCGTTCTGCTTTTTCACCACCCCGCGGAACACCCCGCCGAGACCGCAGACGGTAAAGGCGACGATGTAGTCCAGCATGATCACGGCAATCACCGAACCGGGGGTCGTCACGTAAGACAGGGTTTTCAAGCCGAGCACCTGTTGCAGGGCGGCATACACCACCCCGGTGCCAAGCCCCCAGCCCAGACCGTTCCGGTAAGCGATGATGATGACCGGCAGCATGGACGCCAATGTGATGGAACCGCCGTACGGCAGCTCTGCCAGTTTGAAAAGGCTCAGCACGGTTGCCACCGCAACCATGAGCGCACTTTCCACAAGCTTTCTTGTGTTTGTGTTTTTCACTGAAAAAACACCTCCAAATAAAAATTTGCCGCACAGGATGAATCCGTGCGGCTGACTTTCATTTGGGTTTCATGTGAAAATGCAAGCTACCTACGACGGCATTATCCGTATCAGGTAAAGGGTTCGGACTTTCGCCCGTCTCAGCCTTTCAGCACCCCTGTTCCATTATTCCATTCTGTTTGGCTGTGACCATTGTAGCACAAATGCGATTTTTGTCAAGTGCTTTTTTCGAGGGAAACCCGCACAACCGTCGGCAGGCGCTGCCCCTCCCACATCACGAGCAGGGTTCCCTGCGCCACTGCCACGCGGGCGCCGCCGTCCTCTCCGCCGAGAAAACTGTTGGAAACGCCGAGGGGCACGGTGGCGGAAAGGGTAGCGTCTGCAAGCGGATACTTCACGCCGCTCTCCTCCACCCCGCGCGCCTCATCGGTCAGCGAAAACACAGAAAGCGTGCCTGAAAAATCGGAAGAAAACGTCAGGGCGGAGCCGCCGATGATCGCCGTCGCACTGAAAGCCGCCCCCACGAGGTAGCCCTCCTCTCCGCGCTGTGCCATCGCCGCGAGAAGCTGATAATTGGCATAGGTATGGTCGGGTCTACCGCCCGTGCCGCCGAGCATCACAAAGCGCTTTGCGCCGCGGGCGCGTCCCAGCTCCAGCGCCGCCGCCATATCGGTGACGTCCTTTTCCACAGGCAGGCGTACCACCTCTGTCCCGGCGGGAATTCCCGTATTCTGCTCCGCGCAGTCCGCGGCAAAAGAATCGAAATCGCCGACGAGTATCTGCGGTGTGATTCCCCACTGCCGGCAGGCTGCCAGCCCGCCGTCCGCCGCAATCACAAAATCTCCCGGCTCGGGCAGGATTCTCGCTTCCGGGTATTCCCCGGCGCCGAACACATAACAGGTCATACGCCGCGCCTCTCTTTCTTATCCCTCTCTCCGGGAGAAAACACAGCCGGACAGACAGAATGGTTCGCGTGTCCATGATAACAAAGATTCCGAGCCCCGTCAAGACCCGCCGCGACAGGGCACGACCTCTTTTTTGAAAAATGTGTATAAAAACTATTGCTTTTTTTAGTAATCCTGCTATATAATATTGAAGTTATGAAAGGATATCAATTCATCGTCCGGAATGAGTGAGGTAAGTATTGTGAAAAGAACAGACTTGAGAAATGTCGCCATCATCGCGCACGTTGACCACGGCAAAACCACGCTGGTGGACGCGCTGTTGCAGCAGGGCGGCGTCTACCGAGAAAACCAAGAGGTGCAGACCTGCGTCATGGACTCCAACGATCAGGAGCGGGAGCGCGGGATCACCATTCTTGCGAAGAATACAGCCGTCCACTATAAGGACGTGAAAATCAATATCGTCGATACCCCCGGTCACGCCGACTTCGGCGGCGAGGTGGAGCGCGTTCTGAAAATGGTCAACGGCGTGATTCTGCTGGTGGACGCGGCGGAAGGCCCCATGCCTCAGACCCGTTTTGTTCTGGAGCACGCGCTGGCGCTCAATCACCGCGTCATCGTGGTGGTAAACAAGATCGACCGCCCCGACGCCCGTCTTGATGAAATCGAGGACGAGGTGCTTGAGCTGCTCATGGATCTGAACGCCTCCGACGAACAGCTGGATTCCCCTATCCTGTATTGCTCCGGCAGGGACGGCACCGCCACCCGCGATTACCATGTTCCGGGCAAGGACCTGACGCCGCTTTTCGAGACCATTCTCGATTATATCCCCGCTCCCGAGGGAGACGAAAACGCCCCCTTGCAGGCGCTTGTCTCCTGCATCGACTATAACAACTTCGTCGGCAGAATCGGTATCGGCCGCATCGAGCGCGGGACCATGCGTCAGAATCAGGAGATCACCATCTGCAATTTTCACTCCGACGAGGCGCCCCGCCGTGCCAAAATCATCTCTATCTACCAGTTTGACGGTCTGAATCGCGTCCAGGTACCCGAAGCGAAGATGGGCGACATCGTCGCTTTCTCCGGCGCGGAGGACATCAATATCGGCGACACGGTCTGCCAGAGCACCTGCGTGGAGCCGCTGGAATTCGTTAAGGTTTCCGAGCCGACCCTTGAAATGACCTTCTCGGTCAACGACTCTCCATTTGCCGGCAGAGAGGGCAAGTACGTCACCTCCCGCCATCTGCGGGAGCGCCTGTACCGCGAGCTGCTCCGCGACGTGTCCCTGCGCGTCTCGGACGGCGATACCACGGACAGCTTCAAGGTCGCGGGGCGCGGCGAGATGCACCTCTCCGTGCTGATTGAAAGCATGCGCCGCGAAGGATATGAGCTTTCCTGCTCCAACCCCACAGTTCTGTACTCCGAAATTGACGGCGTGAAATGCGAGCCGATGGAGCTTGTCACCATCGACGTCCCGGAGGAATACATGGGCACCGTTATGGAGCGCCTCGGCTCCCGCAAGGGCGAGCTTTTGGATATGCAGCTCCGCGGCTCCCGTCAGAAGCTGACCTATCGGATCCCGACCCGCTGCCTGTTCGGCTACCGCAGCGAGTTTATGACCGCCACCCGCGGCGAGGGGATCATCAACTCCGTGTTTGACGGATACGCTCCCTATAAGGGGAATGTCACCATGCGCTTCACCGGCTCCCTCGTGGCAAGCGAAACCGGTGAGACCACCTCTTACGGTTTGTACTACGCGCAGGACAGAGGTCCTCTGTTCATCGGTCCGTCCGTCCCTGTGTACGAGGGCATGATCGTCGGCGAGAACCCCAAGCCGGGCGACATCGCCGTCAACGTCTGCAAGAAGAAACACCTGACCGCCGTCCGTTCCACCGGTGCGGATGAAGCGCTGACCCTGATTACCCCGCACCAGCCCTCTCTCGAGGAAGCCATCGAATTCATTGCGGAGGACGAGCTGATCGAGGTGACTCCAAAGAGCATCCGTCTGCGCAAGCGTATTCTGGACAGTTCTTTGCGTCTCAAAGCGCAGGCTGCCAAGAAAAACGCCGCCGCCGTTAAATAAGTACTCCTGACGGAATTTTCCGCCGCGCTTCCCGCGCAGGCGACATAAAAAGCCGTCCCCCTCTCATATCCTGCAAGGAGAGAGGGGGCGTTTTTAGTTGATTGAGTATTTGCAGCGCGTCTTTGTCGCGCCCGCCGTATTAGCGGCGCTGCTGCTTTGCGGAGGATACTTCTGTATCCGCCTGCGCCTGTTCTGGATTCGCCACCCTGTCCGCGCCTGCCGCCGCATGACAAGCGGGAAAAGCCCTCTCAGCGCGTTTCGTGCGGTATGCCTCGCCCTTGCCGGTACCCTCGGCGTCGGAAACATCACGGGGGTCGCGCTGGCTCTGATTTGCGGCGGTGCGGGGGCGATTTTCTGGATGCTGGTATCGGCGTTTTTCGCCATGGCGGTCAAGTACGCGGAGGTGGTTCTCGCCATGGATACCCGCCGTCGCGGAGAAAAAGGAGACTGGCAGGGCGGCGCGCCCTATTATATGCGGCGCGAGGACGGCGGGGGGCGCCGGTTTCTCCCCGTCTTCTTCTCGGCGCTGTGCGTGGTGTGCGCCGTGCTCCAGGGTAGCCTCATACAGGGGAACGCCGCCGCGAACGCCCTTTCCGATGTTGTCGGCGCAGCGCCTGTATTCTGCGGCGCCGCACTGTCTGTTGCCGCCGCTCTGATACTTCTCTTCGCGCGGCGTGCCATCGCCCCTATCAATTCCTTTCTCATTCCGATTGTCACGGGGCTTTACCTTATCATGTGCCTGTCGGTCATTGTCTTTTGCCGCGCCGCCCTGCCTGCGGCAGTGGCGGCAATCTTCCGGGCGGCGTTCACCCCGCAGGCAGGGCTCGGCGGAGTGGCGGGCTTCCTTTTCTCGGACGCCGCGCGGATCGGCTGCGCGCGCGGACTGCTTTCCAATGAAGCAGGCTGCGGTACCGCCCCGCTCGCCCACATCACCGCCGAGGGAACCACGCCTGCCGGGCAGGGGCTGTGGGGGATTTTCGAGGTGTTTCTCGACACCGCCGTGGTCTGTACGCTGACCGCGCTTGCCTGCCTGTGCGCACGCCCCGAAGCCGCGGGGGACCCCGCCGACTACATCCGTTCGGTCTTCGCCGTCTTTTACGGGGACAGCGCCGGGGGGCTTGTGGCGCTGACCGTCGTCAGCTTCGCCTTTGCCACCACCCTGACATGGGCGTTTTACGGGCTCTCCTGCCTGAACGCCCTCGCCCGCCCCTGCTCCGCATGGCGGGTGCCTTATCTGCTCCTGTACTCCGCCGCCCTGACGGTCGGCGCGGCGTTTTCCGCCGAAACCGTATTCACCCTGACGGATTTGCTACTGGGAGTCATGACTCTGTGCAATCTTGCGGTGCTCATTAAAAAAGCAGACAGAGTGGTGGCTCTGTCTGCCAAAGACGGTCTGATCGGTCTCAATCGAATACGCGGATATGCGCCTGGAGTTGCGCCCCGGAAGCACACAGACGCTTGAGGTCGTCCTCGTATTCCTGCTCGGTGATGGAGGGGGTAATGAGCGCGATCTCGTCGCCCTCCCCAGGCAGAATTTCGGCTTCGCTCCAAATGACGCCGACGGCGCTTTGCTCCACGCCGCGCAGGGAAAGATAGTGACGGCAACTGAACAGACGGAAATCGGTGGAGAGGGTATCGTCCCCCGCAGTCCACTCATACCGCTGCGCGTCCCCGCGCAGAATCGAAAGCACATCTGCGGCAACCGCGGAAGCGGTGGGATGGGAACCGGCGCCGCGGCCGTAGAACATCACGTCCCCCGCATAGTTGCAATCGACCAACACTCCGTTGAACACGTCCTCAATCCCGGATAAAGGGCTGTCCTTGGGAAGCAGGAAGGGAGCGACCATGACAAAGGTGCCGCCGGTCTGACGGACAAATCTGCCGAGCAGCTTGACGGTATAGCCCATGCGGTTGGCAAGCTGCACGTCGCTCTGACGGACGGCGGTAATCCCCTCCGTGTGCACCGAATCGGGGTCCACGAGCGTGCCGGTGGCGGTGGCGGCGAGAATGCAGATTTTTCTGCACGCGTCAATGCCCTCAATGTCGGCGGCGGGGTTCCGCTCGGCATATCCCTTCTGCTGTGCTTCCGTCAGCGCCGCTTCAAACGAAGCGCCGGAGCGGAACATACGGGTCAGGATATAGTTGGTGGTTCCGTTGAGGATCCCGGAAATGCTGCGCACGGTGTTGCCGGCGAGGTCGGTTGCCAGCGGATGGATCACGGGGATCGCGCCGCCGGTAGACGCCTCGAACAGATAGTAAACGCCTTTCTCTTTCGCTAACGCAAGCAGCTCCGCGCCGTGGGTCGCCACCAACTCCTTATTGGAGGTGACAACGCTCTTGCCCGCTTCCATGCAGGCGCGGGTGTACTCCAAAGCGGGGTTGACGCCGCCGATCAGCTCTGCCACCACGGAGATCTCCGGGTCGTCCAGAATCACCTTGATGTCGTGGACGATTTTATCGGCATAGGGGCTGTCCGGCATATCGCGGACGTCCAGCGCGTATTTGACGCTGACTTCTTCTCCGAGGCGCGCCGCAATCGCCTGCGCGTTTTCAGTGAACAGGTCTGCGGTGCCGCAGCCGACAACGCCGAGACCCAGAATCGCAATGTATTTCATGTTTTCTCCAAATCATTCTCCGCTACTAACTGCGGATGATAGAGCCATTTTAGCATATATGTCACAGAAAATCAAGTAAAACCCACAAACAAAGCGCTTTTCGACAGATTGATGCGTTTTTCTCACACGCCGCCCCCACCGCAAGAGAAAAAAAGGCCCGTTCCGCAGGAATGCCGGAACGAGCCTTGTCGCGCCTCTTCAGCCCCGCAGGGCGCGTGCGCCGTCGGCGCACGCAAAGACAGGGTCAACCCTCGTAGGAAATATCGCGGGAAAGGGAGGCTGCCGCGGAATTTGCGGAGATGAAGTCCATCGGGTCGACTTCCTCGCCGTTCACCCGCATTTCAAAGTGCAGATGAGGTTCGTCCGCCACCTCCATGACAGCGGTTTCCCCGATACAGCCGATGGTCTGACCGCAACGCACCTCGGCGCCGACCTCGATCCCCTCGGCAAGCTCGGGGTTCAGGTTGCGGTAAACCGTGACGGCATTGCCGTTGTGGCTGATAAAGACAGAGGTGCCCATCAGGGGGTCGTCCGTGATTTCGCTCACCTTGCCGTCAGCCGCCGCCATGACCTTATCGCCCAGTGCCGCGCTGATGTCGATCCCGTGATGCACGCGCCAGTCCGTGGTGGTATTCCAGAACACCAGCTGGGTCAGGTCGTGGTTCTTGGTCACCAGACCGACCGCAGGCGCCATGAATTCCGGCAGCACTGCCGTGGGGTCCTCGGTCTGACCGGGGTCGATGGGCGTGACGTCAATGGGCAGATCGGGGGGCGTCCCCTGCTTGTCCTGCGTGCGGGAAAGCAGTATTCCGCACACGACGGCACCCGCGCATATCACCGCCGCCAGAGCGATGTAAAGGATGCGGTTGGCTTTGCGGTGATCGCTTTTTCTGTTTTTTTGCTCGTTCTTGTTTTCCATTTGCATAAAATCCTTTCAAAATGATTGCACACCTATTTTTACCCCGGCAAGAAAATTTATACAGTCTTTCGCAAAAATGTAAAACGCCCGCTTCCGCATACCGCGGATCCCTCGCCCGACGCTTTTTCTCTCCCGCATTTTACCACGCGGCGTGACGAAAAATGCGTTTCCGCTCTTTTCAAAGCCTAAAAAGTATGATATACTGATTAAGTATCGATATTTAAGGTTAATACTTCTATTAGTCAGTCAATCGTATGCGGAATGCGTATGCCCGTATCCCGCGCGGAGAAAGGAGGCGCCCATGGAAAGTCCGTTTCAACTTGTCAGTCCCTTTGCGCCGACAGGCGACCAGCCGGAGGCCATCGACGGCTTGACGGCGGGGCTGGAGGCGGGAGAGCGGTTTCAGACCCTGCTGGGCGTGACCGGCTCCGGCAAGACCTTTACCATGGCGAACGTCATCGCGCGTGCGGGGCGCCCGGCGCTGGTCTTGGAGCCGAACAAAACGCTTGCCGCGCAAATCTGCTCGGAGTTGCGGGCGTTCTTCCCGCATAACGAAGTCGGTTATTTCGTGTCCTATTACGACTACTATCAGCCCGAGGCATACATTCCCGGACGGGATATGTATATCGAAAAGGACGCCATGATCAACGATGAGATAGACAAGCTGCGCCACAGCGCCACCTCGGCGCTCTTTGAGCGGCGGGACGTCATCATTGTGGCGTCGGTGTCCTGTATTTATTCGCTCGGCGACCCGCGCGAGTATCAGGATCTGCTGATTTCCCTCCGCCCCGGTATGCCCATGACGCGGGAGGAGTTGATCCGCCGTTTGGTCGCCATCAGCTATGAGCGCAACGACATCGGGTTTGCCCGCGGCAAGTTCCGCGTGCGGGGAGATACGGTGGAGATCCTGCCCGCTTCCAGCACCGACCGCGCCGTACGCGTGGAGTTTTTCGGCGATGAAATCGACCGTCTTTCCGAGGTCAGCACCGTCACCGGGGAGCAGCTGCAAAGCCTGTCTTTCGCCGCCGTCTTTCCCGCCACGCATTACGCGGTGTCCGACGCCAAGCGGGAGGACGCACTTGCCGAAATCGAAAGAGAAATGCACGAACGCGTGGAGTTCTTCCGCTCTCAGAACAAGCTTCTGGAAGCGCAGCGCATCGAGGAGCGCACCAAATACGATCTGGAAATGCTGCGCGAGGTGGGCTTCTGCTCCGGGGTGGAAAACTATTCGCGCGTCCTCTCCGGCAGAACCGCAGGTTCCACTCCCTATACGCTTCTGGATTACTTCCCGAAGGACTTTATCACGTTTATCGACGAGTCTCACGTCATGCTCCCGCAGGTGCGCGGCATGTCGGGCGGAGACACCGCGAGAAAGAAAAATTTGGTGGACTACGGCTTCCGCCTGCCCTCCGCCTATGACAACCGCCCGCTTTTCTTCGAAGAGTTTGAAGAGAAGCTCGGACAGACGATTTTCGTCTCCGCCACGCCGGGAGACTTCGAGAAACGAAACAGCGACCGCACGGTGGAACAGATCATCCGCCCGACGGGGCTGATCGACCCCGAGATCGTCGTCCGTCCCGTCGCCGGGCAGGTGGACGACCTGATAGGAGAGATCCGCACGGTCGCGGCGCGCGGCGACAAGGTGCTTGTCACCACCCTGACCACCAAGATGGCGGAGGATCTGACCGAGTATCTCTCCACGCAGGGCATCCGCGTTAAATACATTCACCACAACGTGGAAACCATGGAGCGCATGGAGATCATCCGCGACCTGCGGATGAACCTCTTTGACGTACTGGTGGGGATCAACCTGCTGCGCGAGGGGCTTGATATCCCGGAGGTGTCTCTGGTCGCCATTCTCGACGCGGACAAGGAAGGGATCCTCCGTTCCGAAACCTCATTGATTCAGACGGTGGGGCGCGCCGCCCGCAATGTCAACGGCAGGGTCATCATGTACGCCGATACCGTTACCCGCTCCATGAAAGCGGCAATCGACGAGACGGAGCGCCGCCGGCGCATTCAGTCCGCCTATAACGAGGCGCACGGCATCACGCCGCAGTCGGTGTCCAAGGCGGTGCGCGCCGTGATTGAAATCGGCAAAAAGGAAGCCGAGCAGAGCGCCCGCGTACCCTCCGCCCGCAAAAAGCTCTCCCGCGAGGACAAGGAACAGTTGCTGCTGCGTATGACAAGCGAAATGCAGGAATGCGCCCGCAGGCTGGACTTTGAACGCGCGGCGTACCTCAGAGACAAAATCAAGGAACTGCGCGCCGCAAAGGCGCCCGAAGAGGGCGGCGGGGACACGCCCGCCGATTCCTCCCGGAAGAAGATACCGACACGCAGATAAAAGGCAGCTGAAATCATGTCAAAACAAATCATTGTGCGCGGTGCGCGCACCAACAACCTCAAAAATATCAACGTTGATATCCCGCGTGACAAGCTGGTGGTGTTCACGGGTCTTTCCGGCTCCGGCAAATCCACCTTGGCGTTTGAAACCATCTACGCCGAGGGGCACCGCCGGTTCGTGGAATCCCTGTCCTCCTACGCGCGCCAGTTCCTCGGGCAAATCGACAAGCCCGACGTGGATTCCATCGAGGGGCTGTCTCCCGCCATCTCCATCGAGCAGAAAACCACCTCCAAGAACCCGCGTTCCACGGTCGGCACGGTCACCGAGATTTACGATTACCTGCGTTTGCTCTACGCCCGCGTGGGTACCCCGCACTGCCCCGTCTGCGGAAAAGAAATCACCCAGCAGTCGCTGGATCAGATAGTCGACCGTATCATGAAGCTGCCCGAGGGCACCCGCTTCATGGTGCTGTCTCCCGTGGTACGCGTCCAAAAGGGGACCCATGAAAAGGTCCTGTCGGACGCCAAGCGCAGCGGATATGTCCGCGCCCGCGTGGACGGCAGCCTGTACGACCTCGGGGAAGAAATCAAGCTGGATAAGAACACCAAGCATTCGGTGGACATTGTCGTGGACCGTCTGGTGATCAAGCCGGACATCCGCGCCCGCCTCGGAGAATCGGTGGAGAACGCCCTGTCCCTCTCGGACGGCAGAGTGACCGTCGCGGTCGTCCCCCGCGAGGGCGAAGAGGAACGGGAATACGAGTTTTCGCAAAAATACGCCTGCGAGGAGCATCAGGTCTCGTTCGGTGAACTGGAACCCGCCATGTTCTCCTTCAACAACCCCGTCTGCGCCTGCCCGCGCTGCGCGGGACTCGGAGAAATGCAGGTGATTTCCGAAAAGAAACTGATTCTCCATCCGCACCTGTCCCTGCGCGCCGGCGCGCTGGCTGCCAACGGCTTCAAGAGCATGGACGAGCGCTCCTACACCGGGCCGCTTGTCAAGGCGGTGGGCGAGGAATACGGCTTCACGCTCGATACCCCCATTGACGAATACACCCCCGCGCAGCGCAAAGCGCTCCTGTGGGGAACCGGGGAGAAGCGCTACCACTGCGTGCGCTACTTCGGTAAGGAACGCAAGGAGGGCGACGCGGTATTCGAGGGCATCATTCCCATGATTGAGCGTCGCATGCACCTCAACGGCGAGTTCGGCGACTACTACCAGCAGTTCGTCGAGGACGCTCCCTGCCCGGTGTGTCACGGCGCGCGCCTCACGGACAATATGCTTGCGGTCACGGTGGGCGGGCTGAACATCGACCGCCTCTGTCACCTCTCTGTCGCGCAGATGCTCACCTTTATCGACGGACTTCATTTTGACGATTCCCGCGAGAAAATCGCGCACGATATTCTCGGCGAAATACGGAAACGCCTGCGCTTCCTCAACGAGGTCGGACTGGATTATCTGACCCTTGCACGCAAGGCGGGCACGCTGTCCGGCGGCGAGGCGCAGCGCATCCGTCTGGCAACCCAAATAGGCTCCGCCCTTGTGGGCGTGCTGTATATTCTGGACGAGCCGAGCATCGGTCTGCACCAGCGCGACAACGGCAAGCTGATCAAAACCCTGCTCAGCCTTCGCGACCTCGGCAACACCGTCATCGTGGTGGAGCATGACGAGGAAACCATGGAGGCGGCGGATTATATCGTGGATATCGGCCCCGGGGCGGGCATTCACGGCGGCGAAGTGGTTGCGGCAGGCACCCCCGCACAGGTGGCGGCGTGCAGGGAGTCGCTGACCGGAGATTACCTCAGCGGCAGAAAAACCATCGCCGTCCCAAAAACCCGCAGACCGGGCAACGGACACTTCCTGCGCGTGCGCAACGCAACCGAAAACAATCTGAAGCATGTGACGGTGGATTTCCCGCTCGGCACGCTGCTGTGCGTGACCGGCGTCTCCGGCTCCGGCAAGTCCTCTCTTGTCAACATTTGTTTACAGCGCACGCTTGCGCGCGACCTGAACGGCGCCGTTACGTTCCCCGGAGAGTGCGACGGCGTGGACGGGCTGGAGTATGTGGATAAGGTGATTGATATCGACCAGAGCCCCATCGGCAGAACGCCGCGCTCCAACCCTGCCACCTATACGGGTCTGTTCGGGGACATCCGGGAGCTGTTTGCCAAAACCCCGGACGCAAAGGCGCGCGCCTACGGTCCCGGCAGATTCTCTTTCAACGTCCGCGGCGGGCGCTGCGAAGCCTGTCAGGGCGACGGGGTGAAGTGCATCGAAATGCACTTTTTGCCCGACGTGTACGTCAAATGCGACGTCTGCCACGGCATGCGCTACAACCGCGATACGCTGGACGTCCGCTACAAAGGGAAAAACATCTACGAGGTTTTGGAGATGACCTGCGAGGAGGCGCTCTCCTTCTTTGACGGCATCCCGCAGATCAAGCGCAAGGTACAGACTCTGTGCGACGTCGGACTGGGGTATATCAAGCTGGGGCAATCCTCCACGACCCTCTCCGGCGGCGAAGCGCAGCGCGTAAAACTGGCGACCGAGCTGGCGCGGCGCTCCACCGGCAAAACCGTTTATATTCTCGATGAGCCGACAACGGGGCTGCACACCGCAGACGTGGCGCACCTCATTGAAATTCTTCAGCGCCTTGTGTCCGGCGGCAACACCGTCATCGTCATCGAACACAATCTTGACCTGATCAAAACCGCCGACTATATCATCGACCTGGGTCCCGAGGGAGGCGACGGCGGCGGCACGTTGGTTGCCAAAGGCACCCCGGAGCAGGTGGCGGAAGTCAAAGAATCCTATACGGGGCAGTTCCTGAAGCAGAAGTTACAATGCAAGTGAGGTCACATTATGGTACAGGTGAACATCAAAAAACTCAATGAGAGGGCGACTCTGCCCACCTACGGCTCCGCCTGCGCGGCGGGCGCCGATTTGTACGCGTTGCTGGACGGCGACGTCACCATCGCCCCCGGCGAAACCTATATGGTACATACCGGCATTGCCATCGAACTGCCGGACGGCTACGCCGGTCTTGTCTATCCGCGCAGCGGGCTTGCCTCCAAGCGCGGACTGGCACCCGCCAACAAGGTCGGGGTGGTGGATCCCGATTACCGCGGCGAGGTGATGGTTGCCCTGCACAATCACTCGCTGACGCCGCAGACCATACAGGACGGCGAAAGAATAGCGCAGCTTGTCATCACGCCGTTTCTGCGGGTGGATTTCGTGCCTGTCGACGAGCTTTCCGATACCCGGCGCGGCACCGGCGGCTTCGGCTCCACGGGCACGACCGTGACCCTTGCGCACGAGGAAGCCAACAAAACGGGAAATTACGCCATCCGGTATTACCATGGTCTTGGCGTCCCCTTTGACCGCCGCCGCGCGGTGGAACTGATGCGGATGGCGGCGGCGGACGGCGATGTGCTGTGCCGCGCGCGTCTGGCTTATCTCTCCTGTATCGGGGACGAAACCGCGGATATTCCGCAGAATCCCGCCGCGGGGCTGACAGAACTCAAAGAGGTTCTCCCCGCCCTTAAAGAACTGGTGGACGCCGAGGTGCCGGACGCCATGCTCCTGTGGGGGAATCTGCTTGTGGACGGCTTCGGCGTGGAAAAGGATGAAAAACGCGCCGTGGAACTGTATTACATGGCGGCGGAGGGCGGGTATGCGCCCGCCGCAAACGCGCTGGGACAGTGCTACAGCTTTGCCACCGGCGTCAAACGTGATGACCTGCGCGCCGTCAGCTGCTACCGCCGCGCGGCGGAAAGCGGTTTCGCCCCCGCGCGCTTCCATCTGGGCGTTTGCTATTACAACGGGCAGGGCGTCAAGGTTGACAAAACCGAAGCCGCCATCTGGTATGCCGCTGCCGCCGAGCAGGGATATGCGCCCGCACAGTTTACCCTCGGCAAGCATTACTCCCAAGTCATGAACGGCGTGAAAAACGACCCTGAAAAAGGAGAAATGTGGCTGACCCGCGCCGCCGAGCAGGGGCTTGTCAAAGCCATGACCTTCCTTGCCGACCTCTATCACAGCACCGGCACCAACGAAACCGACTCCAAAGCGGCGAAATGGTACCTGACCGCCGCAGGGCGCGGAGACGCCTATGCCATGAAGCAGCTTTCCTCGTATTACCTCACCGGGCGCGGCGGTGTGCCGCAGGACCCCGTGATGGCGCAGGAGCTGCTGCGCCGTGCCGCCGAGAGCGGTCTGCGGGAAGCCGAGATCCTCTACGGGGAACGATACGGCAAGCTGTAATCCCGCCCTGTTTTCCGAAACGGTATCTTTCTTGTATGCTGCCGTTTGCAATCTGAAATTCGATTTTCTATCAAGGAACCATTTATGTATCCGAACGCATTCCTTTCGGAAATGAAACGCCTGCTGGGCGAGGAGTACCCGCGTTTTCTTGCCTCCGCTTCGGAGCCGCCCTGCCGCGCCCTGCACGTCAATCTTGCCAAAACCACCCCCGCCGCGCTGGCGGGGGCGCTCGGCTATGCCCTCTCCCCCGTTCCTTACGCGCCGGACGGCTTTTATTTGGAGAGTGAAGAAAAGGCGGGGCGCCACCCCCTGCATCACGCGGGCGGATTCTATATGCAGGAGCCGTCCGCCATGGCGCCCGTGTGCTGTCTGCACCTAACCGAGAATATGCGGGTTCTTGACGTCTGCGCCGCCCCCGGCGGGAAATCCACGCAGATCGCCAACCGTATCGGGTCCGGGGGACTGCTGGTTTCCAATGAGTTCGTCCCCGCGCGCTGTACCACCCTAACCGGGAATCTGGAACGCATGGGGTTGAAGAACGCCGTGGTCACCGACACGGACGCCGCCGTACTTGCCGCCCGCTATCCCGGTTTCTTTGACGCAGTGGTGGTAGACGCCCCCTGCTCCGGCGAGGGTATGTTCCGGAAAGACCCCGCCGCGGTGGAACAGTGGAGCGAGGGCAGCGTCCGCGCCTGCGCCGTGCGGCAAGCGGACATCCTCCGTCACGCCGCCGAATGCGTGCGCCCCGGCGGAGAGCTGGTCTATTCCACCTGCACCTTTTCTCCGGAAGAAAACGAAAGAGTTCTGTACGACTTTCTTATGTCTCACCCCGAGTTTTCTCTGCTCCCCGTCTCCGCGCCGCTTGCCGACGTCACCGCCCCCGCCCTCTGTCCGGCGGAGGATGAGACCGGGCGCGGGATTTCCGCCCATGCCCGCCGCTTTTACCCGCATATTGCAAAGGGGGAGGGGCAGTTTTTTGCCCTCCTCTCGAAGAGCGCCGCTGCCCCCGCCCCCCCTTTGCCAAAAAAAGTGCGCGACGACGTGCGCCCGCTCACGCGGGAGGAGCAACGAGTCTGGGACGCGTTCGTCCGGGAAAACCTGACGGGTCGCCTGCCCGCCCCCGTGATATTCAAGGGCGCGGTTTCCCTGCTGGACGGCGCTGTTCCCACCGCCGATGACGTCACCTATGCCAGAGGCGTGCGCGCAGGGCAAGTCGAAAAAGGGCGTTTGATTCCCGCGCACTGGCTCTTTTCCGCTTACGGCGGGCAGTTTGCGCGGCGTTTGCCTCTCTCCCTCTCCGACCCGCGCCTGACCGCCTATCTGCGCGGGGAAACCTTTCCGTGCAGCTTGCCCGACGGCTGGGCTTGCGTGACGGTCGAGGGCTGTCCCCTCGGCGGTATCAAGGTCACGGGCGGCATCGCCAAGAATCACTATCCCAAAGGGCTTCGCCTGCGCGCCTGAAGCGCGCAGGCTTCTTTTCCACGCTCCGTACGCGTTTTGTGGCGGAGCATTTTTTTATTTTTCTCTAACTTTCTCTTGACAAATCCGAAACAAGCGCGTATAATGGCATTACATTTGAACAATCATTCAACTGTTCAACGGTTAAAACGGGTAACATTCATCAACGATATATGTGACAAAATAACAGGAACCGATGAAAAAATACACGCCGGAAAGGAAGCCCGCCATGACTATAGAAAAAGAGCCTGTCTGCTGTGAAGAGCATCACCACCCCTCCGTCACGGAGGCAGTGCGCCCCACCATGCCGAGTGAACGTACGCTGCTGCGCCTTTCGGAGTTTTTCAAGGTGTTCGGGGACCCCACGCGCCTGCGGCTTCTGACGGCGCTTGACCGCCGGGAGATGTGCGTGTGCGACTTGGCGGACCTCATCGGCATGACCAAGTCCGCCGTATCCCACCAGCTCGCCGCCCTGCGCGCCGCACATCTGGTGACTTATCGCCGGGAGGGGAAAAACGTGTACTACGCTTTGGCTGACGAACACGTGCGCCTGATCATCGAGTGCGCCGACGAACACCTCTCGGAGCCCGAAACGCGCTCATAACGCCCCACACCCGATTTCGACTCCGTAAGCCCCAATTTTACTTCGATAAATACAATAATTCTAGAAAAACACAGATATATAAAAGAAAGTGAGAAACCGCCATGACCCACAAATACACCGTCACGGGACTAGATTGCCCCAACTGCGCCAAGAAGCTCTCCGGCATGATCGAAAAGATCGAGGGAGTGGAAAGCGTCAAGCTGAATTTTCTCTCGGAGGAGCTGACCGTGGTCAGCGACGCGGAGGCCGCCGCCCTTGACAAAGCCGTGAAAGCGGCGGGGCGAGAGTTCAGCCGCAAGGTGACCATCGACCGCAAATAATCATGCGCGTACCGGGGGAACAGCCCCCGGCGCCCGAAACTCAAAAATGGGAGTCTGCTATGAAGAAACTCTTAAAAGACGGGGAGCTGTTGCACATCCTCGCAGGCGCCGTCCTGCTTGTCGCGGGGCTACTGCTGGAACACGCGTGGAAGCTGACGCTTCCCGCCGCCATCGTCTACGGCGCCGCGCTCCTTGTATGCGGGGCCGAAGTATTCCTAGAAGCCGTCAAAGGAATTTTCCGTGGACAGCTTCTGGATGAAACTTTCCTGATGAGCATTGCCTCCGTCGGCGCTTTCTTTATCGCCGAATACGCCGAGGGCGTCGCCGTCATGCTGTTTTATCTGATCGGGGAATATTTTGAACACCGCGCCGTGCGCCGTTCCCGCGCCACCATCCGTTCCCTCATGGACATCAATCCCGACACCGCTTTGGTTGTGCTGGACGGTGCTGAAACCGAGGTGGACGCCGCAGAGGTCGCCGTCGGGCAGACCGTGGTGCTGCGCCCCGGCAGCCGCATTCCCGTCGACTGCGTGGTACTGCGCGGAAACGCCGCAGTCGATACCGCCGCCCTGACGGGGGAATCCGCCCCCTTGGACGCCGCGCCTGGCGTCCGCCTTTCCAGCGGCATGATCGTCCTGGACGGCGTGCTATACGCCAAAGCCGAAAAAACCTCCGAGGCGTCTGCCGCGGCGCGCATTTTGCAACTGGTGCAGGAGGCGGCGGACCGCAAGAGCCGGCAGGAGCGCTTCATCACCTCCTTTGCCCACGTCTACACGCCTATCGTGGTCGGGCTTGCCGTACTGGTTGCCTTTGTGCCTCCGCTGATCGTGTTTTTTGCTTTCCACTCCAACGTGCTGCTCGACTGGGTCAGGCGCGCCTTGATGCTGCTGGTCGTCTCTTGTCCCTGTGCGCTTGTGATCTCGGTTCCCCTCGCTTTCTTCGGCGGCATCGGCTGTGCCGCCTCACGGGGGATTCTGTTCAAGGGCGGCGTTTCGTTTGACGCCCTCTCCCATGCCTCGGTTGCCGTCTTTGACAAAACCGGCACGCTGACCCGCGGTACCTTTACGGTTGCGGGCGTGTGGCCCGTCGGAGTGGAGCGGGAAGAGCTGCTGCGCCTGATGAGCGCCGCGGAGAGCCATTCCTCTCACCCTCTCGCCCGTGCCATTCATGCGGCGGCGCCCGACGCTCCGCTTCCTTCTTCTGTCAAGGAGGTGGCGGGAAAAGGGCTCCTCGCTGAGCTGGAGGGCGATACGATTGCCGTCGGCAACGCCGCCCTGATGGCAGACGTCGGCGCTGTCGTGCCCGACGGGCAGGAGGGGATTTACGCTGCCCGGAACGGGCAATATATCGGCGCCGTGGTTGTCTGTGACACCCTGCGTGCGGAAGCCAAACAGACTCTTGCCGCCCTGCGCGGGTACGGGATCCGCCGGACCGTCATGCTGACGGGCGACGCGGAAAAGCCCGCGCGGGAAATTGCCGCCGTCGCGGGCATCGACGAGGTACATGCCCGTTTGCTCCCCGCCGATAAATACGCGCGGCTCGAAGAGCTGACCGAAAGCGGCGCGGGCGTGGTGTATGTCGGAGACGGAATCAACGACGCACCCGCTCTGGCGCGCGCCGACGTGGGGATCGCCATGGGCGGGATCGGCTCCGACGCCGCCATCGAAGCGGCGGACGTCGTGATTATGAACGACAACCTTTCCCGTCTGCCGGAAGCCTTTGCGGTCGCACGCAAGACCCTGCGGATCTCACGCTTCAATATCTGCTTTGCCCTCGGTGTGAAGATCGCCGTCATGGCTGCCGCCATCGCGGGGCTTCTGAACTTCAGCGGCGGTATGTGGTTGGCGGTGTTCGCAGACGTCGGGGTGGCGCTGCTCGCCATCGTCAACTCTCTGCGGATGGTTTTTCAAAAGAGAAAAAGCGACGATTGATTTTCTTCGGAATATTTGTTATACTAAATAGAACCGACAATGTGAGGCAGGCTGTGTGCCGCGCCGCCGTAGCAACGGCGGTCGGTGCGGGTCTGCCTTTGTTTTTTGACCGCACAGAAGTGCCCGCGGCGGGATGAACCCCCGCCGCAATCGAAAAGGAGGGACGCATATGGCGAAACCGACCGTGGCGATCGTAGGTCGCCCAAACGTGGGGAAATCCACGTTGTTCAACAAAATCATCGGAGAGAGACGCGCCATTGTGGAAGATACGCCCGGCGTCACGCGCGACCGTATTTACGGCGAGGCGGAATGGGGCGGGCGCAGGTTTCATCTCATTGACACGGGCGGGATTGAACCCAAGTCCGACGATATCATTCTGAAGCAGATGCGCCAACAGGCGCAGATCGCCATCGAGAGCGCCGACGTCATTGTATTCGTGTGCGACGTGCGCGCCGGTCTTGTCGCCGACGACCGCGAGATTGCCGTTATGCTCGGCAAGAGCGGGAAGCCCGTCATTGTCTGCGTCAATAAGGTGGACAAGATAGGGGAGCTGCCTTTCGAGTACTATGAATTCTATGAACTCGGGCTGAAAGACGATCCCATTCCCCTCTCCTCTCTGCACGGCACCGGCACCGGCGACCTGCTGGACCGCATTGTTGTCTGCCTGCCGCCCGAAGAGAACGCGGAGGAGGAAGACGACGTCATCCGCGTCGCCGTCATCGGCAAGCCGAACGCAGGGAAATCCTCCATCATCAACCGTATGCTGGGGGCGAACCGCATGATCGTCTCGAATATTCCCGGCACCACGCGGGACGCCGTGGACACCTATGTGGAAAACGAATGGGGCAAATTCTGCTTCATCGACACCGCGGGCATCCGGCGCGCCTCCAAGGTGGACGATAAAATCGAAAAGTACTCGGTGCTCCGCGCCCACATGGCGGTGGACCGCGCCGACGTCTGCCTGATCATGGTGGACGCGAACGAGGGCGTGACCGAGCAGGACGAGCGCATCGCGGGCATTGCGCATGAGGCGGGCAAAGCCTCCATTATTTGCATGAATAAATGGGATGCGGTTGAAAAGGACAACTCCACCACGGGGGAAGTCACAAAACAGGTACGCACCGCCCTTGCCTATATGACCTACGCGCCCATTCAGTTCGTCTCCGCCCTGACCGGGCAGAGGGTCAATACCCTCTACGAAATGATTGTCTCGGTGTACGACCAGGCGCGCCTGCGCGTCACCACCGGCGTACTCAACGATCTGCTCGCGGACGCCACCGCGCGCAACCAACCGCCCTCCGACAAGGGCAAGCGCCTGAAAATTTACTATATGACCCAGTCGCAGGTGGCGCCCCCGACCTTCGTCATATTCTGCAACAATGCGGAGCTGTTTCATTTTTCCTACCAACGCTATCTTGAGAATTGCCTGCGTGAAACCTTCGGCTTCCGCGGCACACCCATCAAACTGATCATCCGTCAGAAAGGCGACAGCGAGGGCTGACAAATGTTTATCGATATCGTCACGATTTATGTCAAAGCGGGCGACGGCGGGAACGGCGCCGTCTCCTTTCACCGTGAAAAATACGTCGCTGCGGGCGGTCCCGACGGCGGGGACGGCGGACGCGGCGGCAATATTGTTTTCCGCGTGGACGAGGGAGCCAACACCCTGCTTGCATTCCGCTATAAGCGCAAGTTCGTCGCCGAAAACGGGCAGAACGGCATGGGGCGCAAGTTCCACGGCAAGTCCGGCGAGGACACCGTCATTTTAGTGCCGCCCGGCACGCTCCTGCGCGACCCCACAACGGGAAAAATCATTTTCGATATGTCCCGCGACCGTGAGTTCGTCGCCTGCCATGGGGGGCGCGGCGGCTGGGGCAACCGTCATTTCGCCACTCCGACCCGTCAGATTCCCCGCTTTGCCAAAAGCGGCACCAAAGGGGAGGAGCGGGAAATCCGGCTGGAACTGAAAATGCTGGCGGACGTGGGGCTCATCGGGTTTCCGAACGTCGGCAAGTCCTCTCTGCTCTCCCGTATCAGCGCCGCGAAGCCGAAAATCGCGGATTATCATTTCACCACCCTGTCTCCCAACCTCGGCGTGGTACCGCTCGGAGACGGCGGGCGCGGCTTTGTGGTCGCGGACATCCCCGGTCTGATTGAGGGTGCCGCCGAAGGCGCGGGGCTGGGGCACGCGTTTTTGAGGCACATCGACCGTTGCCGCCTGTTGCTTCATGTGGTGGATATTTCGGGCAGCGAAGGGCGCGACCCCGTCTCGGATATGGAAATCATCGATCGGGAGCTGACCGATTACAGCCCCGTCCTTGCCGACCGACCGCAGATTATGGTTGCCAACAAAGCCGATCTGGCGGACGAAAACTCCCCCGCCGTCCTTGCATTCAAAGAAAAATGCAACGCGATGGGGCGCAAGCTCTGCTTTGTCAGCGCCGCCACCGGCGCGGGCGTGCAGGAAATGCTCGCCTGCGTGCGTGAAGCGTTGCGGGAGCTGCCGCCGATTGCGGAGTACGAGCCGGAAATCACCCCGGAGGACAACGCCGTCTCAAGCGTGGGGTGCGGCATTGAAACGACGGTGCGCCGCGAAAACGGCGTGTGGTACGTCGAGGGGCAGTGGCTTGAGAACTTCATGGGGCAAATCAACTTCGATGACTACGAGTCCCTGAATTTCTTTCAGCGCGTGCTGGAGAAGAACGGCGTGTTCCGTCTCCTGCGCGAAAAGGGCGTCTCCGACGGCGATACCGTCAACATCTACGACTACGAGTTTGATTTTGTTCTGTGACGCGATTGCGGAATGCAGTCCGGGGCGGCGACTCCGCTCCGGACTGTTTTTGAAACGCACGATATTTCCTTTGCCAAAAAGGCACGGTTTTTCAGCGCGGAGCCGGCGTTTTACGCTCCGCCTTCTATTCTTCTCGCCTCTTTTTCTCCATGCGGCGCTTACCGCGCCGTTTCCGTCTTTTTTTGCCTTCCCTCTTTACAAAATATAGAATAAGTGATAAAATAATATAATCCAGGAAGTTCGGAATAACGGAGGTTCCATGACATGAAATGTCCTGCCTGCGGCGCCCATGACAGCCGCGTTCTCGACAGCCGTCCGCAAGAAGAATACTCCACCATCAAGCGCCGCCGCGAATGTACAAGCTGCGGCAAGCGCTTCACCACCTACGAAATGATTGAGACGGTCCCTCTCTTCGTCATCAAAAAAGACGGCGTGCGCCGGGAACCGTTCGACCGTCACAAACTGCAATCCGGTATCATGAAAGCGTGTCAGAAGCGCCCTGTCGACGTCGAAGCGCTGACCACCGATATCGAAAACGAGCTTGCCAATTCTCTCGAAAGCGAAGTGACCTCCGAGAAGCTCGGGGAGATGGTCATGGAGCGCCTGCGCAAGGCAGACGAAGTCTCCTACGTCCGCTTTGCTTCGGTGTACCGCGAATTCCGCGACGTGGATACCTTTTTGGCAGAACTCAAAAGCCTTGTCAAGGGGAAGAAGCAAAACAAATGATACAGAGCATGACAGCCTACGGGCGTGCCAAAAAGGCATTTCCCGACTACAATATCACCGTCGAAATGAAATCGGTCAACAGCCGTTACTTCGACTGTACGGTGCGTCTCCCCCGCGCCTATTCCTATCTGGAGGAAAAGGTCAAAGCCTATGTGCAGAACCATGTGATTGCCCGCGGAAAGGTGGAAATCAGCGTCGGTTGTGAGAGGGTAGCGGAGAGCGAGGGGCAGATCCACGTCAATCCCGCTTATGCCGCCGCATACATCGCCGCTCTGAAAGAATTGCGGGACGCCTTTTCGCTCCCGGACGACATTACCGTAACGCGGGTGGCACGCAACCCCGACGTCTTTACCTGCGAAGCGCAGGAGGAGGACCCCGAAGCGGCGTGGGCGCGCGTATCCGAGGTGCTTCGGGAAGCCGGAGAGAGCTTCGGCGCCATGCGGCGCGCGGAGGGTGAGAAAACCGAAGCCGATATCACCGAAAAGCTCGCGCACGTTGCGGCATGGGCAGACGAGGTGGAGGACATCTCCCGCCGGGATACCGTGGGGTACCGCGACAAGTTGGAGGCAAGGCTGCGCGCGATTTTAGACGACAACAGCATTGCGATCGACGAAAACCGCCTGCTGACCGAATGCGCCATTTGGGCGGATAAAATCGCCATCGATGAAGAACTCGCCCGCCTGCGCTCCCATTTCGGTGCGTTCCGCGACATCTGCGCAGAGCCCGCGCCCTCCGGCAAGAAGCTCGACTTTCTCATGCAGGAGCTGAACCGTGAGACCAACACCATCGGCTCCAAGGCAAACAACGCATCCATCGCCCGTTTGGTCGTCAACATGAAAAACGAACTGGAAAAGATCCGCGAACAGGTGCAGAACATCGAGTAACCGCGGTCGCAGTCGCTGATTTTTTAATCGATAAACAGAGGTTATCTCCCATGAAACTCATGAACATCGGATTCGGCAATATGGTGTCCTGCGAACGTATTGTCGCCATCACCAGCCCCGATTCCGCCCCCATCAAGCGCCTTGTGCAGGACGCCAAAGAGGCAGGGCGCGTCATAGACGCCTCCTGCGGCCGCCGTACCCGCGCGGTCATCATCATGGATTCCGACCATGTGGTGCTCTCCGCCATTCAGACGGAGACACTCTCCAACCGTCTTGACAGCGACAGCGAGGACGAGGAGGAGATCGAGCAGGCGTAACCCGCCTCTCCAGTCCGTACCCGCCCAAAGGCGGCAGACCAATGCAAAATCACAAATTAAATTCAGATACAGATATTTGATAAGGAGTAGTACCATGATTCACCCTACCTGTGATGAACTGACCCACGGCAACTTCAACCGTTATGAGCTGGTCATTGCCATTGCCAAAAGTGCGCGCCTCGTCACCGACGAATATGTGGCGCAGCGCAACCGCGCGCAGAAGATGATTGACGACCGGCAGACCGAGCATACGCTGGCACAGCTCATCTCTCCCGAATACCGCGATCAGAAAGCGGTCAAAATCGCCATTCATCGTCTGGAGGACGGCGAATACAAGATCGTCCGCCGCAGCGACGACGAAGAATAATTCTGACTCGTAAAATCCCCGAAAGGAGCGTCCGCACCGATGGAAAGCGTTATCAGCGTCCGCGTGTTGGACGCGCCTTTTCATATTGACAAAGACTTCGATTACGATCTGCCACCGCATATCGGCGCCTGTCCGCGCGGCACGTTGGTGCGTGTTCCGTTCTGCGGCGGCAACCGGCTTTCCTGGGGGGTCGTCACCGGAGAGGGGGACCCGGGCGCCGACGTCAGGCGCAAATCCGTGATTTCCAAACTGGACGACCGCTTTGCGCTCGATGAGGAAATGCTGGGCTTGTGCCGCTTCCTCTGCGACTATTATCTGTGCAGCTTCGGAGACGCGGTGCGGTGTATTCTGCCGCCCGCCCTGCTTTCGGCGCACGGGCTGAATATCCGCTACACCTATCTGTGCGCTCTGACCGCGTCCGCCCCGTCGGATGCCGCCTCTCTGCGCAGCCCAGCCCACCGCGCCATCCTCGCCTACCTCGCCGCGCACGGAGAAACCCCGCGGGAAGACCTTTGCCGCGAACTGAACGTCACTTCCGCGCAGATCAAAGCCCTCTGCGAAAAGGGATATGTCGCCCTGCGGCGGCAGGAGGAGTTACGCAACCCATACGCGCAGTACGCGGAAGCCCGCGACGCCTCCCCCATTCACCTCTCCCGCGCCCAGACCGCGGCGTACGATCAAATCGCCGCGCTGTATGACGCGCACACGCCGCGCGCCGCGCTTCTTCACGGCGTCACCGGCTCCGGCAAAACCAAAATCATGCTGTCGCTGATCGACCGCGTGCTCGCCGATGGACGGGGCGTGATTCTGATGGTGCCGGAGATTGCCCTCACCCCGCAAACGGTGCATATTTTCTGCGCCAGATACGGAGAGCGGGTGGCGGTCATTCACTCCTCACTGTCCGCCGGGGAACGCTTTGACGCGTGGCGCCGCATTTCCTCCGGGCAGGTGGATCTGGTCATCGGTACCCGCAGCGCGGTGTTTGCCCCGCTGAAGAATCTGGGACTTATGATCGTGGACGAGGAGCACGAGCATACCTATAAATCCGAGCAGGACCCCAAGTACCACACCCGACAGATCTGTTCCTATCGCGCGGGCGTACACAACGCCCTTGTCCTGCTTGCCTCCGCCACACCGTCTTTTGAAAGCTATTACAAGGCGAAAAAAGGGCAGTACACGCTGGTGGAGCTCAAAGAGCGCTTCGGCGGCGCCAAGCTGCCGGAAGCGGAGATCGTGGATATGCGCGAGGAGCTGCGGGCGGGAAATCTCTCTCCCATGAGCCGTACTTTGTTTTCGGCTTTGGAGGAAACCGGGGAGCGCGGAGAACAGGCAATCCTGTTCCTGAACCGCCGCGGCTACAACGCCTCCCTGCAATGCAAGAACTGCGGCGAGGTCCTCGCCTGTCCGCACTGCTCGGTGGCGCTGACCTACCACACCACCCCCTCCCCGCGCCTCATGTGTCACCTGTGCGGCTATCGCGCCGCCCCGCCGCGCGTCTGCCCCTCCTGCGCCTCACCCCATATTTCTTACGTCGGCTTCGGCACGCAGAAGGTGGAAACCGAACTGTCCGCGCAGCTGCCGGAGATGCGCGTGTTGCGCATGGACGCCGATACCACCGGCACCAAGCAGGCGTATGACACCATGCTGGACGGCTTCCGCCGGGGAGAAGCGGACATTCTTCTCGGCACCCAAATGGTCACCAAGGGACATGATTTCCCCCGCGTGACGCTGGTGGGCGTGCTGCTTGCCGACATGGGTATGTACGTCAACGATTTCCGCGCCTCGGAGCGCACATTCTCCCTGCTCACCCAGGTCATCGGGCGCGCGGGCAGAGCCGAAGCGGCAGGGCGCGCGGTGATTCAGACATTCTCCCCGACAAACGAAGTCATCGAACTTGCCAAGCGGCAGGACTACTGCGCGTTTTACAACTCGGAAATCCAACTGCGCGAAAAAATGTGCTTCCCGCCGTTCTGCGATATGGTGCAGCTCACGCTGACCTCCCCCAAAGAGAAAAACCTGTTTGAAGCCGCGAAGCGCTGCGCCGATATGGCGGTTGCCCAAGCGGAGGGAGACTTCAGCGACGTGCCTCTCCAGATGTTCGGACCCATGGAGGCACAGGTCTATAAGCAAGCCGAGCAATACCGCCTGCGCCTGATGTTCAAGTGCCGGTGGAACGCACGCACGCGGGAGCTGTTCCGCCTCCTGCTCACCGAGGCGCCCTCCGACCGCTCGGTCACCGTCACCGTGGACATCAATCCGCTGCATTCATAATTCATAAAACTTACCCGCAATTCCGTCCTTTGTTGCCGCGAAACGGCGCGGAGCCGCATATTTCCGCCGCCGCACGGCAATTCTGCCGCAACCGTGAAAAGGAGATAAAGATATGGCACTTCTGAAAATCGTCAAGGAGGGCGACCCGCTGCTGCGGAAAACCAGCCGCCCCGTGGAACAGATCACCCCCCGCATTCTGCAACTGCTGGACGACATGACCGATACCATGCGCCATGCCAACGGCGTGGGGCTCGCCGCCGTACAGGTGGGCGTTCTGCGCCGCGTCGTCGTGATTGAAGTCGAGGAGGGCAACGTGCTCGAACTGATTAACCCCCGCATTGTTGCATTCTCGGGAGAACAGCATGAGCGGGAGGGATGTCTCTCCCTGCCTCATAAATGGGGGATTACCAACCGCCCCCGCGCCGTGGTTGTGCGCGCGCTCAACCGTGCGGGAGAAGAGGTGGAATACCGCGGCGAGGATTTGCTTGCCCGCGCCTTCTGCCATGAACTCGACCATCTCGACGGCAAACTGTTCACCGACGTGCTGATAGGCGACGTGGAGTACGAACGATGAGAATCCTGTTTATGGGCACCCCGGAAATTGCCGCGACCTGCCTTTCCTCTCTCATTGACGCGGGCTTTGACGTCATCGGCGCCGTCAGCCAGCCGGACAAGCCGCGCGGCAGGGGCTATACCCTGACGCCGCCCCCCGTCAAGGTGCTTGCGGCGGAACACGGTATCCCGGTCTACCAACCCGAAAAGATCCGTACCCCGGAGTTTGAGAAACTGCTCTCGGACCTATCGCCCGACCTGATCGTCGTGGTGGCGTACGGTAAGATTCTGCCGCCTTTTGTCATTCACAGCCCACGCTTTGGCTGTATCAACGTCCATGTTTCCCTCTTGCCGCGCTGGCGCGGCGCCGCCCCCATGCAGCGTGCCGTCATGGCGGGAGATAAGGAGACCGGCGTGACGGTTATGTATATGGACGAGGGGCTCGACACGGGCGATATCATCCGCGCGCAGGCGTTCCCGATCGGTCCGCACGATACCTTTGAAACCGTGCATGACCGCAGCGCCGCCCTCGGCGCCGAAATGCTGCCGCAGGTCATCCGCGAAATCGAAGCGGGGACCGCGCCGCGCGTAAAACAGGACGACAGCGCCGCGACCTACGCCGCGAAAATCGAGAAAGAGGAATGCGAGATCGACTTTTCCCTGCCCGCCGCGCGGCTCGACTGCATTCTGCGGGGCTTGACCCCCATCCCGCTGCCCTATACCCATTTGCCGAACGGAAAGCTGTGCAAAGTGCTCTCCGCCCACCCCGTGAACGGTGCGGGGACTCCCGGGACGGTGCTTGCGCTTGACGGCGAGGGCATGGGCGGCATTACCGTTGCCTGCGGGGAGGGCGCGCTCTGCGTCACCGCCCTGCGCCCCGAGGGCAAAGGCAACATGAGCGCCGCCGACTTCATCCGCGGCAGACAAATCAAGGTCGGCGAAAGGCTCGGCAAATGAACCTCCGCCGCCTTGCACTGGATCTGCTTGCCCGCTGGGATGAGGGAGACGTCTATATCAATCTGGCGGTAGGCCGCGCCTGCGAAGCCCTGCCGGACAGCGAGCGCCGCACTCTGACCGCCCTGCTGTACGGCACGGTGGAAAAATGTATCACGCTGGATTATTTCATCGGTACCCTTGCCAAACGCGGCGACGTCGACCCCTACACCCGCAACCTGCTGCGGCTGGGGCTGTATGAGGTGCTGTATATGCGCACCCCGGCGCACGCCGCCGTCAACGAGACTGTCAAGCTCGCCCGCAACCGCGGCGAAGCGGGCTTTGTCAACGGAATTCTGAGAGCCGCAGCGCGCGCGCCGCAGACCCTGACGCCGCCGCCCAGGGAAAAGAACCCCGCGCGCTATCTCTCGGTTGCCTATTCGGTTCCTCTGAAGCTTGTACGGCTCCTCGTGGAAGCCCTCGGAGAGCAAACCGAAGCGTTCTTACAAGCTGTCACAACCCCCTCCGGCATGACCCTGCATATCAATACCACGCAGATCAGCCGTGAGGAATACCTTGCCGCGCTAAAAGACCGCGGCATTGAGGCGCACCTCACGCCGTATGCCCCGCGCGGGGTCATTCTCGCGCGCTCCTACCCGCCGCGGGAATTGCCGGGCTTTGAGGAGGGCTGGTTCTTTGTGCAGGACGAAGCCTCTCAGGTCGCGGTCTCTGCTCTGGCTCCCGCGCCGCATACCCGCGTGCTTGATCTCTGCGCCTGCCCGGGCGGCAAGTCCTTCGGCTGCGCCGTCGCCATGGGCGATACGGGCGAGGTGCGCGCCTTTGACCTGCACGCCTCCAAACTGTCTTTGATAAAAGACGGCGCCGCGCGCCTGAAGCTGCGCAGCGTCACGGCGGAAGAGCAGGACGCCGCACACCCGTCTCCCGCACTTGCCGGGCAGGGGGAGTACGTGCTGTGCGACGTCCCCTGTTCGGGGCTCGGCGTGCTTTCCAAGAAAGCGGATTTGCGCTACCGCGACACGGAGGGGATCGCCGCTTTGCCGCCCCTCCAGCTCTCCATTCTGTCTGCGGGCGCCGCTTGCCTTGCGCCGGGAGGAACCCTGCTGTATTCCACCTGCACGGTCAATCCCAAGGAAAACGAGGGGGTGACCGACGCCTTTCTTGCCTCCCACCCCGACTTTGCCTACGTCCCGTTTGAAGTAGGCTCCCTGCGCGCCCCCGAGGGGCGCCTGACCCTGCTTCCGCACATTCACCACACCGACGGCTTTTATATTGCCAAACTGAAAAGGAGAGTACCTTGACCGACATTCTGTCCATGACGCCGCAGGAACTTGAGGCGTTTCTCACGGCGGCGGGGCAACCCCGCTTCCGCGCCAAGCAGGTTTTTGCGTGGCTGCACCGCGGCACTCCCTTTTCCGGGATGACCAATCTGCCCGCCTCCCTGCGGGAATATCTTGAAGCCCATTGCGAATGGCGCGTGCCGGAGATTGCCTGCAAACAGGTCAGCGCGCTCGACGGCACCGAAAAGTACCTGTTCCGTCTCATCGACGGCAACTGTATTGAAAGCGTTCTGATGCGCTATAAACACGGCAACACGCTGTGTATCTCCAGCGAAGTCGGCTGCCCCATGGGGTGCCGCTTCTGCGCCTCTACCATCGGCGGCAAGGTGCGCAATCTGACCCCCTCCGAAATGCTGGGGCAGATCATCGCCGCCGAGCGCAGCACCGGGGAGCGCGTGGACAACGTGGTGATGATGGGCATCGGGGAGCCGCTCGACAACTATGACAACGTGATCCGCTTCCTGCGCCTTGTCAATCACCCGGACGGGCTGAACATCGGCTACCGCCATATCTCGCTTTCCACCTGCGGTCTTGCCGACCGTATCCGCGACTTGGCAAAGGAGGATCTGCCCATTACCCTGTCGGTGTCCCTGCACGCCGCCACCGACGAGGCGCGCTCCGCCATCATGCCGGTCAACCGCCGCTATCCGATTGCCGCGCTGCTCTCGGCGTGCGCGGATTACTACGCCGCCACCGGGCGCCGCATTTCCTTTGAATATACCCTGCTCGCAGGGCAGAATGACTCCCCTGCAGACGCCCGCAGGCTGGCTTCCCTTTTGCGGGGCGCCTTTTCCGGGCGTGACTTCGGGAAAAGCGCACCCATCCACGTCAACCTGATCCGCGTCAACGAGGTCAGCGAGACCCCGTTCCGCCACGGCACCGAGGAAAGCGTGCGCCGCTTCGCAGAGGAGCTGGAAAAGCACGGCGTGACCGCCACGCTCCGCCGCCGCCTCGGCGCGGATATTGACGCCGCCTGCGGGCAACTCCGCAAAAAGCACGCGGACGCGCAACAGGCGCCCGCAGCCAAGGGAGAGCCGAAGCCAAAAGAGCCCGAAGAAACAGAACCCGCCGCAGAGGAATAATCCCGCGCGGCGCCCGCGCGCGCACCAAAAAACACGCATAGGAGAGAAAACCGAAACGCATATGGAGAAAATCGTCAACGGAAAAGTTGTCAAAGGACTTGGAGGGTTGTACGAGGTACGCTGCTTTGCCTGCGGCGCCCCCGTGCGTTTTTCCTGCCGTGCCAGAGGCGTCTTCCGCCATGCGGAGGAAAAGGTCACGGTAGGGGATCTTGTGCGCGTCCGCTATGAGGACGGCGACCCCGAAAACACCGCGGTTATTTCCGAGTTGCTTCCCCGCCGCAACTGCCTGATCCGTCCCCCCATCTCCAATTTGGACTATCTCTTTTGCGTGATTGCCGCCGCGCGCCCCGCGCCCGTGCTCGAAACGCTGGACAAACTGCTTGCCATTGCGGAGCACAACCGGATCGAGCCGGTTGTCATCGTCACCAAAGCCGATTTCGGAGAGGAGGAGTGCCGCCGCTACGCCGCAATCTACCGCGATGCGGGAATCCCCGTTTTCTGTGTGTCAAGCGAGGACGGAAGCGGCGTGGAGGAGCTGCGCTCCTATCTTGCCGCAAATGTGCGCGGGGGAAAATGCGCCGCCTTTGCCGGCGCCTCCGGCGTGGGGAAATCCACCCTGCTCAACACGCTGTTCCCGCACCTGAAACTTGCCACCAATACCATTTCCGCGCGCATTGAGCGCGGCAGGCACACCACGCGCCATGTGGAGCTGTACGAGGTCGGCGACGAAGCCGACTGCGGCTTTCTGGCAGATACGCCCGGCTTCTCCATGCTGGACTTCATGCACTTCGACTTTTTCGCGCTGGAGGATTTGTTCGACGCGTTCCGCGAGTTCACCCCTTACCGCGGGCAATGCCGCTTCTCCGACTGCACCCATACCGGAGAGGGCGCGGCGGAATGCGCGATTGCACGCGCCGTGCAGGAGGGGCGCATTGCCCCCAGCCGCCACGAAAGCTATAAAACCCTCTACCGCATTCTGAAGCAGAAGAAAAACACTTATTGACGGGAAGTTTCGTCCCTGCGCCACAACACGCTGAATGCAAGCGAAACAGTAAAGAGGAGCCGCATTTGCGGCTCCTCTTTGTCACTACTTTTTGGGCAACTGCTCCGCAGAAACGAAACCCGTATCTCGGTTTCGCTTACAGAGAAATCTCCCCGTCTGTGCAGTGCACCGTCCGAATGGCAGAGTCATCCTTCCAATATTGACTTTTATCAATGGCGTTCCACTGCGCTTTGGTTCCTCCGTAGGTCACCGACGACAAGCCCGTGCAACCCTTGAACGCATCCGTTTCAATGTACGGAGCTACCGTCTTCGGTATCTGCTGTCCGTACACCAATCAAGTAGCGTGTTACTGTTGGTTTAGTCAGGCAGTTCCTCGTTATATGGAGAAACGATCAAAACAGAAGACCGTAGTTTGCCGAGGAAGAACCGGTATAGGTATATTCATCCGACCATGCGGCGGCTGTGACCGTACAGGTGACGGTGATGCCCTTCAGCCCTTTCGTATACAAGGTGTAAAACAGGGTGCCGCTTGTTAAGTCATATTTTGAAAGATAGGAATCTTCAGTGACGCTTTCTCCCTTGCTTAAGCCCAGTCCTTTGTTGCTGTGTGAACTCCCAAAATCCGAGGAGATCTTCCCAAGCGATTTCCCGTTTTTATCAAAGAATTCCGAGACAATTTCGACATAATCCAAAGTGGCTTTCGTATTGTTGCAAATCTCAAAATCCATGTACACATAGTATTCGGTACTATAAGTTGACTGCTGTTTTGTTTTAGAGGTAATTTTTACCAATTCCACTTCGATCTTTTCGGGGTTATGCGTACGCTCTTTTTCTGCCGCTATCGACAAGGGCAAACCGGCAACAAAGGAACAGCACAGTAGTGCGAGTACCAAACAACGAACGAGCAGCCTTAGGGTTATTTCTTTTGTATTTTTTCCGCCCTTTATTGCGCGTCTTCTGCAGGAATCGAACACAAGAAGCAAAGCGGAAATCAGAAGCAAACAGATAACAAAGATTATCATTTTCATCATTCCTCCTCGATGTCAGAGATGTCGGCGGAATCCATGCCGAGGGAACGGAGTTTTTCATTCAGGTAAGATAATTGCTTTTTTCTGTATTCTTCGGTGATTGTAGCACATTCCGCTTCTATGGTAGTTCCTATTTGTCTGTGTGTTTTTACTTCTGCAACCCACGTGACAATAAATAACGCAAGAGCCGCAAGAAACGCAGCCACAGTCAGGAAGGTCTGACGGACGACCAAAGACAAAATGACGGAAAGCAGAATCAACAGAATTGATGCAATATACAGAGGTTTGTTTTTGCCCCAGACAAGACGCGGGATTTTGCTTCGTTTCTTTTCCAACTGTGATGCGAGACTCTCGGGATTTGGTATTTCATCCCCCCCTGTGGGCATCTTGCCGAAAGGAAAGGCGCGCCGTGTGTAGGTTTTGCCATCCAAAGCGACCGTTGTTTTGTATTCGGGTGTAAGGAGCAGAGATGTGGATGATTCTTTTGTCAAGGTCGAATAAGTGATATCTTTCTGGTGTTCTCCGGGCAAAGAAGAGGAAATCATATTCTCGTAATACTGTTCGTGCTTCTTACTTACTTCCTCAAGTGCCGAATCGGATACTTTATACTTTTTCTCCTCTTCTTCCGTAAGAAAAGCGATGTCGTTCTCCTCAGCGGAATTATAGCTTGCCCGGAACAAATCGTCATCAAAATAAAGATTGCTTGTGTTCTCAGCGGCGACGGTTGAATTTAGTTCTATGTTTCCTTGCATAGGACGCCAATCGGTGACAGTTCTGGTTTTTGTGACCGCGCGCTGCTTTTCCTCCCCATTTTCGTTGTATGTTTCGTAAACGGTATAGGACTCCTCGCGATCATAGCCGATGCTCGCCTGATAATTCAAAGTGACAGAAGCATAATCTACCACTACTTGATGCTCGACCAAGTCGACCTTTGAAAAGTCGGATTGAAAGACCTGAAAAGGTGCGTCTTGCTGTGCAAGACCAATCCATGCTTGTCGGATAAATTCAGACTGCGGGTATTGCGTTTTGATTCTAGCAATTATGCATGATTTGTTTTTTGATGGGGAATCGTCTTTGTCGTAATAATAGTGATTCTCATTATAAACATTCTGCGTTTCCACACGAGGCTGCAGCAGAAAACTTGTGCCGCAAAATTTGCAGACCCATCGGTTGTTTGAGGAAGGTTCCGTTTCAACAGAGCCGCATTGCGGGCATTCCAAAGGTTTCACATCAATTGCCATTTTATTCTCCTTTATTTATTGTATCATTTTCTTTTCCTGTTCCGTCATCAGTGTTGGGCAGATATGCCTGTCACGGCTTTATATTAAGATGTATATATTATATCCCATTAGTGTAGTATTGTCAACCCATATTAAATCTATTTTACTTTTCATTTGTGTAGTAAACTATAAATGAAAGGGGGTATACCATGGATTGTCTTGCAAGAATCAAAGAACTCTTGAACGAACGCGGGTGGTCAATGTATCAACTCTCACAGGAGGCGGGAATCCCGCAATCCACGCTCTCCAACCTCTTTATCCGCTGTAACGCCCCCTCTGTCCCCACGCTCGAAAAAATCTGCCACGCGTTCGGGATCTCGCTCTCCGCTTTTTTTGAGGAACCGCACGATGCGGAGGAGGAGCGGGAGGTGGTTTCGCTATACCGTCGCCTTGACCCTGCGACGCAGCAGGCGGTGTTATGTTTGATGCGGCGCGTATGCGGCAAATAATTTTTCAAAAACCTCTTGACAGAACACACCCCACGGGGTATAATATCGTCGTTATCCTAAGACAGCAGGTTCACGGTAAAAGCATTGCTTTCCTGCCGAGGTGAGACGTCAAGTGCATTTGATATGTGATTTGTGTCCTTTCTCGGCGTGCCGTGAAAGGATTATTTTTATTCTATACGGAGGAAAATGAAATGCCGAGTAACAAGATTCTCGCAGAAAAGCAGGCACTGGTCGCTGAACTGACCGAACAGATCAAAACAGCGGCAGCCGGTGTGCTTGTGAAATACGAGGGTATTACGGTAGAAGACGATACCCGTCTCCGTGCTGCACTGCGCAAAGCAGGCGTCAAATACAGCGTCAAGAAGAACTCCATGATCGGTCGCGCTTGCGAAGGCGCAGGTTACGGAGAACTGAAGCAGCACCTGACCGGTATGAACGGTATCGCCATCAGCGCGGAAGACCCCGTTGCAGCTGCAAAAATCATGAAGGAATACGCCGACAAGATCGAAACCTTTGAAATCAAAGCCGGTTTCGTGGACGGCGAAATCCTGGATGCAAACGGCGTGGCGGCTCTTGCAGAAATTCCGAGCAAGGAAACCCTCATCGCACGTATGCTTGGCTCTTTGATGGGCCCGCTCAACAGCTTTGCACGTTGCCTGCAAGCAATTGTCGACAAACAGGGCGAAGCACCCGCAGAAGCGTAATTCTGCACAGAACACAACAAAACATTTAAGTTTGATTTTTCGGAGGTATTGAAAAATGGCAAGCGAAAAGACCACCCAGATTATGGATCTCGTTAAGGGTCTGACCATTCTTGAACTCGCAGATCTCGTAAAGGCTATGGAAGAGGAATTCGGCGTTTCCGCTGCTCCTGTTGCAGTTGCAGCAGTCGGCGGTGCGGCTCCCGCAGCAGCAGCTGAGGAGAAGACCGAGTTCGACGTTATCCTGAAGGATGCCGGCGCAGCAAAGCTGAACGTCATCAAGGCTGTCCGTTCCATCACCAGCCTCGGTCTGAAGGAAGCAAAGGACCTCGTAGAGGGCGCTCCCAAGGCTGTCAAGGAAGGCGTTTCCAAGGAAGAAGCAGAGAAGGTTGCCGAGGAGCTCAAGGCTGCCGGCGCAGAAGTCGAAATCAAGTAATTTTCCCGACCGTATGGAAAGGCGAGGGTCTGCCTGCAAGACCCTCGCCTTTCTTTTTGCTTTTTTGTGAAACGGAAAGAGAAAAAACGGTGCTGGCTGCGCTGTCACAGCACCCGCTTCCATGTCCGGGCTGCCTTGGGGTTGTCGGGCAGGACGGTGTAAACCACGGTGGAGCCGAAAAGCATCACGGCGGCGTCCCCCACGGCGCTGCTGTCCGCCCCTTCAAGAGAGGACAGCATGGCAAGGCGGGTGCGCACGATCCCTACGATTTCATATGCCGCGTCGCGGTCGGGGCATTCAAAAACTCCCATCTCATAAATGTAATCGGGCGAGGTGCCGAGGAACAAGGCGAACCGCAGCACATCCTCGCGGTCGTCGCTTTGATCGGGGCGGGCATAGAGCGCCGCGTACAGCTCCGGCGGCAGGTATTCCGCGCGGGAAATATCCGCCGTACTGTCATACATTCTGCCTGCGGGCAACGGATAAAGATGCGCGAACTCCCGCATGGCGTCCCACGGGCTTTTTGTCCGCCCGCATCCGACCAAGCAGCCGAGGCACATCGCAAGAACAACTACCAGCGCCGTGAATGCCGCCGCACGTCTGTGCATTCCCCTCACCCCCTCTCCCTTTACTCTATGCCCGCCCGCGCCCTCTTATGCCGTAGCCTCGGCTCCCCCGCGGGGTTCTTTTGTTCATGGCTTCACCGTTTCCGAACCGCGCATCTGCCGCTCTCTTTGACAGCAACAAAAATCCACCCTGCTGCGGCAAGGTGGATTTGTTTGATTTTCGGAAAAGGCGCAAGGGGAACCGGGGGCGCCACGCGCCCGCAGCGCTTTTTACAGCTTCGCAAGCGCGGCTTTCAGTTGTTCGAGCGTCTCCTTATACTTGGCGAGCTTCGCGCGCTCCCCGTCCACAACGGCGGCGGGCGCCTTGGAAACAAAGCCTTCATTGGAGAGTTTCTTCTCCACGCGCTCGATCTCCCCTTGAATACGGACCTCCTCCGCCTGCATCCGGGCGCGCTCCTTTTCAAGGTCAACCAAGTCTCCCATGGGGATACAGATGGTAGCGGCGTCTGTGACAATGCTCACCGCATTCTCCCCGTCATAGTGATCCACAATATGCAGGCTCTGCGCGGACGCCAGCTTCTCAAAGAAAGGCGCGGCGGCGGTAAATGCTTCCGCATACTTGGTGCTCACGTAGAGGTTTGCGCGGCGGGAGGGCGGTACGTTCATCTCGGCGCGGCGGTTACGGATCGCGCGGATGGCGCCGATGATACGTTCCATATCCTCTTCCTCCTCCTTGAACGTCAGTTTTTCGTCATACGCGGGGAAAGCGGAAATCATGATGGACTCATCCGTGTGCGGCAGCGCCCCGTATATTTCCTCGGTAATAAACGGCATATAGGGGTGCAGCAGTTTGAGGATTCCCGTCAGGCACCAGACCAGCACCCGGCGCGCCGTGCCCGCCTCTTTCGACTCGCGGTTGAACAAACGGCTCTTGGCAAGTTCAATGTACCAGTCGCAGAACGTGTCCCAAACGAAATCGTAAATCTCCGAGAGGGCAACCCCCACCTCGTAATGATCGAGGTTGTCGCATACGCTGCGGGTCAGGTCATTGAAGCGGGAAACAATCCACTTGTCCTCGGTTGCCATTTCGGCGATTGGCGGCAAAGCGGTCTCCTCGTCGTCGTCCGCGAGGTTCATCAGCACGAAACGGGAGGCGTTCCACAGTTTATTTGCAAAGTTACGCGCCGCTTCGATCTTCTCGTCCGAGAAGCGCATATCGTTGCCGGGCGCGTTGCCGGACGCGAGGGCAAAGCGCAACGCGTCCGCGCCGTACTTGTCGATGATTTCCAAGGGGTCGATGCCGTTGCCGAGGGATTTGGACATCTTGCGCCCCTGCGCGTCACGCACCAAGCCGTGAATGAACACGGTGGAGAACGGCGCTTTCCCGGTATGCTCCAGACCGGAGAAAATCATACGGGAAACCCAGAACGAAATAATGTCGTAGCCCGTCACCAGCGTGCTGGTCGGGTAGTATCTGCGCAAATCCTCGGTATCGTCCGGCCAGCCGAGGGTCGAGAACGGCCACAGAGCCGAAGAAAACCACGTGTCCAGCACATCGGATTCCTGCCGCATCGGCTTGCCGCACTTCGGGCAGACGGCGCTTGCCTCCTTGGTCACAACGGTCTCGCCGCACTCGTCGCAGTAGAACGCGGGGATGCGGTGTCCCCACCAAAGCTGGCGGGAAATGCACCAGTCGTGCAGGTTCTCCATCCACACGGTATAGTTGCGGGTGAAGCGTTCGGGAATGAAGCGGATGTCGCCGCGGCGCACCGCGTCAAGCGACGGCTGGATCATGGGTCCCATTTTTACGAACCACTGGTCGGAGGTCATCGGCTCCACCGTGGTCTTGCAGCGGTAACAGGTGCCGACGTTGTGGCTGTGCGGCTCCACCGACAGAAGATACCCTTGCGCTTCCAGATCCGCCACCAGAGCCTTGCGGCAGGCATATCTGTCCATGCCCTCGTACTTGCCCGCAAAGCGGTTCATGGTCGCGTCGTCGTTCATGACCTTGATCTGCGCGAGGTTGTGCCGCTGTCCCACCAAAAAGTCGTTGGGGTCGTGCGCGGGAGTGATCTTCACGCAGCCGGTACCGAAGCCGATTTCCACATACTCGTCGGCAATCACGGGAATCTCACGCCCCACGATCGGCAGGATCAGAGTCTTGCCGACCAGGTCGCGGTAACGCTCGTCCTCCGGGTTGACCGCCACGGCGGTATCGCCGAACATGGTCTCCGGGCGGGTGGTGGCAATCTCCACATAGCCGTCGCTGTCCTTGATGGGATAACGGATATGCCAGAAATTCCCCGCCTGCTCCTCATACTCCACCTCTGCGTCGGAAAGCGCCGTCTTGCAGTGCGGGCACCAGTTGATGATGCGGTTGCCGCGGTAAATCAGACCCTTGTCATACAGGTTGACGAACACTTCCTTGACCGCGCGGGAGCACCCCTCGTCCATCGTGAAGCGTTCCCTCGTCCAGTCGCAGGAGCTGCCGAGTTTTTTGAGCTGGGAGATGATTCTCTGCCCGTATTTCTTCTTCCAGTCCCACACGCGCTCCAAGAACTTTTCGCGCCCGAGGTCATAACGGGTCAGCCCCTCGTTGACCCGCAGCTGCTCCTCCACCTTGATCTGGGTGGCAATGCCCGCGTGGTCGGTGCCGGGCACCCACAGGGTGTTGTAGCCCTGCATACGCTTGTAACGCACCAGAATATCCTGTAAGGTCTCGTCCAGCGCGTGCCCCATATGCAGCTGCCCCGTGACGTTGGGGGGCGGAATCACAATGGAGAACGTCGGTCCCTCTTTCTTGGGGTCGGGGGTAAAATACCCGCGCTCGCACCAACGCTCGTAAATCTTGTCCTCGAATTCCTTGGGGGCATAGGTTTTCGGAAGCTCTGCTCTCATGCTGTATCCTCTTTTCGTTTTTCCAAAATGAAAGCCCTGTGTTCAGAAACACAGGGCGTTTTTATCAACGCGGTACCACCTGTTTCACGCACCGCACGGTGCGCCTCACGGAAAGGGTCTACTCAAAGCGGGACAAAACGCCGCTTCTTTCTTCCTCGGCTCGGGGACGACCTTCACAGGCATTGCCGCACGGACTCTCACCCACCGTCCGCTCTCTTTGGCGCGCGCCGCCGCTACTCCTTCCCGTCATAGCTCTTCTATTCTAATACACCCGCGCCCATTTGTCAACCCCCGCTCTTTTCCGACCGTCTCCATACGCTTCGGGCTTGCACTTGCCGCCCTCCGCACAGGGCAATTCGCTCTTGCGAAACGCGCCGCTATATAGTATAATTGTGTCTGTCGGTATCCCGCGCCGCGCGAGAAGAAGCGCCGCGAAAAGCCGCCACGGAGAGATAGCCCGCGGCGGAACGGTGAATACCGCAAAAAACAGACACCGAGGACACCATGAAAGAAATCATTCTCTGCAAATACGGCGAAATCGTGCTCAAGGGCGCCAACCGCAGCTGTTTTGAAGCGCAGTTGACCAAAGAGCTGCGCCGCCGCGCCTCCCATTTCGGCGTTTTCAGAATTCATCATGCACAATCTACCATATATATAGAACCGCAGAACGAACAGGCGGACATTGACGGAATGTTCGAGAGCGCCCGCGACGTGTTCGGCATTGTCGGCGTGACCCGCGCCGCCGTCGCGGAAAAGGATATTGACGACATCTGCCGCGTGGCGCGGGAATACCTGCCCACGGCGCTCTCGGGCGTGCGCACGTTCCGCGTGGACGCCAAGCGCTCCGACAAGTCCTTTCCCCTCGGCTCCCCCGAAATCGCCGCGACGGTCGGCGGGGCGATTCTCTCCTGCGTCCGCGGCATCAAGGTGGATCTGCACAACCCGGAAGCCATGATTCGCGTGGAGGTACGCGAGAACGGCGCGTATGTGCACGCGGCGCAGGCGCGCGGCGCGGGCGGGCTTCCCCGCGGCAGTGCCGGACGGGGGCTTCTGCTGCTCTCCGGCGGTATCGACTCTCCCGTCGCCGGCTATATGATGGCGAAGCGCGGCTTGGAAATCGAAGCCGTCCATTTTGAATCCTTCCCCTATACCAGCGAGCGCGCGCGGGAAAAGGTGTTCACCCTCGGACAGCTGCTCTGCCGCTTTACCTCCCGCCTGCACATCCACGTCATTTCCCTGACCCACGTACAGGAGGAACTTTCCCGCAAATGCGATGAAGATTATTTCACCCTGCTTCTCCGCATCTTCATGATGCGCCTGTCTCAGCGTTGCGCCGCGCAATACGGCTGCGGCGCGCTCGTCACCGGGGAAAGTCTCGGGCAGGTCGCCTCCCAGACGCTGGACGCCATCGCGGTCACGGACAGCCAGGCGGGGATCCCCGTGTTCCGCCCCTGTATCGGCATGGACAAGGAAGAAATTGTGACGGTAGCGCGCAAAATCGGCACCTTTGACACCTCCATTCTTCCCTTTGAGGATTGCTGCACCGTCTTTACCCCCCGCCACCCCAAAACGAAACCCGTGCTTGAAAAGGTGCTCGCAGAGCTTGCCAAGGTGGACGCCGAAGCCCTCTTGGAGGAAGCATGGCAGAGTATGTACACCGAAACCCGCGTCATTTACGACGATTACCGCTGAAAGGATATACCATGACGAACAAGGAAAAATTCATTGACCTCTATTCCCGTGTCATCACCCGCGAGGGCTCGCAGGAGCTGCTCGCCTACCTGACGGGTCCCTCCTCCGATTTCTTCACCGCCCCCGCCTCCACCCGTTACCACTCCGCCTATGAGGGAGGGCTTCTCGACCATTCCCTCAACGTCTACGAGTGCCTCAAAGACTATCTCGAACGGAACAAGGTCAAGGACGAGTTCGGGCTTTCCTATTCCGACGAGTCCATCGCCATCGTTTCCCTGCTCCACGACCTGTGCAAGGTCAACGTCTACCGCGTTTCCACCCGGAACGTCAAGGACCCCGTGACCGGGCAGTGGAAACCCATGCCCTACTATGAGTTTGACGATAAACTCCCCTACGGGCACGGCGAGAAATCCGTGTATATCATCTCCGGCTATATGAAGCTCACCCGTGAGGAGGCGTTTGCCATCCGCTACCACATGGGCTTCTCCAACGAGGATGACCCGAGAAACGTCGGCGCCGCCTTTGAACAGTTCCCCCTCGCCCTCGCGCTCTCGATAGCCGACACCGAGGCAACCTATTTTATCGAAGCAAAGCGGGAGAAAGAAGCGCGTCAGTAACAAATCCCGTTTCCCGCTCTCATTTGGGAAACCATCCGAAGCACAGCAAAAGGGCACCCGCCGCGGCGGGTGCCCTCTCTGTTTGATTTGATTGTTACCTGACGTATCCGGCAGACGGTATCAATACATACCGCCCATGCCGCCGCCCATCTGACCGCCTGCGGCGGGAGCGGGAGTCTCTTCCTTGATGTCGGAAACAACCGCCTCGGTGGTGAGTACGGTCGCGGCAATGGAAGCCGCGTTCTGCAACGCGCTGCGGGTGACCTTGGTCGGGTCAACGATACCGACGGACACCATGTCGACGTACTCTTCCTTTGCGGCGTCAAAGCCGTAGCCGATCTTGCCGCTCTGCTTGATGTGGTCAATGATAACCGAGCCGTCCAGTCCCGCGTTCTCTGCGATCTGACGCATCGGCGCCTCCAGAGCGCGGACCACCAGCTTCACGCCGGTCTTTTCATCGCCCTCAACTTCGGTAAGCAGCTTCTCCACATCGGGAATCACGTTGATGAGCGCCGTGCCGCCGCCTGCGACAATGCCCTCCTCAACAGCCGCCTTGGTAGCGTTGAGCGCGTCCTCAATACGGAGCTTCTTCTCTTTCATTTCGACCTCGGTTGCAGCGCCGACCTTGATCACGGCAACGCCGCCCGCCAGCTTGGCAAGGCGTTCCTGCAACTTCTCGCGGTCAAACTCGGAGGTGGTGTTTTCAAGCGCGGCGCGAATCTGGTTCACGCGTGCCTTGATCTTGTCGGAGGAGCCTGCGCCGTCCACAATAATGGTGTTCTCCTTGTTGACCTTAACCTGTCTTGCACGGCCGAGCATATCCACCGTCGCGTCCTTGAGTTCCAGACCGAGTTCCTCCGTGATCACGGTACCGCCTGTCAGAATGGCAATATCCTGCAACATTTCCTTGCGGCGGTCGCCGAAGCCGGGCGCCTTGACTGCCACGCAGGTGAAGACGCCGCGCAGCTTGTTGAGCACGAGAGTCGTCAGAGCTTCGCCTTCCACATCCTCGGCAATGATCAGGAGCTTCTTGCCTGCCTGCACGATCTTTTCAAGCAGAGGCAGCAGATCCTGAATGTTGGAGATCTTCTTATCGGTAATGAGGATCAGCGCGTCGTCAAGCACGGCCTCCATCTTCTCATTGTCGGTTGCCATATAGGGGGAGAGGTATCCGCGGTCAAACTGCATTCCCTCGACCACCTCGCAGTAGGTCTCGGCGGACTTGGATTCCTCAATGGTGATCACACCGTCTGCGGTCACCTTTTCCATCGCGTCGGCAATCTGACGGCCGATGGTCTCGTCGCCTGCGGAGACTGTGCCTACGCGGGCAATGTCCTCGGTGCCGTTGACCTTCTTGGAGTGAGCGCGCAGGCTTTCGACAGCGGCGTCAACCGCTTTCTGAATCCCGCGGCGCAGTACCATTGGGTTCGCGCCCGCGGTGACGTTCTTCATGCCCTCATGAATGAGCGCCTGCGCCAGCAGAGTGGCGGTAGTGGTACCGTCGCCTGCGGCGTCGTTTGTCTTGGTGGCAACCTCGCGCACAAGCTGTGCGCCCATGTTTTCGGCTGCGTCCTCAAGTTCGATTTCCTTTGCGATGGTCACGCCGTCGTTGGTAATCAGCGGCGCGCCGTATTTCTTATCCAACACCACGTTTCTGCCCTTCGGACCGAGCGTGATTTTAACCGTGTCTGCAAGCTGATCCACACCGCGGAGCAGTGCGTTTCTCGCGTCAATTCCGTGAATGATTTTCTTTGCCATGTCAATGCCCTCCTTACTCTACAATTGCCAGCACGTCGCTCTGTCTGACAATCGTGTACTCCACGCCGTCGCACTTCACCTGCGTGCCTGCGTACTTGCCGGTAATCACCTTGTCGCCCGGTTTGATCACCATGGTGACTTCTTTCCCGTCGACGTTACCGCCGGGACCGACAGCCACAACCTCCGCGACTTCGGGTTTTTCCTTGGCGGAGCCGGTCAGAAGAATTCCCGATTTCGTGGTCTCCTCGACCTCCGTCATCTTGACGACAACTCTGTCGCCCAAGGGTTTGAGTTTCATCTTCTATCATCCTTTCATAAAGATACCTGCCAGGGGCATCTGTAATAACTGCTTTAGCACTCTTTGCTTTTGAGTGCTAACCCATTTTACACTCCCTCCCAAGCATAGTCAATAGGCATTTCCTATTATTCACATTTTATTAACAATATGGAAAAATCCTGTCAAAATCATTAGCAGTCAACTCAGTTCACTGCGCAAAAAAGCCAATATTTTCTTTTCTTCGCGGGACACCTTGACCTGCGTCAGCCCCAGCAGATCCGCCGTCTGCTGCTGTGAAAGGTCGCGGTAATACCGCAGCAGAATGATTTTACGCCGCAGGGGCGGCAGCTTTTCGATGGACATGGAAAGCGCCAGCCGGTCGAAGAGCTTTTCGCACGCCTCGCTGTCGCCGAGCGCGGCGCCGAGGGTGGGGCCGTCCTCCTCGTCCCCGTACAGCGTCTCGGAAAGAGAGCGCACGGGTGCCACGGCGTCCAGCGCCGTCGCCGCTTCCTCGGGGGTCACGCCGCAGCGGGCGGCAAGCTCCTCCAGCCGCAGCTCCCGTCCGTCCTTGGTTGCCTCCTCCCGCGCGGCGGCGAGCATGGCGGCAAGCCGCTTCTGCGTGCGGGAAACCTTAATGGGCCCGTCGTCGCGCAGATGGCGGCGAATCTCCCCGAAAATCAGGGGCACCGCGTAGGTGGAAAAAGCGCACCCGCGCGCGGGGTCAAAGGTGCGCACCGCCTTGAGCAGACCGATGTTCCCGATCTGTATCAGGTCCTCGAGGTCGGTGCCACGCCCCGTAAAACGCCCGGCAATGCTCCGCACCAGCGGCGCATTGATAACAAGCAGCTCCTCCGTTGCGTTTTCGTCCCCGTCAAGGGAACGTAACAGAAGAGCTGTATTGTCTGCATATTTGCTAACCTGTTCCATTCCTAACCTTTCACACAGACGGTCAGGAGAGGGTTTTGTATAGGGTAACCTTGGTGCCCGCCCCTACCTCGGAGGAAACCTCTACACGGTCGCAGAACGCCTCCATGACGGAGAAGCCCATACCGCTGCGGTCCCCCGAATGGTCGGTGGTGAACAACGGCTCCCGCGCCGCCTCCACATCGGCGATTCCCCGCCCGTGGTCGCGCACGCTGATTTTCAGGCTGCGGTCTGCGTAGAGTGTAACCGCTATGTAAAGGAGCTCCTCTCCCGGCTTCTCCGGGGAACCGTAACCGTGCACAATGGCATTGGTGACCGCCTCGGAGAGCGCGCAGCGGATATCTCCGAGCTCCGCCATCGTCGGATTGAGGCAGGAAACCATCGCACAGACTATGGAGCGCGCCATGCGCTCGTTCTCACTGATTGCCGGTATCACCAGCTTCATGGTGTTGACATACGCGCGTCTCATACTGCTTCCTCCTCATCCTCCACGATCAGTCCCTGCAAGCGGTTTGCCCCGGCGAGGGAAAGAATGGTGCGAATCCGTTCTCCCACATGCACCAAGCGCATTTCGCAGGCAAGCTCCCGCGCTACGTTCAGGCGGCCGAGAATCAGCCCCAACCCGCTGGAATCCATGAACGAAACGTGCTCCAGCGAAAGCAGAAACAGCCGCGGGCGGTGCATGAACAGCTCTGTGTCGAGCTTTTCGCGCAGGGCGCGCGCGCTGTGATGATCCACCTCTCCGCACAGCGCGCATTCCAGCACGCCGCTCTGAAGGCGGGTTTTGATAAAAGCGGTTTCTTGTAACATATCCCATTTTCCTTTCCGTGTTTTTCATCTGCATTATAAGCGCGTCCGCGCGCGAATGCTGTCAAAGCGTCGTACCAAAATAAAAAATGGCGCCGCCCCGTCGGCGCCGCCCGAAAACCGTCTGAAATACAATTGTAAAACGCCAAAAATCCCCCCCCCTTTCCGATCACACCCCGACCGCCGCATGGCTGCCGCTGCGTCATAACCGCCGCAACAGGAAAACGGCGCCGCAGTCATGCGGCGCCGTCTCGGCGTTATATCATCAAAGGGTGATCGTCCCGTCGGTGCAATGTATGGTTTTGATAGAGCCGCTCCAGCCAAATCCCTTGGAGATAGCAATCCATTTTTTCTTTATTCCCAGATAACTCACTTCGGTTAAAGAGCAATCCCCAAACGCCACGAACCCGATGCGCGTCACGCTGTCCGGGATGGTGATAGAAGTCAAGCCCGTGCAATCCCTAAACGCGTCATCCTCGATGCTTGTCACACTGTTCCCAATCGTCACAGAGGTCAAACCCGTGCAACCCCGAAACGCACCCCTCTTGATGCTTGTCACGCTGTTTGGGATGGCGACAGAAATCAAACTTTTGCAACCACGGAATGCCTCGTAGCCGATTTCCGTTATTCTCTTTTCTTTAACATACGGCGGTATGACAATAGCTCCCCCGTTATATTTTCCGAAGTCTTTCGTTTTTACGCCGACAATTCTCCATCTTTGCAGACTCTTTTCCAATTTCAGTATTTTTCGAATCAGTTTCTCGGTAAAATAGGCTTCTTCTGTATGTTTGAGAGTCTCATATTTTTCCTTTGCCCTCTCAACGGTGGCTTCGACGCCTGGATAGGCGCCCATAGCGTCCAGTTCTTGTACGATTCCTTCACACTCAGCACTCAATCGTGCATTGTGAAGTCTTGCACCTATCTTTGTTAGCTTTATGTTTTGAATATTTTGAACATGTGCAAATGCTACCTCTCTCTTTTGGTCTGCGTCCTTGTAGCCCGGAATCTTCGCAAATATCTCGGCAGCCTTTTGATAGGCGGCTTCGTCCTCTGCGGCTTCAAAAGAGTGCACGCCGTCTAAGTAAATCTC
>CAMEJM010000006.1 GCA_945920215.1 uncultured bacterium
CCGGTTAACCTCTTTTCAACCACGCGACTATCGCGTGGTTTTCGTTATACAAAAAAAGAGGAGACATTTTCCGTCTCCTCTTTTTACAGTGGTGCGGGTAACAGGAGTTGAACCTGCACGGTTGCCCACCGGAACCTAAATCCGGCGCGTCTGCCAATTCCGCCATACCCGCATGGCATTCATTATACAGGAAAGGCAACCTGTTGTCAAGAAACATTCCGGCATATCATCGGCTGTTTGTTCTGTCAATGGATGTCACAGAGATTCTTCTCCCCTCTTTTTCACCGGTCGGAGTGCAACATTCGCCACAGGAGAAACAGGACTCGGTTTGCGCAGCAAACACGGGTCCGGGAACCGGACCCACTTGAAAAGAGGGGATGCTTTATCCCCTCTTTTCAAGTGGTCGGAGTGGCCGGATTCGAACCGACGGCATCTTGCTCCCAAAGCAAGCGCGCTACCAGCTGCGCTACACCCCGTTATTATTGTTTTGTTTTTCGCTTTACTTCTGCTTTGGTCGCCCTCGCCGGTCGTGTGGTCGCCGCGCGTCGGTCGCATGGCTCTCTCCTTCGGCTCCCCACTTTGCGGCGTATCGCTTCGTAAAAACACCGCACCGTGGTGTTTTCACTTGCTCACCCAAAGCAAGCGCGCTACCAGCTGCGCTACACCCCGTTATTATTGTTTTGTTTTTCGCTTTACTTCTGCTTTGGTCGCCCTCGCCGGTCGTGTGGTCGCCGCGCGTCGGTCGCATGGCTCTCTCCTTCGGCTCCCCACTTTGCGGCGTATCGCTTCGTAAAAACACCGCACCGTGGTGTTTTCACTTGCTCACCCAAAGCAAGCGCGCTACCAGCTGCGCTACACCCCGATCGATAGCCTAATCATTATATCAAGCAGAGCAGAAAATGTCAAGCAAATTGCGCACAGTCACAAATATATGGGAGGACTCCTTTTCATGCTTTGACTGCAAAATGATTCGTTTCATTCTCAAAGCCTCATAGATAAAACCGGCTGCGGTATGTGCCGCAGTCGGTTTCTTTTTTGCTGTAAAATACCCAAAAGAAGCGATATCAGCCAACCAAGCCGGAACGCTCAATGCCCTGAACAAGATATTTCTGACCAAAGAGGTAGACAATAATCAACGGGGCAATGATCATCATACCGGCGGTATTCTGAATGGCGGAATCATAGAGCTGATGCCCTGCCGCGGTACTCTTAAGACTTTCGGGAATCGTGCGATACAGACTTGCCAGCACCGAGATTCCATTGTCCGACTGAGGCAGGAAGAGCCCCGTATAGAACTCATCCGTCCACTGCCAGCTGAATGCGAACAGGAAGATCGTAATCATCATGGGCACGGACAAAGGAATGATAATCTGCACGAAGGTGCGGAATGGACCGGCACCGTCCACGCAAGCGGATTCCTCAAGCTCATCAGGCACGCCCTTAAAGAACTGCACCATCATAAAGATATACAAACCGTTCTTAAACCCGCAACCGATCAGCGACAGCAGGATAAAGGGCCAGAAAGTCGAGGTCAGGTTCACGGTCGAACCGGTAATCAGTTCAATGATACTACGGTAGTTCCAAGACATGACCTTTGCGATATCGAATTTGGTGAAGTGCTGAAGGAACGACATCTTGAGCGTGTTCGGCGGAATCACCATCGTGATGATCACCAAAAACAGAATCAACTTTCTGCCACGGAACTTATACTTGGAGATACCGTAACCGATCATACAGCATACAAACGTCTGCAACACCGCGCAAATCAAGGACAGAAGCGCGGTATTGAACATCGCCTTGAAATAGCCGTTTTCCGTTACTAAATACTTATAGATATCGGTTGAGAAGTGCTTGGGAATCATGCCGACCGTTGTATCCGTGAAATCTTCCCGCGCCATAAAGGACTGGAAGATACGGACGAAAAACGGAGACAGAATCACATAGGAGATACCAAGCATAATCAGGAAGCGGAACACATACCAAACGCGGTCAATCCAGAAAGATGAGCTGGTGAGTTTCAGCTTGAGGCGCTGCCCTACCGACACCTTTCCTTCATAATCCACGCGGATCTTTTTCTTCGTGTTCTTAAGAAGCTTAGGAGCTGTATTTTGTTCCATTTTTTCTTATCCTCCTTAGTCTCTCTTCTGATAGAACACGAACAGGGACGCAATCCCGGCGAACGCTGCAATGACCAGCAGAACCATACCGAAATACACCCATGACTGTGCAGTTGCAACCATCTGACCGTCGCCGCCGTTGGTGTAAACGCCGTTGATATAACTCATCACAATATTATCATTGCGTGTAAACGAGTCGATGATGGTATAGATGCCGTTGACCAGAATCATCGGGCTGATCATCGGGAAAGTGATCTTCCAGAACGTTTCCCACGCGGTAGCCCCTTCAATCTCGCACGCCTCGTAAATCGAGGGAGAGATGGACTGGAGTCCTGCCAAGAAAATCAGCATCTGCACACCGGAATAGTTGATGATACTGTAAATTCGGTTCACAAGACCTACCACATACTGCACCAACTCCGTCCCGACCGCCATATTGGAAAACAGACGTTCGACGTCCATCATGGACAGGATTTCGTCCCCGGTACTGCCGGTGCCGTCGTTCACGCTGGTGGACCCGGACAGGATATCCGACGCATTGATGGATTCCATCAAACCGGTGGAAAGGATAACCGGGATAAAGAAGATGGCACGGAAAGCGGCACGCCCTATCATCTTCTGATTCAGAATCACTGCAATAAACAGTGAGAAAATCAGAATGGCGGGCACGTTCAGAATCAGCTGTTGGAAACCGGACAGCAGATTCTTCAGGAACGTGGTGTTAAACGCCGCACGGTAATACTTCAGACCCTCGTTCTGTACAAAGCTGTATTGGATTTCGGTTTTTATGCCGTCAATGTCCACAATCTTCGTATCGCTCACAACGCGTGAAAAGCTGAACCAAACCGCGTCGATCAGAATCGGTAAGTAGATCAGAAGCATACCGATGACGAACGGAAGCACGAACAGCCACCCGGAACGCGCTTTCTTTTCGGTCAGGGAGGATTTCCTTAAAAGCGGTATTTTTGTATGTCTGCGGTCTACATTCCATTTTGCCGCGACCTTGTCAAGTACGCTCATTGTCAAACCCTCCTTTCTCAGTCATCCAGCCGCAGGAAGCCGTACTTCCCGAGGGTGACCGTATCATGACCGTCCAGAGAAACGGTAACGCTGAATATGTTGAAGTTCAGCAGGAAATGAACTGTCTTTTCACCGTTGGAATAGGTGACCATCACGACCGTCCCGTCGCTTACCGTAGACTCGGTTGCGACATAGTTGCTGTCAAGCGCCTTGGAGTACGTGAAGTAACGGTATGCGGACTGATACTCTATATCAGCTACCTGTGCAACTACGTCACACCCCGCCCCGTTGTTCGCTGCCATATAAGCTTTGAGTTGCGCTTCAAAATCAGCGTCCAAGGTATCGGTGAACAGCGCGTATTTTGCACTTGCAAGCACTGCGTCGGTATCGAATTGCACGCCGATGCTCTGCCCGTACGCAGTGGAAAGCGTACCGCTGACAATCGCATCATATATCTTTCTGCGCGCTCTATCGTGCTCCTCTTCGGAAGTCGGATTGGTATCGTCGCCGAGGACTGCCGCAATGCGGGGATTGGAAGAATAATTGCTGATAAATTTACCAATGTCGCCCGGTACAAAATCACTCAAATCTTCATAACTTGATCCGGTGAAACTCTCGGACAGTTTAATCATAGCCTTTATCAGGTTTCTCTCTTCTTCCTTGCTCTGAAGCACCGTATCGGCAAGCTGCTGCATAAATTCTTCCTGAAGCGTCAGCCGCTGTGCAGTGACGTCAGCCGCCAGCCCGACTCGCTCCGCGTTGACAGAACGGTGATTGACAATACGGTAACTCTGCAGATCTCCGATCGCTTCATTGAGAAGCTTATAATAAGTTTCAACGGTATCCTTGGAAATCTGATAGTTCACCGAATAATACTCGCTCAGGAGTTTGTCGTCCTTGAGCAACCGCGTGTTGTCATAGGAAAGCAGGAAATACAGTGAAGCGCCGGATTCAATCGCGCGCAGAAGCGCTTCGGACTTGTTTGCCTGTTCGTTGAACGCTTCTCCGGTATAATTGACATAGCCGTGCATCACCATACCCCAGAACGGAACGGAGTTGGAAGTCGCGCGGAAGTAGGAAGAAGACACCGGAACCTCCAGCAGATAATCCATATATTTCAGGGCGTAAGCGTTACCGCCTACACTCATAATGGAGCTGTACCCCGACTCACGCACGGTCTTCAGATAGTCCGTGACATACTGCATGGAATCCTCACGGGTGAGCAGATTATCCTCATTGAAGTCCGTTGCCAGATCGGAGGCAACATAGTCAAGCGAAATCGCGGTATTGCCGTACTTGGTATTCTTGCGGTTGAACTTGGCAAACAGATCGGTCAGATGATTGGCGCTGACTACGATTCCGCCATTGCTGACATAGGTCTGATAAACCGAATCGTAGGTCTTGCGCATCGCATAACGGTTATCAACGCTGCGCGCACCGATCTTCTTGAGATTGATGCCGTCAAACCGTCCGAGGGTCTGAACATAGGTGAAATTCACGTTGGGGAAGATTTCAAGCCCGCCGCCAACCGACTTGGCATATGCGAGCAAGTCCTTATACCCGCTCTTTCCGCCCGCCTTCTGTTCCCATTTGAGCTTGACCGGATATGTGGAAGTCATACCACCGTTGATAAATCCTGTCAGGCGGAATTTGACATTGGAGATCCCTTTGTCGGAAAGCTCCTGATACATGGTCTTAATGTCGTCAAACGTGGTCAGTGCCACATCGACGGTGAACGGAATGGACATCACTTTCTTTGTGCTCTGAATGACGCCGAAGCTTTCTATGACAAGCGGAAGCTGGTCCTGCAGGTTTTCAAGCGCGGTCAGCACGCCTTCGTCAATCAAGTACTGCTGATATGCTGCCGCCATGCCCACATAGGAAGCGGGATAATACGAGAGCATCCCTGCCGCGGCGGCAAGCTTGTCATCGTGGAGCATGATGTATTCCGTTGTATAAGACCCCAGATATTTCTTATCCGAAAGCACCGTGTAGGTTGCGGAAGATGAAATGGACGAAATAGAGTCCACAAGGTCGTACGAATCCTTGGCGCGGGGAGTGTAGCAAGCGCAAACCGAAGAGTAAGGATTCTGTGCGTCCGGAGCAAGGGAAAGACGAAGCTCCGCAAGTGCCGCACCCTCGGTGATAATCGCTGCAAATCCAACGTCTGTCTTTTCGCCGCGGAAGAAGTTTTCTTCCCCGGTTACAACGGTTTTCGCGTACTTGTAATAATTCGGATTCGGAGTCTTATCGGATAGGTATTCTTGGTTCGGATCGGTTACAATGTCGACCTTTCTGCCCGCTTCATTATAGTATACCGTGACCGGTTCCTCTGAGCGACCGTAGGGATAAACGGCATATACCTTTCCGCCTACCAGTTCATAGGAGATGACGTATTCCGCATCCGTATATTGCTGCTTCGTGCAGGCAATTGCGTTACTCGCATCATACGGATCCTTGAAGAAGTAACCCGCGGTATCCTTGACGGTGCCGAACACAGGCATCCGGATGACTTCCTGATGCTTGCCGGTGATGGAGTAATAAGCGTAATCCTGCCCGTATACGTTGCCTTGCAACGTAGCGTGCGACGTTTCGTAATCCTCGAACTTCACAATGGCGCCGGAGCCGTCGGGATAGAAGATATATCCGCCGTCGGCAACTCTGCCCGTACCGAAATACGGCAGAACGCTGACGAAGTTCACGATATACTTGGATTCGTCATACACCAAGGAGGTGGCAGGCAAGGATACCTTCAGACCGTCCTCGGTCAGAGTATACACAAGCGAAGCATAGAACACGGGGTTATCCACCGTCATCGGCGATATACCGGTTCTCTCTTCTGCCGCGTACACGTCCTCCATGGTATAATCGGAAGCGTACTGCTTGAAGATAGCCTCGCGCTGACGCAGCTGACGTGAAGTCAAGCTGGTATCCAACACGAAAATGGTATTCTTATAATACTCGTCGCCGTCTTCCTTTTCAGCCAAAACGGGGAAATCTTTCAGGTTGCTCGACAGAAGCTCCCAGCTTTCGTGATACGGTTTTCTGTCTCTGCTGGAGTTCTTATATGCCGATTTTTCGATATATACTTGATTGATCGCAAGGAAGTCATCCCGCAGCTTTTCCACATACTCGGGTCTGGTCATGCCGGGATTGCTGTCTTTATGAGTCCTGTAGAAAGTGGAATAATGACTCAGCGCGATATCGCACCATCTGTCAAATGCGGCGGAGTTACCGAACGTGTACTCTTTGCCGTATTTTTCATAAGTACCGTAAAGCTCGATTCTTTCATTGCAGAACGCCTCAAAATCGTAAACGCTCTGCAAATCCTCTTCCGGTACTCCGTTTTCCTTGACGGTGTTATAAATCAGTTCCCACGTCTGCTTCTGAAGCGGCGCCATAACTTTGTCCAAAAAGTCCTGCGCCATGATACCGTAAGGCATTGCATACCGCTTGGTGGTATCGCCGAGGATATAATCCATACGGATACCGTCCTTGGTAGCGGTCAGCGTGATCTGCCCGCGCGCAGCCGCCTCATTGAAGCTGTACAGATAGGAGCCTGCCGCATCGCTCGCACTGGAAGTAGTGTAGTTGATCACCAACTGGCTCATCAGTTGGTTTTTGTTACCCGATGCAATGTCGGAAAGCGAATACGGGTTGGAGTTCAGGATCTGCCCGGTGATATTGTCTTTGACATAGACCTCACCGCTGTATACATTTGCCCAAAGCTCCATGCTGCCGACCGTTACATATTTGACCATGTTGGGATCGTTATCCAGTTTTTCCTGCGCATTCGCGTAATTCTGATTTGCAATCGCATTAGTGACAACGGAAGGGTCTGTTATCGGCACAGTCACTATGACTCCGCCGTTATCCAATGCCAACGCACCGAGCGGAAGCGCCGCAAGGCATCCGATAAGGGTTGCCACGACGAGTATGGATGATATGATTTTTTTCATGTGTGATCTATCTCCTTATACTCCACTTAAGTGCGGTAGCTGATCTCGGTCGCCAAATCTGCTACGAAAGAAACCATGTTGCCGACAAGGCTTGAGAACAGAATAACGACAAACATGATCACTGCCATACAGACGATCGTACCGAGCGTTGTAACGAAGTTCTTTCCGAGCGAATAGTCCTGCACCACCAAAGTGCCGAAGAAGAGCAGGAACGCCACCCAAACAAAGCCGATTGTCGTGACAAGGGTCGTCAGACCTTCCCCGCCGCTGTTGGTGACATTGGTCAGAACCGTGCCGAGCACGAGGAACCAAGGCAACGGCGCCATGGAATAGCAGGCGGAAACGAAAACGTCTTTGAAAGTTGCCTCACCGTTGAACAGTGTTGTCAGGCACCAGTTTGCAGCCGACCAAAGCAGCACGGGAACAAAGACCGCGATCACCTGCACAAAGAACCCGGAGTAATTACCGGTCGGGTTGGCAAGGTACGAACGCCCGATGACCTGATAATAGAACGCCAATACGTTGATGGCGAGGATGGTCAAGCCGCCGCGGACGGTACCGCGCTTCTCATGCTTGATGTCCCAGAAGCCGTCAAACGGGTGGAACGACACATAGAAGCCATACATCAGCTCTTCCCAGTAGGTATGCGTCTTCTTGAAGTTGCCCTGATAATTGAGGCGCTTCGCATATGCCATCAACTTGATAAACAGCACCAGCAGTACCACGACGAGGGCAATCATCAGAATCGGATAGATAGGATGCTCGATGATTTTTGCCTGGCTCTTGGCGCTCAGGGTCTGTGCGTAAACCGTTGTTTCCTTTGCGGCTTCCAGATAAGGCAGCGCCTCGTCGTATTGACCGTTGTTGTAAAGCGCCTTACCGATACCGATATACGCGGCGTCGAAATTGTTGTTCGCCTCAAGTATCTTCTGCCAATAGAGAATGGAATCCGTATAATTGCGGTCATTGTCGTTTTTCAGCGCCGCAATCAGCAAATCGCCGTATTCCGGCGTACGCGTATATACTGTAAAGGAGGATTTCTGATAATCCAGAAGCAGCATATTATATGTTTCGGTGCCGTCCGGATAGGTATAATGCTGATAGTCGATCGCGGTCAGCTGCTGAATGTTCCCCAACTGATCCTGATCGCTCATATCGCCGAATGCGAACAGAAGCTGACCGTTGCCGTCGTAGGTAAAGACCTTGCTTCTCTTCTCATCGATAATCGACCATGACCCTTCCGGTCCGACCGCAACGTCTCTGACTGTGGAAACGCCGCTCTTTGTGGAGGCCGATTTCAAAATCTTCTTGATGTTGACTTCACCTCCGCAGTCGAAGAAGCCGTTGCGCTTCATGATCTCGTCGCCGTTTGCATTCAGCTTCTTGACGGGAGAATAATCGGCGTCCTTGGATTTGATGGCTTCCGCCTGCTTGGTTGCGTCGACACCCGTGGTAACGGCGAAGATGAAGTCGCCGTAATCACCGTGCTGAAGCGCAAGGTTGGTCATGTTGATGGAAATCAAGGCGATCTGCGACTGCCGTTCTTCCTCGCTCTGGAAACGACGGAAAAACATATCGAAGACCGAATAGGTGACCTTCTGCGCGCCGATAAATCCGGTGAACTCGCTGTCCTCGGTCATGACGATGATACCGCGGCTCACGCTGGAGGAAATGACGAACAGTCTGCCGTATCTGTCTGCGGCGCAGGCAATCGGATTGAAATAATAGTTCTCGCCGAAATACTCGGATTCCGGGCGCTCGACGGATTTGTAGTAGGAGCCGTCCGCAAGATTGAACATCACGATACGTTCGTTTTTGGTGTCGCAAACGTACAGATAATCGTCGGAAGCATACAGCCCCGCAGGTTCGGAAAAGCCGTCCACCGCTCCTCTGTCGGAGGTAAAGTTGGTGATGATATACTGCGCCTTATAGTCCTGATTCAGCGCGATGACGCGATTCTTTCTCGCGTCGGACAGGTACACCCAACCGCGTTCATCGGTACAGATATCCACGATCTGAGAATCGGTGCCGATGGTCACGTTCAGCTTTTCAGAGGACATTTCGTTTGCGTCCACCTGTTTGAGTGCGTCGTATGCATCGGGAGACGAAAGCGCGTTGCCGTCGATAGAATAGGTATAGGTACTGTAAGGGGTGCTGGCAGAGGCGACGGTGGCAAACGCCATCATCAGCACGAATGCGAACGCAAGCGCCGCAAGCAATTTCTTTTTCATCTGTGCGCCTCCTTAGTCCTTCATACCGGACGAGCCCATGGTCTCGATGATCTTGGACTGGTTAATAATGAAGATAATGATCGGGACAGCCATCATGATCACCGTGGAAGCCGCGCCGGCGCCCGAACGGACGATACCGCCGGACAGAATCTGACCGATTGCATAGTTGAAGGTCTTGAGCTGCTCGGAGTGAATATAAACCGAAGCGCCGCTTGCCCACAGCCCGCGGAATGTCTCAATGATCAAAGTCAGCCATGCGGGCTTGACCATCGGCATTGCAATGGTCCAGTAGATGCGGAATTCGCTGGCGCCGTCAAGACGGGCGGATTCAAGCACCGTATCCGGCACGTTGGTTTCCATAAACTGTTTCATCAGATAAAGACCCATGGTGCTTGCCAACGCAGGGATAATAATCGCCAGATATGTATCCAGCCAGCCCAGTGCGGAGATGATGATGAAGTTGGTCACCTGGTTGACCGTCGAATGGAACATCAGGCTCGTGACAATCAGCTTGAACATGATATCACGCCCCGGGAAACGCATTTTGGAGAGCGCATATGCCGTCATGGAAGCCAAAAGCAGGTTCCCCGCCGTACCGCAAGCGGTGATAAACACGGTGTTGAATATGTAGCGGGAGAACGGCACCCAAGAATCGCTCATCAAGGTGAACAGATCCTTGAAGTTATCAAGGGTCGGAGAAATCACATAGAAGCGGGGCGGGAACATGAAGAGTTCATCCAAAGGCTTGAACGCCTGAATGACGACGTAATACATCGGCAAGAACATGAACAAGCCGAAAATTGCGAGAACAATGGTGATACCGATGTCGCCGCCCGCGCCGCGGTTGAGGACCACGCGATGACCGCGGACGCGCAGCTTTTTATACTTAACGTTTTCAGCAGCCATCTTATTCCCCCACCTTCGACAATGCTTTCTTAATGACCTGGTTACAGACAATCATAATCAGGAACAGCACCACGGCGATTGCGGACGCGTAACCGACCTCAAACCGCTGCCCGCCGTAGTCGTCCAGACAGTGCATGATGGTATGTCCGGCGTAGTTGACGGACGGGAAACCGCAGAGGGCGGTGACGATGCCGCCGAAGCCGAAGCTGTTGGTAATGGACAGCACGGCACCGAACATCAGCTGCGGGCGCATATTCGGCAGCGTGATATACCACAACTCCTGCCAACGGGTCTTGATCCCGTCGACGGCGCCTGCCTCGAACTGCGAGTGGTCAATGCCCTGCAAGCCGGCGATAAACGCCAGGAAAGAGGTGCCGAGCGACGTCCAGAGAGCCACCACGATACACAGGGGCATGACGTATTTTTCGGTCTGGAACCAAAGGATCGGGCTGTCAATAAAGCCGAGTTTCATCAACCATGCGTTTGCCCAGCCGTAAGCGTCGCCGGAGAACAGAGTGCTCCAAATCAGGTAGACGTTACCGGAGATGGACGGCGCGTAGAACACCAACGTGATTACCGCACGGATCTTCGGAGGAAGTTCATTGATAAACCATGCAATCATCAGCGACATCATATAGGACACCGGTCCGGTCACCGATGCGAATATCAGAGTGTTTTTACAGGCTTTCAGAAACACCTCGTCCTGTGTGAACAGGCGAATATAGTTGGACAGTCCCATCCAATGGGGCACCTGCAACATATTGAAGTCCGTCAAGCTGAAAACGGCGGAAAGCGCAACGGGCAGAATGGTGAACACGAAGAACAGAACCATGAAAGGACCCGCCATCAGATAAGCGACCTTGTTCCGCTTCATTTCTTTCCAAATCCACTGTCTGCGCGTCAGCTCCTGACGGGATACCGGTCTGTGTTCGGTATCAACAGCGTTCTTTGACATACTTTTTCTCCTTAAAGTTATATAGTGGCTGCCAGAGGTGCAGATTACTGTCCGGCATCGGTTCCGGGAGGCGTTTCGCCGGGCTCGAGCGTCGCCATGTTGAATTCCTGGCGTTTACGGGTGATCTCGGAGTTGATGGTGGAAATATAACTGCGCAACGCTTCCACCGCATCCTCTCCGTTATTGACTGCCGCAAGGAATGCAAAGTTGGTGTAGCGACCGACAATGTAATAGCCGGGATACGGTGCAATCGCATCAAGCTGCTCCATCTGTTCGCGGATGGCGGCGATCTCCTGCGAGGTCCACGACATATCCTCGAGAGCGTTCAGGTTGGCTCCGCCGTACTTTGCGGAGGGACCGAGGATCGCGACCATGTTGTTCGCATACTCGCTGATAGCGGAGGCGCTGGTGTTCCACTTCACGAACTCCCATGCGTCGCGCTTCCGTGCTTCCCCACTCTTCGGGATGACAACCGAGTTGACATTGGCGATCGCCGTATAGTCAATATTTCTCGTGCCGTCCTCGTTATAAAGCATATTGCCGTTTTCGTCATACTGCTGCACGCCCGGAATGTGGGAGAAGGACCACAGACCGGCAAGCTCGGTGGCATACACGATCAGCACGTTGTACACGCCTACATAGTCCTGAATGGTGATCGGCATCTCGCCGGTTCTGAAGCGGTTGGCGGTATCGAACGAAACCGGGAACGAATAATCGGTATACAGGCTGACGCAGAATTCAAACGCGCTCAGCCCCGCGTCGGTATCAAGGCCGATCTGCGCCCCCTGATAAACGGGGTCATCCACATAGCGCCACATATTACCGCCATTTTGATAAAGGAAGAAATCCAATGCCAACGTATAGCCCAAACCGATTTCCATGTTGTTCGCCTGGAGTGCCGGCAGAAGCGACAGCAACTCGTCCCACGTCTGCGGAACACTTGCGTTGAGCTCCACCAGCGAGTCGATACGGTAATACATCATGGCGAAGGTCATGGTCTTCGGCACGCCGTAGGTCTTGCCCAGCAGCGTAATGGCGTCCTTTGCGGCTTTGTGGAACTCGCTCATGACGTTGTCGAAGTCTTCCATATCATTGACGGGAAGAATGGCGTCACGAATCGCGTAGTTCATCAGGGTCGCGGAATCCAGCCCAAGGTAAACGTCGGGGCCGCTGCCCGCCAGAATGGACGGCAGGAGCGTGCCGCCCGTGACCAGTTTCAGGGCAACGGGAATCTGCTCGTAATTGTCGGTCTTGCAATAATCCGCAAAACTTGAATCGATCATGTTGCGGATAATGTTGTTCTGGTCGCGCCCTGTTGCGTGCCAGACAGACAACGCTTTTTCATCGAGCGCCGCCTCGTTGGTCACGCCCATCTGATCGTATTTGATAAAGAATGAAGCGAAGAAAGAACGGATCTCGTACCACGCGGAAACGAAGAAATTGGCGGTCGCCTTTCCCTGCGTTGCGGCGGGGGACTGGATGGAAATGTAGTCCACGACCAGCGTGGAGGACTTGGAGTCCGAAATCCACGTACCGAGGGTACCGAGACGGGTCTTGAAGTTGGAAAGGTTGGTGGCGATCTTGGTTTCGTCGGTGCCCATGGTGGCAAGCAGACGAATGACGTTGTCCAGGTTGGAAAGGTGCTCGCCGGAGCCGCCGCAGATACGCTCCAGCTCATCGCGGATGCTTTGCAGTTCTACCGCTTCCCAGTTGAGGTTGTACAGAACATCCGGGAGAAGCGTGGAGAAGTTATAGTCGCTGTACGGGTCGGGGTCATTGCCGGTCAGCTTCAGAATCTGAAGGTAGCAATCGTTGAGCACCGTCAAGGAATTCTCAACGCGTTGCAGCTGCTCGGCAAGGGCGCCGAGGCTGACTTCAAAATAAACGGTATAGGGCACGCCTGCTTCAAAATAGAACTTGAACTCGGTGTTGCCGTCGTCGACGTTTTTCACCGTCCAATCCTTGTCGTAATTGAACCGCGTGGAATAAGCCTCTACAAACGGCACGGTGGGGGTGCCGTCCTCCAGACCGTACCGATATGTACCCAGCCCGTTGGAGGATATTTTGATGGCGCGGGAAACGAATATACCGTCCAGCACATTTTGCAGATAGCGCATGGAAATGGTATAAAGCCCGGTCTGATCGACAGTGAAGTTGTACGCCGCCCACTGCCCCACGCTCTTATAGGAGGTGGAACCGATGACATTGTAAAGGGTCTTGGTCGGAGAGGAGGGGGAATTGATGGCGGAGGTCTTGTTGTTGGACATGGTAACGGAGGAGTCGGAAACCCACACGGGCTTTTCCGCCTGCAGCGTCACGCCGCTGCCGACAGGTGCGTCGACGGCGCCGAGCGTCGCAACGTCAGCCAGATACTGCTCATAAGTCTTGACGCTGTACTGTTCCTCATTGATGGGAATCAGTTTCACGGAACCGATGACCATCGCTTCGCGGATGGACTCCAGACGAACGGTATGGACGCCCTCGCTCAGATAAAAACGGTAGTACTCGTTGGAATAACCGTCGGAGTCGGAGCAGAAGTAGCTGCGCCAGTTGGACACCTGGGAGATAGCGGGAGAACGGTCGTTGCCGCTCAGATCCTTTTGAAATTCTCCGTTTTCGTCATACTGATACTCCCATGTTTTGGTGAGCGTCAGAAGCGCCGCTTCCTTAAACGGAATGTCGTCATCAATAAAGAGCTTGCGCTCAATCGAGTTGACGGTCTGCGGGATGGCGTAGTACTCAATCAAAATGTAGTACATTCCCGTCGTCTCGATATTGAATCTGAATACGGTGGAGCCGTCGGCAGGAGCGTACAGCGCGCCCTCGCGATAGCTTTCACGCGGAGCACCGAGGTTCTCCGTCCACGTTGTCTCATCATAAACAAACGCGTTGGCGGACGAAGCCTCGTCCGTAAGATCGGGAACGGCGGTGTAAACCTTGTCCCCGGCAGGGATCTCTGCCTGCTCATATCTGTTCAGATACTTGACGTACGAGTCCGCATCCAAGTACTTTCTGGTCTCTTCCAAGGTGCTGTTGGCAGCGCCGTCGCTCGCGGCGGAAACGGGAACTGCAATCACCCCGACGCAAATGAGCACGGCAAGAAACGCGCACAACACTTTCTTGAATGAGTTGACCTTCATCGGATAACCCTCCTGACACTATCGCTAAAAGAAAACCGGCGCACCTCTGTGCGCGCAATTTATATATAAATAATAGCATAGCTGTTCACAAAAAGTCAATTGTTGTTTTTGGCGGCGCAATACGGGAAAGCAGGAAAAAGTTTGCATTCTTTTCCCTTTTTCGCGTTTGTTTTTGTCTCCCGATTTCCTCTTTTTACCTCTTTGTTTTGTTTTCTTGTTTTCCAATTCATAAAATGTAAATGTAATTTACGTTATTAAAAATCAAAAAACGCTATAATTTAAGGCTTATCCTTGTTAATAGCATGAGAGACTCCGCTTTTGATTTTACTGAAAATTCAATATTTTTTACTGAATCACATACAAAATAATAACAATTGTTTACACGATGGAACAAAGGACGGATATTTGTGCAGACAGCACAAAAACAAAGCCGAAATTTATACGCCATGAATTCGCCGTTACGGGCGTTTTCCTCTCCCTTTCACTGCTTTGCGTCTTCTCTTATCCCCCCTTTGAGCGCCCATAGCGGGCTTGCCGCGTCCTGCCTTTCTTCCCCTTGCAGTTGTACTTTGTATGCGCACGCTTGACAGAACCACCTATTGAGGGTATAATGTCACGTGTTGATAAACATGATGAAGGAGACTTATATATGTACTACATCGGCGTTGATCTCGGCGGTACCAATATTGCCGTCGGCATCGTAGACGAGAACCACAAAATCATCAAAAAAGGCAGCGTTCCTACCCAGTCGGAGCGTGGGGCGGACGCTATCGTACAGGACATGGCAAAACTGGCGCGTTCCCTGATGAACGACCTGGGCATCACCGTTGACGAGATCGGATCCGCCGGAATCGCCTCCCCCGGGATTGCCAACCGCGCGACCGGTAAAATAGAATACTCCTGCAATCTTCCCTTCCGCAACTACCCGCTTGCGGAAACCTTCCGGAAATATCTGCCTGTAAAGAAAGTCTATGTGGAGAACGACGCCAACGCGGCGGCGTTGGCAGAGTATCTGGCAGGGGTGGCTGTCGGCACCTCCTGCAGCGTGATGATCACGCTTGGCACCGGCGTCGGCGGCGGCATTATCATCGACGGTCAGGTATACAGCGGCTTTAACTCCGCGGGCGCTGAGTTGGGTCACATGGTGATTCAGAAGGACGGCCGCCAGTGCGGCTGCGGCAGACGCGGCTGTTGGGAAACCTATTCCTCCGCAACCGGGCTGACCAACATGACGCGCGACAAGGTGAACGAATATATGCTGAAAGGCATCCCTTCCCTGATGGTGGACGAATTCAAATCCACCGGCAGAGTATCTGCCCGCACCGCCTTTGACGCGATGAAAAAGGGAGACAAGGGCGGTCAGGAAGTGGTAGACGAGTACATTTCCTACCTTGCCTGCGGCATTGCCAACATCATCAATATTTTCCAGCCTGAAGTCCTTTCCATCGGCGGCGGTATCTGCAATGAGAAGCACTATCTGCTTGACCCGCTGCTTGCTCTGATCGACCGCGAGCAGTACACCCGCGACAACCCCCGCAAGACGACGGTCAAAATCGCGCAGATGGGCAATGACGCCGGTATCGTCGGCGCCGCAGGTCTGGGCAGATAAGCCCTGCCTGATTCCCCCTTTCTTTTGCAATCCCCCTTTTTATCCGTATATTCCGGATCATCTTTGAACAACTATGAAAAACGGCAGACCTCGGTCTGCCGTTTTTGTCTTTCATATTCGTTTTTGCACGGGGTGCAACACGGACGAAAGAGGAGCCCTCTCAATCGGTTATCGGAATGTGTGCGCCGTCCGTGCGCGCCGCCTCGGCTTTTGCATCTGCTTTCTCCCCGGCGGTGTCTCTGTAATGCTTGGCTTGCGTGGTAAACAGGCGGTAATAAGCGCCCTGCTGCGCCATCAGAGCCTCGTGGGTGCCGCTCTCCAGAAGCCTGCCGTCGCCGATGACGAGGATACGGGTGGCGTTCACGGCTCCAGACAAACGGTGGGAAACCAGAATGGCAAGCTTATCCTGCGCGAGCGCGGAAAAACGGTCAAAAACCTCCTGCTCCGCCATCGCGTCGAGCGAAGCCGTCGGCTCATCGAGAATCAGAATATCCGAATCAGCGTAAAATGCGCGCGCAATCGAGAGCTTCTGCCACTGACCGACCGAAAGCTCGGTTCCGCCCTCTTCAAAATACCGCATCAGCGGAGTGGCGTACCCCTCCGGGAGTTTTTCGATGTAGTCGTCGGCGTTGCTCTGCGCCGCGGCTTCCCGTATACGTGCGGCGTCCGGCGGCGCCGCGGTATTGCCGAGCGCGATATTCTCCTCCACCGTCAGGGCATACTTGCCGAAATCCTGGAAAATCGCGCCGAACAGGCGGTACAGCTCTTTCGGATCGTATTCTTTCAGATCGTGTCCGTCAAGCAGAATCCGTCCCTCCGTCGGGTCATAGAGACGGGTCAGCAGCTTGATCAGCGTGGTTTTACCGGCGCCGTTCAAACCGACCAATACCACCTTCTCCCCGGAGTGGAGTGTGAAGCTGACATCGTGCAGCACTTCCCTCTCGGTGCCGGGATAACGGAAGCTGATATGCTCTGCGGTCAGAGTATGGGACACATACCTTGCGGGAATCCGCGGTTGGGCGAGGGAGCAAACCACCGTCGGCTCTTCCCGCAGGAAGGTCATGACGTTATCGATAAAGAGCGTGCCCTCGTAAATGGTGGCGGTGGAGGAAATCATGGTGGAAACATAGGAGCCGATGGAGGTCAAAGCACCGGCAAACAAGGAGTAATCCCCGATACCGAGCTGACCGCCCACCACACGGTAAGCAATATAGAAGAACAGCACCGCTTCCGCCACAAGGGAAACGAGCGCTGCCGCCACCTGCCACACGCCCTCGCGCACGATCAGGCGGCGCAACCCCGCGAAATAACGACGGAAAGTACCTTTATACTTATCGATAAAGGTATCCGACAAATCCATCAGGCGCACTTCCTTGGCGAGATCCTTATCGGTCACAACCGCGGAATAATAGTTCATCTGTCTGCGCTCCTTGGAGCGGCGGCGCATATAGAAGAAATGACGGTTGCGGAACACATAGTTCACAATTGCCGTGGGGGCGGCGAGCAGCAGTACAATGAGGGGAACCACCCACCCCACCCGGCACAGAATCACCACAAAGCTGACCGCGCTGATTGCCGCGGAAAGGACGCTGAACACCGCCGAAAGGATCGACAGCGGGCGCATCCCCGCCTCGCGGTTGGCGTTTTCCAGCTTTTCGTAGAATTCCGGGCGGTCAAAATCGGCAAGGTCCACCCGCCGCGCCTGATCCATGAGCTTCAGGCGGATATGATTGGCAACCAGCTCTCCCGCGAGAGAATTGACCATGCTTTGCAGGCGGTTCAGGATCCTGTTCAGAAACATATAGGCGAATTGCAGGAGCAAGAACAGCGCAACCGTTGCGAGCGTGCCGCGCAACGACGCAAGCAGGCTTCCCTCCAGCGAAACGCCTCCCTGCATCAGCACATCATTGACGGCGTTCAGTACCTCCTTGCCGATGAGGGCGCCCGCGACCGGCAAAAGACCGGTGGCAACGCACATCAGCAGCATCAGCAACATCAGGGCGGGACTTGTCTCCCACACGAGACGGATAATGTAAAACAGGTGGCTGAAAAAGCCGCCGACAACCTGCTTCAGATAGTGCGGAACGTCTTTTGCCGATTTCGGCTTTTCATACAGGCTCTCCTGCTGCCGCGGCGGCGGTCCCGGTATGCGCATTGTTTTTCTCCTCCTTATCACTGTTCCTTACAGTTCTCCGTGTGAGAACAGAATGTTCTTTTCGTCTGCTTGCAAAAGCCCGTATGAGGGATTGCCCCCGCGCGGGGAGCCGAGACTGCCCGGATTGAACAGATACAGGGGCTTCGGCTCTCCGATATACGCCTCGTATCTCTCGTGGGTATGCCCGAACAGGACAATGTTGCAGTCTGCGCGCCGCGCGGCTCCGATCAGAGCACCGCACCCGCTCTTGGCGCCGTACAAGTGCCCGTGCGTGAGAAACAATCGGTGCCCGCCGAGCGCGACGATCTGCTCGGTCGGAATATGCTCCCACAGCGCGGGGAAACCGTCGCAGTTTCCGCGCACCTCCCAAAGAGGCATGGGCAGCTCTCCTCTGCACGCGTCGATATCTCCGAGTCCGTCTCCCAAAAACACGGCGCAGTCCGCGTCGCGATGCAGGCGAAGCAAGGCGCGCACACGCGCCGCCCGCCCGTGGGTATCCGAAAAAATGAGTACTTTCATACGTTCCCCGCACATTTCGGTTTTTTCTTTCATATATTGGAAAGCAGACAATGAAAAAGGAGAAATCGCCATGAAAATCGATCCTCAGCTCATTCAAACCCTGCTCAAACTACCTGACGAACAGCTTTGGGCGACTGTACGCGCAGTGGCAGCCACCAAGAAAATCAACCTCTCCGAAACGCCGCCTCCCAAACAGACCATGGCTGCCCTGCGCGCGGCGTTTTCCGAAGCGGATAAATACGATTATGCAAGTGCGGTCAAAATCCTTTCCGATTACCGCACGAAAGGCAAATGATGCCCGGTGAAGCGCCCGATCTGGGCGCAATGTTTGAAAAAATATCTCAGAATCCTCAGGCAAGCGCCATGCTGGCAAATCTGCTCGGCGGTAGGGGGGGAAGCCCCGCCGCCCGGCAGGGGGAAAGCGCCTCTCCGACGACCGACGACGCCGTGCGTGGCGACGGGACGGTTCCCGCAGGGGGAGCTGCGGACAGCGCGGAAGCCAGCCGTCCCGGCGAGGGAGAAGCCGTCAGCGCAGGCGCCTTTTCTCTGCCGCCCCCTCCGCCCGCGCACGGGCAGGGACACGGGCACGGAAAAGCGCGGCGGGAAATGCTGCTGGCACTGCGGCCGTATCTGGGAGAGCGCCGCTGTGCGTCCGTGGACCGCATGATCCGCGCGTTGGAGCTGTATGATATTCTGGAAGAAACGCATTTACTGAAAGGGGGACACTGATGTACAGCCGTCCGTTTTCATCCTCAATCAGCCCGCAGGACATCCCGGAGGGATACGGGGGCAACGCATTCGGAGAGGAGCCTGCACCGTCGAGCGCCCCCGCCGAAGCGGAGGAAGCACCCAAAGAAGAAGAGGTCCGGGAAGTGGGGGCGCGCGCAAGCAGTTCCCCCCTCTCGTCTCTGTTTTCCGGCGTGCTGCCTCTGTTCGGCAGGCACGGAAAAGGGAGAGATTGCCGCGACAAGTTTGTTTTTCATGATTTCTTCAACGGAGATTTCCTCCTGCTGGTTATTGCCGTGCTGCTCCTGACAGGCGACCGTGACGACAGGTGCGAGGAAAATGATGAAAATCTTTGGCTGCTGCTGGTTCTGCTGTATTTCATGAAATAAGCGCCGCAGCGCCGCGGGTATATCGGAACCCCCTGTGTTACAATACATACCGTCCGAGCGCTCCGCACAGGCGGGGCAAGCGCGCCCGCGTTGGGTCTTTTCCACGGGGCGTTGCCTGTCTGACAGGCAACGCCCTGCTTTTTATATGTATTTCACTCAGAAGAAGGAAAACTGATTTGTCTCGCTGAGTCCGTCCAGCGCATGCGCGCTCCGCAGCACCTCGATGACGGATTTGGAAAGTCCGGCTTTGACGCGCAGGTCATCCACCGACAGGATCTCACCCTTGTCTCTGGCTTCGACGATACGCTGCGCCGCGGTTTCGCCCAGACCGCCGAGGGAAGTAAACGGCATACGGATCTTGCCGTTTTCGGGTAAGAAGTATTTGTAATCCGAGTGTTGCAGGCTCGGCGGCAGATACTGCACGCCGCGCGCCAGCGATTCCTCGACCATTTGCATGGTGGTAATCAGTTCCTTGTCCTTCTGCGTCGTCGCCTCCGGAGGCTTTTTGGAGGTTTCGTCAATCACGCGGCGAACGTTGCGCCGCCCGCCCATGACGATCTCTGCGTCAAATCCGCCGGGCGCCACGGAGAAGAACGCGGCGTAAAACTCCATCGGATAGTGGATTTTATACCACCCCAAGCGGATTGCCGACATGACGTACGCCGCGGCGTGCGCCTTCGGGAACATATATTTGATTTTCTTGCAGGAGGCGATGTACCAGTCCGGCACGCCGTGCGAGCGCATCAACTCCTCCCATTCGGGGGTCAGACCTCTTCCCTTTCGCACGGATTCCATGATCTTGAACGCGTCGCTGTTCGGCAGACCGTATCGGATCAGGTCCAGCATGATACCGTCGCGGGTACCGATGACCTTGGAAATGTCGCAGATACCGTCGCGGATCAGATCCTGCGCGTTGCCGAGCCACACGTCGGTGCCGTGGGTCAAGCCGGAAATCTGAAGCAGATCCGCAAAGTTTCTCGGCTTTGCGTCCAACAGCACGCTCTGAATGAAGTGGGTGCCCATTTCGGGCAGCCCGTATGTCCCGAGCTGACAGCCGCCGATATCCTCCGGGGTAATGCCCAAAGGCGCGGTGGATTCAAAGAGCTGATACACCTTGGGGTCGTTCATCTTGACGTCCATGACGGAGGTGCCGGTATAGCGCTCCAGCATCTTGTACTTGGTCGGAATATCGTGCCCCAGCTCATCCAGCTTCAGAATGGTATCATGCAGATACGAAAACTGGAAGTGCGTGGTGATAATAGAGGAATTGGGGTCGTCCGCGGGGTGCTGTACCGGCGTGAAATCATGTACGTCTTTATCCTTGGGGATGACGATGATACCGCCGGGGTGCTGCCCGGTGGTACGCTTGACTCCCGCGGTACGGCTGACCAACTGATCCACCTCCGCGCGGGGGAGCGAAATTCCCTTTTCTTCAAGGTACTTGACCACATAGCCGTAGGCGGTCTTGTCCGCCAGCGTGCTGATGGTGCCGGCGCGGTACACATTTCCCTCTCCGAACAGCTCCTCGGTGTACTTGTGCACACGTCCCTGCACGTCGCCCGAGAAGTTCAGGTCAATATCCGGGGACTTGTCTCCCTTGAAGCCCAAAAAGGTTTCAAAAGGAATATCGTGCCCGTCGGAAAGGTAGGGGGTGCCGCACTTGGGGCACACGGCGTCCGGCAGGTCAAAGCCCGAACCGACGGAACCGTCGGTGAAGAACTCGGAATACTTGCACTTCGGGCAGCGGTAGTGAGGCGGGAGAGGATTGACCTCCGAGATACCGGACATACTCGCCACAAAGGAAGACCCCACGGAGCCGCGGGAGCCGACGAGATACCCCTGCGATTCGCTGAACGCCACAAGGCGCACGGCAATCATGTACAGCACCGCGAAGCCGTGCTGTATAATGGCGTCCAGCTCACGGCTCAGGCGTTTTTCCACGATCTCCGGGAGTTTGACCCCCGTACCGTCGTCATAGCCGTACCAGTCTTTCGCGCGCTTCCAGCAGGAAGAGACAAGTTCCTCCTCCGCGCCCTCCATCTTCGGCTCAAAACGCCCCTCGGGAATCGGGCGGAACTCCTCGCACATATCGGCGATTTTGTTCGGGTTTTCAATGACCACGCGGCGGGCGGTTTCTTCTCCGAGGTAGGAAAATTCCTCCAGCATCTCCTCGGTAGTGCGCAGATAAATACCGGTGTCCCGGTCGCCGTCGCTGAATTTCATCCCTTTCAGAATGATTTTGCGGTACAGCTCGTCCTCCCGGTTCATGAAATGCGCGTCGCAGGTGGCGACCACGGGCTTGCCGAGTTTCTCTCCGAGGGCGACGATACGGCGGTTGAGTTCCCTCAGCGCTTCCTCATCCGGCACTTTCCCCTCCGTGACAAGGAAACGGTTATTGCAAAGAGGCTGTATTTCGAGATAATCATAGAAAGAGGCAATCTCTTCAATCGCCGCGTCCGACTGGTTTTCAAGCAGCGCCTGATACAACTCCCCCGCCTCGCAGGCGGAGCCGATGAGCAGCCCCTCGCGGTGCTGCTCCAGCACGCTGCGCGGGATGCGGGGGTTCCGGCGGTAATAGTCCAGGTAACTCTTTGAAATCAGCTGATACAGGTTTTTGAGCCCCGTCAGATTGCGGGCGAAGATAATCATGTGGTAGGTGCGCAGCTTCAGCGGGTCGCTCTTTTCGCTCATCGCCTCGGTCATACCCGCGAAGTCCTTGATCCCCTCATCGCGCAGCCGCTTCAGCATACAGAAGAAAATCATGGCAAGCATACGCGCGTCGTCGCACGCCCGGTGATGGTGGAAATCTCCGAGCCCGTAATGCTCGGCAAGGACGTCCAGTTTATGCTTTTGCAGCTCGGGGTTGACGTAGCGGGAAAGCGCCACCGTATCCAGGTAAGCGTTCTCAAACGGCATACCGCACTTCAGCGCCGCCGCACGGATAAAGCCGCAGTCGAAATTGGCGTTGTGCGCAATCAGAAGCCTGTTTCCGGCAAAGGCGAAGAATTTTTCCAGCGCCTCCCTGATTTTCGGCGCCCCCTTGACCATCTCGTTTGTAATGGAGGTCAGGCGCGTGATCTCCTCCGGAATCGGCTGTTCCGGGTCGACAAAGGTATCGAATTCTTCGACCACCTCGCCCGCGCGGATTTTCACGGCGCCGATCTCGGTGATGGCGCAGGAGCGCACGTCAAGACCGGTGGTTTCGATATCGAATACAATCATTTCATCATCGAAGCCGCTTTTGCACGCGCCGTACATGGCGCGCGCTTTATCGTTGACGAAGTACGCCTCCATGCCCCACAGAATCTTGAGGTCCGCTTTCTGCTTCTCCTTGGCGATCATCATTTCCGGGAAGTTCTGAACGTTGCCGTGGTCGGTGACCGCAATGGATTTCCACCCCCAGCGCACGGCGGTGGCAACAAGGTCTGCGGGTTCGATATAGGCGTCCATCTGCGACATGGTGGTATGCAGGTGCAGTTCGGTGCGCTTCTCCTCCGCGCAGTCCATGCGCATGACGCGCTTGATGCTCATGATGCTCTTGGGGGAAGCGATCAGCTCCCCGTCGTACTTGTCACGGTAAACACGGCACGCAACGGCGATGGACTTCCCCGCTTTGATATCCCCGAGATAGGGGAAGGCGTCCGGGGCTTCGGTGCGCTTGATATAGATGGAATAAACCCCGTCGGTGATACCCACGGTCACGGTCAGCTTGTCCTTATTGCGGCTCTCCTTGGTGGTGACGGAGAACACCTCGCCGAACAGGACGGCGTCCTGCACGGGTCCGTTCAATTGCCCCATCGGCGTGGGGGCGGACAGGTCGAAGGCACTACCCGTGATCACCGCGGCGCCCTCTGTGGAAAACTCCATATGACCGATTTTGAAGCTGTTCTCTCCGGTCTTTTCCCATGCGGGCGCCCCCGGAAAGAGGCAGTCGGCGTGCTTGCGGGGCAGCGCCGGAGTTTTCGGCTCCGCCTCGGCGGGCATTCTGCTTTCCATGGTATGCTTTTCGGCTTCCGCGGCTTGCTTCTCATAGCCACGGAGCAACTCGTCTATGTCATCCTGCTGTTCCCGGGCATACGCCTGCGCGTCCGCTTCCGAGACAACGATTTCAAATTTCCGCTGCATACCGAAGCGGCTTTCCAGTATGGCGGAAAGCAGCCGCTCCGCGTTCGACCGCCTGACAAAATCCACGCCCGCTTCCGCAAACGGCAGGGAGACGCGGATGCTCTCCCCCGTGTCCTCGTACTGGGCATTACGGAAAAAGCCGCGGGTCATGGCGCCGCTGCGGGTCGCCTCCTCCGCGATTTCGTCTATGTATGAAAGCTGAAAGCACTCCGCGGGATAACGCGGGAAAATGCGGAAAGAGGCAAGCTGATACAGCGCACGGCAACCGTCCTCAATCCCGTACAGCGTTTCCGCCGGAACGTGTCCCGGAAATTCCGCCGTTACCTCCACCACCGTATCTCCCGTTTGGTTCTTCAGCACGCGGCGGCTGACGGAGACGGCTTTCGCCATGATCTCCGCCTGCTGCCCGGTCATTTCAAACCGGGGGAAAAGGCTGCGGAATGTGTTTGCTTGCTCGCTCATTGCTTCATCCTTTTTATTTCTTCGATCAGAACGTCCACGATCTTCTCCTGCGGGTACTTGCCCACGATTTCGCCGCGGCGGAACAGCAGCGCTTCCCCGTCTCCGCCCGCGATCCCGATGTCCGCGTCCCGCGCTTCGCCCGGACCGTTAACGGCGCAGCCCATAAACGCGACCTTGAGAGGCAATCCGCGCAGTCCCTCCTCGTCAAGCCGTTTTTCAAGCACGGCGAGCAGGGGAATCAGATCCACTTTGGTTCTGCCGCAGGTGGGGCAGGAAACCAGGTTCAGGTGCCGGGTGGGATTCATATCCAGCGCCGAGAGAATGTCGCGCGCGGCGCGCACCTCGCACACCGGATCGGCGGTCAGGGACACGCGAATGGTATCTCCGATCCCCTCGGAGAGCAGCGCGCCGATTCCGACGGCGCTTTTCACCGTCCCCATGTTCACGCCGCCCGCCTCGGTTACGCCGAGGTGGAGAGGATACTCTGTTTTTTCGGCAAGAATGCGGTTTGCCGCAATCATTTCCCTGACGCCGGAGGACTTGACCGACAGGACGATGTCGTGAAAATCGCATTCCTCCAGCAATGCCGCGTGGTACAGGGCGCTTTCCGCAAGCGCCTCGGCGCAGGGGGCGCCGTACTTGGCAAGAATCTGCTTTTCAAGGGAGCCACTGTTGACGCCGATACGAATCGGAATCTTCTTTTCGCGGCAGGCGCGCGCCACCTCCGCAACGCGCTCTTTGGCGCCGATATTACCCGGATTGATACGGATTTTATCCGCCCCGCACGCCACGGACTCAAGCGCGATACGCCAGTCAAAATGGATGTCCGCCACCAGAGGAACCGTCACCCCCGCTTCCTTAAGGGCGGCAAAGGTTTTTGCCGCCGCGCGGTCGGGCACTGCCAGCCGCACGATGTCGCACCCCGCCGCTTCCAATGCCCTCACTTGAGCAAGCGTAGCGGTCACGTCATGCGTATCGGTATTGGTCATCGACTGTACCGTGACGGGAGCGCCGCCGCCGACGGAAAGTGCGCCGACGCGCACTTGCCGGGAATGTCTGACAGGTTCCTGTTCCTTGTTTTTCATGGCTTCCTCCACGGGTTAAAACAGCCCAAGAATATCTTTCAGCGTCACGACCGCCATCAGACCGAGCAACAGCAGCAGTCCGACCGTGTCCGTCACCGTGACGACCTTTTCCGGCAGGCGGCGGCGCGTGATGAGTTCGAGCAGCGTATAGAAGATATGCCCGCCGTCCAGCGCCGGCAGCGGCAAGAGGTTAAACACCCCCAGATTGACGCTGATCAGCGCCGCAAGGTAGAAGAGGGTGGAAGCGCCGCTCTTGGCGGCATTGGAGATGGCGGTGGCGGTACCGACCGGTCCCGAAACGGCTTCAAAGGAATACCTGCCCGTCAAAAGGTCAATCAGCGATTCCCACACCATGTTGACCATATAACAGGACTTGTAAAAGGACTGCTTGATCAGCACGGCAGGGGTTTTCTTTTCGGCGTATACCTGAAAATCATAATCGCCGAAGCGCTGCCCCTGTTCCTCCACCACGGGGAACACGATCGGCAGCTCCAAAGTCTCGTCGCCGCGGCGCACCGTCAGAACGACAGGCTCGTCGGTGCCGCCCTCGTGCAGAATTTCATAGAATAACTGGTCGGAGATATGCACCCGCTTGCCGTTGACCCTCAGAATCTGATCTCCAACCTGCAATCCTTGGCTTTCGCTTGTCACCGTGGCGTCCTGCGCCGGAATGAACTTGGCGACCGTGGTACTGCCGACCCGCAGAATACAGGTCAGGATTACCGCGGCAAGGAAACCGAACAACAGATTCATCGCGCCGCCCGCCACGTGGACGATCAGGCGCTGCCATGCGGGTTTGGAAGCAAGAGGGCCGGTTTTTGCCTGCCAGCTCGCGGGCGGCGCCGGCATCTCGTCCCGCGCGGCAAGTGCCTCCGCGCGTTCCCTCTCCTTGTCTTTCGCGTCAGCCGGGGCTTCCTGCGCCCCGACAAGAGCGGGTTCCCCAAGCGTGGGGGCGCCGTCCGGCTCCTTCCCCTCGTCCTTGGGCACCGAGAGTTCTCCCTCCATGCTCACAAATCCCCCGATGGGAATCATGCGCAGAGAATACACAATCCCTGTCTTTTTGGACTCAAACCAGAACAGGCGGGGACCCATCCCGATGGCAAATTCAAAAATCTTGACGTGAAAGGCCCTTGCGGCAAGATAATGCCCGAGTTCATGGATAAAAATCAGAAAGCCGAATACCAATATGGCTATCAGAATATACACGAATATCTCCTTTGGCTTGCCCGGACGGGCAAATTCAGACGGAATAACGGAATGACGGAAGCGCTCCGCGCTTCCCTTGCTGTTTGTGCCGCGCCGCGCGCGGTACCCCGAGGGGAGAGGGTTTGAACCCGCTCTCTTTCAGCTCCTCCGGGAGAGTTTCCCGCAAAGCTCCTGCGCGACGGCGCGCGCCTCGCGGTCGGCGGCGAGAATGGAATCCAAATCCCGGCATTGTCGGGCGGCGCCCATGCGCGCCACGGTTTCTCCCACGACCTCGGCGATTCCCAAAAAGGACAACTGCTCCCGCAAAAACGCCGCGACCGCCACCTCGTTGGCGGCGTTGAGCGCCGCAGGAACGGCTCCGCCCTGCCCGATTGCCTCCCCGGCAAGCGCGAGCAGCGGAAAGTTCTCTCTGTCGGGCTTGGCAAACGTCAGTTTCCCGACTGCAAACAGGTCGAGCGGCTCGGTCGGTCCCTCCGCGCGCGCGGGATAAGTGAGCGCGTATTGCACGCACGCGCGCATATCCGGCTTGGAAAGCTCGGCGATGACAGTATTATCAATATATTCCACCGCGCTGTGGATTATACTCTCGCGGTGGACCAGCACTTCCACCCGGTCGGCGGGTACGCCGAACAAATGGACGGCTTCAATCACCTCAAAGCCCTTGTTCATCAGCGTGGCGCTGTCCACCGTGATTTTGGCGCCCATCTGCCACGTGGGGTGCCGCAGGGTGTCGGCAAGGCTGACGTTCCGAAGTTGCTCTTTGGTATACCCGAAGAAAGGTCCTCCCGAAGCGGTCAGCAGGATTCGCTTCACCTCGCTGCGCTTCCCTGCCGCAAGGCATTGGAAAATCGCGCTGTGCTCGCTGTCCACCGGAATGATGTCACACCCGCGCTCCTTGGCGCGCGCCATGACGATGTCGCCGGCAACCACGAGGCTTTCCTTGTTGGAGAGCGCCAGACGGCGCCCGGTGTCTATGACCGCAAGCGTGGGGGCAAGCCCGGCTTCCCCGAGAATGGAATTGACATACACGTCCGCGCCGCAGGCGGCGATTCCCTCCGAAACGCCCGCCTCCCCCGCCAGCACTTGCACCGACGTATCGGCAAGCCGCACGGCAAGCGCGCGCGCGCTGTTTTCATCCGCCATGGCGCAGAAACGCGGACGAAACAGGCGCGCCTGTTCCTCCATCAAGTCCACATTGCAATTGGCGGAAAGCATCGCCACGGGAATCCCGTGCGCCGCCGCCACTTCAAGCGCTTGCCTGCCGACCGAGCCGGTTGAACCGAGGACGGCGACCGAGGAGGGCAGCGGCGCGGTTTGGTTGAAGTTACTCATTTCAGAATACAGAATACATCGCTCACAAGGGAGAGATTGCAGAGAATCAGAAGAATCGGCGAAATGGCAAGCACGCTGTCAAAGCGATCCAGCACGCCGCCGTGCCCCGGAAAGATTTTGCCGTAGTCCTTGACGTCATGTTCGCGCTTGATCAGCGAGGTGATCAGGTCGCCTATCTGAGAGACAAAGGAACAAACCAAGCCGGACACGCAAAGCATGACATAGTTGACCTGCATCTCCCAGCCGAACTGCATCACGACGCCGAACACGGCAAACGACAAAACGCATCCTACAATCCCGCCGATACTGCCCTCCACGGTCTTTTTGGGGCTGATTTCCGGGTTGAGCTTATGTTTTCCGAGGAAGCGCCCCGTAAAGTAGGCGAATGTATCGGTCACCCATGCGCCGAAGAACACAAGCAGATACAGGTAGCCGCCCATCTCGGTCTGATGGCGCAGGAGCGCGAGGGAAGCAAAGGAAACGGAAATGTAAAGCACACCGACATACGCGGAGGCGACCTCGGCGAAAGTCATTCTGCCGCGGCGGAACACCGCAACGGTAAAGAGATAAATCAGATAGACCCCCAAAACCGCGACGCAGATCATCAGATAGTCCGCAATTCTGTTTGCCCACGCGGTTCCGAGGGGAATGCCGCAGGCAATCAGGTAGGCGGGAATACTGACCGCAAAGTCACGGTGCCGCCCCATACAGCGGAGCAGTTCAAAGACCGCTACCGTCGACATCAGGGCAAGGAGCGCGGGAATCAGATACGGTACCTTCCATGACAGAAACAGGATAGGAACCAGTATGGCAATCAGAACGACCGCAGTGATGATACGTTTGAGCATATGCCCACCTCTTTCCATTCTTAAAGGCCGCCGAAACGGCGGTGGCGTTTGTAAAAGTCCTTGAGTATTTCGTCGAGCTCCGCGGCGCCGAAGTCCGGCCACAGGGTTTTGGTAAACGCAAGCTCCGTATACGCCGACTGCCACATGAGATAATTGGACAGGCGCATTTCCCCGCCCGTGCGGATGATCAGATCCGGCTCCGGCAGGGGGGCGGTATAGAGCGCGTCGGAAATATCCTGCTCCGTCAGAGTCGTTTTGCCTGCGGCGATCGCGGTATTCACCGCGTGGACGATTTCCTGCCTGCCACCGTAGTTGAGCGCGATGTTCAGCACCCGCTCATACTGCGCGGTCTCCCTGTCAAGCCGGTCGATCATCGCCTGCGTTTCCTCAGGCAAAGCGGCGGTGTCGCCTATCACGCGGACATGGGTCTCGTTCTTTTCCCTGTCCTCATAGGCGGATTGCAGATAGGAGGTGAGCAGCTTCATAATCTCGTCCACCTCTTTCTGCGGCCGCTTCCAGTTCTCGGTGGAAAAGGCGTACACGGTCACAATGCGGACGTTGCGGGCGCGGCAGGCGTCCATGACGCGATAGAGGTTGCGCGCGCCGCGCGCATGACCCGCTTCCCGCGGCAAGCCGCGCTTGCGCGCCCACCTGCCGTTGCCGTCCATGATAAAAGCAATATGGGAGAGCCTGTCATCACAGACCACAGGCCCTCTCACGCGCGAAAACAAACCAAACATACTAACCCTTTCGGCTCAGATGGTCATGATCTCCTTGTCTTTCGCCTCGGTGATCGACTCAATCTGCTTGATGAATTTATCGGTCAGATCCTGAATTTCCTTATCGGAGAGCTTTGCCTCGTCCTCGGTCATTTCGGAATTCTTCTTCATCGCCTTGACGGCGTCGTTTGCCTCGCGGCGGATGTTGCGGATGGCAACCTTGGCATTCTCGCCCTTCTGCGCCACCTGCTTGGTCATCTCGCGGCGACGCTCCTCTGTCAGAGGCGGGAAGGTCAGGCGCAGGACCGAACCGTCGTTCTGCGGGTGAATCCCGATGTCGGAAATCTGAATCGCCTTATCCATGGCTTTCAGAGTCGATTTATCATAAGGGGAAATCACAAGGGTGCGCGCGTCCGCCACCGATACGTTCGCCATGGTCAGAAGCAGGGTGGGGGAACCGTAATACTCAAATTCAATGCGGGAAAGCACTTCGGGGTTTGCCTTTCCCACGCGCAGGGTCGCCAGGTCGTCGGCATACGCGTCCACCGACTTGTTCATCTTTTCAACGTACTTTTTGGTATCGAGTTTCATATCTGTTCTCCTGTTATGTGGAATATTTGTCAGTCAAGCGGTGATGTCGGTGCCGATATGCTCGCCCATCACGGCGCGGTAAATGTTCTCGGGATCGCTCAGCCCGAACACAAGCACCGGGATATGCGTATCCATACAGAGCGCCGCCGCCGTGGAGTCAATGCACTTCAGACCGTCGCGCAGAATCTCGCGGCAGGATATGGCGTCCAGTTTCTCGGCGGCGGGATTGACCTTGGGGTCGTCCGTATACACGCCGTCAATATTCTTCGCCATGAGCATCACGTCCGCGCCGATTTCCGCGGCGCGCAGGGCTGCCGCCGTATCGGTGGAGAAAAACGGCAGACCGATGCCGCCGCCGAGCACCACGACCTTGCCCGCGTCAAGGCAGGACTTCGCGCGCATGACGGTGTAGGGCTCTGCAAAAGCCGCCATTTCCACCGCCGTCAGCACACAGGCGTCCATGCCCGCACGGCGGAATGCGTCCCCGAGCATCATGGCGTTGATGCAGGTCGCCAGCATCCCCATGGAATCCGCGGTGTGTCTGTCCATGTCAACGCCCTGTCTGCCGCGCCAGATATTTCCGGCGCCGACCATCACGGCAACGCCGACCCCCTCGTCGGTACATTTTTTCAGCACCTGCGCCACACGCGCAAGAAACGCGTGGTTATAAATGCCGTCGCTTCCGGCGGAGAGAGCCTCCCCGGACAATTTGAGAAGAATCCGTTTGTACTTAGCCATTTGACAACTTCCTCACTGTGTCTTTCCCATATATATTTTATACAGGTATATATTACAACAAAACCGCCTTGTTGTAAACACCTTTTTCCGCATTTCTTTTCTTTGCCCCCTCGCCATTCCCGCCCGCCGCGCCGTGTCGAGGTCTTTTGCCGGTGCGGGCAATGTCAGGAGCATGGAGGCTCTCCCGCACAATGCCGCACCGCTCCGAAGCCGCCAAGCGAGTGCGCTCCGACGGCGCGGCGCCGCTGTTTTTCGGCGGCACGCCGTATCTGACCGCTTGAAAGCACCGTTTGGGCGCAGGTATAAAAACACAAAAGAAACGCAAAAAAGGAACCGGAAAATCCGGTTCCTTTCAATCGGTTATTTGCGCTGCTCAGTTGTTGCCGCCGACCATCTTGGCAACCTCTGCCGCCAAGTCGTCTTCGCGCTTCTGAATGCCCTCGCCCTTTTCATAACGGGCAAAGGATACTACCTTGATGTCCCCGCCGAGCGCCTTGGCGGTAGCCTGTACATACTTGGCAACGGTCATGCTGTCGTCCTTGACATATGCCTGCTCCAGCACGCAGTTGTTCTCGTAGTACTTGTTGAGCTTGCCCATCACGATTCCCTCGAGAACCTTTTCGGGCTTGTTTGCCATCTTGGGATCCTGCTTCATCTGGGTCAGAATGATCTCCTTTTCTTCTGCGAGAACAGAAGCGGGAACATCCTCTTTTGCCAGATAAGGAATGTTGTATGCGGCGACCTGAAGCGCAATGTTCTTGGCGAATTCCTTGAATTCTTCCTTTTCCTTAATGGCATCGGAAGTCTCGAATTTCACGATGACGCCGGTCACGCCCATGCCGTGGATATAAGTGGAGACAGTGCCCTCCACGATGACGAAGCGGCGGATGCTCAGCTTCTCACCGATGGTATAGGTCTTTTCCTGAAGCTCTGCTTCCACGGTCGCATCGGCATTGAACTTGCACTGCATGAGTGCGTCGATGTCGGCGGGCTTGTTGGCGAGAATCGCGTCCAGAATGCCGGATACGAATTCCTGGAAAGAAGCGTTCTTTGCGACAAAGTCGGTCTCGGAGTTTACCTCCACCATCGCGGTGTCGTTTCCGAGAGTCTTGATTGCAACGATGCCCTCTGCGGCAATTCTGCCCGCTTTCTTTGCGGTGGCAGCCATGCCCTTTTCACGGAGAACCTTGATTGCCTTGTCAAAATCGCCCTCGGCTTCCACCAGAGCGTTCTTGCAGTCCATCATACCGCAGCCGGTCTGCTTGCGCAACTCAGCTACGTCTTTTGCGGAAATGTTAGCCATTGTTATACTCCTTTCACCGGGATTATTCAGCGTCGGCTGCGGGAGCCTCTGCTTCGGTTGCAGCTTCGGTTGCTGCCTCTGCCGCGGGCGCCACATCGGTGGTCTGCTCGCCGCCGCGGCCCTCGATCACCGCGTCTGCAATAGCGCCGCTGATGAGCTTGATCGCACGGATCGCGTCATCGTTACCGGGAATGATATAGTCCACGTCATCGGGATCGCAGTTGGTATCGACGATGGCAATGACCGGAATACCGAGCTTCTTTGCTTCCATCACCGCATTGTGCTCCTTGTGGGTGTCCACAACAAACACAGCGTCCGGCAGTGCCTCCATGGTCTTGATACCGCCGTAGTTCTTCTCGAGGTCCTCCATCTCCTTGAGGATCTTCGCAACTTCCTTCTTGGGAAGGAGGTTAAACGTGCCGTCTTCCTGCATCTTCTCAAGCTCGTTCAGACGGGCGATGCTCTTGCGGATGGTCTTGAAGTTGGTCAGCATACCGCCGGGCCAACGCATATTGACGTAGTACATACCGCACTTGACGGCTTCTTCCTTGATGGTATCGGTTGCCTGCTTCTTGGTGCCGATGAACAGAATGGTGCCGCCTGCTTCGGAGAGGTAACGCACATAGGTGCAAGCCTCCTCAAACTTCTTCACGGTCTTCTGCAGGTCAACGATGTGAATCCCGTTACGGGTGGTGAAGATGTACTCAGCCATCTTCGGGTTCCACTTCTTGGTCGGGTGACCGAAGTGTACGCCTGCTTCAAGCAACTGCTTGATGGTGATGTTGAACATGAAAATGTTCCTCCTGTTTGGTTTTCCGCCACAGAGGTTCAGCCGCACGACCCGCCTGTCCGAGGGGGCACCGGCGCGGTAAATTACCCTGTGTGTAGATTTGATTTCCGCGCTTGCGCGCAGATGTTGCTATTATATAGTAAACTTCCTTGCTTTTGCAAGATATTTTTACCATTCTCCGTTTTATTTACAAATTGTTTACAATTGCACGACCGAACGGACAAGCGCTGCGGCAATCAGGGCAGCGGCAACAGGCGCGGCGCGTGATACAGAATGGGAAACACCTCCTCCCATAATGCGCCGAGAGACGCGGGCGGCAAAGGATTCCGTCCCTGCCCGCACTCCACGGTCATGGCGGGGATTCCCTCCGCGCACAGCCAGTCGGTCAGACCCCCGTAGGCGGCAGGTCCTTCCGGGGCGGCGACCCGATAGCCTGAGCGGCGGGCAAGCACCTCCGCGGCAAGCGCCGTGTGGGGAGCGGGGGAGCCGCCGAGGAACATTTCCCGCCCCTGCGCGTGCAGAGTCAGCACCGCGTCCGGCACCAGATTGCAGATCAGATTGACGAGCGCCCGGGTTTCCGGCTCCGAGAGGGGAGCCGCGCCGCTGTATCGGGTGGGGGCGCCGCCCTCGATTCCCAGTTCCCTCTCGACGGCGCGGTAGGCGTAAAAGCCGGTTTCATAGTTGTGATTCAGATCCACTCCGCGCGCATTTGCCTGCCACAGGGAGAAGTCCCGCGACAAGCCGTTGGCGCGCAACTGGCGTTCTGCCAGAATGCCCTTTTCGTCGAAGCCGCCGCTTTGCAGCTCCACCCCGTCCGGATTCAAAAGCGGCAGAATGTAAAAAGTGCCGTGCGGTGCCTGACCGCGCGGCTCCGCGCCGATCAGATACTCCGCAAACAGGAGCAGGATTCTGCCGCAAATCCACTCCATGGCGTGGTGGGTTGCCACATACAGCATACAGGGGCGCCCCTGTCCCAAACGAATGTACGTGAGCGGGCGGTGAAGAATACTGTACCCGGCGCAGGCCACCCACAGCGACGGCTCCAGCTCCGTCAGAGTGCGGATCGCTCCATCCAATGCGGCGGCGTCAAGGGGCGAGTAGTCAGTCAAATGCAGCATGAGGAAAGCCCTCCTTTGCGGCATTGTATGCAACCGAAAAGCGAAAATTTACATTTTCTCTACCCTTACGCGCGCTTTTATGCTACAATGAAACAAAAACGCGCGCATCAGCGCACGCAGCGCCGCTGCACGAAAGGACTGAACAGGTATGACGACCTCTCACCGCCGCAAAATCAGCCTGCCGTTGACGATCGGAATGGCTGTGGAAGCAGTCATGGGCATTTCTTATTTCGGGATTTTTGTTCTGCAACAGTATAACAGCCCCGTCTGCTACGCATTGCGCCTGCTGTTCATGCTGCTGCACGCCGTGCTATCCGTCGGCGCGGTGACCTATGCCCTGTACTGTATGCGTGCGCGACATACGCGGAAAGCGATTGCCGTACTCTGTGCCTTTCTCGCGGCGGTGACCCTGAAAGACTTCATCGGCAATTTTGCCTCTTGGAATCTTGCGGGGCAGTACGGCGTCGGGGATTCCCTGCTGCTTTCTCTGTTTGACACCTTATGCAACACAGTGTTGCTCGAAGGGCTGTTGCTCGGAGGCGCATTCTGGCTTTCATGGCTGTTTTTCCTTTATGCGCGCCGCCCCTGCCCGCCGCCCGAGCGCCTGCTTGACCTCACCTGCGACGTCACCCGCGGGAGTCTTCTCACCGCCTCGCTCTGCACGTTGCGTTTGCTGGGGTATTTTCTCTACGACGCGATCGTCTTCTGCCGGGAAGCCTTCTGGATCCTGTCTGTGGAAGAAACATTGTCGATCGTACTCGAATTCGTTTGGATTCTCATTTGCGGCGTCGCCTCTTTTCTTCTCTCGTGCCCCCTGTTGAGATACCTGTTCTCCGCGCAGGAGCCCCCGGCAGGTTCCACCGAAATACCGGAAGAAAAAAACGCCGCGTTGCCGAAACGGCAAGCGGCGAAAAAGAAATAACTCCGCGCGGGGCAGATTATTTCAATGCCTGATCCTTTTTGATGACCGCGTCTACGGCGTGATGAATTGCCGCTTCAAAGCCGTCGTTTTGCAGAGACAGAACCCCCTCGATGGTAGTACCTGCGGGAGAGCAGACCATATCCACCAGTTCCATGGGCGTTTTGCCGCCCTCCTGCACCATCTTGGCGGAGCCGAGCGCCGCCATCGCGGAGATTTCAAGCGCCTGTGCCTTGGAGAAGCCGGCTTTCACGCCTGCGCGGGCAATCGCATCAATGTACAGATACGCAAACGCGACCGAGGAGCCGCTGAGTGCGGTGAACGCGGAAAACATTTTCTCCGGCAAGGGGAACACCCGCCCGACCGTGGAGAAGATGTCCTGCGCGGTTTTCATATGTGCGTCAAGCGCGTTTTTTCCGCCGCAGACGGCGATCGCGGCAGCCCCGACCATCGCGTTGATATTCGGCATCACCCGCACGACGGGCGTGCCGGAGGGAAGCGCCCCCTCGTAAAATGCAATCTCTTTTCCCGCGGCAATCGAAATCACCAGCGTTCCCGGTCTGACCATGGCGGCGAGCTTGGGCATCAGATCATTCAGCACCTGCGGCTTGACCGCCAGCACGACGGTGTCCGCACCGTCGAACACCTCCCGCTCGCACGCGGCGGGGGTCACGGCAAACGCCTGTTTCATACGGGCGCGCTTCTCCGCGTCCGGGTCAAAACCGATGATTGCCGCCTGTTCAAATTCCTTTGCGGCGCGCATACCGCCGATGATCGCCGCCGCCATATTTCCAAGACCGATAAAACCGTATTTCATAACGTGTTCCTTTCCTTTATCGCACCTGTCCGTTTCCGCGGACAATATATTTCATAGAAGTCAGCTCCTCCAGACCGATCGGTCCGCGGACGTGAAGCTTCTGCGTGGAGATGCCGATTTCGGCGCCCATGCCGAACTCACCGCCGTCTGTGAAGCGGGTCGACGCGTTATGATACACGGCGGCGGCGTCCACGGCGCGGAGAAAATGCTCCGCGGCGGCGGTGTCTTCGGTCACGATGCACTCGCTGTGCCCGGTGCCGTAACGGTTGATATAAGAGATTGCCTCTTCCTCATCCGCCACAATCCGCGCCGCCATAATATAATCGTTGTATTCCTTTCCCCAGTCGTCCTCGGTCGCGGGGACGGCGGCGGGAAGCAGCTGTCTGACCTCATCCGTGCCGCGGATCTCCACATGGCGCTCCGCCAGGCGGGCGGCGATAACGGGCAGCGCCTGCGCCGCAACGGCGCGGTGAACCAGCATACACTCGGCGGCGTTACACACCGAGGGGCGGCTGGTTTTTGCGTTATAGATAATCTCCGCCGCCATTTCGATATTTGCCGCGCGGTCCACATACACATGGCAGGTGCCGGCGCCCGTTTCAATGACGGGGACGGTGGCTTGCTCCACCACGGCGCGGATCAGTCCCGCGCCGCCGCGGGGGATCAGAACGTCCACATACTTCTTCAGGCGCATCAGCTCCTGCGTGACGGCGCGGTCGGTATCGTGAATCAACTGCACGCAGTCCGCGGGCAAGCCGGCGCCGGCAAGCGCGCGGCGCATGACCTCACTGATGGCGATATTGGAACGGATCGCCTCCTTGCCGCCGCGCAGGATCACAACGTTGCCGCTCTTCAGGCAGAGGACGGCGGCGTCTGCGGTGACGTTGGGTCTTGCCTCGTAGATCACCGCGATGACGCCGATCGGCACGCTGACCTTGGTCAGGCGCAAGCCGTTGGGTCTTTCGGTCTCAGACAGAATACGCCCGACGGGGTCTGGCAGGCTCGCCACCCGGCGGATACTGTCGGTAATGCCGGCAATGCGCTCCTTGTTTAGTGCCAGACGGTCAAGCAGCGCTTCGGACAAGCCGTTTTCCCTGCCTGCCGCCAAGTCCTTTTCGTTTTCCGAAACAATCCATGCCGCCTCACTGTCCAGCGCGTCTGCGATCGCAAGCAGCGCGCTGTTTTTTTCCTCGGTGCCTACGCAGGCAAGCACACGGGAAGCGGCTTTGGCTCTTTGTCCGATTTCTTCAAGCATACTGATCCCTCTCTTAACCGATTTCAATCCAATTGTCGCGGTTGATCGCTTCCTCATGGGCGCCCGGAGCGGCGGCAAGCCGCATCAGTTCATCCCGCGAGAAATTGACGATTCCGCGTCCCAGATATGTATGCGTGCCGCGCAGGAACACGCTGACCACGTCTCCCGCCGCAAAATCCCCCTCCGCGGCGACAATGCCGGGCGGCAGCAGGCTTTTCTTCTTGACGGTCAGGGCTTCCGCAGCCCCCTCGTCCACATACAGATTGCCGCGGCTGGCGGCATAAAATGCAAGCCACTGCTGCTTGGTCTTCATGCCGTGGTGATGTACGGGGAAGCGGGTACCGCGCACGGTACCGTCCAAGGCGCCGAGAATACTGTCCTTTTCCGCGGAAGAACAGATGAAAACCTCAACCCCCGCTTCAGTTGCCAGAGCCGCGCCGCGCAGTTTGGTCTGCATCCCGCCTGTACCGACGGAAGACCCCGCGCCTGCCGCGGCGGACAGCACCTTTTCGTCTATCTGCTCCACCACGTCGATGTGACGGGCGTTCCTGTCCCTGTTCGGGTTGGCGGTGTACAGACCGTCGATGTCCGTGAGCAGAATCAGCAGGTCGGCGTGAACCATTGCCGCCACCTGCGCGGAAAGCGTGTCGTTATCTCCGATTTTCAGCTCGTCCACCGCGACGGTGTCGTTCTCGTTGATAATCGGCACCGCCCCTCGCTCCAGCAGCACCTGCAACGCGGCAAACGCGTTCTGAAAGCGGCGCTTATCCGCAAAGTCGTCCCGTGTGAGAAGCAACTGTCCGCAGGCAATACCGCACGCCGAAAAGCACTTGTTGTACTCCTCCATCAAAAGCCCCTGCCCCACCGCGGCGGACGCCTGCTTGTCGGCGATGGTGGTCGGGCGGGAGGAAAAGCCGAGGCTGCGGAAGCCGGCGGCAATCGCGCCGGAGGAAACCAGCACCACGCGGTGCCCCCGTTCTTTGACGCGGCAAATCTGACGGGAGATCCCGGCAACCTTGTCGGGGCTGAGTTCCCCGCCGCGGTCGGTCAAGGAACTGGTACCGACCTTGATCACAATTAAACTGTTCGTCGTAAGCTGCATGACACTACCTCTGTTCTTTATGCGAAAATTGTAGCATATCCGCGCGCGTATTGCAAGAGGCTTTTCACGAATGCCCCCTCTGCGGCGGGCATATCAAAAGCCGCCCCTCCCGAGGCAGGGGCGGCAGAACCGGGCAAGCCCGGTTTTCGGTTTTTCCGTGGCTCAGGAAAAGAGGGGCGGCAGCTCTTTCTCCCGTGCTGTCAGGCGCGCCTCCAACGCGGCGCACGTCTCATGCAGTGCCGAGACCTCCCGCGCCAATGCCGCAATTGCCGTGTCCGACGGAATCCCTGCCGGAGCGACGCACCCGTCCTCGTATGTGAAGCCCTCGCAGGCGTACCCGCGCGCTCCGTTCACGATTCTGACGGTGTTGCTCTGCGTCAAGGCGGAGGCGGGAATCCATGCCACCCCGTCGTTCGGCGTATAACTTTTCCCGTTGACATAGACCACCGTGTTTGCCTCCGCGCAGACGCCGAGCCGTTTGCGGACGCTCTGTACCGTGCGCCCCGAAAGGATGCCGACGCCGCCGTCCAGAAGAACATACCGAAGCATCAGTGTTCACCTCCCACATATTGCATAATCCCATCGGGTACTACGGTCAAAGCGTCCTCCTCCAAATTCAAAAGCGAGCGGTACCACGCAAGAACAGCCGCGTGTTCCTCCTCGGTTTCGCTCACAACGCCGTAATAGACGTTGCTTTTGTAGATGTCAAACGCTTCAAGCAAGGGTTTCCGGAGTTGCCGCTTGGCAGTCAGTTCCGCCGCGGTGCCCGCAAGGGCTTGCAGGTTGTCCGCGCCTATCATTTTCCGACCGATGATTTTCATGCCTCGTCACCTCCCGCAATCACAAAGTAATTTTGCGTCACCGTATTTTCGGCGCCGAACGCGCTGTTGTCCGTATCTCCCTGCTCTACCGTTTCAAGCCCGCCGCGGTATGCTGTGTAACAGGTGGGAATTATGATGTCGGTTTCCGTTTCCGTCTCCGCCGCATAAGCAACCGTTTTGCGGTCTGCGGACAGCACGTAATCGCCGTACTGCCCAAGCTGCTCATCGGTAAACGGCGTTTCCTGCGTCAGAATTGCCGTCCCCGTGACTATCTTCTGCCTGTCCGCGTCGATACAGTCCCATCTGCCGAGCTGTACCGCTTCGTTCAGCGCAAAGGTCACGTCCGATTTGTACGTCTCAAACGACGGGAAGTCGGATGTAACCGCACCGGGCAGCACCATCGGCGTTTCAACATAGTTGCTAAAAGATGCGCCGTAACCGCTTGGAATGTACAGGTATAGATAATAGTATCCTGCTTCTGTCACTGTAAAAGTGTTTGATATTACACCGCCACTCCAAGCCCAGTCTATTTTCCCTGCGTTTTGATTATTTAAGTCCCGTATGTGCCAGCCTACAAAACGCATCGTACGGTGCGGCGTATATAAGGTGTACGTGCCTTTCGGCAGATAGAAGTTCGGTGATATACGCCCGGAAGCCGCAATCCCGTCAGGCGACCCATTGATAGTCACTGTCCCGTTTTCGGCATCCGGCGTCACAGTCACGCCGTTAGATGTGAAACTCTGTGTAACAAGACTTGTGATAAGGTTCCGCCCGGTCGATACAATTCCCTTGAAATACGCCTGTTTTACCCCGGCGTAGTAGGCTTCGTGCGGCGAGGCAGTCTCTCCCTCGCTGAGCATGACCCAATCGACTGTTTGCCCCAGCAGTTCGGCTGCGCTGAGATTTACATAGAAATAAATATCGGTGATCAGTCCCGCCTGTTCTTCCGTCACTGTAAAAGCAGACGCGGCACTCGAAGCGTTTACGCTTGCCGTATTGCAATCCACAACCGTGTTTCCGCTTGCGTCACGCAAAAACACAGCCAAACTGTTTGTTACCTGCACGCCGCCGGCTATACTTGTAGACAACGTATAGGTCCCGGCGGATATGGTAAGCGGCATTGCTCTGGTATATTCCGTTTGCTCCGCAGGAGTAGTCGCCGGGAGCGTCCACGGGAGAATCTGACTTTCGTCAAGCAGATTCTTACTTGCAACGGTCGCACCTTGGATTTTGTGTACGGCGGTAGGCGCGCCGTCCGCGACCTTCCACCCGCCCGCCGTGACCCTTGCGGTGTAGGTGTCCTCCACTTCCGTATCGGTCACAACGGTTTGCGATACGATTTTGTAAAGCGTATCGATATCGCGCTGCATGGCGGGAATGGGAAGCGCCGCGGAGCCGGATGCGTACGGCTCCTCTCCGCCGACCGTCACCGTGATCGTTCCGTCGCGGTACTCCACAGCCGACTTCGCGAGCGCCGCTTTTGTAGCGCATCCGACAAGATCGGTTTTCACATCGCTCATGTCGGAATAAAGCTCGGTCACAGCATCTTGCAGACTTTTACAGCCGCCCTCCACCTCAACGGAAAGGCTTTCTGACAGTTCCCCTTCCTCAATCTGCCGCACCAGTTCGTTATAGCGCGTGGCTACCAAGCGCGGCAGTCTGTCGAACGCCGCCTTTAATTGTGCCGGGGTATATCCTCTGCCGCCGAATTCCCGCGCCGCGTTCGGGCGGGTGGGCAGAGCGCTGACCCCGTTTGCGGAGAGTTCACTCTCCGTGATTTCTTTTAATATCATAGATTCCTCCTGTATTTGTTTGTTTCACACCGTGCCACCTCGGAGGAACCGCCGCCCTGTTACGCCAGCGCGGTGAAAATGTCTTTTGCCGGGCACCCCAGCGCCCTTGCCAGCTTCATCATGGTATTGCCGTCCGGCATATGGCGCCCGCCCTCAATGCGGTTGACCGTCACGCGGGAGAGTCCCGCCATCTTCGCCAGAGTTGCCTGTGTGATCTGTCTTTCTGCGCGAATCACGCGCAATCTGTTATGCATCCTTTACTTCTCCTTTCTTATTTGATATGGGGCGCGCCGTTCCGCACAGCTCCCCTTAATTGAACCCGTTGTATATATTTTACACTATTGGTTGCATTTGTCAAGTATATACAACACACAATCTTGTACGATTCTCTTGACGAAGTGTTGTATATGTTTTACAATACTGGTATAAAACAAACGCCAAAGGGGGTAAACGCATTGAACGGAGCTGCCGTTTTAGGCTATTATGTACGGGAGTTGCGCCGGGCGCGCGGCTTGTCCCTGCGCGAGATGGGCGAGCTTTGCGGTATCAGCCACACTCAAATTGACATTCTTGAAAAAGGATATGACCCCCGCACCGGCAAACGCGCCAACACCACCGTTGAAACCCTCTCCAAGCTGGCGGCTGCGACCGGCGAAAACCTGAGCCGTTTTGTTGCCTGCCTCGACGGCAGCGCCCGGGTGACTCTGACCCGCCCCGAGGACGCTTGGTATCAGGACGAACTTCAGGACTATGACCGCGCCGGCGACGAGGAGCGCGCCATGCTCCGGCTCAGGTACGGGCGCGCGCAAATCACCTTCCCCGCATCTCCCTCTGCCGCTGACGAAGAGACTGCCAAAGCAGTCCTGTTCGGCGAGGGATACCCCGTGACAGACGCCCAATGGCGGCAGGTCAAGGCGTTTGTCGCCGCGTTGAAAGCGTAAAGCGGGGTAGAGCGAAAACATTGTCAAACGGCATCTGCAAAAGGCAGATGCCGTTTCTGTTTTCTGACGCACTGTGTAGTTGTGTGCCGCGCCGATAATCGCCGCGGCTCCTACCCGCTTTTTTCGCGGCGGTTATTTGCGCTTCCCGAAATGCCGCAGGTCGCGGTCAAAGCCGGGGTTGAACGCGTAGTAATTCTTGGAGTCAAGGTCGTCAAGCGTATTGCGAATCGCCTCACCGAAGCGTTGGTAATGCACGATTTCACGGGCGCGCAGATACTTGATGACGTCGCGCACGTCGGGGTCATCCACCAGTCGGAGGATATTGTCATAGGTAACGCGCGCTTTTTGCTCTGCCGCCAGATCCTCGTTCAAATCGGCGATGGGGTCGCCCTTGACGGCGAGGGCTGCCGCTGTAAACGGACTTCCCGCCGCCGCGGTGGGATAGGTACCTGTGGTATGGTCGACAAAGTATTTGTCAAAGCCCGCAGCTTTGATCTGTTCCGGAGACAGCTCGCGTGTGAGCTGATACAGGATAGCGGAGATCATCTCACAATGCGCAAGCTCCTCCGTGCCTATATCCGTCAGCATGGCGACCACCTTGCCGTTCGGCATGGTATAGCGCTGGTTCAGATACCGCATGGAGGCGCCGATTTCCCCGTCGGGGCCGCCGAGCTGTGTAATAATGACCGAAGCCGCTCTGGCGTCAGGCTTTTTGATCCTCACCGGGTATTGCAGTTTTTTCTCATAAACCCACATTTGTCAATCCTCCCCGCCGTGCTCTGAAGCAGACATTTCGTCTGTGTTGTTCGGGAATGAAAGTTCCCACGGCCAGGGTCCCCTGACCCAGCCCCAGTCCCCGCCGGCGTGGTCGTTGACCCCGCCTGTGACCGTAACGGGACCGTACATCGCCGTATATGCCGTCATGGCGTCATGGTAGGCACCCGCCGCCTTCTGATAGTAGCGCAGAGCGGCGCTGTTTGTCGGGTGACTGTCCAGAAACAGGGCGGCTTCCTGCATCTGAAAGGCAAGCTCCTGCAAATTGCGCATGGCTTTCATTTGTTCGTTATTCATGCTCTGCCCCCCTGTCGGAGCCCATAAAGGGCAGATTCAGTTCGCGGAAAATAGTGCCGTTGTGCATCCCCTCCGCAGGCTCATACAAATCCCGCCACGCCTGCATCGGCACATACGTCATGGCAAGCGGCAGCGGCCCGCACAGGCTCTCGTCGTAATCCGGCGGCGAACAGCGCGGCGCGGAACGCATTTCACTCTGCCCGCTTTGTCCGCTCTGAGACGGCATGGGGGTATTTTGATCCATGTTCATTCGGTAACTCCTCTTTTTTTATAATCCGCAGGCATTCCTGCTCCTTATCAATATATGTCCGCGCACGCGGAGATGGTGCGCGCGCAAACGCCCGCGAGGCATATACAAAACCACCCTCCGCCGAAGCGAAGGGTGGTTGGAATCCGGAATCCAAGCGTTTTCGTGCTTTCAGGAGCGCAGAATTTCCGCTGCATGGCTTTTTCCCGCGCCGTGATACGGAATCTGTAAAAGCGCCGCGGCGGTGGCGGCGATATCCGAAAAGCCGCGGAGGGTCCCGAGATTTTCCGCGCGCACGCGCTTGCCCCATATCAGCCACGGCACATACTCGCGGGTATGGTCGGTGGTCTTGGTGAAGCGGGGGTCGCAGCCGTGGTCGGCGGTCAGCATCAGAACGTCGTCCTCTCCCAGTTTTTCAAGAAAGCCCGGCAGCCATGCGTCGAACCTTGAGAGCGCGGCGGCGTACCCCGCGGGGTCGCGGCGATGCCCGTACAGCATATCAAAGTCCACCAGATTGGTAAAGCACAGCCCGGTGAAATCCTTTTCCGCCATTGCAGCCGTCAGCGCCATTCCCTCATCGTTGGAATGGGAAAGATGCGCTTCCGTGATCCCGCGCCCCGCAAATATATCGAAAATTTTTCCGACGGAAACAACCTCTTTGCCGGCGGAGGAAACGTCGTCCAGCAAGGTCGGCGCAGGCGGCGCGAGGGAAAAATCCCGGCGGTTGGCGGTGCGGGTGAAACGCTCCGCGCTGTCCCCGATAAAGGGGCGGGCAATCACGCGTCCGACGGCGTGCTCCCCCGTCAGCAGTCCACGGGCAATCCGACAGTATTCATAGAGGGTTTCCGGCGGGACAACGGCTTCATGCGCCGCAATCTGAAACACGCTGTCGGCGGAGGTATAGACGATCAGCGCCCCGGTGCGAAGATGCTCTTCTCCGTAGTCGTGAATCACCTGCGTGCCGGAATAGGGTTTGTTGCACAGTACCCCGCGCCCGACGGCGCGTGAAAACGTGGCGATCAGCTCCTCCGGAAAGCCGTCAGGATATGTGGGCAGAGGCTTCGGGGAGATAACCCCCGCAATCTCCCAATGCCCCACGGTGGTATCTTTCCCGCGGGAAACCTCGGCGAGTCTCGCATAAGCCGCTTCGGGCGCGACTGCTTTTTCAAGGGCGGACACGCCGTCAATGTTGCCGAGCCCCGCCTGTATCAGACGCGGGATTCGCAGATTCCCCGCCGCGGCGCAGGAGCGCAGGGTGTTCGCCCCGACGTCTCCGAACGCGGCGGCGTCGTCAGCCTCTCCTATCCCGAAGCTGTCCAGCACAATCAAAAACACACGTTTCATGTTGTCTTTCCTCCTGTTCTCCGTTCCCACCCCTCACCCGTCCGACAGATTGCGGTGCGGTACGGGCGAGCTGTTCTGTATCCATTTTAACACATTTCCTTTGATTTTGAAACAGCGGAAACATGATTTTCCGTTTCTTTCTTTTGCATAAAAGGCGCAGAAAAGGAAATACTGGAAATTCAGAAAGGATACTGCCATGGAAAGTATTTGGAAATCCGGGGTTCCCCCATTCCCCTACACGCAAAACACGCCCCTGCCCCGCCGCGCGGAGGTCGCCGTTGTGGGCGGCGGCATGAGCGGAATTCTGACCGCACTCTTTCTGAAAGAGCGCGGCATTGACTGCATTGTACTGGAGGCAGGCGAAGTGGGCGGCGGGCAAAGCGGCAACACCACCGCAAAAATCACCTGCCAGCACGGGCTGCGCTACGCCGCGCTGGAGAAGAAAAAGGGCGCCTCCGCCGCCCGTGTCTGGGCAGAGTGCTGTCTCGGCGCCATCGACGCCTACGAAGCGCTGGCGGAAAAATACCGTATCGCCTGCGACTTCGAACGCCTGCCCGCCATGCTCTATACCCGCAGGCAGGAGGAAAAACTGGAGGAAGAAGCGGCGGCGGCGCGTCGCTGCGGTATCCGCGCGGAGTTGAGGCGCAGAACCGAGCTGCCCTTTGACATTCTGCTGGCGCTCTCCTATCCCGCGCAGGCGCAGTTTCACCCCCTGCGCTTTCTGTGGGGGATTGCAAAGCAGGTAAAGGTCTGGGCAGGGTGCCGCGTATGCGAGGTCAAAGGGCATACCTTGACCACGGAGGACGGGGAAGAGGTGGAAGCGCAGAAAATCGTATGGGCGAGCCACTACCCGCCGGAGAATTTTCCGGGGCTGTATTTCTCGCGCCTGCACCAAAGCCGTTCCTACGCGATCGCCCTTTCCGGCGCGCAAACGCTCGGCGCTATGTATTACGGCATTGACGAGGGCGCCCTCTCCCTGCGCTCCTACCGGGACAGTCTCATCCTTGTCGGCGGCGCCCACCGCACCGGGATCGACCACGCGCCGCCGTTCGCGGCGCTGCGCGACGCCGCGAAAAAGTATTATCCGGGCGCCCGCGTCACGGCAGAGTGGTCGGCGCAGGACGTCATGTCGGGGGACGGGCTTCCGCTCGCGGGTACCTTCTCTTCCCTGACCCCCGACCGTTATCTTGCCACCGGGTACAGCAAGTGGGGGATGACCGGCGCCATGCTGGCGGCGCAGATCATTGCATCGGACATCTGCGGAGAGCGGCACCCCGCCGCCCCCATTTGTTCCCCCGCCCGGTTCGGTCTTTCCGAGCTGCGCGCCACAGCGCAGGAAAGCGCCCACGCAGTGCGCGGGCTTGGGCGCCGCCTGCTCCACATTCCCGCAGAAACGGCGGAGGAACTGTCCCCCGGCATGGCGGGCGTGGTTTTCTACAAGGGAGAAAAACGCGGCGCCTACCGTGACGAGGCGGGCAACCTCCACACCCTGCGCCCCTATTGCACCCATCTCGGGTGCGAACTGAACTGGAATCCGGACACGCTGACCTGGGACTGCCCCTGTCACGGTTCCCGCTTTTCGCCCGACGGCGTGCCGCTGGACACCCCGGCGACCTCTCATCTCTCAACGTGCTGCCTGCACACGGGGCGCAACGCGGCGCAAGCGCCGAACGAACCCTCACGAAAGGATGAGCAACCATGAAACGAACGATACTGTCGGCAGCGCTGTGTGCTGTCCTCCTGAGTCTTCTCTGTGTCGGCGCCGCCGGCGCCAAGCTCTCTCCCGCGATGGATCACCTTGCCGCACAGGCAGAGCTGGTGAAAAGCGGCGAGACAGGAGAAGAGCTATACTTCTGCGACGCGGACTTCCGCCAGGCATTGGGGGTGACCTCTTATCCCTCGGTGACAGTGGTGAGTCTGCCGGACCCATCCCTCGGCATTCTGAAGCTGGGCGGCGTGCGTGTCAGCGCGGGGCAAACCATTCCGCGCGCGGAGATCTCCCGTCTGTCTTTTTCACCCGCGACCCCGCTTGTGACAGACGCCTCGTTTACCTTTCAGGCGGGGAACCTCTGCGGCGCGGCAGACCTGACCTGCACGCTGAAATTCACCGAAAAGAAAAACAGCGCCCCGACCTGTGTGGGCGGTGCGGAAGCCTGCTTCTCGGTGCATACCCGAAAGAACATCACGGTGTTCGGCACCCTCTCGGGCTATGACCCGGACGGAGACGAGCTGACCTATCTTGTGATCACTTACCCGAAGCGCGGTGCGCTGACCGTCACCGAGCCGCGCAGCGGCGAATTCCGTTATACCCCCCGCGCGGGTTTTACGGGAGAGGATCAATTCACTTATGTAGTGCGGGACAGTTACGGCAGTTATTCTCCCATTGCCACCGTGCGTATCCGTGTGGAAAAAGGGGTGGCTGACCTTGATTTTGACGACGTTTCCCCCTCTCTTGCCGAGGACGCGGCGCGTTATCTCGTAGTCCGTGGCATTCTCTCATGCAGTCAAAGCGAAAACGGCGCCGTTTTCTCCCCGGAGCAGGGCATGACGCGCGCGGAATTTGTCTGTGCCGCCATGAAAGCGACCGGGCATTTCTTCTGTGACGGTACCGAAACCATTTTCGACGACAACGGCGACATTCCCCTCCTCGCGCGCGGCTATGTGGCAGCGGCGCAAAAAGCGGGGTATCTTGATGGGGAATGGGTGGACGGCGGGCTCTGCTTCCGCCCGCTGGACAAAATCACGGCAGGGGAAGCCGCCGGTATCCTCTCCCGGATGCTGCCCGAAAGTGCCGCCGCGGCAATCGCCACCGACACGGGCTCCTCGGAGCTGACGCGCGCGCAAGCCGCCGTCATGCTTTACACCGCCGCGGTCGCTCCCTGACCCATTCACTCGCCTGTTCCGACGCCGCCATTTTCCAAAAGCACCCGTGCGGCGGCGGTGTGGTCGAGGGCAATTACCCCTCCGCCGACCAGATACGCGCGCGGATCTCCCGTCGGATGTGCGAACAGGCACCGCACCTCCGCCCCCGCAAGAAAGCCCAAGTCCCGCAGGCGCTGCGCCCCTCCGTCCGCCCCCGCTACTTCGCGCACGCGGGCGCTTTGCCCCACCGCAAGCACACTCAGATTCATTTGTTGTCCCCCCTCCGCACCCGGAAGTCTTTGCTCCGGCGGCGCGTCCCCTCTCTTTGGGAGCGCGGAACGTGCGCCGCTCATGCTTTTTCCGTTTTTTAATAACAGCGTATGCAAAAGAGGCAGCTGCAGCTGCCTCTTTTCTGTTTTTTCTCTTTTGCCCGCGTTCGGTTTTCCGGCTTCGGTCTATAGGGCTCATTGACCTGCCGATTCTTCCGGGAAAAGCTCTTTCACAAAATAAATCTGTTCGCGCGGAACAGAAAATTCCCTGCCGGAAAGATAATCCAAAGCGGTCGGCTCTCCCTCAAACGCGAAGCGCAGACGGTAGGAGCAAAGCGCCTGATAGGAATACCCCCGCGCGCGGTCGGCGCGGTTGACGCCGTACTTGCCGTCCCCGAGCAACGGATGTCCGATATGCGCTAAGTGGGCGCGTATCTGATGGGTGCGCCCCGTCAGCAGCTCCACTTCAAGAAGCGCCAGATCCCCGCGCGCCCGCAGGACGCGGTAGCGGGTCACAATCTTCTTGGCATTTTCCGCGTGCGCGGGCGGTTTGTCATAAATGCGTACCTTGCGTTCTCCCTCATTGCGTTCCAGATACGCCGTCAGGGTTGCCTCGCGCGGCGCGGGGATTCCGTGCGTGACGCACAGATAATACTTTTGGATCTGCCGCAAGCGGATCTTTTCGTCCATGACCCGCAGCGCTTCCGCGTTTTTGGCGGCAATGACGATACCCGTCGTATTGCGGTCTATCCGATTGCAGAGCGCGGGCGCAAAGGCCTGTTCGCGCGCCGGGTCGTACTCTCCCTTCTGAAACAGATACGCCTGCACCTGTCCGATCAGGGTCTCTCCGTCCCCCTCCTCGCCCTCGTGTACCGAAACGCCCGGGCGCTTATTGAGAAGCAGAATGTTCTCATCTTCATACAGCACGTCCAGAGAGGGACGGACCGAGGCAAGGGTGTGCGCGGTGCGCCCCGCGCCGTCCCCGAAGAACTCCTCCGCCAAAAAAAGCTGTAAAGAATCCCCCTCCGTGAGGATTTGGGAGGGGGTCGCGCGTTTGCGGTTGACTTTAATCTTTTTGAGGCGAATGGATTTATAGAGCAGGGACTGCGGCAGGTTCTTCAATGCTTTGGAAAGGAATTTATCCAGCCGCTGTCCCGCGTCGTTGACTCCGATACGCAGCTCCCGCATTATTTTGTGCCGAAGATACGGTCGCCGGCGTCACCCAGACCGGGGACAATATAGGCGTGCTCGTTCAGGCGTTCATCCAGGGCGGCGGAGTAAATATCCACGTCGGGATGCTCCTTCTGGAGGCGCGCCACGCCCTCGGGTGCGGCAACCAGACACATCATCGTAATGTGGGAGCAGCCGGTCTGCTTGATTCTGGTGATCGCGTCCGCGGCGGAACCGCCGGTTGCCAGCATGGGGTCCACCAGAATGACCCAGCGGTTTTCAATGTCGGGCGGCATCTTGAAGTAATAGTCATGCGGCTCGTGCGTGTCCGGGTCGCGGTACATACCGATGTGACCGATCCGCGCCACGGGCACCAGACTCATCAGACCGTCCACCATGCCCAGTCCTGCGCGCAGGATCGGCACGATGGCGAGCTTTTTGCCCGCGATTTTCTTCAGGGTGGCATGGCAGATAGGCGTTTCCACCTCGACGTCCTCAAGCGGCAGGTCGCGGGTGATCTCATAGCCCATCAGCATCGCAATTTCATTGAGAAGCTCACGAAAATCCTTGGAAGAGGTGTTTTTGTCGCGCATAATGGTCAGTTTGTGCTGAATCAGGGGATGATCGACAAGATGAAATGTACTCATTGTTTCTTCCTTTCTTTACTCAATCCTTGATTTTGGCATGAAAAAACGCGCATCAAAAGGTCTGTTCTTTTTTCTGCGCATTTCTCCTTTATTTATCGCAATTACTATTATACAATTTTTCCTGCCGGATTGCAAGACAAAGAAGCGAGAAATTGCAATCTTCGTCAGAGGCGAGAGGCACACTCACTTGGCGAACACGGAAAACGCCGCCACGACTCCGTAAGACGCAAGCGTCATAATGACCCCCGCGCAAAGCACGCCGAGGAAGATGGTCGGCAGGGCGTAACGCTTCGGAAGCCCACAAAGTGAAGCGACCAGCGCGCCCGTCCACGCGCCCGTCCCGGGAAGCGGCACCGCCACGAAAGCAAACAGACCGAGACATACCCCGAACGTGACCTTGATCATCTTCTTTTCCTGCTTCACCTGTCCGTCGTTGCGGACGAGAGCAGCGCTCTCCGTAGGGAGCGTATCCGTCTCAGGGGGCAGGCTCGCAATTTCCGAAGCCGGAGTTCCCTCTCTGCTTTTGGCTTGCAGTTTAGCCACCCCGCGCATTCCCTTCCGCTCAATGAAGTCGCACAGACGCGGAAAAATCCGATGCCGCTTCATAAACCCCAGCACCGCCGGGACAAACAACAGAATGAAGGGGACGGGGAGCATATTCCCCGCTACCGCGGCAAGAAAGTTCCAGTAAAACGGCAGTCCGCTCGCCGCCCCGACGGGGATGGCGCCGCGCAGCTCCACCACCGGCACGATGGAGATAAGAAAGACCCATAGGATTTTTTTGAACATACGTTTACTCCTTTTTATCGGCATCGCGCCCCGTCTGCTCCCAAAGAGCGACCAGGCGGCGTGCGGCGTCGGCAAGTTCCCGCACGCGCCGCGCGGGGTCGTCGCCTTGATAAGAACTCAGATACCGATCTGCCTCCAGCGTGAAATCCCCTTGATAATCCACGTCGTGCAGCGCCCGCATGATCGCGGTGAAATCGATCTGCATGGAAAAGGGAATCTGATGGGAATCGTGCCAACGGTCATTGTCGTGCATATGAAGCGCCTGCAAATGAGGTCCCAGCGCGCGGATCATCTCAGGCGCGGAGGTTCCAAGTCCGCGCATTTCGGCGTGCCCGAGGTCGAGGCAGGCGACGAAAAACGGGTCGTTCACCGCCCGCAGGTGCGCGAGGAAATCATCAGGATCGCAACAAGCCGCAAATGACGCGGTATCGGCAGCGCTGTCCCAGCACCACATATTTTCGCAGGCGATTTTCACCCCGCATTCCCGGGCAAACGGCAAAAGCTCCAGATACATCTCCGCGTTTCTTTCGGCGGACAAATTGTTGTTCGGGTGAATCACGCAGCAGCTGCCGCCGGCGACCGCGGTACATTCAATCGCCCGCTTCAGCATATCGCGCACGGCGGGGCAGGCGACCGGGAACGGCGCGTGCGACTGGTTGCAGGTAATGCCGCATTCCTGTGCCACGTGGCGGATATGCTTTGCAAACTTCAGGTAAGCGGGTCCGTGCAAAGGGTGTCCGTTCTCGATCACGTCACGCACCGTATAATTATATTCTGCCATTTTGAGCATGGAAAAATCGTAGCAATCAAAGCCTGCGGCGGCGACCAGCCGCACTGCCTGCTCCTCGCCCGTATACTTGGCGATAGAACCGATTTCGGTTGAAATGCGCATCTTTCATTCTCTTTTCTTTCAATCAATCGTCAAATCGTCCGTGCCGCGCGAAACGGCATGACGCCCGTCAGGCATTGCCGGTTATGCAGTCGCTTGCTGCCTGCGGTACGAAATAAGTGACTGCCTCGACGTGCCCTGTCCGCGGAAACAAATCAAAGGGGGTCACCTCGCCCATACGGTAGCCGTGGGAAAGGAGAATGCGCGCGTCACGCGCGAGCGTCTCCGGATTGCAGGAAATATAGACGATCCGTTTCACGGCGTGCGCGGCGAGAGAAGCCAGCAGCTCCGGCGTGCTGCCCTTGCGGGGCGGGTCGAGTATCACGACGTCCGGAGACAACTTCATATCCGCGACCGCCGCGTCAAGGAGGCGCCCGGGATCACCGGCGTCACCGCAATAGAAGCGCGCGTTTTCAATGCCGTTGTCGGCGGCGTTCTGACGGGCGCATTCGACGGCGCTCGGTTCGATCTCCACGCCGACGACCTCGCGTGCGGCGCGCGCCATGGAAAGCCCGATGGAACCGCAGCCGCAATACAGATCGAGCACCTGCTCCCGCCCGGTCAGGCACGCCAGTTCCTTTGCCTTGGCATACAGCAGCTCGGCGGCGGCGTGATTGACCTGATAGAAAGCGGACGGAGCAATGCGCAGGCGCACGCCCGCAAGCACGTCCGTCAGGTAGGCTCTGCCCCAAAGCGTGCGGTATGTTTCTCCGCAAATCACATTGGTGTCCTCGGTATTGGTGTTCAGAAGAATCCCGATGATCGCGGGGTGCGCGTTGCGAAGCGTTTCAATCAGCTCGCTCTCGCAGGGCAGCTCCTCTCCGTTGACCACCAGCGTCACCAGGATCTCCCCGCTTTCCCAAGCCTGCCGCAGATAGATATGTCGGAGCAGACCGGTATGCGTTTCTTCGTCATATGCCGGGATCCGCCGCTTTTCGAAAAAAGCGCGCAGGGTTTGTACCACGGCGGCAAACGACTCCGGCTGTAAAGGGCACTCTGCCGCCTCCGCGACGCGGTGGGTCTTGGCGCCGTAGAAGCCGATACGATACCCACCGTCGGGGGCGGCGGCAACAGGATACTGCGCCTTATTCCGGTAATGGCAGGTCAGGGCTTTGCCGTCCGGGGTCTGCGGCGTCCGCACTTCTCCTACCGTGGCTTCCACGCCGGCGCGGCGGAACGCGGCGCGCACGATGTCGCGCTTGACCTCCCGCTCATGCGCATAGCTGATCTGCCGATAGGCGCACCCGCCGCAGCCGCGCGCGGTGCAAGCGGGTGTGATACGGTGGGGAGAGGGGGTCAATATTTCTTCGGCTTTTGCAACCGCATACGTCTTTTTGACGGTCAGGATCCTGGCGCGTACCCGCTCTCCGTCCACGGCGCCCGAAACGAACACCGTCATACCGTCCATGTGAGCGACGCCGAAGCCGAGGTTGTTCAGATCCGTGACGTCCAGCGTCACGCTTGCGTTTTTTCCCGGCACGGTATCACTCCCTTTTCACGCAGGCGCAATATCTGCGTATAGTAAAATATATTTTATCATGCAGAAACCCTATGTGTCAACAGCATTATTTTCCTGCTTCGACACATATCGTTCACATATTTGTCTTATAATAATTATAATTTTTCAGAAACAGGGACCGGCAACCCAATGCGGCGCCCCACGGAACAGATACAATGCGAAGGAGAAACCCATGACAAACAATAAGATCGTGTACTACGATGTCCCCCATGTGAAAACCGTCCGCGAGCTGATGGATCGCGCCTTGGCGGAAGCCGCAGACAAAATCGCTTTCAAATACTTTGCAGGCACCGAAGTCAAGGAGGCCACCTACCGCCGCTTCTATGAGGATGTACAGGCGCTCGGCACCGCGCTTGCCGAGCTCGGTGTGCTTGACCGTCACATTGCCATTGCCGCGCCGAACAGCTATGAATTCGTGACCGTATACCTGACTGTCCTGCAATCCTGCGGCGTATTTGTCCCGATGGACAAGGAGCTGCCCGAAGCAGACCTTTTGAACGTCCTGAACCACTCGGACGCAGAGGTGGTTTTCTGCTCCGAAAAGTACGAGGCGATCTTCCGTGAAAACCGCTCCGCCCTGCCGAACGTGCGCCGCTTCATCTGCTTTGACCGCGCGGAGGACGACGGCGACTTCCTGTCTTTCTGCAAGTTTATCGAAGCGGGGAGAGAGTTGTATCTTGCGGGCGACCGCCGCTTTGCCGCGTGCGACGGCGACGTCAACGCCATGAAGCTGTTGGTGTACACCTCGGGTACTACCGGCATGGCAAAGGGCGTCATGCTCTCGGAGCATAATCTCATCAGCTGCGTCTGCTACGGTCTGGAGGTCTCCACCGTCTATGACACCTGCCTGTCCGTCCTGCCCTACAACCACACCTACGAGGCGGTGGCGGGGCTGCTTGTGGCGCTGCACCACCACAGCACCATCTGTATCAACGACAACCTGCGCCACGTGCTGAAGAACCTCCAGCTTTTCAAGCCGGATTATATTTATCTTGTCCCCGCCTTTGCCGAGATGTTCTACAAAAAAATCTGGGCGAACGCCAAGAGCAGCGGCAAGGAACTGCCCCTGAAGGCGCTGATCGCCTCCTCCAACGCCATGCGGCATCTGGGCATTGACAAACGCGCCGCCCTGTTCAAATCCATTCATGCCGCGTTCGGCGGAAATCTCAAAAAGATCGTCTGCGGCGGTGCTCCCCTGCGGGCAGAGTTGGGCGATTTCTTTGATTCCATCGGCATTTCCCTGATCAACGGCTACGGCATTACCGAATGCTCACCTTTGGTCAGCGCCAACCAGGACTATTTCAACGACTGTACCACCGTCGGGATTCCCCTGCGCTGTATCGACGTTACCATTGAGGAGCCGGGCGAGGACGGAAACGGCGAGATCTGCGTCAAGGGCGACACGGTCATGCTGGGGTATTACAAGGAACCGGGGCTGACCGCGGAGGTTCTGACCCCCGACGGCACCTTCCACACCGGCGACCTCGGTCACATCAACGCCAAGGGGCAGCTGGTGATCACAGGGCGCAAGAAAAACCTGATCGTACTTGATAACGGCAAGAATATTTTTCCCGAGGAAATCGAAAACTATATCACCGCCATTCCCTACGTGCAGGACGTGGTGGTATTCGGTATCAAAGGCTCCGACGGCACCGAGAGTTCCCTCGGCGCGGAGCTGTACCTCTCCACCGACAAGCTGACCGAATACAAAATCAACGACCCCGAAGCGGCGCTCCGCAAGGATCTGGCAAAGGCGTGCAAGTCTCTGCCCGCATACAAGCGTATCTCCAAATTCTATATCCGCCCGATTCCGTTCGAGAAAACGACGACCAACAAGGTCAAGCGCTCCAGCGCGATGTTTGCGAACCGCACGCCTGAGCCGCCTGCCTCCGCCGAGGAAACCGCGGAATAATCCGCCCGAACTGAGGCAACCAATTCACTCAAAAAACGGCAGTTTTCACTGCCGTTTTTTTGCGGTTATTTTATGCGACCGTGTGATGCGTGAGCGGAGAGGTGGCTGAAAAGACGGCTCCGCGCTGTTTTTTCGCACCGTTACAACACCAGCTTTACACGGTACCGGGAAAGCCAGAAATCGAATTGCAGGAGCCATGCCAGCAGTTGCGGCTTCCCCATCAGTTGTCCCAGCCACGTCACGTCGCCCCCGCTAAGAAGCGCGTCGAGCGCGCCCGGTGCGAGCATGGCGGCGAGCTGACTGTCCTTGCGGGAGAGACGGGAAAGCAGCATTTTCCGCACCTTGTTCTCATAGGCGGGATTGTGGGTTTTCGGGTACGGGCTTTTCTTGCGGTGCAGTATCACCTCCGGCAGATAAGACGCCATGGCGTTGCGGAGCAGGGCTTTTTCCACCTGTCCCTCATATTTGATATGCCACGGGACGTTGTACACATACTCCAGAATCCGATGGTCTGAGAACGGCACGCGCACCTCCAGACCGTGCGCCATACTCATGCGATCCTTGCGCTCGAGAAGTGATTCCATAAAGTAATCGACCGAGAGTTTTGTGGCAATCCTGGCAACCCGGTCCTCCTCCGCCTCCCCCGAAAGCAACGGCGTTTCCGCGACCGTGCGGCGGTAGATACCGGAGAGGTAATCGTATCCCTCCGCGCTGTGCACCACCTCGTCGCGGAACAGCTTGATGCGGGCGTGGGGGTCATGAATCCACGGGAAGAAATCCCGCTCCACCATTTCCGGGCGATAGAACCACGGATAACCGCCGAAAATCTCATCCGCGCATTCCCCGGAAAGCGCAACGGTATGATTCTGTTTGACAAGCCCGCAGAAGAAGCGGAGGGAGGAGTCGATGTCCGCCTGCCCGGGAAAATCGCGGGCAAGCACCGCGGGCAGCAGTTCTTCCGCCACCGCGTCGCTCGGCGCGGTGAGAACGGTGTGACGGGAGCCGATGTATTCCGCCATGGCAATGGCATAGGAATCGTCTGCGTTCGGCTGAAAGAGAGTGGGGGCATAGTCATTCCCCTCGTACTCGAAGGAGTAGGTGTCAAGCACCCTATCCTTGTTGCGATACGCCTCCGCCGCCACGGCGCTGACCACTGAGGAATCCAAGCCGCCGGACAAAAAGGTGCACAGAGGGACGTCGCTGACCAGCTGACGGCGGATGGCGTCCGTCAGAAGTGCCCGCGTATGCGCCACGGTGTCGGCGGGGCTGTCGGTATGCGGGTGTGCCTGCATCTGCCAGTAGCGGTGCCGCCGCATTCCGTCGAGAGACACACGGCACCACTCGCCCGGCAAAAGCTGTTCGATATCGCGGAATACGCCCGTACCGGGGATCGTGACGGGGGAAAGATACAACAGCTGCCACAGTCCGGTCAGGTCGATTTCCGAGCGCACGCCGGGATGCTTCAAAAGGGCTTTGATTTCGGAGGCGAACAGGAACATTCCCCGTACCTGTGCGAAGAAAAAGGGCTTGACGCCCAATCTGTCGCGGGCGCAGAACAGGCTCTGCTCAAATTCATCGTACACCGAAAAGGCGAAAATGCCGTTCATATGATCGACGCATCTCTCGCCCCATACGGCATAGGAATACACCACCGCCTCTGTATCCGAATCGGTTCGGATATGCACCCCCGCCCGGCGCAGCTCCTCTTGGAGCTCCGCGGTATTATACAGCTCCCCGTTATACACCACGGTATAGCTTTTGCCGCCGTACACCACCGTCATAGGCTGCGCCCCGCCGGCAATGTCCACGACCGCCAGACGGTTGTGGTGGAACGCCACGCTCGCGCCGGCGTAAAAGCCGTTGGCGTCGGGGCCGCGGTGCGCCATGGCGCCGCTCATTTCCCTGACGGCGGCGCAGTCCTTCAGCCCGACCCCGCGCGGGGCGTAAATTCCGCAGATAGAACACATATGTTGTCACTCCTTCAACTTCTGTCTACCTCCTATTGTATGCGGAATTTTACTTTTCAGCCACTTCCGGCGCCAAGAATTTGGAGAAGTCAAAGAGGAGCCGCGTTTTAGTGGCGTAGCGATAGGGATTTATCGCTACGCCACAGCTATATTTGCCTTACGGCAAGTGATATGCCTACGGCGTGATATTTTGCTTACGCAAAGTTTTATTTCTCTTTTTCAAAGAGAAGTTAAGGCAAATATAATACAACTTTTGCCTCCGGCAAAAATATAACTGTTTGCAACGTAAACAATATAACCGTTTACAAGGTAAACGATATAACTCAAAAAGCTCACTTCCTTGCAATGCAAGGTATAGTGAGCTGAATTTTATTTATCTTATTCTTGTGGATTATTCCTATCGGGACACCTATTTCGGCTCCTCTTTTCAAAGTTATGATGTGTTTTTGCTGCGTTATGATATGTTTTTGTTGCGCCGCCCTTGCGGCGCGCCGTTTCAAAGCCCGGGGGTTTCCACGCGGGGAAGTTTTTCCGCCAGGTTGATGACAGGCACCCCCCGCGCGCTCGCCATGCGTACGGTCTGATAGGAACCGCTGCGCGGGTCGGTCACATATGCCACGCAAATATCGGCGCGGTCTGCGAGCGCCTGATTGCGCACGCGCATACAGCCGTCGTAATAATGCTCGGCGAGGCAGATCACCTCGTCCGCCGCCTGCACCTGGGATTGATACGCCCTGCGCTCCGAGAGGCTCCACAGGTTCTCCTGCCCGCGGCATGGGAGGATCAGACAGAGGCGCACGGCAGGGTGGCGCCCCCGCACTCCCAGCACCGCGTCCGCCGCCATACGGTCAAAGCCCATGGCGCCGCCGGCGCAAAAAATGCGCACCCCCTCGCCGTACAGGGCTTCCACCGTATCCTCCAGCAGCTGCTTCAGGCGTGCGGCACAGGCGTGCGGCACGGCGCGGTGCCCCGTAAAGATACAGATTTTCTCATTGTCATTCATGGTTGGTCGTCCTCTTCCTGCGGTGCCACACTGACATACAGGCGCCCGACCAGGTTGTCATTCATTTCTTTCACTGTCACGGTCAGATTCCGCCATGTAAAGGAATCGCCCGGATGCGGGCTTTCCTCCAGCATTTCCACAGCCCAGCCGCCCATGGTGGTATATTCCGACTCGAAGCCGCGGTCGTCGATCTCCGCGCTTTCAAAAAAGTCCGCAATCGGAGTCATGCCGTCCACGTCGTATTCTCCCTCGCCGAGGGGCACAATATCGTCGCTCTCGATGGTATCCGACTCGTCCCAGATGTCCCCGACGATTTCCTCTAAAATATCCTCCATGGTCACGATCCCCATGGTGCCGCCGTACTCATCCATGACGATTGCCATATGATTTTGGCGGGCGCGCATCTCGTGGAGCACCTTGGGCAGTTTCGCCGTCTGATGTACAAAGTACGGCTCGTTCATCAGTTCCTCAATGCACGGGGTCTGCCCCGGATGCTCCGCGGCGGCTTTCAGATAGTGGTTGACCGTCAGAATGCCGATGATGTGGTCCAGCGACTCGCGGTAGACCGGCAGGCGGGAATGATTGGTGGAATAACACAAATCCCGGATCTGCTCCGGCTCCTCCCCGACGTCAAGCCCGATCAGATTGATACGGGGTTGCAGAATCTGTTCCACCGTGGTTTCCTGATAGTCCATGGCGGATTGCAGCAGATCTCCCTTGTCCTCGTCCACCACGCCCTCCTCCTCGGCGGTTTCAAAGATGGCGGAAAGCTCATCTTCGGTGAGCAGCGGCGTCTCCTGATCTCCCGCGCGCTTTTTCATGCGGTCGAGCAGTAGCGCCACGGGGTGGGAAACGGGATACAGCAGCCAAGTCACGGCGCGCAGAGGATAAGCGATCAGCAACGCATAGGAAAGCGCGTGCTGCTTGGCAAGGATTTTGGGCACAATATCGCAGAACACGAGCACCACCACCGTGGTAATCAGGGTCGGCAATGTGCTCGCCTGCGCCTCGGTGATGATTTCCATGGTCATGAGAACCAAGGCGAATGTTGTTGCAACGGAGGAGATCAGAATGTTGACAAGATCGTTGCAGATGAGAATGGAGCAGATGGTGGCGTCATACGACTCGCGGATTTTCAGCGCGCATTTCGCCCGTTTGCTCCCCTGCTCCGCCATATGCTCCAACCGCACGCGGTTCAGAGAGGTATAGGCGATTTCGGCGGAGGAAAAGAACCCCGAGAGGAACAGGGCGACGGCAATGATAATGTAGTAAGCAAAATACTTCATTTCCCGCTCTCCTCCTCTTTGTCGGAGGCGCGCGCGGTAACGGCGTCCAATATGGGATGCGCCAGCTTCACTTCCGCGAAGCGGAGCCGTCCCTCTTCGGTTTCCGTAACCGTGACGGTCAGGTCCCGCCAGACAAAGGTATCGTCAGGCTCCGGGGCGTGACCGAGCTGCTCCGTCACCCACGCGCCGACCGTCTTGACGCGGCTGACGTTCACCTTGCCGCGATATCCCATGTCGCGGAACATCTCGCCCATAGTACACGCCGCGCCGACGCGGAAATAGTTGCCGCCCAGCTTCATGAAACGGTTGTTGACCACGTCGTCTTCGTCAAAAATCTCGCCGACCAGCTCTTCCAGAAAGTCCTCGACCGTGACAATCCCACGCACGCGCCCGCTGTCGGGGTCGCGCACGATTGCCATCGTCACCTTGGCGCGGCTCATCTGCTCCAGCAAACGGTCGATCCCCGCGTCCAGCGTGGTATAGAAGGGCGGCGCGCAAAGCTGCCCCAAACTCAATTCTTCCTGTTTGAGATAGGCTTTCAGGTAGTTGCGTATCTGCAGAACGCCGACGATATGGTCGATATCGCCGTCCCATACCGGGAAGCGCGAATATTTATGGTCACGGATGATTTTCATCACGCTGTCATGGTCGGCGTGCAAATCAATGCCCACCACGTCCTCGCGCAGGGTCAGCACGTCCGCCACAGTGGTTTCCGCAAACTCAAGCGCCGATTGCAGCAAATCTCCCTGCTCCGCGTCGATCACGCCTTCCTCCTCAACCGCGTCGATGATGGTAGACAATTCCTCCTCCGTTACCGTCGGCTCCTCCTTGACGCGGAACAGCTTGGCGGTCAGAGCGTTGACGCCGCGGAAAATAATGGACACAGGGTATAACAGAACCGTCAGCACCTTCAGTGACGGCGCAATCTGCATGGCGAACCGATCCGCGTGCGCGACGGCATAGCTCTTCGGAATCAGATCCGCAAAGAAAAAGACAATCAGGGTTGTGACCACGGTGGCGACCGCAGTGGCGACCGCCTGCTTTTCAACCGAGCTGCCGAACATACTGAACACCAGCTGCGTTGCAACCGAGGCGCCGCCGATCTGAAGAATATTGACCCCTATCAGAATGGTGGTGAGCACCTGATCAAACCGTTCGCTGAGCGCGAGCGTCAGCTTGGCGCGGCGGTTCCCCTCCCCTGCCAGATTGCGCAGGCGGATTTTGTTCACCGCCGCAAGGGAATTCTCCGCCGCGGAAAAATACGCGCTGCCGAGAATCATCAGAAGATAGGCAATCAACAGCCAGATTTGTGTAGCGCCCACGTGAAAATCAAGTAAAAAACCTTGACCGGGACCTTGAGAGTCCATGAAAAGAAACCAACCCCTTTTGGTTATATATTACTGTATAGTATATCAAACCGCTCACAGGATGTCAAGGCGAGGCGCGCCGCCCTTTGCGCGCAGACGGGAAATCCCGCTGACGGCGGCGAGCACGCAGAGATACACGGCTGCGGCAAAAATCATTTGCGCCATCAGCCACGGCACGTTGACGGTATAGGAATCGATATGGAACAGGGCTCTGACCGAAAACGCCGCGAGCAGCGCCGCCGCGCCGGGAAGAAGAATCGAGCGCACCGGCGAATACCGCAGATGGGCAACGCGGCAAAGGCGGGCAAGGCTCAGCGTAAAGTTGAACGCCTCCGCGATGACGATCACATAGATATACCCCACCGCCCCCTGCGAGGGCAGAATGAGAATCACCAGCAGAATGCTCAGGCAGGAGTCGGCGATATTGACCCACATGGACCAGACCTGCTCTCCGAGCCCCTTGAGCGCGCAGTCGGTCACATGGTCGAGGAACATCAGCGGCACCACGGGGGCAAGCAGACGGATATACCGCCCCGCAAGCTCACTGTGATAGAGCGCTACGCCGAGGTCACGTGAGAAAACCGCCAGCACCGCGGTACAGCCCATGGCAAACACCGTCGTCAGGTGCAGGGCGCGGGAAGCGATGCGGTCCACCTGCCGTCTTTCCCCGCGCGCGCAATGCTCCGCGAACACGGGCACAAGCAGCCCCGAAAACGAGGACAGCACCGCCATGGGATACAACACGACCGGCAGAGCCATTCCGTCGAGGGTGCCGTAGGTGCCGAGCGCCTCCTCTTTGGTACGGCGCCCCCCGTGCGTCAGGGAGCGCGGAATCAGAATATGCTCCACCGTCAGAAGCCCGGAGCGTATGTAGGAGGAAAACGCCACCGGAAGCGCGATGTGCAGAAGCCGCCGGTTCATGCCGCGCGCGTCTCCCCCTCCGCCACGGATACGGCGGCGGTCCCGGAGATACCGCACGGACAACAGCGCGCAGCTCAACCCCTGCGCGATTGCCGCGCCCGCCACGACCGCGGCGCAGGTATACTCCATGCCGCGAGGCGCCATCACCCCCAATAGACAGACTGTGATGCCGATCCGCGCCGCCTGCTCCGCCACCTGAATGCCGGAAGCGCCGAACACCCGCCCCACGGCGGTGAAATACCCGTTCATCACCGCGCAGAGAGAAAAGGCAGGCAGGGACAGCGCAAGAAACCGCAGGGAAAGGACGGTGCGCGCGTCCCCCAGTACATACACCCCGAAAAGAGGCGCCGCAAAAAACAAAATCAGGCAGGCGACGCCCGAAAAGCAGAGGGCATAGCAAGTGGCGCGCCGAAGCGCCGCACGCGCCGCCGCCTCCTCCCCGCGCCCGAGGCTCTCCGACACCAGCCGCATCACCGCAAGCTGCACCCCGGACGTGGCAAAGGTCACGGCAAAGCCTTGAATACTGATGACCAAAGCAAACAGCCCCATGCCCTCTGCGCCGATGCGCTCCGACAGATACGCATTGTAGCTGACGCCGACGGTGCGCATCAGAAGCGCGGCGGCAGCCATGAAAATCGCGTTGAACAAAAACCGCCGCATACGTTCGCTCATTCCGTTCATCCCCCGTTCCCCTGTTACCCAATATCCTATGGCGCGCGCATGGGAAAAATTCCGGAGGCGGCGGCAATGCGACTTGTTTCGCCCCATGCGGAGTGATAGCATGATGCGGGAGGTGAAATCCGATGGACAGAAGAAACATGTGCGGAGAGGGGATCTGTGAGCTGGACCCCGCAATCATTATGCCCAACCCCGCACAGCCCCGTAAGAATTTCGGCGAAGAAGAAATGAATCGCTTGGCGGAAAGTATCCGTCAATGGGGAATCCTGCAGCCGCTGACCGTGCGCGCGCGCAACGACGGCAGCCATATTCTGTATGAGTTGGTCGCGGGAGAGCGGCGTATGCGCGCAGGCGTGATGGCGGGGCTGACCCGCGTCCCTTGCCGCGTGATACGTGCGGACGAGGAAAGCAGCGCCGAAATGGCGATCGTCGAAAACCTCCAGCGGAAAGACCTTGACCCCTTTGAGGAGGCAGGCGCCATTAAAGTGTTACTGGAGCTATACGGCATGACGCAGGACGGGCTTGCGGAGCGGCTTTCCGTCTCTCAGTCCTATATTGCCAACAAGCTGCGGCTTCTGCGCATGAGCGACGAGGAGCGCGAGAAAATCCGCGCCGCCTCTCTGACAGAGCGGCACGCACGGGCGCTTTTGCGTATCAAAGACGATAAAGTACGCTTGGCGGCGCTGGAGACGGTTGCGGCGCGCGGCTACAATGTACAGCAGACCGAAGAATATATAGACAAGCTGCTTGAAAAAGCAAGCAAGGAACCGCCGCAGAAAAGGAAAATCAAAGGCGCCATCAAGGACCTGCGCCTGTTCTATAACTCCCTTGACCGCGCCCTCGGAATCATGCGCGGCGCGGGAATGTACACCAACTGCCGAAAACGCATGACGGACGAGGGCGTGGAGGTGACCATTCTGATCCATCCGAAAGAAAAGGCGGGGCACCGGAGCGGGGGATAATCCCTTGCCCGGTGCTTTTCCCTTTCCGAAGCAGTCTCATTTTTCTTTATTGGCTTGATATAATGCAAAGTTTCCTTTCCGTTCACGATCAATTGTGAAAAACAAACGCCGAAAGAATAGTTTTATGGCAAGTTCGCTTTCCATGCGTTTGAGGCAACCGTTACAATGCGCAAAAGCAAAGCGGTGGATTCGGGCATAGGGCAATCCCCCGTTTCCTGCGCGCGCCCGTGCGCGGGCGCGCTTGACAAGCCCCCCTCGGATGGGGTACAATATGTTCAGTATCAAACGCCTGACAGGAGGGTTCATCATGCGTTATCAAGCCTGCGTGATTTCAAAAGACGCCGCTTTTTCCCAATTCGTATACCTGACGCTTCTGACCCGCCTGCGTAAGGTCTGCATTTTCAAGGGAGAGGCAGAGCTGCCGGAGGCGGATATCTATGTGGTGGACCTTGACACCTGTGAGCTGCCGCGGCATTTGCAGGGTACCGTCCTCTGCTGCTCCGCGACCCGCGACAAGCCGACGGACTTTCCTTACCTTTGGGCGGACCGTCCGTTCCGTCCCGCGCGTATGCTTGCCCTCCTTGACCTGAGCGATTCCCCGGATGACGAGCTGTACGTGATGCGGGAACGCCAGAGCGCTTTGGTTGCCGGTGAAGAAATATCGCTTTCCTCCCGTGAATACGCGCTTTTGCGCGCCCTGTACGAGGCAAAAGGCGAATATGTCACCCGCGAGGCGTTGCTCAAAACCGTTTGGGGAGATACCGAGAGCGATCCGGGAGTGGTGAACGTATACATTCATTATCTCCGCCGGAAGCTGGAGCGGGGCGGACACCGCTTTATCGCCTCTTCCCGCGGGCTCGGCTATGCGCTCAAATCGGGAGGTGCGGCAGACTGATGTTCAGACTGATAACAGGGGACGCCGGCAGTGGCAAAACCACGCGGTTAACCGAATCTGTCCGCGCCGACCTCGCCGCGGCAAGGCATATCCTTTTGATCGTGCCGGAGCAGCAGACCGTCACAACCGAGCGCGCCATGGCGGGTATTCTGCCGCCCGAAGCCTGCCTTTTTTTCGAGGTGACCAATTTCACCCGCCTCTCGGACACGGTATTCCGCATGTGCGGCGGCTTGGCAGGCAAATCATGCACGCCCGCGGAGGAGCAGGTTCTGATGTGGCGCACGCTCAGCGAGTTATCTCCGCTTCTGCATACCCTCCGCGACCGTCCCGACGCACGCGCGGTAACCAAAATGCGCGCCGTGGTTCATGAGCTGCGCGCGGCGCGCCTGTCGCCGGGGGTTCTGGAAGCCGCGGCAAACGGCGTTGCCGACTCCGCCTTATCCGATAAATTGCATGACTATGCGCTGATTTCCTCTACATACCACGCGCTGCTCAGCGAGTATTTTACCGACTCCGCGGACAGGCTTGACCGCTTGGCGGAAATGCTGTACGAGAAAAAACCGCTCGCGGACTATGCCGTCTATCTGGACGGCTTTTCAAGTTATACCGAACAGCAATACGCCGTCATTGACGCCCTGATGCACTGTCACAGCCTGTGCGTGACCCTGTGCACCCCGCCCCATCCGCAGAAGAACCTCTGCGCTTTGGAAGCGCTTTACACACGTGACAAGCTGCTTGCCATGGCAAGCAGCGCGGGAGTCCCGTGCGAAACCGAGCGGCTTGAGGGCAGCCGCCGCCTGACCGACCCGGCGCTCGCCTTTGCAGCCGAAAATATATACCGCGTGGACTACGCCTCACTGAGCCCTTATGAGGGGAAGCCGAGCGACGCGCTGACCATGGTGGAAGCCCCCGACCCGACCGAAGCGTGCGCCTTTGTGGCAGCGGACATTCTGCGCCGCGTACAGGAGCAGGGCTGCCGTTACGCAGACTTCGCGGTCATCTGTTCTTCCGCCGCCTCTTACGAGGGCGTGCTTGACGCGGCGTTGGCGCAAAACGGAATCCCCTGTTTTTTTTCTCATTCCGCCGACACGCTTTCCCTTGCCTGCGTAAAGATGATTTTCTGCGCCTACGCGGTCATTTGCGGCAACTTCCGCACCGACGACGTGATCGCGTACCTCAAATGCGGCGCCGCCGGCATCGGAAGCGATGTATGCGACGAATTGGAGCTGTACGCCGAGACATGGAAGTTGGACGGCGCGCGGTGGTACGATACCGACGACTGGAACATGAGCCCGGACGGCTTGGAGGCGCCTCACAGCGAGGGGCGCCGCGCCTATATCCGAGACAAACTGGACCGTATCAATACAGCGCGGAAAACCTTTGTCCCCCCGCTGCACGCTTTCGCGGAGATTGCAAAAGAACCGCATACGGTTGCCATGCACGCGCGGGCGTTGACCGAATTTCTGCTTGCCATCGTTCTGCCCGCGCAGTTGGACAGCCGTGCCGAAGCGCTCGCCGCCTGCGCCGACAACCTCGCGCAGTCCTATGAACAGCTTTGGGAAGTCATCTGCGACGCGCTGGACACGCTTTGTCTGCTCCTGCCGGACACCGTCATGCGTGCGGACGAGTTCTCCGACCTGTTGAAGCTGTTGCTCGGCGCCGTCCGGCTGGGCAGTCTGCCGTCTTCTTTGGACGAGGTGACCGTCGGGGAAGCCGCGCTGATCCGCTCGGAGGCAGTCCCGTATGTCTATCTGCTCGGCGTCAACGAGGGGGAATTCCCCGCCGCGCCGCAAGAGAGCAGCGCCTTTACGGAACAGGAACGCATTTCGCTCGCCGCCCTCGGCGCTCCGACCCCCGATTCAGCGGAGATCCGCGCCGCCAGACAACTCTACACTTTCTACCGTGCGCTGACCCTGACAAGCAAAAGCGCCTGCGTGATCTGGTCGCGCACGGGCGCCGCGATGGAAGCCGCCGCCCCCTCGGACGCGGTGGTACGCCTGCGCCGGCTTCTCGGCAACTCCTATCCCGTCCTGTACCTCTCGCGTGAGAACCTGCCCGACCGCATTCGCAGCGCCGGGGAAGCGCTTGCGCGTTTAGGTCAGTGCGAAGGCACAAATACAGGCGCCGCTCTGAAGCAAGCCCTGCACGGAGACCCCAAGGGGCAAATTGCCGTTGCGGCTCTGGAGGAGCCTCTTTGCAATCGGGAACGCACGCTGACCCCCGCCGTTGCCGCCGATCTGTATGCCGGGGACATTGCTTTGACCGAAAGCCGACTCTCCAAATATCTTGCCTGTCCGCTCTCCTATTTCTGCACGTACACGCTGAAGCTTGATTCCGGGCGAGAAGCAGAGTTCAACGCCGCGCATATCGGTACCTTTCTTCACGCTTTGCTGGAACACTTCTTCGGCGAGGTCAGGGCGCGCGGGTGGAATATGCACGCCCTGTCGGAGGAGCAGCAGCGCGACGTACTGGAAGCCGTATTCGATGAAGTTGTGTCCGAAACATTGCCGCCCGCGGAAGCGCAGCGCCCGCGCACGCATTATCTGCTTTCGGCTCTGCGGCGCCATGCCGCCGCCGTGATTGCCTGTATGTGCGAGGAGTTGCGCCATTCCCGTTTTGAGCCGGCTATGTTTGAGGTGCCGATCGACCGCCGCAACCCGGACCTCCCGTCGCCCGTGGCGTTCCGTGCGGAGGACGGCACGCAGATTTTCGTCTACGGTGTGATCGACCGCGTGGACACCCTGCGTGTGGGAAATAACGTATACGTCCGCGTTGTCGACTATAAAACCGGCAAAATGAAGTTCTCCCCCGACAAAATTCCCGAGGGAGAATCCCTGCAAATGCCGCTTTATCTCTTCTCTCTCTTAAAGACAGACTCCGCCGCCTTCCGTGAAAAACTCGGCGTGAAAGAGGACGGGCGGATTCTGCCCGCAGGAGTGCTGTATCTCTCCTCGCTTGCCGATACGGGCGCAAGCAATACGCCCCCCGCGGGTGAGGAAGCGCAGGCGCTCGCCGCCCGCATCCCGCAGCGCAGCGGGCTGGTCGCAAGCGACCCTGCCATGCTCGCCGCCATGGACGACACGGGCGGAGACTATCTGCCCGTGAAATTCAAAAAGGACGGCACACCTGACGCCCGCTCCGAAAAGTATCTCTACACCCCCGAAATGTTTGACCGGCTGCTGGAAGAGATCGGACAGGTGCTGACCGACATTGCATCCGACATGAAGCACGGCAACCTTGCCGCAACGCCGATGCAGGACGGAAAAAGCGCCAAAGCGTGCGCATATTGCCCCTACAAACCGATCTGCCGCAACACCCGCAAGCCGACGGAAACCGTTGACGGCGGCGAAGAAACAGACGGGGAAGCCTGAGAGGCGCTCCGGCGGCAAAATACTACCCGAAACGGAAAGGCAGGCGCCGACGGCGCCTGCCTGTTCTTTTATCTGTATCTGTCCTGGGAGCGCCGGGAGGCGCCCTGCGGAAACGCATCTCCTTCCGAAAGCCGTGCGCAAGACCCCTTGCGCATATGCAATGAATCCCGCCGCGCTTATTCCACCCTGCCCAGTATCAGAGGGCGAGGCGCGGGCGCCGTATCGGCGATATGCGTTGCCGCAAGGATAAGCGAAGTTGCCGTCTCGAAGCGCGTTTCATCCGAGGCGTACAGGGTGGCAAGAGGTTGCCCCGCCTCCACGCGATCCCCTGTTTTGGCGTGTAGTACAAGCCCCGCGGTATGGTCGATGGTATCCTGCATGGTGTTGCGCCCCGCGCCGAGCGCGAGGGCTGCAAGCCCATATTGCTCCGCGTCTGTTTTCCGGATATATCCGCCGCGCGGAGCCGTGATTTCACGGCAGCACGCCGCTCGCGGGAAAAGAGAGGTGTCATATACCCACGCCGGATTCCCTCCCTGCGCTTCCACCATACGGGCAAGAGACGCCAGGGCAGTGCCGTCCCGGATCGCTTGCCGGGCACGAACTTCACATTCCTCGCGCGTGCCTTTTTCCGCCAAGGTCAGCATCTCGGCGGCGAGCGCCACCGACAGCTCCGTCAAATCCCCGGGGCCCTGCCCCCGCAAGGTATCGATGGCCTCTATGACCTCCAAAGAGTTCCCGACGGTGTTGCCGAGAGGGCTGTCCATATCGGTCAGCAGGGCGCACATCCGTTTCCCCGCGTTTCGTCCGATCTGCACCATCAAAGTAGCCAGTTCAAGACTCTGTTCATAGGTTTTCATGAAAGAGCCGCTGCCGCATTTGACGTCAAGCACAATGCAGTCGTCGTCCGCAGCGAGCTTCTTCCCCATGATACTGGAAGCAATCAGGGGCAGGCTGTCCACGGTGGCGGTCACGTCCCGCAGGGCGTACAGCTTCTTGTCAGCCGGGGCGAGGTCCGCGCTTTGCCCCACGATGGCAAGCCCTGTTTTGCGTACCATTTCAACGAATTCTTCAGGGCTGAAATCCGTTCTCAGCCCGGTAAAGGACTCCAGCTTATCCACGGTGCCGCCTGTATGCCCCAGTCCTCGCCCGCTCATCTTGGCGACCTTGACGCCGAGCGACGCGACAATGGGAGCAACCACAAGGCTGGTCTTGTCTCCGACGCCGCCCGTGGAATGCTTGTCGACGCGCAGTCCGCCCAAATCCGGCAAGCACAGCGTCTCTCCGGAGTCGCGGATGGCAAGGGTCAATGCGGTAGTCTCCTCCGCGGTCATGCCGCTGTACCAGATCGCCATGCACAGGGCGGACGCCTGATAATCCGGGATCTCTCCCGCCGTATACCCTGTCACGAACGCACGGATTTCCTCATCCGTCAGTCGGTAGCCGTCGCGCTTCTTCTTGATGATATCGTACATTCGCATGGTTTTTCCTGTACCTCCTTGGGAATCCGCGTATCCTTGCGGCACCCGGTTTTTTGCTGTCGGGCGATGGTATCAGTCTTCTTTCAATGTGAACGGCGCGGGGAACAGCACTCCGAAGTCCGTGACGGTCAGGGTGTTCTCATCGCCGATGACCACACGGGTGTCCGGCATACAGAACTCGGACAGTGCCTGACGGCAAACGCCGCACGGCACGCAGGCGGGGAGAGGAGCTTCTCCCTCTTTCCCGCCCGCAATGGCAATCGCCGTAAAGCGCCGCGCACCGTCGGTAACGGCGCTTGCAAGCGCCGCGCGCTCCGCGCACAGCGTGGCGGGATAGGAACTGTTCTCCACATTTGCGCCGAGGTACACACGGTCGTCCTCAGCGAGCAGCGCGGCGCCGACGCAAAAATGCGAATAGGGCGCGTAGGCGTTTCCCCTTGCGCGGAGCGCAAGATTCAAGAGTTCTCGGTCAGTCACGGCAAGGTACCTCTCTTGTGTTTCTGTGATGGAAAAGTCAGCGCGACGCCGCACTTTGCCGGCGCTCCGCTGTGATATCAGCATTCTGTCATGCGATGGCAAGCGCTATCTCCATCATGGCGGTAAAGGAGTTCTGCCGCTCTTCCGGGGTGGCGTTTTCTTCGGGATATATGAAAGAGTCGCTCACCGTGCAGATGCACAGCGCCTTCTTGCCGGCGCGGGCAGCATTGCAATACAGCGCGGCAGATTCCATCTCCACACCCAAAACCCCCATTTTCGCCCATTCCATCGTGGAGTTTCCGTCATCATAAAAGGTGTCCGAGGACAGGATGTTCCCCACCTTGTAACGTAGCCCGCGCGCCCGGCATTCCTCCTCCGCGCGGCGCACGAGGTCGTAGGTGGCAATAGGCGCAAAGGTGCCGGGCAAGCGGTACTGCGCGGCGTAGGAGCCGTTGGTGCAGGCGCCCATGGCAATAATGATGTCCCGCAGGTGCAACTCTTTGTCCAAAGCGCCGCAGGAGCCGATACGAATGATGGTTTCCACGCCGTAAAAGTGATACAGCTCATAGGAATAAATGCCGATGGACGGCTGCCCCATGCCGGACGCCATCACCGAGACCCGTTTCCCGTGATATGTGCCCGTATAGGCGTAGATCCCACGGACGGAGCTGACTAAGACGGGATTTTCGAGATATGTTTCGGCAATGAACTTGGCGCGCAGGGGGTCGCCCGGCATCAGAACCGTTTTTGCGAAATCGCCCTCTTTGGCAGTGATATGCGGCGTTGGAACAGGCATATGAAACCCTCTCTTTCGGTGCGGCTGTGCCGCAATTATTCTATCTTTCCTTGCTTTTCAAGTTCCTGCACCAGTCTGACGATCCTGCTGGTGCCGAGGCGGGCGGCGCCGAGGGCGAGAAAATCCTCCGCGTCCTCAAGGCTTGCGATCCCGCCCGCAGCCTTGATTTTCACGTGCTCGCCGACATGGCGGGCAAAGAGCGCGACATCCTGCCACGTGGCGCCCCCTCCGCCGAAGCCGGTGGAGGTCTTGATGTAATCTGCGCCGGCGCGCGTGACGATCCCGCACATACGGATTTTTTCTTCCTCTGTGAGCAGGCAGGTTTCGATGATGACCTTCAGAATTTTTGCGCCGCATACGGCTTTCACCTGTTCTATCTCGTTCTGCACGTAACCGTCATTGCCGGCGCGCAGCTGACCGATATGTATCACCATATCGATCTCATCCGCGCCGTCCTCTATCGCGCGCGCCGTCTCATAGACCTTGACCGCAGTGGTCTGATAACCGTTCGGGAACCCTATCACGGTGCAAATCGGCAGACGGTCTGCCACATAGTCCTTTGCCGCTCTGACATAGGAGGGTGGAATGCAGACAGAGGCGGTGGCATATCGGATTCCCTCATCGCACAGGCGGCGGATATCCTCCCAAGTGGCGCTCTGAGACAGACAAGTGTGGTCGCAGCAGGCAAGTATTCTTTTGATATCCATATATGTTTTTTCTCTTTTCGCGCATTCATAAAAAGGATAACACAAGCAAAAATGTGTGCTCGCACGGACATTTTTGCGATGTGCTTCAAGCAGCGCTGGAACACGTATGTGTTCGGGCGTGCCAGCGCCAAAGGCTTGCTTTGCAAGACTTGCTGCGTATAGTATATCATATCCACCGATAAATTGCAATCGCGCTTTACGCCGCAGAGCCCTTGACAAGAGCAAAAATGAATGAGAAAAGCGCCCCCCGAAAAGTGCAATTCCTATAGGGAATTTCCAAGCAAATATAAAATATAAAAAGAAAAATAGCCCACGATACCTTACAAAGCAAGGCAACGGGCTATTTTAATGATATTGTTTGCTCCGCAAACAGTGAAATTTTTCACCTGCGGTGAAAAGTGATATTTTGACTTACAGTCAAAGTGATATGATATTTGCCTTATCTTCTCTTTCAGAGAGAAATATTACTTTGCGTAAGCAAAATATCACGCCGGCAGGCAAATATCGTTGCGGCGCAGCGATCGATCTCTATCGCTGCGCCGCTAAAAGGAGGGCGCTGCTTTCGGCTGTCTGCCTATCGGTTGCGACCGACGGGAAATTACAGCTCTGCGAAGTACTTAATGGTTCTGACCATCTGAGAGGTGTAGGAGTTCTCGTTGTCGTACCAAGAAACAACCTGTACCTGATAGGTGTCGTCGTCAATCTTAGCCACCATGGTCTGAGTTGCGTCAAACAGGGAGCCGTAACGCATACCGATGACGTCGGAGGAAACGATCTGATCCTCGTTGTAGCCGAAGGACTCGGAAGCGGCAGCCTTCATAGCGGCGTTGATGCCTTCCTTGGTGATATCCTTGCCCTTTACGACAGCCACGAGAATGGTAGTGGAGCCGGTGCAGGTAGGAACGCGCTGAGCGGAGCCGATGAGCTTACCGTTCAGTTCGGGAATGACAAGACCGATTGCCTTAGCGGCGCCGGTAGAGTTAGGAACGATGTTCTGTGCGCCTGCGCGTGCACGGCGGAGGTCACCCTTGCGGTGCGGGCCGTCGAGAATCATCTGGTCACCGGTGTAAGCGTGCACGGTGGTCATGATACCGGACTGGATGGGAGCGTAGTCGTTGAGCGCCTTTGCCATAGGAGCCAGGCAGTTGGTGGTGCAGGAAGCAGCGGAAATGATCTGGTCTTCCTTGGTCAGCGTGTTGTTGTTCACGCTGTAAACAATGGTCTTAAGATCATTGCCTGCGGGTGCGGAAATAACAACCTTCTTGGCGCCGGCATTGATGTGTGCCATGGACTTGTCCTTGGAGCAGTAGAAGCCGGTGCATTCCAGAACGACGTCAACGTCGAGTGCCTTCCAGGGGCAGTTTGCCGCGTCCTTCTCCGCGTAGATGCGAATGGTCTTGCCGTCGACGATAATGGAATCCTCGGTAGCTTCCACGGTGTGCTTTCCCTCGCCGATATGACCGCAGTAGGAACCCTGCGCGGTGTCGTACTTCAGCAGGTGAGCGAGCATTGCAGGGCTGGTCAGGTCGTTGATGGCAACCACCTCATACCCCTCTGCGCCGAACATCTGACGGAATGCCAGACGGCCGATTCTACCGAAACCATTGATAGCAACTTTAACGGACATAATAAAAATCCTCCAGAGTTTGTTTTTTGTTTTCCAATTCGTTATTATAACACAAAAGTGCCAATATATCAAGTGGATTTTTCTTTTTTGTATTTTTCTCCCGATTTGACATAAATCCGCGTATGATTGCAATCGGGTATGTGCAAACAGCGCCATAAAAAGCGGAGCAGAGATTCTCTCTCCGCCCCGCTTGATATTGGCTGATCAACGCATGGTCAGTTTGTAATATACGGTTTCAACGGTGCTGTTGTTTTTGATATCAATCGCCAGCACGCAAGCGTCTTTGTCATAGTTTACAACACTCACGGAGCTGCAGCCGGTAAAGAGGCTGTTGCCCTTCGCGTCGTATACGGTGATATCCCCGGTCGTGGCGTCCTCCAGAGAATAGCAGTACTGGTTGCTGTCATCAAAATTCAGATTCGTCCCGATTTTTCTGAAAGCATTGTCCACATAGAGATAATAGTTTTTCGTGATGACGGGAACGCTCGCACTGATAATCGGTTCCTCAAGGGTTTCGGTAAACAGAAGCGCGTTACCGACAGTGCCATTCATCGAGTAGTTCTTGTACTGATCGTCCTTGAGGTTGACAAGGCGCTTGAGGGCGTAGTCGTAAATACCGTCCTCCGTCACAATATAATTGGCGGTTGTGTCTCCGATGGCGCTCATTCCGATTTCTCCGACCAGCTTCATCTTGCTGTCCAGCAAATAACAGGTGTTGCTGGTCACTACGACAACATAACCGTTACCGAGCGGCCAATACCCCGCTTGGAAGCCCTCATAGGAGGAGAGGCAAACGCCGAGCTTTCCGTTGCTTTGGGCGGCATAGGTTTCTTCCAGATCCGCAAGGCGCTTGTTTTCAATCTTCTGAATTGTCACGATATCCTTGATGGAATCGGCATACATGTCATACTCATCCATGCCGGTATCCTTGGGGCAGATCTGATGGTCCGAAATGAGATAATCCAAATCGAGACTCTTGGTCTTGCCGTTCTTCGGGTTAATCAGTTCATGGTGAATATCGTACTTTTTGCCCTCGGTCAGCAACTCATACTTTTCGGCGTCATCCGGCAGGAGTTCAAGATACTGTACCAGCACATAACCGTCAGAGAAGATATAGTAATCGTAATCTTCAGCCCAATCATGGAAATAATATTCGCTGATAGGGGTGAAATGGTTATCGAAGATTGTCAAAACATCCGCGGAACTATTATACTTATAATAATACTTTTCGGTATAAGTGCTCAGGCATTCCGGGATCGCGCCCAACAATGTGCTGCGGGTATAACCCTCGACCTTGGCGTAGGTATACTTGTTGTAACGGTACACCTGTTCGTCCCAAGTAATGCAGTCGTTGACAAACGTAGGCATTTCCTTGATGTCCTGGCAAACGGCGGTGCCGCCCGGCGCGTAGACAGAGTAAGTGCTTTCGCCGTCGGTCAGCGTTGTGAGGACGGCATGCCCTTTTGTGAACTGAACGGCGTATGTAGTCGGGGTCGTGCTCTCGATGGAAACCGAGCTTGTGCGTTCCACCACAGTTGTCTCCGTCTTGAGGTTATACACCAAGTGGGTTACCGTGGTTGTGACGGGAATGGTTTCTGAGACGGTCGTCTTAGTGGCATATACCATGTCGCCGTCGCTTGACATGATTTCATATCCTGTCAGTGCAGACAACTGTTTTGCTGTATATGCGTCGGAGACTTCCGGATTGTTCAATTTGTCCTTGTTAAAGATTTGGCCTGTCGCTCCGCAAGAACAAAGAACAAGTACCAAGCAAAGTGAAAGTGATAAAAATGCGATGATACGTTTCATATTTGCCTCCAAAATTATATTTGCTATGCTACCAATAGTATACCATTATTTCGCTCTTCGTCAACATTTTTTGACATTTTTGTAAATACTATTTATTTAGTTCTTCGAGCTTTTATATATTCTGCACAATTTATGGGCTGCTTTTTTGTTACCGACATGACTCGCCTTTTCATAATATGTACCGTTGCGGTAAAAATGTCATCAAAAGCAAAAAAGAAAATCACGGCTGAAAGAGCGAGGCAAAGGTCACGGAGATTTCCGAACAATGCCGTTCCCGCAACGCAAAGAAACAAAAAGGCGCGCGGAGCAACCGCAACGCTGTCGGAGATTCCGAATGATTCTCAATGATTTTTTTCTAAAACTATTGCATTTTGAGAAAGCTTATGATATAATAGGCAAGCACCGCAAGACGGCCCGTTGGTCAAGCGGCTAAGACATCGCCCTCTCACGGCGAAAACATGGGTTCGATTCCCGTACGGGTCACCAAGAAGAGCGGCACCCCTTTGTGGGTGCCGCTCTTTTTGTCTCCCGTCGTGAATCGACCCGGCAACAAACGCACGCGTTTGTTGCTATGGGTTCGCATCTCCGCCGCTTAACCGCCGTCCGCTCGCGAGACGGCGTGGCGGCGTGAGATATTGCCCCGCAGGGGCAAATACCCGTATAATCTCTCTACGCAGACCGAACATCGAAAAATGTTCGGTATTTTTCTTTTGGGGGTGTTGGTGACCCGTACATTTCTGCCCTGCTTTGGGGAAAATCCCGATTGCGTTCAGGTGCCGCTCTGCGCGTCTTTTTCACTTCTCCCCCGTTTGATGATATCAAACAACTCCGGCGTAATGACGTGTTCAATGCGGCAAGCGTTATCTTCCGCCATATCCAGCGGCGCGCCGAGCTGCATAAGCAACTCCGTGAGGACGCGGTGGCGGTCATATATATCGGTTGCTCTGCGCTCCCCTGCCGGGGTCAAGGTGATGGCGCCATCCTCCTCCACGATGATATAACCACGTGATTGCAAAAGGCTGACCGCGCGGGAAACGCTGGACTTGGCATAGCCGCGTTCTTCCGCAATATCGATGGAACGCACCTGCGGCTTGCGCTCTCTGAGGAGCAAAATGGTTTCGAGATACATTTCTTCGGATTCTCTGTTTTGCATACGCACCTCCGTCAGAGTATTTTCTTTATTATACTTCTCTTTTCCCGAAAAGTAAAGCGCGCGTCCGAGCAAAAAACGAGAATTGTGGCACAGCTCTCCCGGGTTTCTCGAGGAATCTGCACTTGCCCCGCGGCAGTAAAAGAAACACATATAAACAGCCCAAAACGGACGGTGCCGTTTTGGGCAAAGGTCAAAAAGCATATGCGTAACGGATCAGGCAAACGACAGTGTTTCCCCGGGGGCAACGGAGAACGTCCCCTTGTCCGTAAAGAACCAAACGGTCAGCGCGGAGGGGTTATGTACGCGCGTCCCGTCAAGCGAGAATTGCAGGCGGCGATAGGCGTCCACATAATCGTAAACTTCGATGTTGGTGGCGTACCAGATATCGTCGCGGTTGCCCATGCGCGCCGCGAACTCCTCGATGCGGTTCCAGTTGCGGTCTTTCTCAAATTCAAAGGAATGTCCCCACAGATAGAACAGATACGGGCGGTCAAAGGCAGTGTTCTCCAAGAATTTATCGCACAAATCAAAGAGCCGTTCATCCTTGTGGTGGCAGGTGGCGGGCAGGCGCAGCCAATCGGTGGGAATGTCGAACTTTCCGGTGGAAACGGTCGTGCGGCAGTACACGATTCCGCACGCACGCAAAGCGCCCACAATCTCATCGTTATAAGCACCGAAAGGATAGGCACCCCCGCGGATGACCGTACCGAACATCCCTTCCAGCTCGCGGCGGTCACGGGCGATCTCCTCAAGCAGAAGCACGGACGGCAGTTCACTTATCCACGTATGAAGATAGGTGTGAACGGCGACCTCCATGCCGCTGTCGCGGTAAAGGGCGAGGCTGTCCGAGCGGGACATACGGCTGAAGAACGCCCCTGCGGGGCGCACTGTCCCCTCCGCGGAAAAACAGCCGGAATTGAGATTGAACGTGCCTTTGAGCCCGTTCTTTTTCATGATTTCAATCAAGCGGCGGTCGGTGTCCACGCCGTCGTCATAACTGAGGGTAAGGGCGCGGGAAAGCCCACCGGGGAACCGAAGATAACACTTTGCCATAAAAGCCTCCTGATACCGGAACTTCCGGATATACTGCTTTGCAAATATTCTCGGCGATGAGACGCGCGCCGTATCCGCCGCAGCGGGCGGCGGTACCGTCCTTTGCCGCGACAAGTATAGCACGCCTGTCCCGGAATTGCAAGTGATGAGCCGGCAATGTATTTCTCTTTTCCGCCGCCAACTGCCACCAAGCCGCCATGAAAAAGCGTTCGGAGGCACGCCGCGCAAACGTCAAAATCGGAAAATCCCCGCACGGGAAAGATCCGTGCGGGGATCATGAAAGCGAATACAGTCATGAGTCAATCAAGACTGCCGATAAACAATTTCAACGCAGCATCATTCATAGATGGATGATGTTTGCAATACGTTTTCAACAAACCTGAATGTTTGTTTTAAACCTGCTGTTGAATTGCACACGCATCGACTCCGCCGCCGTCGACCGGTGTGAATACAATGGTAACCGTATCCGCTACGCCCAAAGTAAATTCGCCATCGACGACAGTTATTTCACTTCCTGCGCTGTCGTAAACCTTATAGGTCGCGATTCCGGTATCCATAATTATTTTCCAGTCGGCATCGCCGAGATCCACATTGGCATAAATCGTTTTGCTGAAATCAACATCGCCGGTCGTGTAATAACCTGCATCTTCGTCATAGGTCATAATCACTTCAATGCCGTCTATGCTCAAAATCGTACCGGTTGCCACTTCTATAGTAGAGTCCGCCAAAGCAAACTTGTCACCGACCAATATATAATCGGCATCTGTCAGTAAAAACGTTGCGGTTACCGTTTCACTGGGCATGATCATATCTGCATTTTCATTTCCGCTGAACGAAATGAGGGTTGCGGTATTGGATTTATTATTATTAAACAGGAACGATGGTTTATAGTCCACATAAACAGGCGTGTGCCTTCCGCCTTCCTCTTGGGTCTTAAAATAAATACTGACGGTGACCAGCTTCGCCTTTTGTACATCGAGCGTGCTTGTGATGAGCCAGTCGCCCACCTGAATGTCGGATTCCGAGACGCCTTCCAGTAACAAACCGACAGTCCCTTCGGTTTCGGGAGTCACCGATGTAATATCGGTACTGCTATCCACTTGAATAGCGGTCACCTTTACGGATACGGTACCGTTCGCTCCACAAAGAGTGAGGGTGTCGTTTACATAGATAATACCGCTGACAACGGTTCCTGTTACCACCGTTCCTTTCCCGGCTACATTATATTTGCTGGCGATACTGAATCTCGCATAATCGAGAATGTCGGCGGTCAAGGTCGTGTCGGTTACGGGTGCCAGATAGTTACCGCTATCCGCTCCGCTGATCAGGTAAGTCACGGTCACGGTAATATCATTACCCGCTGCCGCGCTTGCAAACACACCGCTTGCGCTGACGGTAACGGTCTCCCCATTCACCACGCCGTCCAATGTACCTACCGTGACATTTGCCGTCGTCGTGCCGTCATAGGACTTATCGGCGACGGTCGTGCCCGTGACAGTCAGTTGTTTAGCTGTGATCGTAGCGGTGCAAGAGTTGCCCCACGCATAGTTAGAAGTTTCTTCTCCGCTGTCATAAAAAATACAATCGCAAATGGTACCGTCGCTGTCTTTGTAAACTCCTACATTTTTGCTGCTTGCTTGAACATAAATTTCAATGTTTTCGCCGTCAACAATGCCTTTTTCTGTTGTAAGTTTACTTCTAAATTCACTGCTACCATCATAATCTTTCGTCAGATTTACGTTCGACAAGGTTTTCGGATTGATTGTAGCTCGCAGTGTTTCGCCGACCGGTGCAATGTAATTATTTGCAAGGGTGCCTGTAAGAGCATATGAAATTGTTACATCTTGCGGATCAACATGAAATTCGTATGCAACATCCTTGCTTGCAAAAGTACCGGTTGCCGTTACACCCACGGAAACTTCATCGCTGCCGATCAGTCCTGCAAGCGTGCCTGCCGTTACGGTAGCCGCAACGGTTCCGTCATACTCTTTATCCGCAACGGTTGTTCCGCTGATAGTCAGTTGTTTTTTAGCTATCGTAAAATCGAAGGTCGCTTGTGCCGCTTTCCACTCCGCCGTTGCCGCAACGGAAACCCTCACCTCATAGCTTCCGGCATTTACGGGAGCGGCAGAAGACCATTCCGCTTCGCCTGCGCCTTTATACTCAAACGTCATTGCGCCGTCACCGTTTGCGGTAAACTTGTCGCCGGAGAGGGTATAAGCCTCGCCATCGTAAGTTTTGCCGAGCGTAATTCCGTCTGCAAGCAGAACTTGATTCTCCTTTGCTTCAAGTGCATCGCCGTTTGCAAAGGTTTCCGTTCCTTTTTTGCCACATACGCAGGACTTGAAATATTTTGCAGCCTCGGTGTAACTTGCCTCGCTTGCAAGGTATCCTTCTGCCACAACCTCCTGATCGTAAATATGTGCGGCGGTATCAAGCTTTTCTCCGCAACCGTCCACGGTGCAGAGGTGCCAATGGTTTGTTTCGTCGCTTAACCATTCGGTTGATGCCTGATGAGTATGCGCAGGGCGCTCGTATCCGCAAACGTTGCAGGTGGTGTCTGCATCGTTGTCGTAGGTATGTGCCGCCTTGTCAAGCTGCTCGTTGCAACCGTTTACAGAGCAGAGGTGCCAATGGTTCGTGCCGTCTTTGCTCCACTCGGTCGATGCCTGATGAGTATGAGCCGCTCTTTCATATCCGCAAATATTACAAGTCGTGTCTGCGTCGTTGTCCCAGACGTGCGCCGCTTTGTCCGCAACCTGGTTGCAGCCTTCTACCGTGCAGGCGTGCCAGTGGTAACCGGCGTCTTTCAACCACGCATCCGCATACGTGTGCGTATGCGCTTCGCCGCCCTGATCACTATCCTTGTCGTCATTCTTGCCGCACGCGGTAAAAGCGCAGACAAGCATACACGCGCAAAGCATGAAAAGCAATGCCATAAAAATTCTCTTCTTCATAAATATCTCCTTGACTCGTATTGATTGGTATTTGACACGCCGACGTCTCTCGGCGCAAGTCACAGTCGTTTGTCGGTCCTCCGACATCTGTGCGTCTCCTTACATAGCGGAAAGCACCGCCGCCAGATATTCAAGCGAAACGGATTCGTAAAAGAACATATCAATCACTCCCTCCGCCTTTGCCCGCGTCACCTTCTCCGCTGTTTCACTGTCCGAGGTACTGTCGCAGAACAGGGCGACCCGAATACCGGGGCATCTTTTTTTCACTTGTGCGATGGTAGCCATCCTCTTGGAAAACGTCGTCTGCGGCGCACGGGACACGTCCATCAGCAGAATATCCGCCATGACCGCCTCGCACGCGGACAAAATCTCGCGCTCTGCGTTTTCTGTGACGTTACAGACAAGGAAGGTGCCGGTTTGGTTCAGTCCGCGTTCCACCGCCTCTGCCAGGATTCTGTTTCCGAAATGGATGACCGCTCTTTTCAATTTTCCTCTCACCTTCTTTGCTCTCGTTGATCGGTTGCGATTTCCCCCGTAGGGGAAATGGGAATAGTTACCGTTTATACTATATCGGATCTCTCAGTTCTGCGCATTACCCATTCGGGTATTTTTTCCATTTCCCGCACAAAAAAAGATAGCCCAGTCTACCTTGCGAGCAAGGCTGTGGGCTATTTCAGTGATATTGTTTGCTCCGCAACCGGTGATATGTTTCACCTGCGGTGAAAAGTGATATGATGTTTGCCTTATCTTCTCTTTCAGAGAGAAATATAACTTTGCGTAAGCAAAATATCGCGCCGGCAGGCATATCACTTGCCGCAAGACAAATATCGTTGCGGCGCAGCGATGAATCTCGATCGCTGCGCCGCTTAAAAGGGAGAGCTGCTTTGGGGACTGTATGACCGCCGGTTTTCGGTTATATGCGTTCGTCCGCTCTTTCCAGAATCACAATGCCGGATTCCCGCGCGCGGACGGCAAGCTCGGTACGGTTGCGAAAGCCGGTTTTTTCAATCATGCTCATAATATGCTTTTTGACCGTATTGACCGACATGAACAGCCTTTCGGCTATCTCCTCGTTGGTATAGCCGCCCGTCATCTCGCGCAGCACCTCCAACTCGCGTGTGGTCAGTTCCGCGCTTTTTGCCAGCCCCAGCTCCATTTCCGGCGGGGAATCAGGGTATACGTCTCGCCGTTCATCACCCGTTCGACAACGGACATGAACGGTTCCTCGCTTGCGTCTTTATACCAGAACCCCTCCGCGCCGATTTTCCTGGCGCGGTCAATATAGGAATACTCCGGCATGGAGGTAACAATGATGATTTTGATGTCCGGGTTGATTTTTTTAATGCGTTCGGCGGCGGCAAGACCGCTGGCGCCGTTCTTTGTCACCACGTCCATCAGAACCAAATCGATTTTCTTGTTCAGGCAATAAATATCCGCCACGGCGGCGTTGTCGATAGCTGCGGCGAGCGCATATCTTTCCGAGCGCTCGATCATCATCTCAAAAAGCCGGCGAGCCATCGCTTGGTCTTCCACTATCATCACATTCGGTTTGTGGCTCATTTCAGTTTCCCTCCGTCCATCGGCACAGTGATAGACAGCTCAAATCGCGGTCTGATCGTCACGTGCATACTTCCTCCTTCGCTCTCCGCCAGTTTGCGAAGCGAAGTCAAGCCGCCGCCCTCCCGGATTTCTCCTTTCGGCTGCCCGCCGTTATTGGTTATCTGCGCCCGGAAATTGCCGTTGCTCTCCGAAAAATACGCCTCCACGGCGTTTCCGTCCCCGTGCCGAACGGTATTGGTCAAGCACTCGTGCAGCGCTTGCAGAACGATTTTTTCTTCGACGGTACCCGGCCGCGGCAAGTCTCCCGCCAGGTGGATTTCGGCACCGATTGCCTCTGCCGCGGCAGTCAGCTCCGCAAAGCCGTCCTCCCGCTTGTTTTCTTCCGCCGCACCGATAATTCCCGTGACGTCTTCCCACTGCCGCGCAACGGCGGCAAGCTCCTCGTCCGCCCCCTGCGTCAGGCTCTTCCGCGTCATCAGAAGCAAACTGCCCAGCGCGTCGTGAATACGTATTTTGGCTTGCAGACTTTCCCGCTCGCGTGTGAATTCCGTAATTCTGTCGCCGTACTCCCGCAGACGCGCGTTCAAGGCTTTGAGTTCCCTGTTCTTTTCGGTCAATGCCGCGCCGAGCGCGTATTCCCCGCTCACATCGCCGCCCACGATCTCATACACCGTCTCTGCGCCGCACATATGTGTAATCCGGCGATAGTTCTTCACTTCTCCGCCGGGGAATTTCAGGATGACCGCTTCCCCCGCTGTGCTTCTCTCAAAGCCGTCAGGCAAATTCCCTTCGGAAAGATGGGTCCAGAACGCTCTGCCGTCCAGCAGCGGTTCCCCCGTGACGGCAACGCACTCCGCATTGATTCTTTCGTTGAGCAGCAGCGGCAGTCCCTCTCGGTCATAAAAGCACAGTCCCGTGGGCAAACGGTCAAGACCTTCCTTGACCGACATCGCCGTCAAATGCGTTCTTATGTATTTTACAAGAAAACAAAGTCCTGTTACCGCCGTCAGGGCGAACACTGCCGTCAGGACAAGTACGCTCCAAAGCGGCATGGCGCTGACGGGGGAAATCGAGGCGTCGTCAGGTAAGTCTCCGGACACTTTCAGATACCCCTCATACAGCAGGCAAAGATACAGGAATTGCACCGCAAGCGACGCGGTGGCGGCAAGAAGATATCTTTTCTTCACGCGATAGTAAAAGGCGATCACGGCGTCCGCCAAGGAAAGCGTCAGAATCAGCGCCAGCACGGAACACAGGAAGCCCTGCGCCACGAGGGAGATTTCAAGCCATGCCGTCGTCATGTCTCTCTGTCCCTCCCCCCGTCCGAAGGGTGACGTATACAGTCCCCTCCTGTTCTTCAACCGTCACTTTGCCGACGCGCGTCCAAGCGCCGCAGAGCGCCTCCCGCTGCCGTACCAGCCGTTGTGCGCCCTCCATGGAAAGGCGCAAAGTAATCTGCCCGCCGCTCTGCGACAGTCTGACAAAGCACGCGGACAACTCCGGCAGCGCCCTTTCGATACAATCCTCAAAAAACTCATATGCGCAAATCATGGCGCGATATTCGATTTCCCCCTCGCCGTCACAGACGGAGGAACACGCAGCCCCGTAAAAAGACAACTGATTGAGAGATTCGCGGATACAGTAAAGCAGCTCCCGCAGGTCGCCCGTTTCTTTTTCCTCCAGCACCGCAAGATTGCTTCTGCGCTTGATGTACGCACCGTAAATCAGCGCAAGGCGGAGCGCGTCCCTGCGTTCCTCTTTCGTCTCTGCCCCGCCGACGATGCGATTGAGCTGTTCCACCTGCGGACGAACCGTCCGCGCGATGCCGTCGTACAACCGATTCTTCTCGACAATCTTTGCCTGCTTCTCCCGCAATTCGTTCTCTGCCGCAATCAACTCGTTTTCTTCGGACAGGGCTTCTCCCGTCTCGGCAAGCGCCCGGTTGTATCTGTTGACGACCGATACGTCCTCCGACCAGTACACAAGTCCGCCGCCGATGGCGCTTCCGCAAAATTTCGAGTCGGCGTCAAGAAATATAGCGTCCCTCTCCGCCTGTTTCAGTTGCTCCCGCGTCACGGCGGGGGCTCTCCCCGAGGACAACACAACGCGGTAGTCCGTATCGGAAATCAAAGCGGTAAGATCCGACAAATGAAAATACCTCGCGTAGTTTCCGTTTGACGGAATCAGTCCGATCTGTATCAGGCTCTCGCAAAGCACCACCACAACGAGCGTCAGCGTTTCCGGGGTCCTGTAACTGTTGAAATCGAAAACCTCGCGCAGCACGCAGAAGACAAGGCAGGCGAGAAAAAGAGACAGCGGAATCCACAGTTTCCTGCGGCAGTGGGAAATGCGGCACTTCAGGAAGAGGAGCAGCACGTCGATCAGGGAAAAAAGCACGAGCCACCCCGATATCAGCCAATACCCGGTGCCGCGGCGATAGATATCGTTGCACGCTTCAAAGCCGGGCAGGAAAGAGAAAACGAACTGATGCGCGTCGTTTGTGAAAACCAGCAGAATCAGAGCCACTGCCGAGGCGAGCAACAGGCACCATGTTTTCGGCACGGGCTTGTCATCTCCCCGGTTCAGGGACAGAATCATATAGAACACCGCCACGGGCGCAAGGCAAAGCGGTATGTAAAAAGCATACCAAAGATACCGCTTGACGGTTTCGCTTTCAAAGAAATTGTATTTGATGGTCTTGAGCAGCAGCAAGCAGATAAACAGAACGGCAACGCTCACCAGAGCGGTGCGGATCCTGCGCCTGACAATCCGCTCCGCAAGCGAAGCAAGCCAGAATACGCACAGACCGAGAAAAATCAGATTTGCCCCCAAGTTCAGGTATAACCAATACTTTTCCGGCACGAGCGAGTCAAAATACTGCAACACGCCGGCAAGCAGAAACAAGACCCCCGCGGTGCCGAAGCGCAGGATCTTCCGTTTGGTTGTGAGATTCATTTCCGCATTCATCCTGCCGGACTCCGTTCCCTGTCGTAATGAGGTCTTGTCGAAAGCTGTCTTTACTATATCATAAAAAGGGGGCATTTTGCAAGTCGTTCGCGCTTTGGTCCGGGGGCGCGCACTGCGGCGAAGCGCAGGCACGGTTCTGCAAAGCAATCGCGGCTCAGCGATATTTCTGTCGCTGAGCCGCAAAAGGTCCTATATTTTTTGACGGTGGAAGGGCTTTTCCGTTCTCTTTCCCACAGGGACAAGCCCGGTACACGCCCCTCTCCCGTCAACGGGAGGCGAACTGCAATTCGTAGAGCTTGTAGTAATACCCGCGGCGGCGGAGAAGCTCCTGATGCGTGCCGCGCTCAATGATCTCGCCGCCCTGCAGCACGATGATCTGATCGGCGTGCTGAATGGTGGACAGTCGGTGCGCCACGACCAGCATGGTGCCGATGTTGCGCATTTTCTCAAGCGAGTTCTGAATCAACACCTCTGTTTCGGTATCGATGTTCGCGGTTGCCTCGTCCAAAATCAGAATTTCGGGCTTGTGCAGTACGGTGCGGGCAAAGGAAAGAAGCTGCCGCTGTCCCTGCGAGAAGTTCTCGCCCCGCTCGATAACCTCCTCTTCCAGCCCGTGAGGCAGGCGGGAGAGGAACGAGTCCGCATTGACATACCGCACGGCGTTGTCAATTTCCTCGTCCGTGAAAGCAGGGTCATTCAGGGTGATGTTTGAGCGCACCGAGCCGCTGAACAGAAAGACGTCCTGCAGCATCTGCCCGATCCCGCGGCGCAGGGACTTGATTTCGATGTCGGCAATGTCGCGGTCATCAATGAGAATCTGCCCGCGCTGAATATCGAAATTCCGCACGATCAGAGAGAGGATCGTGGTCTTCCCGGCGCCGGTCGCGCCGACAAAGGCACAGGTCTGCCCCGGCTCGACCGTAAAGGAGACGTCCCGCAGGATCCATTCGTCCGGCACATAGGCGAACCACACATGGCGGAACTCGATCTTCCCGCGGAAGTGCTCCACGGGGATAGCGCCCGGACGGTCGCGCACCTCGGGCATGACGTCCAGCAGGTTAAACAGCCGCTCGCAGGCGGTGAAGGCTTTTTGCAGGTTGTTCAGCTGATCCGCAAGGTTCTGAATCGGGTTGAAGAACTTTGAGAGATAGAGGTAGAACGCCACAATCATGCCGGGGGAAAGCCCAAGGGCAACCCCCAGAAAGAAGGTGACCGCGATGGCAAGGAAGTAAAGGAATGAGATGAACGGACGGTAGATGCCGAACGCCCTCACCACGCGGTAACGGGCGCGGCGGAGATGCTCGTTTTTCGCCAGCATTTCCAGCTCCTTGGCGTCCTCGCGGCGGAACACTTGAATGAGCTTCATCCCCGAAAGGTTTTCGTTGAGGAAGGTATTGATGTCGGAGATGCTCTTCCGCTCTTCACGGAAGATCTTCGCAACATGGCGACGGAAGAAGAACGAAACGACGAACACCACGACGAGAAAGCCCAACATGGCGAGAGAAAGCCGCCAAGAGATGAACATCATCACGGCGAACACCCCGACCACGGTCAGCAGGTTCCGCAGGACGTTGACCAACACATTCGTGAACAGGTCGGAAAGGGAGGCAGTATAGGAAGCGACCCGCGTCACGAGAGAGCCGACGGGCATCTCGTTCAGTTGACTGCGAGACATATTCTCAATATGCTCATACACCTCAAGCCGCAGGCGATAGACAATGTTCTGCCCCGCTTTTTGCAGAATCATAGACTCAAAGTAGAGGAAGACCTGATTTGCGAGGTACATGAGCAGATATGCCCCCGAAAGCCACAGAATGCGCGCGAGACGAATGTCTCCCGAGGTCAGGGTATCGGTCACGGCGCTGATGAACAGCGGGAGGATCACGTCGAGCGCGACGTTGAGCAGAATGAGAAGCAACGCAGCGCAGAAGCGCAGGCGCTCGGGCTTCAGGTAGCGCAGAGTGCGTTTCAGAAGCTCCCGCGTGGGAATGGGGCGGTCACCGAAGAGGCGGTCCAATTCGTTTTCGTTTTCCATCAGCCCTCACCCCCTTCCACTTCGCGTTCCAAGGCTTGCAGATATACCATCTTTTGATAGGTGGGGGAGATCTCCGCGAGACGGGCGGGGGTGTCAAACGCTTCCACGCGCCCCTCCGAGAGAACCAGTATCTTATCCATATGGGCAACCGTGGAAACGCGCGAGGCGATGACCACCGTGGTTTTGCCCCGCCGCTCCCGCGCGATGTGTTCGAGAATGGTCTCCTCGGTGCGGACGTCCACGGCGGAGACCGCGTCGTCGAGAATCAGTATGGGGGCGTTTTTCAGGGAAGCGCGGGCGAGGGAAATCCTCTGCTTCTGCCCGCCGGAAAGGGTCACGCCGCGCTCGCCCGTCACGGTGTCGTACCCGTCCGGGAAAGCGGCGATATTGTCATGCACGTCGGCAAAGCGCGCCGCCGCTTCTACCTCCTCGGGAGAGGCGTCCGGGCGGGCGAAAGCAATGTTGTTCCGAATCTTGTCGCTGAACAGGAAGTTGTCCTGCGGGACGTAGGCGATGGCGTCCCGGACGCTCGCAAGAGTGCAGTCCATGATGTCGGTATCATCGAGGAAGAGGGTTCCGCGCTCCACATTGTAAAGGCGGAGCAGGACGGCGGCAAGGGTGGACTTTCCGCACCCGATTTTCCCGACCACGCCGACCGTCTCTCCGGGCAGAATGTCAAGGGAGATATCAAAAAGCGCGTCATGGGTGGAGCCGGGATAGGCAAACGAGAAGCCGCGGAAGGTGATCTTCCCGGCGACGGGCGAGAGCGTAACGGCGTTCGGCGCGTCGCAGATTTCCTCCTCTTCTTCGAGGAAGTGAGAAATCCGCTTCATGGACGCGCCCGAACGGGAGCGCATGGAAACGATCTGCCCCGTCGCCATCATGGGCCAGATCAGGGTATCGAAGTAGCCGATAAAGGTCACGACCTCGCCCGCGGTGAGATCCATCGTATGTCCGAGGATGACGATCGGATTGCCGGTCGCAACGCGGTAGACGAAAAAGCCGCCGAGCGCAATGATGGCAGCCAGATTAACGCCGATGATGACCGAGATAATGACGTCGAACGCGACCGAGAGCCGCGCGAACGAAATATTCTCATCCTTGTTCTTCTTGGCAATCGAAGCGAACTCATGGAGCTCCTGGGTTTCCTTGACGAATGCTTTGATGACGCTGATACCGGTGAAAGTCTCCTGCGAGAAGTCATAGAGACGGTCAAAGGTCTTTTGACGTACCGTCCACTTCTCCGACATGAATTTTTCCACCAGCGCGCCCCAGACGATAATCAGAATGAGGGGCAGGAGCAGGAAAAGGGTCAGAACATAGTCGAGCCGCACCATGCGCCAAAGGGTGAGCAAGGAGAGGAAAACAGCGTCCACCATCATGACCGTCCCCCAACCGAGGTATTCTTCAATGGTTTCCAGGTCGGTGGTGAACCACGCCATCACGGCGCCGGTTTTGTTTTCGTGATAGTACCGCTCGGAAAGGCGCTCGGCTTTGCAGAACATCTGATGCCGGAGCCCCGCTTCCATTTTTCCGGAAGCGTTAAAAATCGAGAGCCGCCAGACGGTGCGCCCGAGAAACAGCACGACGGCGACGATGACCACGCCGAGGATCAGGTCACGGATGGAGGCGACGGTCAGAGGCTCTCCGCCGCGCTCTGAGGCGGTGCAAAGGTCGATGAGTTTTCCGAGATATTCCGGAATATAAAGCTGAAAATAGTTCACGAGGATGAGCGCGGCTATCCCGATAAGGAACAGCCATGCGTAGCGAAGATAATAACGTTTTAAGTACTTATTAAACAACATATGATTTCGATGAAAACGGGAAACATCCTCCCGTACAGAGAAAGGGCGAAACGGAGATAAGGCGCGCTGCAACGGGCGCGCCTGTGCGACCCGGCTTTCATTTTAATACATCGGCCGCTGTTCGTCAAGTATCGTCCGTATTTCCCGGTTTTTTCAGAATCACTTTCACCCCGGCGAAGAGCAACACGGATGCCTTGCAAAAAACTTCGGTCACCGCTAAAAACAACCCACCGGGTTGTTTTCTTTACGCTGCGTTCGACTCCCCTCTCTTTACTTCCCTGCAAAACAGAAAAGCCCCGCTTGGGGGCTTTTCTGTTTTGGTGGGCTGGCGACGATGTGAATTGAATCAGACGATAAAGCATGAATTTACCAATAGAATGGATTGCCATCGACGGACACCGTTGTCGTCCTGCATAATATTGAGTTTTCGACGGGGAGATGCCTTATAATCTTGGCTCCACCTTGGATAGTGCCTGCTGGGCGTGTGCTTGTATATATACAAGTGAAGGATCACCTATCACGATTATCGCTACGGGATGCGGCTAACAAGCAACCTTATGTTTTTTCCTTTCGGGAGCCCGTATCGTAGCACTGGGGTGCGTCCCCGTCAAGGTAGGCGGAGAAATAACGGGAGACCAAACAAGTAAACAGTACATAAAAGCTCGGATTCCGAATCCGGCTTTTTGCCCGTGTGACGAATAGACTGTGTGGGTGGAGAGGCAAAAGCGCGAGTTGTTTGCCGAGTTGGGTCATCCTGAACTTCCCGAAGCAATATATGATCTTGCGGGAATCTGAGGGGAAACCGCAAAATACGGAGAGTTGCTTCCGAGATGCAAGTGCTCTCCGTTTTTGTGTATTCGTTTGCTTCCCCCCGAAATGGATTTGTGCCGGAGCGGCATTGCCGTTACCTTTCCGGGTCATCCAAACTCGCTTCTGCCGGATCGGTACCTGTCGCCTTGCTATTTCTTGCAGTGCCTATCATGAACACAATCGACCGTATTGTCACAATCATCAAAAGCAAGATCGTCACGATCCTGAAAACGGTTCCGCGAGACATGACGAAAGAAAGGATCAACGCATTCAGTGCCGTTGCAGCGGCACTCACAAACAAAGTAGCTCCGACCACTTTCAACGCGCCGATAAAACCGGTGCAGTCCTCCGAATGCTTCACCTTACAAACGACATATACAAGGAATGTCAAAAGAAGCACCGCGAGCAAGAAAATCGGGATCGTTTGCATCAGACTGAATGAGAAAACAAACGAAGCCAGTGCGCTCCCGCTTGCAAATAGTTCACCGAAAAAGCCGTTTATTTTCTCCGTCACTTGCTCCGCAGTCATCTCACGCGAGGTGACAGCTCCTTCACTGACCTTAGCCAAATAACCGGCGAAGTCTACATCGACCTCGTTCGCAGCAAATGCGCACATGGCAATATCGTCAAACAGGAGAACATATTTCTTGTCGGGTGCCTTTTTCTCCAGCTCCATATAATATGTTCGGAGAGTAGGTGCTTTTCCGTAGGCATCCTTTCCGATAAAAATCGGGTACTTCGCCGCGAAATACAGTTCGTAAACGCCGATGGCATAATCGTGCAGATCCGCATCATCGTCGGTGCCGTTGCGTTTTAACTCAGTATATTTATCCGCGATATCTTTGTCATATTTTGAGGACGATACATCGGATACTTCTTGAAGGTACGCTTCATAATCCGCAAGATTTGCCACAACATCGAGAGATTGCCCGCTGTAAACAATGCTGCAATCATATCTTTCCTGTTGCGGTGTGTCCAATGCCACATACTCATCGTAGGAGATCTCGTTGCCGTTTTCATCCTTGCAAAGGATCAAAAAGGCGTCGAATGTCGTTTCTTTCGGGCGGGTATCCACGACTAGGCGATAGGTTGCCTCTGTGCTGTTAAAGGTATTGATGCAATCGGCTTCACCGTCAAACTCCGCCCGGAGCTTCCCGTCGGTCACCGTCAGATACACGCCGTACGGATTATCCTTCCCCAAGGATTCGCTTAAAAAACATTGGAAGTCTTTTGCTTCGGCATAGTGCTTTCCAAACGAGGCAATATACCCGACCGATAGCCCTCCCCAAACAATGACAAAAGTCAAGAACAGGCTCAGGACCGTGTTCCAAAACGAGCGCGACGACGCCTCCGCCAGCCGCTTGTTCGAGAAAAAGCCTCCGAAGTAAAACTTAATCCATTCTTTCATAGACACCACCGTTTTCCATGAGCGTTAACAATATTGCATAAAGAAGTGCAAGGGTACTAATGGAATTATCCGTTTTTCCTTGTAAACACGGGCAGTCTTTCAAGCGGTGTGTCGATCACATATGTGCCGCCACCGTATATCTTCCCGGTTTCGTCTGTCCAAGTCCCCTCGGGCAGCACCACCTGCCTATATTGTACACCTTTTTGCAGCTGCGGAGCAACCAAAATATCGTTTCCAAGCAGAAACTCGTCGTTGACAGAAAAATAACCCTTGTGCGGAAAGACATATTCCAAGCTGCGCAGCATGGGGTCGCCCGTGACCGAACACTCTCTTGCGATCCGCAGAATCTCGTCCGAAAACCGCATGTGCAAGCCGACGGCTTCCAGACACAACCGTTGCTGTTTCGCGTCAAGTACTTTCCACGGCGCGCGGGAGAATTGCATCATAGGGAATGCCGCCGCCACCTGGCAGTACCGAACAAACAACTCGCCGTCAAACTCAAATCCGTTGCGGTGAAAATCCGGCACCATGCCGCCGCCGATCATATCGGGGCAAAGGTACTGGTAACCGCATAGCCCCATCGCCAGTCCGTCCGGTACAAGCGTGTTCAACCCGTCCTCCGTCCAGGAATGATTCTTATCGCGTAGTCGGTTGGCGACGGGTAGCCACCCAGCGTTAAATCCGGCACGCAACTCGTTGTAAGCGTATTTCGCACCCAACTCCGCCCACCTCTTCGCCTGCTCGGAGCGCTGGCTCCCGTCGAAGAATATAAAATCGTCGGCGTAGTATTCGGGGTCTGCGGCATCCATCTTGAAGCCATCTACGCCATACTCTTCCACCAGACGACTTGCCTGCTCGTCGAACCACCGGACCGCCTTAGGATTCGTCAGATCCAGCACCGCACTGAAGCCATTCCACCAATGTGAGACAGCCGTTTGCCCACTCGAGGTTTTGACCAGCACACCATCGGCTTCCAGCCTACGAAAAACAGCGGTATCGGGGCTGACAAACGGACAGCACCACAGCATGACCTTGAAGCCCATGCCGTGCAGTTCGTCTACCATTCCCTTGGGGTCGGGAAAGCGCGCGGCATCGAACACCCAATCGCCGTATGCACGGCACCAGCAGTCGTCGATCATCAGCACGCCCGCGGGATACCCGTTTTCGATGATCTCGTGTGCGTATCTCATAACCTTTTCCTGCGTGCAGTCCCATTCCATTTCGATCCAGGTGTTGTACTGCGGAACAGTAAACATATCCATCGGCGGTACCTGCCCGATGAATGTTTTGTCGGCGAAGCGGTTGTGCATGGCAAGATAGGCATCTCGCAGCGTCTCTCCACATTGTTCAACGGCAATGTTTTCGCCCTCCACGAGAATCCCATCCTCCTCGAAGGTGTAGCAAAAGGGACTGTCGGAATATACGAGCCGCCCACGGTCGGACAGTAACGCCGCCGTTGCCTGATTACCTGCGTGCCACACGCGCAGATCGCGCGAAAAGCCACTTTGGTAAGGCATAAAAATTCCGTCATTGACCGCTCCGCCGAAAAAGTGTTCGTCCTGTAAATACTTGATCTTCAATTTTATATCGTCCTTAATATTGTGAAAATTGTTCTTCGTCCGGTAAAGTGATCTTGAGTTCCTGTGTCAAACGAATGTCTGCGCTGCTTGCACCCACCATGACCGTATAGATACCGTTCTCCACATAAAACGCATCTGAAACGGGGCTGAAATACGCGAAGTCGCGCGCCGTCAGAGTAAACCCGAACTTCTGACGCTCTCCGGCGGCGATGAATTTTTTGGCGAAGCCGACAAGTTCTTTTTTTGGGCGGGTGACCATGCTTGCCTTATCGGCAAGATACAGTTGCACTGTCTCGGCAGCGTCGCGGGCACCGATATTCCTGACTGTAAGAGTCACGCGGTAGTCCGTTTCGGAATCCTTCTCCACACGCAGGTTCTCGTAGGCAAACTGCGTATAAGACAGCCCGTGCCCGAACGGATAGGCAGGCACGATACCCTTGTATTCGTAATATTTATAACCGACCAGCACTCCCTCGGAGTACCGCTCTGTGTAGCTGTTGCCGCGCGCCTCGCCCGTCGCCGTATCGGAGAGGCAGACAGGGAAAGTCTCTGCCAACTTGCCGCAGGGCGAAACCTCACCGGAAAGCAGTCTCGCCGCCGCCTCATTGACGCCCTCTCCGCCAAAACCCATATACAGGATGGCTTTCACTTTGTCGCGGAAAGCCGACACGTCTACCGCAGATCCTGCGTAAAGCACCACCACGACATTTTGATTGACATTCGCCACATTGACGATCAGGTCTTCCATGATGGGGTTGAGCCGAATGGAGAAGCGATCCGTCTCCTCTTTTTCGGTCAACCAAGTATTTCCCACGCACACAACGGCACAGTCGCTCTGCATCGCGAGATCCGTCGCATAGCGCAGACCAAAGGGGGTCGCCATATGGTAGCGTATCATGTATCCCTGAGCAAAGTCCACATCAAAGCCTTGATCCCTGAGACAACCGCAAAGAGACAGCGGCTTCCCACAAGTCACTCTGGAGGACCCGCCTCCCTGGAACTCGGGGTTCTCCGCAAAGCCGCCGATGACGGCGATTTTTTGACTTTTCCCGAGAGGAAGCACGCCGTCGTTTTTCAGCAAAACGGCGCATTGCTCCGCGGCGGAGACTGCCAAGGCGTGTTTTTGCCCGTCGGTCAACTCAGCCTTGCGGAGCGGCTCTGTTGTCTCGTACTGCCGGATCAGTGCGCGGAGTCTGTCTACGCTTTCGTCGATGTCAGCTTCGCTTATCAGCCCCCGACTGTACCAGTCGGCAAGTTGTTTCTCACACTTCTCGTCGTACGGCATCGCCAGATCGACGCCCGCGAGTAGCGACTTCGCTCGATGTTTAACGGCTCCCCAGTCGGATACGACAGCACCCTCGAAGCCATACTCTCGTCGAAGCAGATCACGCAGTAGGTGCCTGTTCTCCGATGCGTACACACCGTTTACAGGGTTGTAACTGCACATGACCGTCCACGGCTTGGCTTGCAGAGCGATCTCGAACGCACGACAGTAAGTCTCCCGCAAGGTGCGCTCGTCCATCTCACTGCTTTGGAAGAACCTGTCGTACTCTCGGTTGTTGGCGGCAAAGTGCTTCAGTGAAGTGCCGACACCCTTGCTTTGTACGCCATCGATATAAGCTGCTGCAAGTCTGCCGGATAGCACGCCGTCTTCAGAGAAGTACTCGAAGTTACGGCCGCAGAGCGGTGTCCGCTTCAGATTGACCCCGGGACCGAGGATCATGGCAACATCATGCCGGATGCAGTCCTCGGCGATCGCCTGCCCCACACGATACACAAGACTTTCGTCAAAAGAATTCCCCAGAGCAGACAGCGTGGGGTAGCAAACCGAACTTGCAGCGATCTGCTCTTCGCCCTCCTCGCCGATTACATAGCGTAGTCCGTGCGGTCCGTCGGACATCCTGAGTGACGGTAGGCCGCAAGCCTCGGCGGTGGACCAATTATCCTGCCCCGTCAGTAAAGCAAAGCGATCCGCCACATTTTGTTTATTGCTTGATTTTGTCATAGATTACACTGTATACTCCTGCCGTCCAACCGAGCATCTCCGTCTCGGTGTATTCGTTGACCGTTGCTTTTCCGCCGCGAACGGCATCATATTTTTCCCACAGTTTCCCCGTAGCGGCAAAGCTGTCCTCTACCGCCGACAGGTATTTGTTCCCGATGCGCGCACTGTCGTTGTGCAATCCCAGCTTGTCAAGTGCACTGCACACGATCCACACAAGAGGTGCCCACATATTGGGATAACCCCATTGGCAGACAGTACCGTCAGCAGTTTTCTCACAAGCTGCAATGCCGTAAGCATACTCCAGCTTGCCGACGATTTGCAGCAATGCTTGCCTATCGTCGGAAAGACCCACTGCGAATGGCAACGCGCACGCAGCCGATACTATCTTTGCATACCCTCCGCCGGGAACTGCGTCGGTCAATTTGATTCCGTCGAAGCAGTACTCGTACATCCGCTCCTTCCTCTTTGCAGCAGCCTCCAGGAACACTCCCCGCCGCTCCGGTACATACTCGGCAAGCGTCAGCTCGTACAAATAAAGCAGGCTGTTGAGGTCCACGGGGGCAAAGTCCGTACAATGAAAATCAAATCTCGGGGAAAAATCCCATCCGGACTCGCACTCAGCGAGAATATTGCTACCGAGCATCTCTCTGTCCGCAATGTCAAACTTTAGGGACAGTCGCGCTTCCGCCTCGTCTGCCATCAACAACTTAGCTTGTCTGTCGGCAGAGTTGCCGTACCTGTTCAGTCCGCAAGACAATGTGCGTCGGCTCATCCAGAAGCCGTATTCACGCTCCAGAGCGTCAATGAGCGTTTTTTTATCTTGTGTTGGCGCGTAGGGCATGATGTCACGCACCATCACACCGAACAGCGGCGGCTGCGAGCGATTTAACATACCGGTCACCGCCGCATTGGGCATAAAACCGTACCGTTGGATGAGGAACGCCATGTTCAGCGCGTTATGCAATGCGTCCTCGTACTTACCGTCGGCAATCAACCCCTTGTTGATAAAGCATGTATCCCAGTAGTAAAACTCGTCGAAAATGCCCTCGGCACATGGCGAATTGTACGAATACGGCAAAGTGATACCATCCGCACGGTGCCCCTTCGTCCGCAAACTTTTGTCCCAACTGTTTCGTATGTACTGACGTACTGTCACTCTACTGTCCTCCGTCTAAAAGGGGCGAACCTAACAGAAGTTATGTCCGCCCCAAAATCCAATATTAGGTCACTTCAATGTCACATCGATGACTTCGATCTCGATTGCGTTACCGGCAGTTGCGTATTTGTTGAGGAACAGCATGACCGAACCATAGGAAGAAGCCAGACTTGCGCTCTCCACATCGACCGTCAGTTCCGCAATACCGTCGACAAAAGCCATGTCTTCGCCATACACGGTGCCGCTCGCTCCGTCTACTTGGAAACGGACCTTATCCAGTTCTCCGCTGACAAGACGAAGCTTGATATGCAACTTAGTTGCATCAATCGTCGCCGTATCAAAGTTAAAGAGATAAGTGCTCCACTCGTCGCTTGTGGCCGCAGTGAAGGAGAGCTTGATACTGCCGTCTTCCAAGACCGTAGCCGTATAGAAATCCGGCGTTGTGTTCCACTGGTTGTTGCCGTTGCCGTTGATATTGCCGAACTTGGCGGGCGTTTGACTTGCACTTTCGTTATACAGAGATACATCGATGACTTCGATCTCGATCGCGTTACCGGCGGTTGCGTATTTGTTGAGGAACAGCATGACCGAACCATAGGAAGAAGCCAGACTTGCGCTCTCCACATCGACCGTCAGTTCCGCAATACCGTCGACAAAAGCCATGTCTTCGCCATACACGGTGCCGCTCGCTCCGTCTACTTGGAAACGGACCTTATCCAGTTCTCCGCTGACAAGACGAAGCTTGATATGCAACTTAGTTGCATCAATCGTCGCCGTATCAAAGTTAAAGAGATAAGTGCTCCACTCGTCGCTTGTGGCCGCAGTGAAGGAGAGCTTGATACTGCCGTCTTCCAAGACCGTAGCCGTATAGAAATCCTGCGTTGTGTTCCACTGGTTGTTGCCGTTGGTAGTAATTCCACGGAATGCTGTGGGTTCTTCCGTAGCACCCCCTGCCACCGTGAATGTGAATTCAGTCCACGCCGAAACGCCTGCACTGTTTTTGCTCCGGATTCTGGCGGTATGCTCGCCGGCGGCAAATGCGTTTGCTTCGGTGGGCTTGTACGCACGGCGCATGACGGGAGCATCTCCGGAGGGACGCGTGCGTGCGCCGAGATCGGTCACCGCGACGCCGTCAACTTCCAGTTCGTATTCTGCTGCCGCAAGCACTCTGTCCCAATACACAACGCCGTCCTTGACTTCGGCGGTTGCGGGGGCTTCCGGTGCAGATTTTTCACCGACGACCATGGCGATCTTGGTAAACCGAATGACAGTTTCACCGAGGTTCTCATCGGTGGTTCCCTCGAGGGGACAAGGATTATTGAGTTCCAGGTAGATGGCTTTCCAGCTGCCTTCGCCGTCGAGATCCAAGTCCGTCGTGTTCAGTTTGATGGTGTTCTTACCGGTGTTTGTCGTATAACGCTCAAACTGTTTGAAACTGCTCTCGCCACCGAACTCAAACTGGATCACCGGGAGACTCCCCTTGACGATCTCGAATTCAAGCTCGAAACTCGTTGCGTTGAGAGAGCAATCGTACCACAACACGAGACTTGCCCATTTGTTAGTCATTTTGCTTCTGTCATAGCTTACGACAAAGGCATTCTCGTCAGAGTTGTCAATTGCGTAATTGATCTCCCCGTTGTAGGTGTTGTTTTCGATCTTATTGATACCGGTAACAACTTTGTCGCTCAGGTGGTATCCTGTGACCGTTACAACGCACTCTGCCTGATACTTGCCGTCTTTCGTGCTCGCGGTAACCTTGCATGTACCGGCGTTGACGCCTGTCACTTTTCCGTTCGCGTCAACTGTAGCCACCGCTTTGTTATCCGAGTCCCATACTACTTCGTCGGCACCGCTTGCCACAAGTTGTTCGCTGACATCTGCATCGAGACTCAGCGTTTCCTTGTCAAGAGTGATGGACGAGGATGCGGGCGGTGTGACATCCGGTTCTTTCGGCGCGCATCCGACGACAAATGCAGACGCGACCAAGACGAGCAACGCAAGTGCTACCACCCAAATTCTGTTTCTCCTGTTCATAACTTTCTCCTTTTTTAAATTTTATTGAGTTTTCCCGTAGCAGGAAAACATAAAGGATCATTGATCAAACGGAAAATCGCGGAAGATCTCCTCATATAAAGCCGAGGGAACATTGGTCATATACAACCGTTTCCACTCCTTTGTGATTGTGCGGAACTGACCGACGCACACATCCTTGTTGCTGTTCCAATCCGGCGTCCAACTCAACCCTTTCTCGCGCCACCAGTCGGCTCCTATGTTGGCAACATATTTTGCCTCGTCGATGTCTGACGGTTGTGCAGAATCCCACACGCATAGGCGGATGTCCATTTCAGACAAAATGTACAGCGTATCTCCGTTGATTACACTGCCATCGCTGTTCAAGAGTCCTGCCTCCACAAGGTCTATCTGACTGCCGAAAGGATGGTAGTTATACCCGACGGTACTGTAATCGAGTTTAATCCTGGTTCGCTTTTCTTCGCCGTAATTGATATAATTGGACAGAAAATTCTTGTGAGCGTCACTTGTAAAGTTTTCGTCGTAAAATGAACCCGTGGGATTTGCGTGCTCCAATAGAACCCACCCCGTCGTGCGGGTATATGCCCACAACTTCATATTCTGAAATTCGATACCGGTATTGGAAACGGGTTTTTGATCCTCTTGCAGATAGATCGTGGACCAAATGCCGACTCCTTTCCAACCGAGCGGCTTCATTCCCTTGTCCGAGCCTGCTCGCGGAGCATATTTCCAATCGTTGGTGTCGGCACATGACGGAATCGCTTCGTGATAAGGTGCTTCAACCGTGTACTTCGGCGTATATAGCAAGTTGCCGTTAACAACCTTTTCGTTGCAGAGACTCTCAAACTTCCAGCTGTCGTCAGCCAACAGTGAGACGCCGTCAGCCGTCAATCCATTGGCAACAAAAGCACCGTCTTTTGCAGATAGATACGACGCTTTCCCGGTTTCATAGCCGGATTTGACCATCTTCTGCACCGCCTTCATCGCAGCCGCATAGTTCTTCTGCACGCCGCCGGCAATGGTTTTCAGCAACTCTGCATCCTTGGATTCCTCCGCGGCTTTCGTCAAGTTGATTCCGCCGTAATAAATGGTTGCGCCGTTGCGGTTTGCCGCATCAATGCTGCCCAGACTACTTCTTCCACTCAGGTCGAACAGGCTTTTGACGCCTTCTTCTGACAGCTTATCCACATAGTCTGCTGCCTTGATGACATTGGTTTGTTCCTCGATGTACCTGACATGAACCTGCTTGTTGCCAACGCCTTGCAGGAATCCGTACAGGATCCGGTTATCGAAGCGATTAAGATATGTCGAGATATATCCTACATCTTCGGCTTGATTTGACGCCATCATTTGTCCGCCGAGATATCCAAACTCCTCCGGCTGAAATTCAAGTGCACAAACATTACCGGGGATTTCCGAAAGAGCGGCATCGACTACGATGAAGTTCATGCCCTTGAAGCTCTTGACATAATTCGAGAGCCCGTTGTAAGCTTCTCTGCCAACGATGACAATCGTTTCTATATTGCCGGTCCGCAGCGCTTCCTCGACCGTGTTACTGTAATTTGCTGTGTTTTTACCTAATTCTACTGTTTGAAACTCGCACCGTGCCTCCTTGAGGGCGGCGGCATACACGCCTCCGCCGAATTCATCACGGCTGTCGCCTGCATAGCACAGCAGTACTTTGCTGTCCGTTTTGTTCCCGGTGCATGCAAGAAAACTTGTCGACAACAGCGAAAGGAGCAGCACAATCGCGATTATTTTGATTTTTCTCATCACTTATCCTTTTACGCTTCCGACGGTGATCCCCTTAACGAAGAACCGCTGCAGGAAAGGGAATACCAGTGCAATGGGCAGAATCCCTAAAAAGATCTGTGCCGCCTGCAGGTTTTTACCGCCAATGTTTTTCAGTGCTTCCAGTTGCTCGGGGGTGAGTGTAAATCCTGACTGCTTCGTCGGGTCGCTCGATACAATCATCGTGTACAGGTAGGACTGTAACGGATACTTGCTCGGATCGTTCATGAACATGATCCCATCAAACCAGCTGTTCCACTGACCGATCGCAGTAAATAGCACGATTGTGGCGATGGACGGTAAGGCAAGCGGGATGTAGATCTTGAACAGAACCGTAAACTGTCCCGCCCCGTCCATGAGAGCCGCTTCCTCGATCTCCTTGGGAATACCGCGGAAGAAGTTCATCATCATCAAAACGAACCACACATCACAGGCACCGGGCAGAATATAGACCAAAAAGTTATTCAATAAACCCAGCTGCTTGTATAAAAAGTAAGTTGCGAACAGTCCTCCTCCGAGGAACATGGTAATGAGGAAAAACCATGTGAATCCGGTCCGTCCCTTAAATCTGCCGTCCGTTTTCGACAAAGGATACGCCGTCATAACGATCACGATCAGTGAGATCGCCGTGCCGAGTACCGTCCTCATCACACTGATGCCGAGTGCTGTGAAAAACTCTTTCTTTTGAGCAAGGTATTCGTATGCTTGCATGGTGAAGCCCTGCGGAATCAGAAACACTTCACCTTTGCTTGTAAACTCATCGGCGGAAAAAGATACCGCGAGCAAATGAAGGAACGGGATAATACACAGAATCGCAAGAAAAGCCAAAATCGAATAATTGACAACTTCAAAAACGATGCGGCCTTTGGATTTCTTGATTTTCATTCAGCCAATAGCCCTCCGTTTCAGAATATACGATAATCGAACTTTTTGTAGGCGAAGTAATAAGTTCCGCCCATCAAAATGATCGTTACAACCGACTTGGCAAGATTGACTGCGCTTGCTACATCCACCTGTCGATCGCCAAACATGCCCAAACGATAGACGAATGTGTCGATAATATCGCCGCCTTCGTATACCATCGGGTTGTACATGACCAGCAACTGATCGAATCCGCCGTTGAGCAGTCCGCCGATCGACAGAGTCATCACCAAAATCACAACGGGGGCAATACTGGGCAACATCACATGGACAATCTGCTGGAAGCGGTTGCCTCCGTCGATCTCTGTTGCCTCGAAAAGAGTTTCGTCAACGCCCATGATCGCTGCAAGGAATATGACCATGTTATATCCCATGCCCTTCCACACATCAGACAAAATGATTAGCGTACGGAACCAGTTGTTATCGAGGAAGAACATGATGCGCGTGCCGAAAATACTTTCGATAATGGTATTGACGATCCCACCGTAGGAGAACATCTCCAATAAAATGCTTCCCAAGATGACCCAGCTTAGGAAAAACGGCAGAAAAAATGTTGTCTGGACAAAGCGCGAGAACCACCTTTTGCTGACTTCGTTGATCAAGATCGCCAGCAGCAGAGGTACGATGATCCCGAGGATGATCTTAATTCCCGAGATCAGCAGTGTATTGAATACTGCTTGCCAGAACTTCTCCATTTTGAACACATAGATAAAGTTTCCGAAACCGTGATCGCTTGCCCATTCCTGCCCGAGAAATGTGCCCTTGTATATGTTGAAATCCTGAAACGCCATGACGATCCCGAACATGGAACCGTACTTGAAAATCAGTGTCAGTATGATGCCGGGCAACAGCATCACCCACCAGATCCATTGTTTTTTTACAAAACGAATGAATTTTGATGGATTTTTTTGTTTCACAGTCAATTCATTTTGCATACTCTTCACTTAGCCTGTTTGGCGTACCAGTTATTGACTTCCGCCGTCACATCATCTCCACCGATTCTCCTCCATGAGGACACAAATGCATCCCATGTCGAATCGATGTCTTTCTCGCCCATGATAACTTTCAGATAGTATTCTTCCACTTCCTGTGCCATGATCGCGCCCTTGCTCGACATCGCCGGGGTGGATATTCCGTAGAACTCGTCGAAGACCACTCGCTTCTTCACATCGTATACATTTACGATTTGTGCCCATGCGCCATCTTTGTTAACGCGCGTCATGATGTTGGCGAACATATTCTCTTGATACTTTGTTGCAAAATTGTCTTCTTTCCAAATCAGATATTCCGGATACGCATTCCACAGTTTCTTCATATGAGCAGTCCAATTCTCCGGTGCGGGTCCTTCGGCTTTCGGGTCGATCTCCAGTTGCTTGTTGATATGAATGAACTGCTCGTTGATATCGTACGGATCGTAGAACTGCGTCGGGCACCAGCTCCAGACATACCCGTTTTCAGGGGCGGCTTCCGGCATACCGTCAAGAGCAATGTACATATTGATCATCTTGAACAATGCTTCGGGATTCTTGCACGCTTTATTTACAACATAGTAAAATTCTACCTGTTCGCGGTCGACAACTACACTCTTTCCTTCTGCCAACGGTATTTCTGCCGCCACCCATTCGTCACCGTTGCCGATTGCGGTGCCAAGCGGATATTCGAACTGCCACCACGGACCGATCACAACGCCGCATTTCCCGCCGAGGACATCCGCTTGCACGGCATCCACCGTGGACGCGGCAACATCTTTTGCCAAGATGCCTTCATTATACAGTTTGTTCAGCCACTTCAGTGCCGCTTTGCTGTTCTCTGAGATCTCATCGGCGTGCAGCTGACCGTCGGAACCGAGCAACCATGAGTACGGGCTTGAGCCGAACATATTCATGTAACTACTGATGGAAAAGTACGAGCCGGACACTTTGTTACTCATGGCAAGTCCGCAGGTCGCGCCCTTGTTTTGCTTAAACGCTTTCAGTACCGTGTACAGTTCATCGGGCGTGGTCGGTACGGATAACTTCAGTTCATCCAGCCAGTCCTTCCGGATGTACATGACAGGAACACCTCTGCGGTTGTCCGAATACTGCGGCACAGCATAGATACCGCCGTCGCTGTCGGTGAGTCTGTTGATCACATCAGGGTCACGGTTTAAGTATTCTTTCACATCGTCAGACGCGTACTCATAAGCCGTGGCAAGATTCTTGAGCATTCCCGCTTCTTTCAGAGCGATGTAATCGCTTGCCGTCACCTTAAATATATCCGGCAATTCGTTGGAAAGCATGGAAAGACTGAGCTTTTCGCTGTACTGCGTCGGAGGAACTTTCCACAAGTACGTGAACTCAATATTCAGCTTCTCTTTGATCAGTCTGATAAATGCCTGGTTGTCTGGTGTGATGCTTTGGGGCACACGGCTGTCGTTATGCGCTTGGTACTCCATTACGCCTGTGATTTTGACGGTGTTTTCGTATTTGCCGAAAGGGTTACGGGTTGGGTCATCATAGTCCGGTCCGTTGTCGTCTTTTCCCCCGAAGCAAGAGACAAGATTGACGACGAACAACAATGCCAACATAGCACAGCAGAGTCTTACAAACCTGGATTTTTTCATTGATTCGCTCCTCCTGATTTTCTCAAAGTCGGTCTGTCTGTTCACGACCGGTTTTGTATTTGAGCATACCGCTGCTCACACTATTACACTAACATTTTACCGCGTTTGTGCAATTTGTTCAATATTCGTTTTTTTACATTTCTGTGCTTTGTTTACATTTTCGCGTAAAAACGGAGCCCTTAAATAGGCTCCGTTTCAAAAGTCATTTTTGTCTCAACATCTCTCCTGGTTGGTTCTTCGATACGCTCCGGGAGAACAACCATTACACTTGGCAAAGCTCATGCCGAACTGCGTAGAATTGCCGAATCCGCATTTGGCGGCTATGTCCTGCACGAATTCGTCTGTTTCGACCAGCAGCTTTTTGGCGAGTTCCATACGCTTGTTTAGAATATAGGTGCGCAGATTATTGCCCATGACCGCCTTGAATTTGCGAGAGAAATAAGCAGGGTTGTAGTACACCATCGATGCCAAAAACGCCAGCGACAGATCCTCATCCAAATGCGTGTCGATATACTCCGCGACGCTTGCGATCACCTCGTCGTCACGGCTGTCAATGGGAGAGTCGGGATCGGCAGTATCGAGGAAATACAGTGCGCTATTGCGCCCCTTCCTCTTTTTTATGAGCTTCTGATACCTACTGTCGGCAGTTTGGTAGCAGGGCGGGTCAAACACAAAGGTACTGCAATCGCCCGTCTGCTCATACAAATCCTGTTGTAATCTTTTTGCGCGCTCGGTGACCACATTGACATCTTCGTCGCTGCGTATCGCGGTGACCAGATACTTGTCATTCTCACAGATGGCGACAGTCCCGTTAAAGGCGTTCCGCACGATCTCTGTAAGACCGCCGCTCTCGCAGGGGAAACACATCAGTAGAAATGAGGCGTCACAGAAATCATATTTCCCTTCGACAATGGCTTGCCTCAACTGCAGATCTCCCAGTTGCTGAGACAGTTCCCGATTCAGTTGTTGCTGACAGATGAACTCGGCATTTTTGCGGTGTAGCTCTTCAACCGAAGCGATCTTTTCTTTGACCGTTCGGAGCAGGACACCATCGTTCTCCAGTTTCAACACATACGCAACATCGGGGAGCTTCATGGCTTCGTACGCATACGAGAAGTCACTGTACCCAGTCAGGAACACCGTTTTCATGTTCGGGTAGGACCGTAAGAGATCTTTGCAAAGTGACAAGCCGTTTTGTTTCGGCATATTGATGTCACATACAATAATATCGATATAATGCTTTTCTGCAAACTCTTTTGCCTGTTGTGCGCTGTAGCACACATGGACTTCGACATCGATTTCTGGATCTTCGCCAAGTGTGTACGCGATGCCGTCGGCAATATTGCGCTCGTCGTCAACCACCAGTATCGTCATCCTTCTGCGTCCTCCTTCTTTTCGATATTCAGTCGGATCGTTACGCGCAGACCACCGAGGTTACTGCGTGCAACCTCCAATTTCCCGTATCCGTCGGCATAGTGTTGCAGTCTGCGGCTCACATTGACGAGCCCGGAGGTTTCTGCAGCGTCCGACAGACTGACGGCGATCAGTGCGATCTGCTGGTCATCGATCTCGCCATTGTCATCCAATGTGATGGACAGCTCACAGTCGTGCACCGTGTAACCAACCCTGAAGATACCGCCGTCCACTTTGTCGGCAAAGGCATATTTATAGGAATTTTCTGCGATCGGTTGCAGACACAGTTTCGGGATCGGCATATCGCGGAATGCTTCGGGGAGATCCGCAACCTGCACAGAAACTCTGTCGCCGAAACGCATTTGCTGTATCTGCAGATAACTTTTCAGGTTTTCCACTTCATCATTAAGGGTCACAATCGGCGCGGCATTGCGTGTGATATACAGGAACAGTTTGGAGAGGCTCTCGGTCATCAGAGCCACGCTTTCTACATCGCCCATCTTGCAAAAACTTCGTATGTTGGCAAAACAGTTGTACAAAAAGTGGGGGTTGATCTGTGCTTGGAGTGCCTTGAACTCGCTCTCGGTGCGCATCACTTTTTGCCGGTAATTCTCCTCGATGTAACCCGACACGGAGGATGTCATGTAGTTGAAACCGTCGTAAATGAATTGGAAGTCCGAGGATATCCTATCGTCAAGCCGCACATCAAAGTTGCCCTTACTGACCTCATTCATGGCTTCCAATAGTTTCGCGTACGGCTTGTTGAAGAAATGTCGGAACATGACGAACAAGATAAATGCCGCGACGCAAAGCAGAATGCACGCCACGATAAAGAAGGTAGTGTACAGTGGCAGATTCGTATCCACCGATGAAGCGTCGAAGGAAGCATACAAAGGGATGGTATGGAGAATCTGCGTATAGAAGATCACTTTCCCTCTTTCCAGGATAGGCTTGTCCATCGGCGCGCGGGTTGACAGTTCGGAGATGTTCCTTTCACCGTCGGTGCATACGATGTTCAGCAACCCGCCATCGATGTATGTCGTTGTGTGAATCTGCGGCATGGCAGCCAGAGACAAAGCGTCTGTGATGTAGTCGTTGTTCAGCATCATTACCAGTACCGCATTGTCCTGCTCCGACAGGGAGAGGGAAATCAGTATCCTCTGTCCGTTGTTTTTCAGGTTCCCGTCGTATGTAGGAAAATACCTGTGTGAAGCGATCTCGGCATCGAGCATCTGCTTGCGTGTATCGTCGCCGACAAAGGTATATAGAGTTTTATAGGACAGTTCGCCCTCCGGGGCGATCCACAGCGCACAGGAATCCAGTATATCATAATAGGATGTGATTGACAGAAGAGTATCCATCGTGTCGTTGATGGCGGCATTTCGCGCATACGAATCGTGCTGGATCTTATCATAGTAGTAGGTCTTGAGCCGGCTGACCGTCTCGTTGTTCATCAGTGAAACGCCCGCGCTGAAAACATTTTTGATATCATTTGTGAGGTTTTTGATCAGCCGTTCGTAGCTGTCCTCCACGATCTGTCTTGTTCGGCGATTCGCCGTTCCGTTCGTAAAAAACAGGTTCGCCGCGATCAGCCCCACAAAGAGGATGATAATCAGTGCTTCCACAACCGCGAAGATCGTCACTGATCGGACTCTGTTTGGCTTGTTCTTCTTATTCTTCATCTCGCACCGCTTGCAAAACATCATTCAACATACTCAATATAACACAACGAAGAAAATCTGACAATACCCCTTTTCGGCCGTATATTCAACTTGTTCTGCAGAGTTGATTGGATCCGCGCATTTTGATATCGTATCACTGCTTACCATAAGAAAGAAGACTACTGCAGTATCATCAATATCTTCAATTTCTGCAATGTTCTTGAAAACATGGTACCGATCTTGTCCGCTGCGGTTATCCCTTATCGGAAGCTTTGAAACTCGAAAACATACAGGAAATCAACATGGCACCCTGCCTTGACGAGGATTCCACACTCCCATACCTCCGCTCTTGGGGCAAAGGAAAACCCGTCTGCTTCGAATACGAAGCAAACGGGAAAAACTATCGGACAATCAGAGTAAAAGGGCATCAATACGCATTGCGGAATGAATGCTATCCGCACTCCACAAGAAATCCAATTAGCCATCTTTGACACTTAATTAAGTTTTACTGCCAATCCCCGAGTAAGAAGCCTTCAATTCCCACATTGAGATATCCGTTTTCATCGTGCCAGCTCTTGCGGATGTCTCACCAAACCGTGTTTTCTCGAATACCCTGCGTAATATGCAAAGGAAATGAGAAAACGCAAAGAAAATACGGAGAGTATCCTATCAAAGATGCTCTCCGTTTTTTATTTTCATCTTTATCACTCGACTATCAGTACCATCAATGAGCTGTGGAAAAAACTCTTGATCTCTAACATTTGGAACATCATGGCTTTTCTTGGATTGACCTTGGATCGTGTCTGCGGGACGTGTGCTTGTATATATACAAGTGATGCATCACCTATGACATTATCGCCACGGGATGCGGCTAACAAGAAACCTTATGTTTTTCCCTTTCGGGAGCCCAGATCGTAGCACAGGGGATCGTCTCCGTCAATGTCGGCAGAGAAAAAACGGGAAGCAAAAAAACTGAATAGTATAGAAAGCTCGGTATTCGTACCGGGCTTTTTTTGTTTTGCCTGCTTTTTGAATGCATTGAAACGGAATGGACGAACTACTCAC
>CAMEJM010000007.1 GCA_945920215.1 uncultured bacterium
CAGTCTGTCCGGCGCAAGCTCCAGCTCCCCGCCGCAGCTTTCACATTGATAGGTCGCTTGTTCCCGGTCCATTGTCTTCTTCCTTTAATCTTCTACAATTTATTTTTTGATTTTGCGTATATGTTTTTGTTTGCTGCCGCGCAAATCGCAGCGGTCAAAGGTCTTCCTTTATATAATATATACGCTTAAAAGTCGCTTCCCGCTTGCCTGCGGGGGTCAGAATCCGCGGAATCCGTCTGACAGACCGCGCAGTTTTACCTGCCCGCTGTTCTGCACGAACGCCTTGACCGTGCTGGCGGGAATGGCAAAGTTCATCCCCTCTGCACTGTCAATGCCGGAGACGATCACGCCGATTGCCGTGCCGTTGGTGTTGAAAATGGGTCCGCCGGAATTGCCGGGGTTGACCGCGCAGTCGGTCATCATCAGATTGTGCCCCTCGACTTTTCTCAGCTTGTCGCTGACAATCCCGCTGGTGATACAGGTGCCGCACCCCAGAGAGTTCCCGATGACGTAAACGGGCTCCCCGATACGGACCTTCTCGAAATCGCCGAGTTCAATCACAGTCGCCCCGCGCGGCACGCGCTCCAGCTTCAGAAGAGCCAGATCAACGCCGCTGCCTCTGCCGCCTTGGTTGTCTCCCAAAACAACGATTCTTGCCGCAACCGTCTCTCCCGCGACCTTGACGGCAACAGAGGAAACGGGAGCCGCGTTATGCGTGACAACATGCGTGTTGGTAATCGCAAACCCATCCGGGGAGATAAGCAATCCGGAACCGGCAGAGGAACCGCCCTGAAAGGTGCAATTGATTTCGAGAACACCGCCGATGCACTTTTCGTAAATGTCGGCGCCGCCGCCCATCGCCGTCGCTTTCTGCGTCACAAAACTCTTGGGCGTCGGAGCAAAATCAGCGGCGGAAAAGGTCTTTCCGCAGTAAACGCAGCGGTAAGAATCCGGCGCCACCTTCTGCGTACCGCCGCCGCACAGTAAACATTTATAGTCCATGTTTTTGACTCCTCAATTCGTATTGTCGGCTTCCCACTTTTTCAGGCGTTCGATGTCCGCGCGCTGTACCGTACCGCACACGGATTCCAGCGCAGTGTCAAAGTCTGCCTGACAGATATATTTCTCGTTTGTGTTGATGCCGCGGATAATGGAGATTTCCTCGATTCTATCCATCAGATTGGATACGTCCGCACCGTTGAAGCCCTCTGTCTTCTCCACGACCTCATCGGTCTGCAAATCGTCTCGGATGGTGACAATTCCCTTTTGCGCGATTTTATCGAGGCGGCTCTGTATCATGTACCGCCTTGCGCCCGCGTCCGGTAATCCCACATAAATACGCGTGCCGAATCTGCCCGGGCGGACAAAGGCGCTGTCAATATCCCACGGTTTATTGGTCGCGGCAATCAGAAACAGGATATGCCCGGTATCTTTCCCGTAGCTCTCAATCCCCTGCAGCTGTGCCAACAGCTCGGAGCGGAGCTGTTTCGCATACTGCGAGCGCGTGTCTTTCGGCGAAATGGAATCCATCTCGTCAAAATAGATCACCGAAACAGGGAAACGCCGCGCCTGTGCAAACAGTGCCCGCACGGCTCTCTCGGACTGTCCCGCCCCCTGATGTAACAGGTCGGACGGCTTCACGGCGCAGAATTTCGCGCCGATCTCATTCGCGATGGCGGCGGCGATCATGGTTTTCCCCGTGCCGGGAGGGCCGTACAGCAGCAGCCCGCCGCCGTTCCGCTTGACGTAACCGTCAAACGCCTCCGGATTCTTGAGCGGCAGAAGCACTTTGATCTTCACGGCTTCTTTCACGCTCTCAAGCCCTGCCACGTCGTCGAAGGACACAACCGGCAGGCGATCCCATTCAAAGCGGAACTCATCCTCGTCTCCGTATGCGTCCCGCAGCAGCTTCTCCTCCGGGGAATCCGTCTTGACCTCCTCCGGCTTCTGCGGCTTGCTCTCCGGCGCCTTTTCGGTGGGCTTCTCCGTACGCCCGGTGCCGGCAGCCGTCGACTGCTCTCTGATGCTTTGCGGCAGATCCGCCATCTCAATGGTGGTCATCTCGGCATCGGTCGGGTTCTCCATGTCCGCGATTCGCTTGGATTGTATGGTGACGATGGTTTCAAAAATGTTCCGCACGCTCCGCGCATTCCCGAAATTCTTATCCCGCTCCGCATATGCCCGGCGGAAATATTCCTGCATTGTCTTTGCCGCCGTTTCGTTGAGCACATACTGATTTTTGTTTAAGAAGCCTGTGAAAATGCGATAGAGTTCCTCTCCCGTATAATCGGTAAAGCGTATGTATGTCTTGAAGCGCGAACGCAAGCCGGGGTTGGAATCGATGAATTTCTCCATCAGTTCGTCGTACCCCGCGACAATCACTACCAGATTGGAGCGATTGTCCTCCATGGCTTTCAGCAGAGTGTCGATTGCCTCCTGACCGAAGTCATTGCCGCCACCGCCGGCAAGCGTGTACGCTTCATCAATGAACAGCACGCCGCCGATGGACTTTTTCACCACTTCCTGCGTTTTGAGAGCGGTCTGACCGACATATCCCGCCACAAGGTCGCTGCGGTCCACCTCTACCAGGTGTCCGTCGCTCAAAATACCGAGCGCGCAGTAAATCTGTGACACAATGCGGGCAACCGTGGTTTTCCCCGTTCCGGGGTTCCCCGTAAACACCATGTGATAGGACATTTCGGGAACCGACAATCCGCGCTCCCGGCGCAGCTTGAACACCTTGATCTGATCCACCCAGTCGGATACCTGCTGTTTGACGCCTGCAAGTCCCTCCAGCTGAAACAGATTCCGGAGAGCTTCTTCAAGAGAAATCTTATCGTTCTCCTGAATCCTGACGTCCGACAGCACGCATTCTTCCTTGCTGCTCGCCTTTTTGCCGGATTGCGCAGGGATGCTGTCCGCCATCTCAATCAGGCTCTTCGCGCGCGCATATCTGCTTGCTTGCAGATTTCCCGCGCTGTCCTTCGCCATCTTCAGCATTTGTTCGGCGGCGAGCATATAGTATTTCTTTGCCAAAACATAGTCGCCTTTGCCGTAACTTTCTTTGGCCTTTTTGCTGTACAGCTCAAATGTTTCATATAACAGGTCCATGCTTGCCATACGACTCGCTCCTTGCTCCGATCACTCGGACATTCTCTTCTTCAGTGCTTCCAGTTCCTTTTCAATCATCGCGTCGGTGCTGTCCGCGTCTCCCGCGCCGTTGGAAAGCAATCCCTCCAGTTCCGCGCGATCCTCGGCGGAAGCGGGAGCGCCGGAAGCAAAGGACGCCTCGGTATCGTCCATAAACTGCTCCATCTGCTCGGTCTGCATCTCGATGCCCATCATCGCCTCACCGAACTGCTCCTGCACGCGGCGGAACTGCTTTTCGTTGGTGAGCTTCATCATATCCCGGCTCAGATCCCCCATCCCCTTAAGGAACTCGGTGGTCATCGCCGCCATATCCTTCATCTGGGAGGTGATCTCAAAGTTCAGCTTCATCTCCGAAATACGCTTGATCTGCATCATGGTCGTACGCAGCGCCGTCAGCGCCAACTCATACTGTGCCGTCAGCCCTTTTTTCTTGGCTTCTTTCCCGGCTTCAATGTAGCGGAGTTTCTGCTCCTCAAGCTTCTGAATCTGTTTGTTCATCGAGGTGATGGTCTGTTTGACCTTCATTCTCTTCGCCAGTTCTTTTTTTGTGGAATTCATGTCGGATGCTCCTTAACTGTTTGTAGTATCGGTTTTCGCCGCGGCGGCGGTGGAGGACTGCTCCTGTTCATCGGCGATCTGCTCCTCTGTCTCAAACATGGCAAGCAGCGCGTCGTCGTCCTGCCCCACCCCGTAAATCTCCGAGCTCGGCTCATACGCCTCCTCGATGGAGCGGAAGGTCTCATCCGCGTCGGTTAATACCTTTTCAGCCGAAACGCGGGTGTTCAGCGCCTGATTGAGGAAACGGGCAAGTCCCTTTTGGTCGCCGAGCAAGCCTCCGAGAGACTGCTTGGGCGTTTTCGCAAAAAACTGATTGTCATCGATCGCGCGCTTGAGCTTCTGCAACATCTGAATGTTGTACATCAGATACATGATTCGCTGTACGTCCTGCGCGCGCTCGGCTTTCAGGGCGTTGACCCTCTTTGCCCAAAGCAGCTTGACGTCCCGCACGGTTTCCGTTCTGCCTTTTTGCATCAGCGCGTCGATCTTCTTCTGCTTTTCGTCCAGCCCTGCCTCGAGGTCTGCGGATTCCTTTTCCAGCTTGCAGATGGAATCCACCACTTCCTCGCGGGTCAGCTTCTGAAATTTACTCTTAAAAGGCCACATTGCGTTTCTCCTTATTCAACCGTTTTTCTTTCGGCGATTGCAATGTGAATGTCTTTCAGCAGCCCCTGCGCCTTTTCGTTCGCAGTCTCGTCCTTGCATTTGATAAGGGCGATTTTGAGGTCTTCAAGCAAATTTTTGATTTTTTTATCGCAGTCATACACTTTAGACTTTGCGGAGGGCATCAGGTATTTCAGCTCTTCCTGCAAATCCCGCAGCGCTGTGCGGAAGTTCTCGTCCTCGGTCTGTGCAATCAGGACTTCGACTGTTTTCGCGTTGACCTCCACAAGGTCATAATCCTGCCGGTTTGCCTCAGCGGCTTTTTTCTTCTTGAAAAACAACATGATATGTATCCTCCTCAGTCTTTTCTCAATTCAGTTTTGTTCCGCACGCACTGCAAAAAGCCGTGTCGCCGGGATACGTCTTGCCGCACTTGGGGCAGGTCACGGTCGCAGCGGCAAGCTTCTTACCGCAGCCGGGGCAGAATGCCGCGCCGTTTTCATAGCTGTGACCGCAATTGGGGCAGAATGCGCCGGCCGCGGTTGCGCCGCCCTTGCTTCCCACCACCTTCAGGACCTCGTAGTATGCCGCTTTGTCCTCCTGCTCGAGGCGCTTCAGATACATCTCGCGCTCCCACTGCTTGTCGTCCAGGCGCTCCAGTTCTGCAAGATATTCTTTCATCTTGTTGCGCTGCTGGATTTCGTCCGCAACATTCTCGATCTTCTCCATATCCTCGGCGGAAATATTGAACTTTTCGATGATGAAGTCCACCAGACCGATGCCCCAGTCCCTCTCAAACTTCTCGCTGAGCATCTTACCTACCTGGACCGCAATGGTCTTGCGGTTTGCGTCAAACTGGTCGTAGGTCAGCTCCTCCTTGGCAACCACAGTCAGGAAAACGTCCGCGAAATCGTTGACCACAGCTGCCGAGAAACGGTCGCGGAACCGCTCCAGATCGAATTCCTTGGTTGCGCCCACCACCTTGCGGAAGAACTGGTTGGCGTTGGTGATGCTGATGCCGAACTGCCCGCGCGCACCCACCTCGATCACCTTGTTGCTGATTTTATCGCGGTAAGTCACCTTATCGGGGGTCCCCCAACGAATGAGAACGCTGGTTTCTTTCGGCACATAGATGATCTCGACCGAAACCCCGTTCTTCCATGCTTTCATCTCTTCTTTGCTTTCGAAAACGGGATATGTACCGCTCTGGTAAACACGGAAATCCCCGCCGCCCTTGATCACGAACGCCATGTGCGTAAAGGGCACCTCGAACATTGCGTCCTTGGTCGTCACCACGTCGCCGACGCGGACAAACAGAATGCTGTTGTCGTTCACAGACGCGTGACAAATATTTTGCTCAAAACGGATGATTTGCTGTTTTTTACTGCCGAACATAATTAAAACTCCTTTATTATGTGCATTTTAATTAAAAGTTTTAATTTTGGAGGATGGAAGCGCCCGGCGCCGTATTCTTCTGCGGGCGGCGCGCTTCCCGTAGGGTGCTGTTTGTTGCCGCGGTTATTTGAGAGACGCGGGATCATTGTAGAACCCAATGAGCCACAGCACTTCCTTAAAAGTAATCAAGCCTTTGCCAACCGCAACCTTGTAATATCGGAACGGGAATGCGTTGAACACCTCAAGCGGTATGTAGTCCTTGAAGTCGTCGTAGGTGTACAACCCCCACTCTGCAATATCCGCAGCCATCAGGGCTTCGTCGTACTTCATATTTTCGTCGTACGCAAACAGATTCACCATACCTGCCGACAAGGTCAGCATACGGTCCGCAATTAGGTTGATATGCCATACGGAGGCAGGGTTGTAAACCTTCATGAATTCGTTTGTTACGGTGACTTCGTTGAGAACAACGGTTCTGCTGACGGCTTCCCCGTTCTCATACGCCACGGATACAAACCTGTGTCCGACAAACCCGTCGGCGTTGTCTGCGTTGATATACACGTATTGATTCAAGTCCCTGTCAAACAACCCGTGCTCGCCGACAATCCGAAGCTCGCCTCCGTCGGAGAAGGACAGATTGACGACGTCGCGAAGAGCTGCTTCTTCTCCCGCGTGTACATTGACCAATATCGGTGAGGCCTCATATCTGCCTGTTTCGTGGTTGAAAACAAGCAGAATATCACCTGTCTGCAACTCCTCTACCGCTTTGGTGGTCCCGTCCGCCAGCATAATCCGCGTGCCCTCGGCAAGACAGCTGGTATCCCAGCTGGAAGCGCTCACCGTTGTGTTTTTATTCAACGTAAAGGTGTATGGATTGCTGACGCTGTTTCCGTTCACGGAGAAAGACTGCCCCGAGACATCCGAATAAGAGAAGGTCGCGCTTGCAGTCACGCGAGTGCCGAGCGGCAATGTACCGTCCGTTTTCCACTGAGACTTCAGTGCTTCACTCTCAAACTCGAGCATCACTTGCGCATAGCTCTCCGAAATTTTCAGAGTGCACCACTGTTCTTCCGAGAACTGCGGAACAGCGGTAACCCAATGGTCGGGGGTATACCACTGCCCCTCCCGGTACAGTTCACCGTCTATCATCCAACCCTCGAAAACATACTTGACGATATAGTCGTTTTGCGACGAATCCGCTTTGGTATCCGCGGGAAGTTTCAGGCGCTCGCCCTTATTCACATATTCCATGGCGATAGTGCCGTCCTCACACTCGAACCGGACTTTGTTTTTGCTCACCAGATTGGGAATTGCCTGAGAGAGATTCAACGAAACAATGACAAGCGATAACAGAGCCACAAGCACCGCAGCTTTTCCGTACTGCTTTTTATTCTGCTTGACATACGATTCATATGTCTCGTTGGAGGACATACCGTAATTCAGTCCCAGCGCAGTTCCTACTGCCGCAATGCAGAACACAATATAGAAGAATCGCGCCAACCCTACCGAGAGGCCTCCCGTGGCATTGATTTTATCCATCAGGCCGTGCGACTTGGTGAATACATCAATCCCGATCAGAACGGCAAGCACAGCGGGGAGAAAGAAAATGCAGGATCTGACAACCCGCCCCCTAACGTAGCGTTTTCTTGCTTTTTCCTCGCTGGTTCTGTTTCTTTCCCCGGCTGCTGCCATGCGATGATTGAGATCATCCGGTGAACAAGTGCTGTCCCCAACGGTAACGTAGAGCAGATTTTCGCAGGAAGAAAACACATTCAATCCCAAGTTTCTAACATTCTTCGGAATGTTTACGGTTGCAAGTTTCCGACAGTAGGCAAACGCCTCGTTTCCAATGCTCCTGACACTACCTGGTACGGTAACGGAAACCAAATTGGTGCAGTCGAAAAACGCTCGGAATCCGATATGTGTCACTGTGTCCGGAATCGTAACGGAGCGCAGAGTTTTGCAACCTTGAAACGCCTCGGCGCCGATTCCCACAACGCGCTTGCCGTCCACATGGGAGGGAACTGTGAAGTCACAGTCAGAGCGCCGGGAAAGGGCTTCTCTCACGCCGCCTATGATTTCCACGCCTTCCCCCTTATTCCGGTATTTCAGCGTGCGCATCAGTTCCGCCTCGACCGCCAACACGCGAGAGTCACCGTTTCCAATGGACATATAGTATTCGTATTGGAAATCGCTGGCGCAGTTTTTGGCGTTCTGGAAGTCCTGCATATCGTACAGCTTGTTGTGCCGCTTCAGCAACGCCAGGTCACTGTCCGCTTTCATGTGGCATTTCAGAAGTCCCCAGTGCGCCTGCGCGGATGTCTCATCCCGCGCCAGATACTCCTTGAAGTAAACCTCTGCATTCTTGTAGTCTCTTTCTGCCACGCACAGCTCTGCCAATTCCATGAGGAATGCGTTGACTCTTTCTTCCTCACCCAAAGCGTCATATGTGCCGACAACGGTTTCCACAAATATCTTCGCCGCTTTTTTATTATATGAAACCTGATACTTTACCATCCGTTCCAGGCTTCCCATCGCCGCCGAGTTCTGCTTCTTATAGTCACAGATGATTATGCGCTCTATGATTTCAGCCGGCGTCAGTTCCGACAGATGCTTTGTCGCCGCATCCTCGGCAGGCGTTGCCTCCAGTGAAAACGCGGTTCGTTCGATCTCATCCGTTTTCAGGCGGCACTCCAACAGATGCAGATAATCCTTGCCCTGCCGCTCTGCGGATGCCAGTTCCTCATAGTATTTCTGCGCCAAATCATAATGCCCGCACCGCCGCAGCGTGTTTGCATATTTCCTCATGACCGACAGACATTGCATACGGTTTTCCTCGGAGAACAACCGCCTTGCTTGAGCAAAGACCGATTCGCTCTCCTTTGGACTCGTCTCCGCATTGAAACAACAACGTCTCAGAAGTGAAGTCAACGCCACATCCACACGCTTATCGTCCAGATATTTCAGTATCTCATCATACAGCGGCTGGATCTTCGCCCACTTCTCATCTGCGTCAAGACAGGCGAGCATTGCGTCCACGCATGCCCATGAGAATTGCTCGTCATTGGAGCATTCAATGGCGCGATGAAATTCTGCAAAAGGAATACTCTTGGCTTTGAAAATCGTATCTGGCAGCTTGTCTTCCAACGAACACTTCACCATACAGAGGAACCTGCCCCAATGAGCTTCCGCATTATTCTGATTCATGCGCAGCACATTGTCGTATTCAATCATCGCATTTTTGAAAGACGAATGATTGCGCTGGTTGCGGGCACTCTGTAAGGCTCTTTCTTCCCCGGCGGAGATCTGAATCTCGCTCCCGCCTTTACCGCCGATGACCACGCGCTCCCGCGTTCCGCTGTATTCAAAGCCTGTCGCGTCATTCGTAAAGTCGGTCTGCACCGTCCGCTTCTTGATTTTGGAGGCAAGCCCCTTACTGCTCTTGACAAAGCTCAGCTTCGACTCAAGCTGACTGAACATATCCCCCTTGAACATATCCACGCTCGGCAATTGCTTTTCTGCCAGCGCCGGGGGAAGCACCGGAAAGCTGTGGTTGTATACGTAGATCAGGGACACCTTATTCTTTTTGCCCTTGTCCATGTAGTAGAGATACCTTTTCCACTCGTTCTCTACCCACTGTGCCTCCAGATATTCCTTTTTGCTCCCCAGCAATATCATCGCCTGCGAGGTTTGCAGGGCTTTCAGAATCCGCGGCTCGTATTTTTTCCCCTCTATCTCGTGGTCCTTTCCGATCGATTCCGGAGAGAAAAACACACGGTATTTGCCTTTCAGGTGTTCATATATCTCGCGTGCCTTTTCATAGTCGTCAGTGTAAACCGTCCGGACCTCGCCATCCGCCCTCGTCACCTGTTCAGACATCTTGAATGAAATGAAAATGTCATAGGAGGTCTCTTTCGCCACCAACTCAAAAAACTCTTTGAGCAGCGCATCCAGTTCCCGCCCCTTTTCCTCGTAGTAATTTCTGTCTTCTTCACTCGGCGCGTACTTCAGCGCGTTTGTGTAATAGGGGTTTTCCAGCACCGAGATCCTCTCGTCGTAGGTGTAACTGAAAAAGGTCGGTTTGGTTTCACCCGTCTCCTTTTCCTTTACATACACCACTCCCAGCGACGACAGCAGCGCCTGCCAGCTTGCTTCACTGCTCTCCGGCTGCTTCTCAAGCAAGGCCTTGCACAATTCCTCTGCCTTGATGAACTCCCTGATCTGACGGCGGTTTGTAATGTCCGCGAGCTCCGCAGAGCAGGACTCCGCCCCGCTCCGATACGCTCTCCCGCAATACACGCAGGTTGGGATGCCCGTCCTTGCATTCGGTTTTAACTCCCCACCGCAGGTCAAACATTTTGTGATTACTTCCTGTCCCATGCAACTCTCCCCGGTCCATATTGATTTTTCGTATAAAAAGCAAAAAAGCGTATCCGAAAAAGGGTACGCAGTAAAAACGCCCGCTCCCCCATCCTTTGCCCATCTAATACACTGCTTGTTAAGCATCGGCGGAAGAAAACAGCTTTCCGCTTGCAATTTGCGATCCGGAGCAGCGCATTTTCAAGTTCACATTTCTGTTATAATGTTACCATTTTGTTGCATACTTGTCAATAATATCTGTATTTTATTTATATAAATATACCGTGCCTGCGGTGCGCGCGGGCGGGCGCGAGAGACCCGTTTGCCCGTTCGTCTCCGTTTTGCGGAAAGGTATCTGTCAAAATGCAAAACGGTCTCCCGCAAGGAAAGACCGTTTTGGTTCCGAAATACCGGTTATTGTGCGACAGGGGTTGTATGGGTGTGCTTGACCACCCATTTTTTCAGATTGATGCCCATCCAGAAGCTGTAAATGCCGAGGGTGATCAAGGTCAGCAAAAACCACTTGATATAATTGCCGAACAGTTGTCCCCCGGTGCCGTCAAAGGTCAGCTGCACGCCGTCGATCACGGTATGCTTCACATACCATCTCTCCTTGAAGCAGATCGCCCAAGGCGTGCCGATCCCCAGCGTCAACAGCGTGATAAAAAACTGCGCGATGCCTACCCCGATAAGTCCTAAAAGTCCGCCGGTGAATTTGGATTCCATATGTTCCTCCCGATGTCAGTATTATATCTTACGGACAAGCCGTCTGATACCGCACTCTGATATTGCTCTGAAACTAAAATAACGGATAGACAGCCCGGTGTCAATGCATATCCGCACTTTTTGACGAACCGGGGAGAAAAAATCGGAAGAACAAACAAATCCGATACCGGAATCCGTACATTTTTCACAAAAGAGGTCTTTCGGCAAGATGTCTGACGCGCCTCAGCGGAATTCTTTTTCGGTTGCCTTATCGTCGAGGGGGATTTCGAAATCGTCGGGATTCTCCTCCATTTTGTGGGCGATCCGTTCGGTTTCTTTCTTTTCTTTCTCCTCCTCGCACAGCTGCCAGAACAGATATCCGCCGCCCACCGCCTCAAACGCGGAGACAGCCAGAAACGCCTGTGCCAGACTGCGGCGCTTTGCCGCCTGCAAAAGGAACAGGATAAAGAACGTCAGCGCCTGCACCAGCAGCGCAACCGCCGTGATCAGGCGGGATTTTCTCAGTAACTTTCCCATATCGGAGCCTCCTTTATTTTTTGGCGTTCATGGTCAGATATGCGTTGATAAAGCCGTCGATGTCTCCGTCCATGACCGCTTGAATGTTGCCGTTTTCAAAGCCCGTGCGGGTGTCCTTGGCGAGCGTATAGGGCATGAATACGTAGGAACGGATCTGCGCCCCCCATTCGATGTTGGTTTTCACACCCTGAATATCGGATATTTTGTCAAGGTGCTCCCGCACTTTGATTTCCATCAGCTTGGAGCGCAGCATCTTCATGGCAGTCTCTTTGTTCTGCAACTGCGAACGCTCTGTCTGGCATCCTACCACAATGCCGGTGGGCAGATGGACAATGCGGATGGCGGAGTCGGTCTTGTTGATGTGCTGCCCGCCGGCGCCGCTCGAACGGTGCGCCGTGACTTCAATATCCTCGGGGCGGATTTCCACGCTGTTGTCATCCTCAAATTCCGGCATCACCTCCACCGATGCAAACGAGGTCTGCCGTCTGCCGGAGGCGTCGAACGGCGAGATGCGTACCAGCCGATGCACGCCGTTTTCGCTCTTGAGGTAACCGTATGCCCACGGCCCTTCGATCATAATCGTGGCGGATTTGAGGCCTGCTTCGTCTCCGTCCAGCCAGTCGATGAGTTTGACGTTGTAGCCGTGCGCTTCGCCCCAGCGGCAGTACATACGGTACAGCATGGACGCCCAGTCCTGCGCCTCGGTGCCGCCGGCGCCGGGGTGGAACGAAAGAATGGCGTTGTTGTAGTCGTACTCTCCTGTGAGCAGAGTCTCAAGGCGCATACGCTCGGCTTCTTTTGCGATGAATTCCACCTCCGCGCGTATTTCGTCGACCGTGCTCTCGTCGTTTTCCTCGATCGACATTTCGATCAGCACGCCCGCGTCCTCATAGCGGCGCACCAGCGCTTCATATTCCTCGATAGTGTCTTTGTGCTGTTTGAGCTTCTGCAGGATTTTCCCCGATTTTTCCTGGTCCGACCAGAAATCGGGGGCGTAGGTCTTGGCTTCCAACTCCTTGACCTCCTCCGCCATGGCGTCAATATGCAACGATTCCCGCAGTTGGCGCACGGGCTCCTCCAGGGTTGCCAGCTGTCTTTTCGCTTCTTCGAGCGCGATAATCAAGGTTGTATCCTCCCAAATGCTTACACAGATAGTATGGACGCGCACGGCGCGGGTCAAACGGCGGCGCTATTCATTTAATATTATCATATCTTTTCGGAGTTGTAAAGGGTGACGCCGTTATTTTTCCTTGACATCGGGTATCATAATCGGTATAATCATAGTGTTAAAACAGAAAGGAGCGCGGAGTATTTCCGCATACAAATATGGTTGTCACGAAAGATATGATTATCGGAGACGTGCTGGACGTCGCCCCCGAAACCGCAGAGTTCTTCTTTGAGATCGGGATGCACTGCCTCGGCTGCCCCCATTCCCGCGGGGAAAGCATTGAGGACGCCTGCCTCGTACACGGCGCAGACCTCGACGCTCTGCTCGAAAAAATCAACGCCGCAGTGGCAGATAAATAAAATGCCGAAAACCGCTCTCGATGCGCGCCTGCGCGCGGCGGCGGAGTATGTCAGGCAGGAGGCGTACTTTGCCGATATCGGCACCGATCACGCTTACCTGCCTGTTTTTCTCTTACAGGAGGGAAAGATCCGGCGCGCCGTCTGCGCCGATATTGCGGCGGGTCCCCTGTCCCGCGCCCGGAAAACCGTGGAAACGGCGGGGCTTGCCGACCGCGTCCTGCTCCTGCAAACCGACGGCCTGCAGGGGTTGGAAGCACTGGGACTGACCGACATTGCGCTCTGCGGCATGGGCGGAGAGCTGATTGCCGCGATTTTGGACGCCGCGCCCTTTGTGCGCGACCCTCGGATCCGGCTGATCCTGCAACCCATGACCCGTGCGGCGCACCTGCGGCGGTATCTTGCCGCCAACGGCTTCGCCGTGGAGCGGGAAAGCCTGTGCCGGGCGGCGGGCCGGCTCTACGCCTGCCTGTGCGCGCATTACACGGGGGAGCCGTATTTCCTGACCCCGGCGGAAGCGGAGCTGGGATATTATGAAGTGCACGAGGGGCGGTCCGACCCGCTCTTTCCCGCCTATCTCGCCGCTCGGATTCAAACGGTGCGGCGCCGCGTGATCGGGCAGCACGCCGGCGGAGGCGACGCCCGCGAAAACGAAACGCTACTCAAAGAAATGGAGGCGCTGTATGACCGTCAAGGAGCTTTATGACCGCCTGTCGCTGACCTTCCCCGACAGCCTGCGCTGCGACTGGGACAGGGACGGACTGATGCTGTGCGCCAACCCCGCAAAACCGGTCGGGCGCGTGCTGACCGCTTTGGACGTCACCCCCGCCGCCGTACAGGCGGCGATCGAGGCGGAAGCGGATGTGATCATTTCCCACCACCCCGTCTTCTTTCACCCCCTGCCCGCACTGACCCGTACGGTGCCGGCGGCGGACAAGGCGCTCAACCTGCTCTCCCACGGCATTTCGGTCATGTGCTTTCACACCCGTGCGGACGCGGCGCCGGGCGGCGTCGGCGATCTGCTCGCCGATACCATGGAACTCGCCGACGTTGCAAGCGCGGGAGAGAACGGCATTCTGAAAATCGGCGTCCTGCCGCGGCACCTGACCGCCATGGAGCTTGCCGCGCAGGTGAAGGACAAACTCGCAACGCCTGCCGTGACGGTGGCGGACGCCGGAGCGCCCATTCGCTTCCTCGCCGTCTGCGGCGGGGAGGGCGACGATATGATAGAAGCCGCGAAAGCGGGCGGCGCGGACGCGCTTCTGGCAGGGCGCGTCGGATACCACAAAATGCAGGACGCCGCCGAGGCGGGCTTGACCGTTCTGGAAGCCGGGCACTGGTACACCGAGATCGCCGTGACCGCCCTGTTTGCCCGTCTTGTCGAGGAAGCGTCCGGCGCCGAAGTCATACGGTTTACCGAGCCGCCCGTGGCTGTGGTGTGATGATTTTCACGCCCTATTGACACCAAAATACAAAATCTGTATAATAATCGCGTAAATTGCGCGCGCCGAGGCTTGTCCCAAGGCGCGCATTCACATGAAAAGGAACGAAACCATGACTCTCTACGACGAGCTTGTTGCCCGCGGTCTGATCGCGCAGGTAACCAACGAGGAAGAAATCAAAAAAATGATCAACCGCGGCGAGGCGGTCTTTTATATCGGCTTTGACCCCACGGCGGATTCCCTCCATGTGGGGCACTTCATGGCGCTGTGCCTGATGAAGCGTTTGCAGATGGCAGGCAATAAGCCCATTGTCCTGATCGGCGGCGGCACCGCCATGATAGGCGACCCCTCCGGCAGAACCGATATGCGCAAAATGATGACCGAGGAAACCATCGCGCACAACGTGGAGTGCTTCAAACGCCAGATGAGCCGCTTCATCGATTTTTCCGAGGGGAAAGCGATTGTGGTCAACAACGCGGACTGGCTGCTCAAGCTCAACTATGTGGAGCTGCTCCGCGATGTGGGCGCCTGCTTCTCGGTCAACAATATGCTGCGCGCGGAATGCTATAAGCAGCGGATGGAGCACGGGCTGTCTTTTCTCGAATTCAACTATATGATCATGCAGTCCTACGACTTTTTGGAATTGTACAAGCGCTACGGCTGCAATATGCAGTTCGGCGGCGACGACCAGTGGTCGAATATGCTGGGCGGCACCGAGCTGATCCGCCGCAAGCTGGGCAAGGACGCGCACGCCATGACCATCACCCTCCTGCTGAACTCCGAGGGCAAGAAGATGGGAAAGACCCAGTCGGGCGCCGTCTGGCTTGACCCCGAAAAAACTTCTCCCTACGATTTTTATCAGTACTGGCGCAACGTCGACGACAAGGACGTGCTCAAGTGCATCCGTATGCTGACCTTCCTGCCCTTGGAGCAAATCGATGAGATGGAGACGTGGGAGGGCAGCCGCCTCAACGAAGCCAAGGATATCCTCGCCTACGAGCTGACTTCGCTGGTGCACGGCAAGGAAGCGGCGGAAGCCGCGCGCACAGCCGCCCGCTCCCTGTTCGGCGGCGATATGTCCGACGCCCCCGCTGTTACCCTGACCGCCGCCGACCTGACCGACGGTACCGTCGACCTGATCTCCCTGCTTGTCAAGGGCAATATGGTTCCCTCGCGCTCCGAGGGGCGCCGCGCCGTGGAGCAAGGCGGCGTGACCGTGGACGGCGAAAAGGTCACAGATCTGCGCAAGACCTTTACCGTGGAGGAGCTGCAAAAAGGAGTTCTTGTCAAACGCGGCAAGAAAACCTTTGCCAAGTTCGTGCTGTAATAGCCGAAAACACGCCAATCGGAAAGCAACGGGATTCCGCGGCGGAACCCCCAAAACCCCAAAGGGGCGGCGCGTTGCGCCGCCCCTTTTCAGACAATTCCACTCTGTCACACAATATCAAGGAGGAAAACGGAATGATACCGAATTGGAAAATCTATCCCCGCTCTCAGGGGCACAGCACGGTTTATCTGAAAAACGTGGTCACCGACCCCACCATCGAGGTAGGGGATCATACCATGTATGACGATTTTGTCAACGACCCCCGTGATTTTCAGAGAAACAATGTTCTTTACCACTACCCGGCGTGCAATCCCGAAAAGCTGGTGATAGGCAAATTCTGCTCCATCGCCTGTGGCGCGAAGTTCTTGTTTAACAGTGCGAACCACGCCCTCGGAAGTCTCTCCACCTACCCTTTCCCCATCTTTTTTGAAGAATGGGGCTTGAGCTCCGATACCGCCGCCATCGCGCAGGCGTGGGATAACAAAGGAGACATTGTCATCGGCAACGACGTCTGGATAGGATACGAAGCGGTGATTCTCGCCGGCGTGACGATCGGAGACGGCGCCGTGATCGGAGCGCGCGCCGTCGTGACAAAGGATGTGCCGCCCTATACCATTGTCGGCGGCGTACCTGCAAAACCCATTCGCCGCCGCTTTGACGACAAAACCGTCGCAGAGCTGGAACGCCTGTGCTGGTGGGACTGGGACGAAGAAAAGATCAGGGGGAATCTCCCCGCCATCCAAAGCGGCGACATCGCCGCGCTGTTACGTGACCGGGAGTAATAAGTGTTGCACTTCACTTGACAATTCACTCTGCAAAATACACTTCGCATCCCAATCGTTTTTCTATGTTTGCCCAGTTCGCAAACTCGGAGCCACGATCACAGGTAATCGTTTTTACTAATTCGCTCGGAAAACGAGACAATATTTCCACAATTGCGTTTTCCATGGTGTCTGCTTTTCTGTCCGGGATTTTCACTGCTATGTAAAACCGTGTTTTTCGTTCTGCCAAGGTCGCAAAACAAGCTTTGCTCTTTCCTTGTCCGCTTACCACTGTATCCGCTTCCCAATGCCCCGCTTCTTTTCGGCTGTATACGCTCTTGTCTCTCTTCCGTATGGACTTCCCGAGATTGTATTTACCTCTGGTTTCTTTCCCCGCGTGTGTCTTTCCTTTTCTTCGGAGGACTTTCAGGTTCCCGTTCACCAAATACTTTTCGTATATCCATCGGTAGATGGTTCTCCATGAAGGTACCTTTACCGGTGCGGCTGCACACGCGATCTGTTCCGGCGACCATGTCGCTTTCAGTTTCTCGTTTATATATTGAATTGTCTCTTCGTTCCAATACATTCCTCGGTGACAGTATGAACGCCGTAGCATTTATTTCTTTTGTGCTGTATGGGGATAGTAGCTCGGTATCTCATACATATGCGTGCAGTTCCGACGCAGTTCCCGTGACACCGTGCTCACGCTCCGCCCTATCATTTTCGCTATTTCTCTGTAACTGTATCCCTTTTTGTAATATTCCCGTAGACAACAACGCTCTTCTATGGTAAGATGTATATAGCTCATATCGCTTTTCCCCTGTTTCTTGTTTGTGTGGTAACTACATTATAACAGGTTTGCGGTATGAGTGTTTTCTTTTTTCATGTGTTGCACTTGATAGTATAATTCACCGTTTTTTCTTTTTCCAAGTGTTGCACTTGATAGTATAATTCACCCTGATTTAAAAAATGCCAGCACAAAAGTGCTGGCATTTCGATAAGATGATATGCATATCACAAATTAACATATTTGTCAATAGGTTTTTGCAATAATTATTGAAAATCTATTGCAAATTTTGAAAAATATGATATAATAAGTATACGGTTAAGTGGTGTGCTTTGGCATATCACCCTGCACCAGGAAGCTATTGGCGTAGTTTCTTGGTGCTTTCTTGTTATTTGTATGATTTGGCGAGTTCTATTACGTTTTTAGGAGTGGTAACTACATCGAGTGTGTCTCCGTCTTTGTTGAAAAACTCAACTTCATACATTGAATCGTCGTATTTGTGGACAATGGTTCCTTCTGTGCCCATAGGAAAGCCTTGGAACTCTCGAACCAAACGCACAACATCTAATTCTTTCATAAAAACCTCCTTAATCGGGATATACCGTAATAATCTTGTATGTGACATGACCGTGATCCTTTTGGATAACCACGACCACTTTTGCCGATACGCTTTGTCCGTTTTTACCAACCAATGTAGTGTGATATGTGTGTTTCACTCCGTATTGCGTGGTTTCGGTTTTTGTTGGTGTCTTTACAAGGATTGACTTGGTCACATTTTCATGAAAGAGTTTGGAATCGCTTTGCGTATAGCCCAAAACATCTCTCATAAACTTCGCTTTAGCAGCACCAACGGGATGATTGGGGTTCAGCAGGTATCCCTCCGTTTTTTGCTGACTGTATTGCAAGTCCGAAGTGTTTTTGATAGGTGCAGAACTGTTATTGTTTGCACCTTTAGTGTTTGAATAATTTCCGGACATACCTGCGCCCATTATACCGCCCTCCTTCTCTTTGTTGAAGTCCAGTCGGGATAATTGACAAATTGTGTTCTGTTCTTAAATTCACCAAAGATACATTCGGGCATACCTCCGTATACAAGCACTACTTCCGGTGAGAGCTCATCAAGCATTGCAGACAATCCTTTACGGAAATAATTCTTGTTTTCTCGGCTTTGAATACAACCGTATGTACCAATAGAAACAATACTGTTTTTCGGTGCGCCAAGAAATGCGAATTTTTCAGGCAACTCAACTGTTGTAAAACTACGTTCATCTCCCCAACGGATATTCGGGATAACATACAATCCTCGGGATTGCAGATAATGTCCTACTGCACGGTTCATGTAGGTGTTTGCTATTTGCAAGCACAACGGCATATCGCGATACAGAGAGCAGTCTGGAGAAATGACCGCAGAGAAGCTCGAAAGCTCTGGAAGCAATTCTTTTGTACAGGTAAGTACATCAGAGAACCTCTTGTCGTGCTCATAAAAATGAACAGCCTCTGACTTAGTTTCGCTTCTTTTCATTTGTGTGAAGGGAATGAGTCCAGATGGAATAATGATTTCTTTGGGTTTCTCGATAATAGGAATTTCCAAGAGACCGTCAAAGAAAGCGTTGGAAACAAGTTCGGCATTAAAGCCGTCATCGATGATAGTTTTTGACATGTGTGTTTTAACCTTTCTCCTCGTAACGAGGCAATGTGATTTTGCTGTTAGTCAATAGTTAAGAAAGGGTAGGCTAAAACACTCGTTTCGGTTAAGTGGTGTGCTTTAGCATATCCTGTCTATATTGATTGTGTGAGATTCATCAAGCGTTGTTGGCGCAACCCTTGATATTGCGTAAAATCATAAGGCATCACTCCTTTCAAAGTGCTATTTTAGTATGTTAATCTCTTTTTGGCTGCAGCATCTGATACTCCATATGTGTCCTTAAGTTGTTCGACTGTCATTCCTTTCGTCGCATCATATGGCATCATTACTTCTCCGGCAAGTGCCATAACAACCCATTCGAGACTTCGATATACGGGAATATCTTTTGTCAGTTGCCTCGAGAAAATCGGCTTGAATCCGAGTTTGTCCGCAAACACGTGCATGATCTCGTGTATGATATGCATTCGATGTCCGCCAGTTTTCTTCTCATGCGCACCGATGTATACGGTATCTTTGATTTGAATCAAATAGCCATCATCGGTTAGTATACATTGAGCAGGAACATTTTGGGGAAGTTCGTTTCCGTATACGATTTCGTATCGCACATCTTCAAAACCTTTCAAATCAGGGAGTCTATCGAGAAGAACAATCGGGTCAATACATTCATCAGGAGTGAACCCGCAAATGGAACGGAACAGTAAGGCGTACAGCCGTAACTCTCTTCGGTTGGTGGCTTTGGTTTCGTAATCCATTAACTATCCTCCCCGCCGAGAAGTTTGATGATGGCTGCTGCTGTGGCTTCATCAAGATTCTCAAAAGAACGCTGAAACTGAACCGCCAATCTTCTTTGGGTGTTGTTCGCGGTTGTCAAATTGATTTTCATCTGCGTCTTAGAATGTTCAACTGCGTCAATCAATTCTGCTTGTTCGATGGGTGATAAATTATAGTGTTCAATCAACACAGGAATCCATTCTTCAGGCACATTTCTCTTGCCACTTTCAACTGTCGAGATAAAAGGGAGTTTGACACCGAATAATTTAGCAGTATCTCCCATAACCTCGTGGTGTTTTATTCTTTGTATTCGCATGAATTCTCCGAATTTCGTATATCCCATAATAAATCTCCTTTCTCTGTTAGTAGTATTATATCATATGTTTTTCAATTTGTCAATAACTAATTTAATCAAAATTTGATTAAATATAAAAATGAATTAAAAATGTCGATTATCAAAAGCAGAGAACCGCCATTATTTTGTGTGAGCTTTTTGAGTTATATCGTTTACCTTGTAAACGGTTATATTGTTTACGTTGCAAACAGTTATATTTTTGCCGGAGGCAAAAGTTGTATTATATTTGCCTTAACTTCTCTTTGAAAAAGAGAAATAAAACTTTGCGTAAGCAAAATATCACGCCGTAGGCATATCACTTGCCGTAAGGCAAATATAGCTGTGGCGTAGCGATAAATCCCTATCGCTACGCCACTAACGCGCCGTCCTCTTTGATTTCGCCGTGCAGGAGGGGAAGCCGCCCTTACAGCGCGGCAAATCAAGTCTGCTTCCGCTCAGCCTCTGTTCCGCTCCCTGTCCATGAAATCCTGCAAAATGATCTGCGCCGAAAGGGTATCCACCCGCTCCTTGCGCTTCTGACCGTGCGTGCCGGTCAGAGAAAGCATTTTATGCGCCTGCATGGTGGAAAGGCGCTCGTCAAAAAAGTGCAGCGGCAGGTCGGTATATTCGCGCAGCAGCTCCCCGAACGCTTTGACCGCCTCGGCACGGAACCCCTCGCTGCCGTCCATGTTGCGCGGGAGCCCGATGACGATCCCCGTCGCGCCCCGTTCCTTTGCCTCGCGCGCCACCCGCTCGGCGGTGTGGCGCATCCCCGACTCGCTGATATATCCGATCCCGCCCGCCAGCAGTCCCGACGCGTCCGAAATGGCAAGCCCGGTGCGCTTGTCGCCGTAATCGACCCCCAACAGTTTTCCCAGTTGCATATGACTCCCCCGCGCGGCTCGCGCCGCGATTTGGTATTTCCGAAATATCGAAAAAAGATTTCCGATATGTATTTTACCACATTTGCGCGGAGGTTTCCACACTTTTCTTGACACCCGCCGCACAAAGGTCTATAATCGGTGCATTCAAAGAAGAAAGCGAGACCGCCATGACGGAACCGATATTGCTTTGCCCCGTGTGCCGTGCCGTCTTGGTGCGCACAGAGGGCGGATACCGCTGCCAAGCGGGTCACAACTTTGACCGGGCGCGGCAGGGATACACCAACCTGCTCACCGGGCGCGCGGCAGGACAGCACGGCGACAACGCGGACATGATCCGCGCCCGCCGCGATTTTCTGAACGGCGGCTACTATGCCCCCCTGCGGGACGCGTTGTGCCGGCTTGCCGAAGCCCTTTTCCCCGCGGAAGGCACCCTGATTGACGCCGGGTGCGGAGAATGCTATTACACCGACGGCGTGATGAACGCCCTCTCGGAAAAGCACGCGCGCGGAATCGGGCTGGATATTTCACGGGAGGCGCTGCGCGCTGCGGGCGCACGGCAATCCGTTCGGGAGGGGGCGCTGACCCTCTTTGCCGCGGGCGTGTACGATATGCCGCTGCGGGACGGCTGTGCGGATATGGTGCTGAACCTGTTCGCCCCGCTCGCGGACGCGGAATACCGGCGGGTACTGAAGCCCGACGGCGTGCTGCTCATGGCAATTCCCGCCGCGCGCCACCTGTGGGAATTGAAAGAGCTTCTGTATGATACGCCCTATGAAAACCAAGTCCGGGATTTCCGCCTGCCGGGTTTTGCACTGCTCTCCTCGCAAAAAATCATCGCACCGTTTACGCTGACCGACCGGGAAAGCGTCCGGGCGCTGTTCTCCATGACCCCGTATTGCTACCGCACCCCCGCCGCGGGTCGCGCAAGACTGGAAGCGTGCGAACGGCTCTCGGTCACGGCGGAGTTTCATTTGCTTGCATATCGCCTCGCCGATGAAAAATCCGTCAGTGCGGAGCCGTAAGATCCTGTTTTGTTCCGCAACTGCAAAATCCGCCGCGCCACGCCCCTTGACACACGACCCGAATTGCGTTACAATAGATATTACAAAACGGCGACCGCATAGCGGCTGACCGTCCTCTCTCTCTTTGGAAAGGGTGCGACATGAAAGACCTGCTTTTGAAAATCCGCGACAAGTTTGTTGCTTTCGGCATGAAGTTCGTTGCTTTCTTTGTGAAAGTCGGGCACTTCTTCCGCTGCTTCCCGCGCAACTTCGTCACCTTTTGGAAGAATTTCGGTATCGGTTTCTACCGTTTCTTCCGTTATCTGCCTCAGAACACCAAGCACTTCTTCCAAACCATGACCAAGGATAAGGCAATCGACCTGCTGATCGGTACCGGCGCCGTCGTCGTCTGGAGTATGCCGCTCGCGATCGTACTGTACGTGCTGATCTGGTTCCTCTCGAAATAATTTCGAAAAGAATGGATATATTTCCATTTCCTCTGTAAGACGCCTTACAAAAGCAAAAACACCTGCGGAAAGCCCCGCGGGTGTTTTTATATCGGGGTGAATGATACTGTCAAGTACAACACTTGAAAAAGAAAACACCCATACCGCAAATCTGTTATCAGCAGTTGCGCCGTAAATAACCCCTCCGCTCCGGCTTATCCCGGTGCTCATCGAAAGAATTTCGCGCAAGACAAGGCGCACCGCAGACGCCCTCCCGACGGCGTACATTCCTACGACGAGGGAGTAGGCGAGGAGCAACGCCTATTGCACCCTGCACCTCCGCTCCGGCTTATCCCGGTGCTCATCGAAAGAATTTCGCGCAAGACAAGGCGCACCGCAGACGCCCTCCCGACGGCGTACATTCCTACGACGAGGGAGTAGGCGAGGAGCAACGCCTATTGCACCCTGCACCTCCGCTCCGGCTTATCCCGGTGCTCATCGAAAGAATTTCGCGCAAGACAAGGCGCACCGCAGACGCCCTCCCGACGGCGTACATTCCTACGACGAGGGAGTAGGCGAGGAGCAACGCCGTATTGCGCGAAATTATTCGATGAGCATGGCGTCGCCGAAACTGAAGAAGCGATACCTCTCATCCACCGCTTCTTTGTAAGCGCGCATGATAAAATCTTTCCCCGCGAGCGCCGAAACCAACATCAGAAGCGTGGATTCCGGCAGATGGAAATTGGTAATCAAAGCGTCGATTGCCTTGAAGCGATACCCCGGATAAATGAAAATCTGCGTATTTCCGCTCATGGGACGCACCACTCCGTTTTCATCGGAAACGGATTCCAGCACCCGACAGGTCGTGGTACCGACCGACACAATTCTGCCGCCCGCGGCGCGGCGGCGGTTGATTTCGTCAGCCACTTCCGGCGTGATGCAGAAATGCTCTGCGTGCATCAGATGGTCCTCGATCCGCTCCACCTTGACAGGACGGAAAGTGCCCAGCCCCACGTGGAGAGTCACCTCACCGTACCCCACGCCCTTTTGCCGCAGCTCCGCAAGCAGCTCCTGTGTGAAATGCAGCCCCGCGGTGGGCGCGGCGGCGGAGCCTTCCTCCTTGGCATAGACCGTCTGGTAACGGTTTTTGTCCTCCAAACGGGTCTTGATGTACGGCGGCAGAGGCATATTCCCCACTGCGTTCAGCACCTCGTAAATGTTGCGGTACGCATTCGTATCGTAGGTAAAGCGTACCGTGCGGTTGCCGTCCGGAAGTACCGCGGTCACCTCCGCGCGCAATACCTCCCCGAACACAAAACGGGCGCCCTCCTTGGCGCGTTTCCCGGGTCGCACCAGCGTCTCCCACTCGCCGCTCGGCAGCATTTTCAGGAGCAGCAGTTCCATCGGCGCGCCGTTCTTTTCACTCACGCCGAGCAAACGGGCGGGAATGACCTTGGAGGAGTTCACCACCAGCATATCCTCCGGGCGCAGATATTCCACAACGTCGTGGAAGATCCGATGCTCGATTCGCCCGCTGTCGCGGTGCAGAACCATGAGTCGGCTTTGATCGCGCTTTTCCGCCGGGGTTTGGGCAATCAGTTCCTCCGGCAGGTCATAAAAAAAGTCATGCGTGACAAGAGGCGTCGCCACACGTTCGTTGACAATATTTTTTTCTTCGTCCATGTAAAATACCTTTTGGGCTTTCCCTCATATAATGGTACCAGTATACAATATCCCGTACAGAAATGCAAGACGAGGCAAGACATGAATCATACAAAAAACACTCTATTCGACGGGGTCTGCACTGCGCTTGCCACCCCGTTCCGCGACGGTACCATAGACTGGGACGCCCTGCGCGAAATGATTGATACGCAGATAGAAGGAGGCGTGAGCGCCGTCTGTATCTGCGGTACCACCGGGGAGGCGGCAACCCTGACGGACGGGGAGCGGCTCCAACTGGTCGCCCGCGCCGGAGAACTGATCGACGGCAGGGTGGATTACATCGTCGGGGTGGGTTCCCCCTCCACTTCCCGCTCCGTCTCTTACGCCCGCTTTGCCGCGGCGCACGGCGCGGACGCGCTGCTGGCGGTCACCCCGTACTATAACCGCGGCACGCGCGCCGGTATCACCGCGCACTTCAAAACCATTGCCGATTCCACCGAACTGCCGGTGATCCTCTATAACGTTCCCTCCCGCACGGGGGTCAACCTGACCGTTGCGCACATCGCCGAAATCGCACGCCACCCCAATATCCGCGGGCTCAAGGAAGCGGGGGATTCGCTTGACAAAATCGCGGATTTCATGGCGGAGCTGGGCGGCAGCATGAAGCTGTACTCCGGCAACGATTCCCAGTTCGTCCCCACGCTCTCTCTCGGCGGGAGCGGCATTGTATCGGTACTGTCTAACATCCTGCCGTCCGAGACGGTGGAGATCTGGCGCCTGTGGCGCGCGGGGAAAACAGAAGAGGCGGCAAAACTGCAACTGACCTTCCTGCCGCTCATCCGTCTTTTGTTTGCGGAAACCAATCCCGCCCCGCTCAAATGCGCTTTGGAAATGATGGGGCTCTGCACCGGAGAGTTGCGGCTGCCTCTCTCTCCCGTCCCGGACGACTTGCGCCGGCGTATCGCAGAGCAGTTGGGGCTGATAAATTGACAAATCCGACCGCATATGCTACAATTGTCCAAAACAGAAGCAGGATGACAGAATATGCGGATGCGCAGAAAAAAGCACGGCGCCGAACGGCTTGCCGCGCAGGCAAAATATCTTTTGGAAAAACCGGAAGCCCCCATCTCCTCCCCCGAACCTGTATTCGGGCGGGGGGGCGAGATGCGTCTTGAGATCGGGTGCGGCAAGGGCGGCTTTGCCTGCGGCATGGCGGCGGCATACCCCGACGTCAATTTCATCGCCATGGAAAAGGTACCCGACGTCATGGTCATCGCCGTCGAAACCGCGGAGGCAAGGCAGGAGGAGCGCACGCAGGACAACCTCCGCTTCTTCATCGGAGACGCGCACGATCTGCCCGCTTGGTTTGCCCCGGAAAGCCTTGACGCCATCTATCTGAATTTCAGCGACCCGTGGCCGAAAGCAAGACACGCAAAGCGCCGCCTCACGCACCGCGCCTTGATTGAAACGTATCTGAAGCTGCTGCGCGACGGCGGTCAGCTCCACTTCAAAACCGACAACCGTCCGCTGTTTGACTTCACCTTGGAGGAACTCTCCGCGCTCGGCCTGACCCCCGACCTCGTCACCTACGACCTACATCATTCGCCCTATAACGAAGGAAATATCCGCACCGAATATGAGGACAACTTCTCCGCCAAGGGCTTTTCCATCAACGCCCTGCGCCTGACCGTACGCCACGCAAAGACGGCAGAGCAGGCATAACCCTTACAAACGGAGGCTCGGCGGGACGCGCCCGGCGAAGTCTTGGGCGCAGTGTACCAGATACATCAGCACGTCCTCTTTCGGCACGGCGGTATGATGAATATGCTCCCGGCTCTCGCGCTGCCCCGGATGCCCGATATGAGACCCCCCCTGCGCCGTGCTGCCCGCCCCGGGCGCGGGAAAGAGAAGCAGCAGCGCCAAGGCGGTCACAAGGAACGACAGCGCAATCAGTTTCAGTTTATTTCCCGGCTCCCGCATATCGTTCTCTCTCCTTTTCTTTTTCGTATCAGACCTGCCGCGCAAGAAACGCGGAACGGCAACCGCCGCCGTTGTTTCTTTTCAATGATATTTTGCGAAAACAAGGACAAAAATATACTTGTAAAACAATGCCGTCATTTGACCACAATATCAAAAACACGGGGCGCCGCCCCGCTTCGGAGGTAATCGCCGTGAAACAATTCCCGAAAAAGATCTTCGCCGTGCTGCGCAGCTTTAATCCCGCCGTCCGCCGCCGTTATGACGTCGCCGGAGAGGTGTATTCCAATCCGCATGATTCCGACCCTGCGTTCGCATATGCTTTCAAAGGGGAATACAAAATCAGCTTCCGTCAGGTGCTTGCCCTGCTCATGTGCCTCGGCTCTCTTGTCCTGTTCCGCCGCCGCAAATAAAGCCGCGGCGTAAAAACCTCTTTGTGATTTTGCCGCGTGCCGCAGAGTGCGCGGTTTTTGTGTTTTCTCTCCCCGCCGGAAGCCGTCGGGTGCGGCGTGTTTGACGATTGATTTTTCAGTCGTTTTTTTGTATAATAACTCTATTGACAGGAAAGGAGGTGTCGCGATATGGCGATGCACACCGGGCACAGACAACGCATGAAAGAAAAATTCGAGCGTGACGGCTTTGAAAACTTTGCCGACCACGAGGTTCTGGAGACCCTGCTCTTCTATGCGATTCCCTACCGCGACACCAATCCCACCGCGCATGAACTGATTGACCGCGGCGGTACCCTTTGGGGTGCCCTGCATCTGTCCGACGGGCAGGTGACCGGAGTGCCACTGTGCGGAGAACACGCCGCGCTGTTCCTGAAGCTGTTCGCGGAAGCGGGACGGCGCGCCGCCGGCGCCTGCATTTCGGGGGAGTGCTACGATTCCCGCGCCGCCCTGCGGCAGTTGGCTCTCAAAACGGCAGAGAACGCTGCGGGAGACGAAACCTATTTGGTTTTATTTGATAATCATTACCGTGTTCTCTCCACCCGTCTTGTGTTCCGCGGCTATTATGCGTCTGCCGCGTTCCGCGCCAAATCGGTAGCCGAACCGGCTCTGCTCGCCCGTGCCTCCATGGCGATGCTGGTCTCCACCCACGCAAACAGGATCGCCCGCCCCGACCCCTACGAAGCAGAAGCCTCCCGCTATCTTGCCCGTTCGCTTTCCCTCGTGGGCATCAAACTGTTGGATCATTTCATTGCCGCGGCGGGGATCTGCACCTCGGCGCTGACCGCGGGCGCGGCAGCAGGCAACAGCCATCCCTGCGCCATGATTGCCAACAAGGAGGAGCCGCGATGAAAGCCTATCACGAGCTGGTGGATCTCCGAGAAAATCTGCGCGGCAAAGACATGGCGGCTCTGACAGACCAAGAACTGCTGACCGCGCTGCTTTCCTATACCGAGCCGACAGGGGCGAGGGAACTCGCCGCGAAACTCCTCGATACATTCGGCGGTATCTCCGACGTTTTGCTTGCAAGCGACCGGTCGCTCGGCGCATGCGGCGTCAGCCGGCACGCCTCCTCTCTTTTGCGGATGCTTCTGCCCGCCTATGGGCGCGCCATGCTTTCGGAAATTCCCGCAGACACTCGTTTTGACACCGTGGAAAAGCTCGGCGATTATTTTTCGAGACGCTTCTGCGGTATCTCGGTAGAAACCGTGTACATGATGCTGCTCCGAGAAGACTATACCCTAATCGACTGCCGCCGCGTGGCGCGCGGCTCCGTGAACTCCGCCAATCTCAACACCCGCGCCCTGGTGGAAACGGCGCTCTTCTGCGGCGCCTCGTTCGTCGCGCTTGCGCACAATCACCCCGGCGGCAGTACGGTTCCCTCTCAATGCGACATCACCACGACGGTCAATCTGAAAAGCGCCTTTGAAACGGTGGGCATTCAGCTCCTTGATCATCTGGTGGTGGCAGGAGACCGCTATGTCCCCATTCTGCTCTCCTCCGGGGAGCTGTGCCGGGAAACCTGATTCCGCACTGCTGTTTTCCCGGGGTGATTTTCCGGTTGTTACCGCCCGCCGCGGTGAACGCGCCCTGCAATACGGGTACGGTCGCCTGCGCGGGCCTTTTTTTGTCACTGATACACAAACCCGTCAGGAAAATGTGTGCGGATTTGCGCTTGACGGTCCCTTGCTTGTCTTGTATAATCTATCTATACAAAAGTCTATCTCAATAGATATGTGTAAATCATTCATCACTCAGGAGGATTTTTATGAAACACCTTTGGAAAGTGCTTGCAGCTCTGCTGCTTGTCTGCACATTGGTTGTTTGTCTTGCCGCGTGCGGAGAAGATACCCCCGCCCCTACGCCCGACGGTAACGGCGGCAACAATAACAATGGTGGAACCACTGTTCTCGATGATATTGACATCAGCGAGATCAAACTCAAGGACGTTGTCTTTGACTATGACGGCGACTTCCACAAAATTGAGGGAAAAACCTACTACACCGGAAAAACCAATCTCAACAACCGCGTTGAAGTCCGTTATGAGATCTGGAAGGACGGCGTAAAGGTTGCCGACGGCTCCGACGGCGTCAAAGACGTCGGCGTGTACGAGCTTCGTTTGATCTTCTCGGCGGAGGGGTACAAGGAAGCGACCGTCACCTCTACCCTGACGATCAATAAGACCGAAACCATTACATACGCCCTCGGTCTGCCCACCACCGCTCCCGTCGGCACAGAAATGACGGTCGGCAGCGACAACCCGGAGCGCTATTCGACCAGCTCCGTGGGTCTGACGCTGGGCACGGCAACCCTGCAGGGGTATAAGTTCAAGGGCTGGTACAAGACGGCTGCCTGCCCGGATTCCGATTTGGTCACCGCCATTGACGGAAAGGACTATACCGGTTCCATCACCCTGTATGCGAAGTTCCAGAAATACGTCGATTACCCGACTCCTTATGTGTACTCGACTGCCGTGACCGAGAAGCCCGCGCAGCTTCCCGCCATTCCCGGCTATGACAAAATGATCGAAGACTCCTTCAAGTTGCTTGACATGAGTATGCTCACTGCCGAAAGCACAGAGGATATGACTTTCAAATATGAGACGCCTGACAAGAGTAGTTATTATTTCAAACGCAACGACAGCGAGCTGACCGCAGGCGGTCAGTACGCATTCCAGTGGTTGGACTACAACGACACCTTGACCGTCAGCAACTGGAACGGCACTGAGTCTTCTTACGAGGCAGGCGACGGTATATACAACGGCTGCATCTCTTTCTACGCTCCTCTGTCCGGCTACGGAGCGAGCGACTACAATACGGTTGAGTTCTGGCTCTATTGCGCGAACACTACCGTCACGGAAGCGAATCCCGCAGGCGATAACATTTATCTGATCCTGTTCGGCAAAACGGACAACGATACCCGCCGTATCAGCATTCCGCTGAATTTCTCCGGCTGGAAGAAGTTCTCCTTTGCATACAGCGATTTCAACACCATCGGCTCGGTCGACACCATCGGCAAAGTGCAGATTACCGCAAGTACCCTGTACGGCTCCGAAGCGACGCTGTCTCAGAACAAGACGACCAACTTCATCTACCTCTCCGATATGTTCCTGACCAACCGCAAGACCTCCTACAATGTCAGCCCCAACTTCGGCGACGCAGAGCTGGTCAAAGTGCTTGAGAACTACGGGGAACTGACTACCAAGGCGGACATGACCGACGCGCAGGTTGCAAGCGTCGTGGATGCCCTCAATGACCTCACGGTAAGCACTACCACAACGCCGTGGTCCGACCTGGACATCACCACAGGCGAGGGTTATGCCGAAGTTTACAACCGTCTGATGGGACTTGCCATGAGCTGGAACTGCAAGACCAGCACTTACTTCCATCAGGAAGAGCTTCTGAACAAGATGGTATCCGTGCTGAACTTCATGACCCCCGTCGGCTATGATCTGATCGATACCGCCAGCGCCGACCTCAACGCGCGCTATGCGATGCCTAACCTGGTCGGAGTCGTGAACCTCATCGGCGACTATATCGAACCGGCGCACGCCAAGGCTTGGCTGCTGCCCGCTCTGTACTTCTTCCCGTCCTCCGTCGGCGAGGGTGAAGAGGCGTTGCTCTCCGCATGGGTTTACGCAAGTGCCAATCTTGCGATGGGCAACAAGCGCGAGGCGGTTGACGGCTTCCGTCAGTTCACCTCCCTGTTCTCCGAAGAGAAGCTCACGCTCGGTACCAATCAGCCCGGTTCCGAAACCGCCAGCTATATGAGCCTGCTGGCAGCCGCAAAGGGCACCGCGCTTATTCCGAGCGATCCCACTTTCATCAACGATATGTTCGCATGGTTCTACACCTGCATCGACAGCGTTCTGTGGAACGGTTCTCCGTTTATCACGGACCAGGATTCTCTTGATACCTTCGTTGCCTCCCTGCGTGCGATGCTCCTGCTCTACGATATGGCGCCCGAAACCACGCAGAACAAATTTGCGGCAACCGTGAAGTACTATCTGGCGCAGAACACCAATGTATATTTCAATCTGGAGACCCTGCTTGCCGACTCCATGATGTTTGACATGGAAAAGACCGCGCTTGACGCCATCAAGGCAAACACCGTAGCGGCTGATACCCAAAGCGCGCACATCTCCTACATCAACGAATCCATCGGTCAGGCAATTTACAGAAGCGAAAGCTACAACATGGTGATTACCGCCGACGGTACTCCGAGAATTATCGGCAAGAGCGGTGTGGTGCTTGAAAGCGGTCCTTACACCGTGTTCAAGGGTCTGGCGACCGATGACGCGCTTGCACTCATTGCGGGCAACAACCTGGTGATCGCAATGGACAATGACATCACGGTCAACACGGAAGGCGGCATAGCTTACGCGGTCAACGGGGACATCGGCGCCTATATCATCACCGATGACGGGAAGAGCAGCAAGTTCACAGGCAGCGACGCCCTGATTACCCAATCCAATACCGCACTGATCGTGATTACCAAGCAGAACGCGGACGGCACCATCACCTGCACCGTCTATAACTACCTGAATTCCACCGAGGAAATCAAGTTGTTTGTCAACGGTCTGTATGATATCGTGGAAAACGTGGCGGCATTTGAAGCAACCATTGAAAGCGGAAAGACCTTGGTCTCCATTGTCGATGGCGCCTCCAACGTCTACACCTTTACGCTGGAATCCATCGAATAAGTCTCTTTCAAGTGGCGCGGCGGTTTCCCGCCTTGCCACACGCGAAATACCCTGCCGCGGCAGCTTAGGCTGCCGCGGCTTTTTTCGTGCTGCCGGGGATGCCCCAGGAAATCGGAAACGTCTTTTTTCGCCCCCGCCGCATTTCCCGAGAAATATTTTCCCTCACACCGCGCACAAGTCGTCGTCCACGCCCGACAATAGAAAAATGCCAACCGGCGTACCCGTCTGGGATTCTCTCCGGCGAAAGCATAAAAACACAGCACACCATTCTTCCGTACAAAGCAGAAGCATGGTGTGCTTTCATCAATCGTATTTTTCCTGTATACAGGGATATGATTCTCTTGCGGCAACAGACAAGCGCCGTTGCTGACTTTTCATCATTCTTGCCGCTCCCGAATCAGTCCACCGTGACCACCTTCAGAACGTTGGTGGTTCCCGTCTGCCCGAGAGGTGCGCCGGCGGTGATGACCACTTTATCCCCGCACGTGACCACGTCCGCGTTCTTGGCGCAATCGATGGCATGGCGGTACAGGTTGTCGGCATTGCTCTGGTGCAGGGCAAGCACCGGAATCACGCCCCACGACAGCGCGAGCTGATGGAAAGTCTTGCGGTCGGGAGTTGCCGCCACAATCGGCTCCTTGGGACGGAACTTGGATACGCGGCGCGCGGAAAGACCCGATTCGGTGACCGCCACAATGGCTTTCGCGTGCAGGTCGCGCGAGAGGGTGCAGGCGGCGTCGCAGACCGCGCCGGTCGTATCGTTCAAATCATGGTCGTAATAGATATTGCCGAACGCGTTCTGTTCCAGCGCGTCCTGCTCCGCCTGTTCCACGATCTTGCTCATCACGCTGACCACGTGCGCGGGGTCGTCGCCCATCGCCGTCTCCCCGGATAGCATCACCGCGGAGGTGCCGTCGAACACGGCGTTCGCCACGTCGCTGATTTCGGCTCTGGTCGGGGTAGCGGAATGAATCATGGATTCCAGCATCTGCGTGGCGGTGATAACCATCTTGCCGGAACGGTAGCAGGCGCGAATAAAGCGCTTCTGAATACCGGGCAGGCGCTCAAACTCGATCTCCACGCCCATATCGCCGCGCGCCACCATGATACCGTCGGCGTATTTCAGGATCTCCTCGAAGTTTTCCACGCCCTCATTGTTCTCAATCTTGGCAATGATACGGATTTTATGCCCGCCGTAATAATCCAGGAATTTCCGCATGGTGATGACGTCCTCGGCGCGGCGCACAAAGGAGGCTGCCACAAAGTCCACGTCATGCTCAATGCCGAACAGCAGATCCTTCTCGTCGCGCTCCGACATGAACGGCATATTCAGGTGAATGTAAGGGAGATTGATCCCCTTGCGGTTGGTCACCTTGCCGCCCGTTTCTACGCGGCAAATCACTTCTGTCTCATTGGTCTTCTGTACCGTCAGCACCACGCGCCCGTCGTCGATCAGAATACGGTTGCCCTCGGTCAGCTCCCGCGGCAGGTCTGCATAGCTGACCCAAACGCGCTGCTCATCCCCTTCCGTTTCCTCGGTGGTCAGAGTAAAGGTTTGCCCGTTCTTCAGGACGATTCCGTTCGGGTCCTTGAAGGTGCCGAGGCGGATTTCCGGACCCTTGGTGTCCAGCATCACGGCAGCCGGCATTTTCAGAAGATCGCGTACACGGCGGAACATGGCGATGGTCTTTTCATGCTCCTCGTGCGTGCCGTGCGAGAAGTTCAGGCGTGCGACGTTCATCCCCGCGCGCAGCATCTGTTCCATGACCGCTTCATTGGTACTGGCAGGACCCAACGTGCATACGATTTTTGTTTTTTTCATGACGAATCTATCTCCTTTGACGCCGCGCACGGCGTCTCTAACTGTATAGCGCCTACATTTTAACATACTATTCCTCCGTTTTCAAGGGCGGTACGGGAGTTTCGGGCAAATTTGCGCCCGTCTGCCTCCCTTGACTTTCCCATACAAAAATTTTATAATAAAAACACCGGGTTGAAAACGCCCCGAAACCTCCCAAAGAAAGGAGACCCCATGGAACTGACTCTTACCGATAAAAACTTTGATTCCGAGGTGCTTGCCTGCCCCTCGCTTGTCCTTGTGGATTTTTACGCCGTCTGGTGCGGCCCCTGCGCCATGATTGCGCCCCACGTTGCCGCGCTGGCAGAGGAATATCCCGCTTTGAAGGTCTGCCGCCTCGATGTGGATGAGGCCTCCGGCATTGCCGCGCGCTATGCCGTGCAGTCCATTCCCACCCTGATGTATTTCCGCGGCGGTCAGTTAATCAAGACTCTGGTCGGCTACCGCACCCTTGCGGAGCTGAAAGCAGAAACGGAGGCGCTGCTGTGAGCGTGCGCCTGAATCCGGACGCCGAAGCGGTGCGCCGTATCATGCGCGGTCTGGAAGCCAAAGAGGGCTTTTGCCCCTGCCGCGTCGAAAAAACCGAAGAGAACCGTTGTATCTGCCGTGAATTCCGGGAGCAGCTTGAAGACCCGTCCTTCCACGGTTACTGTCACTGCCGCCTGTATTATAAGGAATAATTCTGCTTTATCATGATTGCTTTCAGCGTATCCGATCTGGGTCTTTCATTCGGCAAGAGAGAGGTTTTGCACAACCTCTCTTTTGCAGTCAATGAGGGAGACCGCGTGGGAATCATCGGCGTGAACGGTGCGGGAAAGACCTCCCTGTTCCGCTGCCTGACCGGGGAATATACTCCGACAGAGGGCGCCGTGTTTATCGCGCGCGGAAAACGGGTGGGCATGCTCTCGCAGAACACCGATCTCTCTTCTCTCGGCTCCGTGACCCTGTTTGAATATCTGTGCGGCGCGTTCCCCGAACTGGAGGAAATCGAGCGCGAGCTTTCCAAAGCCGAAGACGCTCTTTCCAAAGCCGCCCCCGCGGAAGCGGAGGCTCTTTCCTCGTTCCTTGCCGCCCTGCATGAGAAGTATGCCCGGCTCGGAGGGTTGGAATACCGCTCCCGCTGCCGCGCCATGCTCACGCGTATGGGCTTCCCCGAAGAGGTGCAGAATCAAGCCGTCTCCTGCCTGTCCGGCGGGCAGCATACCCGACTTTCTTTGGCGCGGCTGCTGGCGCGGGAGCCGGATATTCTTCTGCTCGACGAGCCGACAAACCATCTGGACATCGATGCTCTGACGTGGCTTGAGGAATACCTCTCCGCCTACCGCAAAACCCTGTGCGTCATCTCGCATGACCGCTATTTTCTGGACCGCGTCACCACCAAGACCCTGCACATTGCCCTCGGCGGTGGCAGGCTCTATCCCGCCCCCTATTCCCGCGCGCGGGAGATGGAGGACGCCGAGGCGTCCTCGCTTGAGCATCGCTATCGCGAGCAGCAAAAAGAAATCGCCCGTATCCGCGCCAATATCGATTTCCAGCGCCGGTGCGGGCAGGCGCATAACTTTGTCACCATCCGCTCCAAGGAAAAACAGCTCGCCCGCATGGATCGGGTGGAGGCGGCGGCACCGCCGCCCCGTCAGATACGGCTCCGCTTTGCCACGGAGGAGCAAAGCGCCAACAACGTGCTGAAGGCGCGCAACCTCTCGTTTTCCTATACCGACAAGCCTTTGATTCAGGACCTGAATTTCCTTGTCCGCCGCGGGGAATGCGTGCTGTTCCTCGGTGCCAACGGCTGCGGGAAATCCACTCTGATGAAGCTTATCACCGGGGAAATCAAACCCACGCGCGGCGTGCTGGAACTTGGCTACAATATCAAAATCGGTTATTACGACCAGGAAAACCGTAGGCTCTGCCCTACCAACACGGTGCTGGAAGAACTGCGGGCGGCGCACCCCGACCTCGGCAATACCGAAATCCGCTCCACGCTCGCTCTGTTTCTGTTCGGCGCGGAGGACGTGGATAAGCTCGTCAGCGCGCTGTCGGGCGGAGAGCGCGCACGGCTTTCCCTTGCCAAACTTGTCCTGCAAAAGGTCAATCTCCTTGTTCTTGACGAGCCGACTAACCATCTGGACATCGGCTCCCGCGAGGCGCTGGAAACAGCGCTTGCCGCGTTTGGCGGCACCATCATCGCCGTCTCCCATGACCGCTATTTCATTTCCCGCCTGGCAACCCGTATCATTGAACTTGACGCTGCGGCGGCAGGCGGACTGTTCGACTACCCTCTCGAAAGCTATGACGACGCCTATGAGGCGTATATGAACCTGCGCCGCGCCCGCACGGCAAACACCCCTACCCCGCAGAACGCCCCCTCGGACGAGAAGCGCCGCTTCGAGGAGCAGAAGCGGGAGAATGCCGAACGCCGCAACGCCGAAAAGCGCAAGGAACGCGCCAAAGCAAAAGCCGCGGAATTGGAAGCCGAACTGACAAAGCTCGACGAGGAGCTGTTCGGCGCCGCGGCGGCGGATTATGTCCGCGCCGCCGAAATCGAAGCGCGCAAAAACGAAATAGAAGAAGAGCTTTTGTCTCTTTATGAGCAGATTATGTAAATCATTGTTTGCATTTTGATGGCCTTGCATATGCTTGGAAGCCGCGGCAGAATTGCCGCGGCTTTTCTTTTGCCCGCCGCCTCCGTGTCGGGAAATCGGCATATTCCTGTTTTCCGCACGCCTTGCGGCGGGGAATGGCGGCGGCATTTCCCCGCCTCTTTCTCTCTGCGGCGGCAAAAATCAGCTCGGTTTTCCTTCGCCCGCCCTTTTTCCCGGCATGCTGACTTCTTCCGCCGTTTTTCCCCTCAGCCCGCGCTTCTCCGCCCTGCTGCGGCAGACTTCGGCTCGATACGCCCCCGATTGTGCCGTTTCGCTTTCTTTCGCGCGCTTTCCTCTCCTCCGACAAAATGCGACGGTGCCGCACGCGCTTTCTCTCGGGGCATTTCCCCTGTCTTTGCGGGGGGAGTTTACGGGAACCGCATTTGCGGCGGCGTATTTCGTGCTTTTTCGACAATCGGACAGCCCGCGCAAATTGCGACCTTTTTCACGCCGCGTCCCCATTTTTTACGCCTCCGCTCCGTCCAAGCAAGCACGATTTCGCACGATGCGAACAGCAGCGCAATCCCCTGTTTTTTGCGCTTTTTCGCCTCCTTCCGCGCATGGCGCTGCGGTCAGTCGTTCGGAATGATGGCGACCCCCTCCATCAAGGATTCGAAGCAATCTTCCGTGTCCGGTACTTTTTGGCGCACCCCGTCGATATGCAGGAAACGGTCCTTGTCGTATGTATAGGTATCCAAGCGCCTGTCGAGCGCGTCATCGGACTGCGCCGCCACAAGCGGGGTCCCGTCCTCGGTGTACCCCACAAGAAGCAGCGAGTGATACCAGCCTTTTCCCTCCCGGTACAACTGTATGACGTCGCCCACCTCTGCCTCCTGAAGCGGCACCTGATGCGCGAACGGCCCCGGACCCGTGTTCTTTATCAGAAAATCGTATAGAAACTCCACCCCCGTCCAGGAGGCGGTTCTCTCGTTCTCCGACAGATAGTACCAGCCGAAAATCGGGGTAAAATTCATGGTACACCCTCCGGCATACATGGCTTGGGATACAAAATTGGTGCAGTTGCCGCCCTGACCCGTGTAGTCGATGAATAGCGGATTGCGGCTCAGCGCCCACTTCCGTGCATAGGCGACCGCACGCTCTCTCAGATAAGTTTTGGTTACCAACATAATCTGCCCTCCTGTCTGATTCATTTCAGTCTATGCGGGGAGGGGCACAGATGTGCATATTTCCGATCCGGCGGCGCCGTGTTTGCGGCGGAATCCGCATGCGTGATGACAAAATCGTGTTTTTCTCTTGCGCGCGCGGCGGGAAATATGTATAATGAAAAGGCAATGAACAAATGAACTCATCAGAGGTTGAAAAGAATGGAAAAACTCGCGATTGTCGACTGCGGCGGACAGTATACCAAGGTCATTGACCGTAAGATCCGTGAAGCAGGCGTCTATACCGATATTCTTCCCATGGGGGTCGCCGCCGAGAAGCTGGCGCCCTATAATGCCATCATTCTTTCGGGCGGCCCCGCCAGCGTGTGGGAAAGCGGCGCGCCCGCATACGACGGCAGAATATTCGATTTGGGCATTCCGATTCTCGGTATCTGCTATGGAATGCAGATGCTGGTGGATCACTTCGGCGGCACCGTCGCCCCCGAGGTCAAAACCGAATACGGTCAGATAGAAATCGACGTCGACCCCACCTGTCCCTTGTTCAAAGGGCTGTCCAAGCGTGAAAAGGTGCTGATGAGCCACGGGGACGCGGTCAGCGTCCTGCCCGCCGGCTTCCGCCAGGTCGCCAGCACCGGCACGGTCTGCGCGGGCGTGTGGAATGCCGAAAAGAAAATCGCCGGGGTACAGTTCCACCCCGAGGTGGACCCCACCGTGCACGGCGTGGAAATCCTGACCAACTTTGTCCGCGGGATCTGCGGGCTAAAAGAAGTGTATGCGCTGGAGGACCGCATTGAAACCTCCATCCGCGCCATCCGTGAAAAGGTCGGCGACGGCAAGGTTGTCGTGCTGGTCAGCGGCGGCGTGGACTCTGCCGTGACCGCCGCGCTCCTGGTGCGCGCCCTGAAGCCGGAACAGGTTTACGGCATTCATATCGACCACGGCATGATGCGCAAAAACGAGTCCGACCTCATCTGTGCGAATCTGGCGGAACTGGGACTCACGCAGATGCAGCGTATCAACGCCGAGGACGCCTTTTTCAATACCCCCCTTGTCATCGACGGAGAGCAGTACGCCCCCCTGTGCGAGACCTGCGAGCCGGAGAAGAAGCGCGCCATCATCGGGCATATGTTCTTCGTGGTAACCGAGGAAGCCGCGAAGAAACTCAATTTGGATTTTGACCACGCGTTCCTCGGACAGGGCACCCTGCGCCCCGACTTGATCGAGTCGGGCAACCCCGATGTCAGCGGCTACGCGAAGAAAATCAAGACCCATCACAACGACGTCGGTATCATCCGCGCCCTGCGCGACAAGGGGCACGTCATTGAAACCAACTGGGACTGGCACAAGGACGAGGTACGGCAGGTGGCGCGTATGCTCGGTCTTGACGAAGCCATCGCCTCTCGCCAGCCGTTCCCCGGCCCCGGTCTGGGCGTGAGAATCCTCTGCACCGACGCCGATAAGACCGCAGACCCGGAAAAGGAAGCGCTTTTGCAGGGCTATATGAAGACCCTCCCCGGCGCCTATACCGCCACCGTCGCCCCCGTGCAGTCGGTCGGCGTGCAGGGCGACCACCGCTCCTACCGCTCCCTCGCCATTCTTGCAGGCCATGGGCTGAACACGAATTGGGACGAGTTGTTTGAACTTGCCAAGTCCATTCCCAACAACCTGAATTTCATCAACCGCACGGCATACCTGCTGAACCGCGACGAGGTGGGAGGAGAGCTGAAAAGCGTGCGCAGCCGCGTCTGCCACGAGGAAGCCGATCTGCTCCGTGAAGCGGACAGCATCGTCACCGATGAGATCCTCCGCCCCATGACCCCCGGCGGCAAATGCCGTATCGCGCAGTGCTTCGCGGTACTGCTCCCGGTCTCGGATAAGGGGAAATTCTCCATCGCCGTCCGCGCCGTCGTCACCAACGACTTCATGACCGCGCAGTCCGCCGTCCCCGGCGTGGACTTCCCCGCGGACGCCCTCTCCCATATCGTCCGCCGCATTGAAGCGGCGCTGCCCGACGTCGATATGATTCTCTACGACGTCACCGGCAAGCCCCCCGCAACCGTCGAGTGGGAGTAATTCCCCGAAAGTCGGTTGCAAAAGCGCGATACAAGACGCTTCTCTCCGCCGAGAAAGCCGACAGCCCCGAAAGCGGTTTCGGGGCTGTTTTCTTTCTTGCCGAAAACGAATACCAAAAACACCAATAAAAATTTACTTTTGAAAAGCCGTGCGGGAGCCGGCGGTATTGAAAAGAAAGCGGCGCCGTGCTATAATCAATATGTATGGTCTGCCGGTGCAGACCCGAAAAAGGACGCCGTGCGGGAAATCCCGCACGCAAAAAGGAGTTACCGAAATGAAATACGATGTGGTGATTGTCGGGGCGGGCCCCGCAGGTATTTTCACCGCCATTGAGCTCTTGAGACGGGGGTCTCACCAGAGCATTCTGATTGTCGAAAAGGGACAGGCGATTGAAAACCGCCGCTGCCCCAAGGTCAAAACCAAGCAGTGCGTCAACTGCAAACCCTACTGCCATATTACCACCGGCTTTTCCGGAGCGGGCGCATTCTCGGACGGCAAACTGTCCCTCTCTCCGGAGGTGGGCGGCGACCTGCCGAGCCTGATCGGCGAGTCTCTCGCGGAAGAGCTAATCGACTATGCCGACAAAATCTACCTTGAATTCGGCGCGGACGAGCACGTTGAGGGGGTTTCCGACCCCGAGCGCGTCAAGGACATCCGCAAGCGCGCCATTCAGGCAGGACTGAAACTGGTCGACTGCCCGATCCGCCACCTCGGCACCGAAAAGGCGCAGCAGATTTACCTCGCCATTGAGCATTATCTGCAAAACAACGGCGTGGATATGATGTTCGGTTACGAATGCTCCGACCTGCTGCTCGGCGGCGGCATATGCCGCGGCGTGGTCGTGACAAAGGGAAGTGACAGACGCGAAATCGAGGCGAAAGCCACCATCATCGCCACCGGACGCCGCGGCGCCGACTGGCTTGAAAAAATCTGTGCGGAATACGATGTCGCCCACCAGCCCGGCACGGTTGATATCGGCGTGCGCGTGGAAGTGCGCAACGAGGTCATGGAGGAGGTCAATAAAACCCTCTATGAATCCAAGCTGATCGGTTATCCCCGCCCCTTCAAGAACAAGGTGCGTACCTTCTGCCAGAACCCCGGCGGCTTCGTCAGCCAGGAGAATTACGACAACGATCTGGCGGTCGTCAACGGTCACTCCTACAAGGACCTCAAGAGCGATAACACCAACGTGTCCATTCTCTGCTCCCACAACTTCTCCTCCCCCTTCAATCAGCCGATTGCCTATGCGCAAAAGGTCGGGGAGCTGACCAATATGCTGGGCGCGGGGCACATTCTGGTGCAGCGCTTCGGCGATATTCTGGACGGCAAGCGTACCTGGCCCAAGGAGCTTTCGCAGTCTAACCTCCGCCCCACCCTGCCCGACGCCGTGGCAGGCGACATCACGGCAGCGATGCCCTACCGCGCCATGACAAATATCATCAATTTCATTCAGGCGGTCGACCAGGTAGTCCCCGGCTTTGCCTCCTATGAAACCCTGCTCTATTCTCCCGAACTGAAATTCTATTCCAACCGCGTAAAGATGGACGCCGACCTGAATACCAACGTCCCGGGGCTCCACTGTCTCGGCGATTCGAGCGGCTGGACGCGCGGACTGATGATGGCGTCGGTCATGGGCGTGCTCATGGGCAGAAAGCTCTATGAGGCGGAAATCGGAGAAAAAGCATGAAGCGCATCACCAGTTTCACGGTCGACCACGACCTCGTGGTTCCGGGAATGTATATCTCCCGCGTCGACGGAGATGTGATCACCTATGATCTGCGCACCCGCCGCCCCAACGCGGGGGAGTATATGAGCGACCTCGCCATGCACTCGGTGGAGCATATGGCGGCAACCCTGTTGCGCAACAGCCGCATTGCGGACAGCGTGATTTACTTCGGACCCATGGGCTGTCAGACCGGTTTTTACCTGTTGGTGCGGGATACCGTTTCTCCCGCCGAGGTGTACGAAGTGCTGTGCGAAGTGCTGGACGCCGTCACGCGTGAAACCGTGATGTACGGCGCCTCCCGGAAGGAATGCGGGAATTACCGCAATCTGTCGCTGGACGCCGCCAAAGAGGAATGCCGCGCCTACCTTGCCGCTCTGCGCGCACGCGGTGCAGACTTCAATTATCCCACCAAGGAGTAACACTATGACAGGAATCATCGGCGCCATGGAATCCGAAGTCTCACGTCTGCTCGGACAGATGGAAAGCCGCACGGAGGAAACCGTATGCGGCGTCACCTTTTACCGCGGCTTTCTTGCCGGGCAGGAAACGGTGGTTGCCCGCGCAGGCGTGGGCAAGGTCAACGCCGCCCTGTGCGCCCAGACGATGATCTTGCGCTACGCCGCCTCTCCCATCATCAATACCGGGGTCGCGGGAGCGCTTTCCCCCGCCCTGAAGCAGGGAGACGCGGTGGTCGCCTCCTCCCTTGCGGAATATGACATGGACACCACCCCCCTCGGCGACCCCGCAGGACTGCTCACCGTCGCGGGAGAAAACCTGACCGTCCTCCCCGCCGACCCCGCTGTCGGCGCCGCTCTTCTGGAAGCCGCAAAAGCCGAAGGGCTCTATGCGGTATTCGGAAAAATCGCCTCCGGAGATCGCTTCGTTGCCTCTCACGCGGAGAAAGAACGGATCCGCTCTCTTTTCGGCGCAGACGCGTGCGAAATGGAAGGCGCGGCAATCGCCCACGCCTGCCATGCGGCAAAGGTCCCGTGCGGGATCCTGCGCGTCATGTCCGACGCCGCCGACGGCGGCGCCGCGACGGATTTTCCGACGTTCGTCAAAGGCGCGGCGGATCAAAGCGCGAACATCCTTCTGCGCTACCTTGCCTCTCTGCCCCGCTCCGCGGCGCGCTGAGCGCCGTCTCGCTTCCTCGTATATCGTATTTCATACGGCGCGGCGCCGCAGCTGACGGTACCGCGCCGTTTTCTTTTTTTGTCCTGCTCTCTTCGAGCACGTAAGAATTACTTTTGAAAACTTCTCCGGGGTTCGTTTTCCGCCGCCGCGCGCATATACTGGTTGCGACCGAAAAAGCGGAGGAGAAGAAGATGGACTACACTTGGCGTTTTGACCGCCCGACCGTGCGGCTGTTTGAAAGCGGAGGGCTCCCATTGGTGGAGTTGACGATTCACCCCGTGGCTCTGACCGAAATGCCTCCGGCGACAGAAGCGTACTACGCGGCGCTTGCCGACGCCTATGAGCTCTATTGCCGCGAGGTTCTCCTGCCCGCCCGTGCGGCGGCGTACGAGCGTTCCGAGGATCCGCGCAAGCGCTTCACCTTCCGCCGCCTTTGTCTGGCGCTGAAGCTGGAGGGGAGCGTTTCGGGAGGATACCTCTCCGTGCGGCGCAGAACCCTGCTGCGCTGCGGCATACACACCGCCGAATGCCTGCGGGGCGAGGTTTTCCGCCTCTGCGACGGCTTGCGGATGCCCCTTGCCCATTTTACCGGCAGGCACGCGCGGGCATTGCGCCCGAAACACCCCCGCCTGCGCCCCTCGGAAAAGCGCGGCGACAGTTACGTTTTGCAAGACAACGGTATCTTATTATTCACAACCGCGGGGGAAGTTCCCGTTTTCAGGCGCTATGTATAACAAAAATGAACAATATGTTCTCATTTCTTGCATAATCTTCTCTTTACATTTCACAAAATTTCATAAAATGGGAAATTGTTCACACTCTCCCATTGATTTTACCCGCGCGTGGGGATATAATTGTAAAAAATAAAGTAATATACATCTGTATGCAGTCAGGCGCCGCCCCGTGCGGGCAACGCCGCGGTGCCGAAAGGAATATCCATGAAAAAACAGTCCCGGTTTGAGATCCTCTCCGGGCTTGCCATGGTAGGGCAGCTCGGCATCACTCTGATTTTCCCCATTCTGCTCTGCACGCTGCTCGGCGTGTGGATTCAGGAAAAATATCAGACGGGCGTCTGGGTCATTATTGTTTCCGTGCTGGCAGGAGTTCTGACCGCCGGATGCAGTTTTTATCACTTTGCCCGCGGCATACTTCTCCGCGCGCGGCGGGAGAACAAAACCTCCGATACGCCGCATGACACCGAACAGGAGGACAGCAACCGTTGAAAATCGATCGATCCGTCAAAGAAGCCACCGCGTGGGTCGCCCTCGGGGTTCTGTTTCTCAGCGTCCTGATGCAGCTCATTTATCTGATTGTGGTACTGATTGCGCCTACGCTTTCTTGGCACTATTCCTTTTTGCTCGGCAATCTGCTGATGGGCGTAACCGTGGTGCTCAATTTTTTCCTGATGTCGCTCGGCATTCAGAACGCCGTCTCCTCCGGCAACGAGGAATTTGCCCGGAAACGGGTACGGTACAGCCAATCCCTGCGTTCTCTGATGGTCATTGCCGTGCTGGTGGTCGCGTTTGTGTTCCGGAATGTGTTCAACATTGTCTCCACCATCATCACCGTTGCGTTCCCTCAGATTTCAATTTACCTGATCCGCATCATCCGGCGAGACCGCTTTGACGGCACGGCGGAAGGCACGACCGCCGCAGCAGGAGAGACTCTTCCCTCCGATCAGACCGCCGCGGATTCCACCGAAGAAATAGCGGCGGAGGGCGCCGCAGTGGCGCCGATCGGAAACGAGGAGGTGAAAAAGCAAAATGACTGATCGTTCCCGTGTACGCGCACGGGTAGTGGACGGGCTTCTGATAGCCATGATGATCCTGCCGTTTGTCGGCTGTATCCTCCTGAAAATCCTGTTTACCCCCGCGTCCGAAGGCATTACCATCGCGGGTCCTCAGATTTACCTCACCGTTCCCATGCCGCTCCAGCCCCTCTATATCAGCGAGTCCACCGTGGTCAGCGCCGCAGTGGTGATCGCGGTCATCGGGCTGTGCCTGTACCTGACGCACGGCATCAAAGAGGTGCCCGACTCCAAGCGGCAGCTTGTCGCCGAGTTCATTGTCGAAAAGGTCACGGACTTTGTCGGAGAGAACATGGGCGCCCGTTTCATCGGCTTCGCCCCGTTTGTCACGGCGATTCTCGCGCTGTCCGCGCTGTCCAGCATGTCGTCGCTGTTCGGTCTTTATTCCCCGACCTCGGATATCAACATTGTCGCGGGCTGGGCGGTGCTTGTCTTCATTCTGATCACCCATTACAAGCTTCGCGGCGGGCTCGGCAATTATCTCAAGAGCTTCGGAGACCCCATTCCGATTTTCTATCCGTTCAACGTGATTTCGGAAATTGCCACCCCCGTCTCCATGACCTTCCGTCATTACGGCAACATTCTGTCGGGCGCGGTCATCTCCACACTGATTGCCACGGTGCTTGCAAAGCTCTCCAATCTGCTTCTGTCGCTGACGCACAATTTCTACATCGCCAATATTCCTTTTCTGCGCGTCGGGCTGCCGGCGGTGCTCTCCCTTTACTTCGACGTGTTCAGTTCGGTTTTGCAGGCGTATATCTTCGCCATGCTGACCATGCTGTTCATCTCCGGCGGTTACCCGGAGGAAGCGGTGGAAAAGCGCCGTGAAAAACGCGCGGCAAAGAAAGCGGCGAAAGAAGCGAAGAAAAGCGAAGAAGCCGCCGCGAAGCAATAACGGGGACAAGCCCCGTATTCCCTGTCTCTTATATTCATTCGTTTATCCAATTTGCAAATAAATCAACACCTATTTTTCGGAGGAAACACAAATGGAAATCGCAATTGCCATCATTCTCGGTTGCTGCGCGCTGGGCGCAGGCGTCGCCATGATCGCGGGTATCGGCCCCGGTATCGGCGAAGGTTACGCCGTCGGTAAAGCGTGCGAGGCGATTGCCCGCCAGCCCGAGCAGAAAGGCTCCGTCACCACCACCATGCTCATGGGTTGCGCCGTAGCGGAAACCACGGGTCTGTACGCGCTCGTCATCGCGATTCTGCTGATGTTCGTCGCCCCCAAGACTCTGCTCAACGTCTGGAAATCCTTTCTCGGCTGAGTAACCCCCGGCAAAAGTCTGTTAAAAGGAGGCTCCGGCAGTGAAAGGACCTTTGTTCTTCGCCCTCGCGGCGGAGTATCTGGACGTTATTTACATTAACATCTGGAGTATTATTGTATCGCTTGCCAACCTGCTGATTCTGTATCTGATTCTGAAAAAACTGCTCTTCAAGCCTGTCACAAAGGTGGTTTCCGCCCGCCGGGAAAAGGTGGACGGTATGCTGCGCGAAGCACAGGAAGCCAAAGAGAAAGCCGAGCAGGATCGCGAGACCTATGCCGCGCAGCTCTCCCACGCACAGGAGGACGCCGCGGAGGTCATGCGCCGCGCCGCGCAGAGCGCCAACCGCACGGGCGATGAAATCATCCGTGCCGCCGAGACCCGCGCGCAGGAAATGCTGAAGCGGGCGGATGAAGACATCGCGCAGGAAAAGAAAAAGGCTGTCAACGAAATGAAAGAGGAACTCTCCGGCATTTCCCTGACCATCGCCGAAAAGGTGGTGGGGCGTGAAATCAAGGAGCAGGACCACAAAAAGCTCATCGACGATTTCATCAGCGAAGTAGGTGAAGACCATGAGTGAGCTGGCGCAGGAATACGCGGGCGCGCTGTTCGCGCTCTCTGAAGAAGACGGTATCTCGGACGAGCTGCGCGAGCAGGTAGCCTGCACGGCGGCGCTGTTCGCGGAAAACCGGGATCTGACGCGCCTGCTGAGCTCCCCTTCCCTGACCCTTGCGGAAAAGCAGGCGTGTGTGACGCGCGCGTTCGGCGCCGTGCACCCGCATTTGCTTCACTTTCTGCTCCTGCTGACCGAACGCGGTTACGCGCAGAGCATTCCCGCCTGTCTTGACGAATACGTCACCCTTTGGCGCCGCTCCCGCGGCGTGGCGGTGGCAGTGGCGGAAAGCGCCGTGCCGCTCACCGACAAGCAGAAAAAGGCTCTGACCGCACAGCTCTCGCACAGATACGGAAAGACCATTGAACTGATAGAGCGGGTCAACCCCGCGCTCATCGGCGGCGTGCGCGTCACCGTGGAGGGCGAGCTGCTTGACAACAGCATCCGCGCGCGGCTTGACGGTGTGCGTGCGCGTCTTTCCGAAACCGTACTCTGACAATCCTTCTTAAAAGAAAAAGAAAGGAACTTCCCATGAATCTCCGTCCCGAAGAAATCAGCAGAATCATCAAGGAAGAGATCCGCAATTACTCTGTCAAAACCGAACAGGCAGAGGTCGGCACGGTCGTGCTGGTCGGCGACGGCATTGCGCGTATCTTCGGGCTTGATAACTGTATGGCAAACGAGCTGCTTGCCTTTGAGGGCGACGCCTACGGTATGGCGCTCAACCTGGAAGAAAACGCAGTATCCGCCGTTCTGCTTTCCAATCAGAATACCATCAAGGAAGGCTCCGTCGTCCGCCGTACCGGTCAGGTGGTCAGCGTCCCCGTCGGCAAGAATCTGCTGGGGCGCGTTGTCAACGCCTTGGGCGAACCCATCGACGGCCGCGGACCTGTCAAATACGAAACCACCCGCCCCATTGAGAGCGAGGCGCCCGGCATCATCAAGCGCAAGAGCGTCAGCGTTCCTCTGCAAACGGGCATCAAAGCGATTGACTCCATGGTGCCGATCGGCCGCGGTCAGCGCGAGCTGATTATCGGCGACCGCCAGACGGGCAAAACCGCCATCGCGGTAGACACCATTCTCAACCAGCGCGATACCGGCGTGCTTTGCGTGTACGTTGCGATCGGACAGAAGGAATCCACCGTTGCGCAGCTTGTGGAGACCCTGACCGCCGGCGGCGCCATGGATTACACCGTTGTGGTCAGCGCCGCCGCCTCCGAGACCGCGGCACTCCAGTATATCGCCCCTTATGCGGGCTGCGCCATCGCCGAGCATTTCATGCAGCAAGGCAAGGATGTGCTGATCGTGTATGACGATCTCTCCAAGCACGCCGTCGCTTACCGCGCCCTGTCCCTTCTGATTCGCCGTCCGCCGGGCAGAGAAGCCTATCCCGGCGACGTGTTCTATCTCCATTCCCGCCTTTTGGAGCGCGCCGCACGGGTAGACGCCAAGTACGGCGGGGGTTCCATCACCGCCCTGCCGATCATTGAAACGCAGGCGGGCGACGTCTCCGCATATATTCCGACGAACGTCATTTCCATCACCGACGGACAGATTTATTTGGAGAGCGAGCTGTTTCACGCGGGAATCATGCCTGCCGTCAACCCCGGTATTTCCGTCTCCCGTGTCGGCGGTAACGCGCAGACCAAGGCAATGAAAAAGGTGGCAGGCTCCCTCAAGCTTCTCTATTCCCAGTACCGTGAATTGCAGGCGTTCGCTCAGTTCGGCTCTGACCTGGACGCCGATACCAAGGCGCGTCTGGCGCAGGGCGAGCGGATTGTGGAAATCCTCAAGCAAGACAAAACCGCCCCCGTGAAGATGGAGTATCAGGTAGCGGTGATCTATGCCGCCGTGCATGATCTGCTCGCCGACATTCCCGTGGAGCAGGTACGGACATGGGAAAGCGGCTTGGGAGAATACCTGGACTCTCATGTGCCGGAGCTTCTGTTCCGTATCCGCGACACCGGGGCGCTCACAGACGAGGACGCCGCGGCGCTGGGCGAGGCGCTGACCTCCTACAACCAAGCCTTTTTGAGTGAGGTCCACGTATGAGCGGCAATGCAAAAGCCATCCGCGCCCGCATCAAGAGTGTAGAATCCACCAAGCACATCACCCACGCCATGCAGCTGGTCGCCGCCTCCAAGCTCCAACGCGCCACGGAGCGCATGGAAAAAAGCCGTTTTTTCTTTAACGCCGTGAGTGATGCGTTCCGCGATTTGGCGGCAGGACGCGGCTCCTCCCCGTTCCTGACGCCCCGCCCGGTCAAGCGGACGCTCCTGATCGTGCTGGCGGGCGACCGCGGTCTTGCGGGCGGCTATAACGCCAACGTCTTCCGTCTCACCGCGGGCGCGGACAAAGCAAGCACCCTTGTTCTGCCCCTCGGGCGGCGGGCTTGCGAATACTTTTCCCACCACGGCTTTGAAGCGGTTGCGGAATACCCCCTGCTTGAAAAACTCTCCATGACCGACTGCGTTCACATCGGAGAGCTGGTGCGCGATCTCTTCGCCGCAGGCAAAGCGGACGAGGTGCGCCTCCTTTACACAGACTATATTTCTGTTTTGACCCAAACGGCGAAAAGCACGACCCTGCTCCCCATCGCCCCGCCGGACGGCGCGGGGCGCCGCGCCGCACTCACCGAGTATGAGCCCGGCCCGGAAGCCGTGCTGAACGCCGTGATCCCGCAGTATATCACCGGGATTCTGTGGGGGGCGATTTGCCAATCCTACGCGTCTGAGCTTGCCTCCCGCCGCAACGCCATGGACAGCGCGACCAAAAACGCCTCGGATATGATAGACAGGCTCTCCCTGAGCTACAACCGCGCGCGCCAAGGTGCGATCACGCAGGAGATCACCGAGATCGTCGCAGGGGCGGAACAAGCCTGATTCTTCATTTTCAACAACAGCGAAAGGAGCTTTTCCCATGAGCGAAAAGCATACCGGTCATGTGACGCAGGTCATCGGCCCCGTCATTGACATCCGATTCGAGCAAGACAACCTCCCCGCTCTTCTGAACGCCGTAGAGCTCAACAACCACGGCAAGAAGCTGGTGGCGGAGGTGGAGCAGCATATCGGCGACAACACCGTGCGCTGTATCGCCATGTCCTCCACCGACGGACTGGTGCGCGGCACCCCGGCATACGACACCGGTCATGCCATCAGCGTGCCTGTGGGCAAGGATACCCTCGGCAGGATTTTCAACGTCCTCGGAGAACCCGTGGACGAAAAACCTGCGCCTGTCGGCGCCCCCCGCATGGAAATCCACCGTCAGCCGCCTCCCTTTGAGGAGCAGCGCACGACCGCCGAGATACTGGAAACGGGAATCAAAGTCGTCGACCTGATCTGCCCGTACGCCAAGGGCGGCAAGATCGGTCTGTTCGGCGGCGCGGGCGTCGGGAAAACCGTGCTGATTATGGAGCTGATCAACAACATCGCCAAAGAGCACGGCGGCATTTCCGTTTTTACGGGCGTCGGGGAACGCACCCGCGAGGGCAACGACCTCTATAACGAAATGCGCGAAAGCGGGGTGCTGAATAAAACCGCCCTTGTCTACGGACAGATGAACGAGCCGCCCGGGGCGCGTATGCGCGTGGCGCTTTCGGGTCTGACCATGGCGGAATACTTCCGTGACAAAGAGGGGCAGGACGTGCTGCTCTTCATCGATAACATCTTCCGTTTCACGCAGGCAGGTTCCGAGGTGTCCGCTTTGCTCGGACGGATGCCCTCCGCCGTCGGGTATCAGCCGACGCTGGCGACCGAAATGGGCGCCCTGCAGGAGCGTATCACCTCCACCACCCGCGGTTCCATCACCTCGGTGCAAGCGGTCTACGTCCCGGCGGACGACCTGACCGACCCCGCGCCCGCTACCACCTTCGCACATCTGGACGCCACAACTGTCCTTTCCCGTTCCATTGCGTCGCAGGGCATTTACCCCGCCGTCGACCCGCTCGAATCCACCTCCCGTATCCTTTCGCCGGACGTGGTCGGAGAGGAGCACTACAATGTGGCGCGCGAGGTACAGCGTATTCTGCAACGCTACCGTGAGCTGCAGGACATCATCGCCATCATGGGTATCGACGAGCTTTCCGAGGAGGATAAGCTGACCGTCTCGCGCGCCCGCAAGGTGCAGCGTTTCCTGTCTCAGCCCTTTACGGTGGCGGAACAGTATTCCGGCTATCAAGGCAAGTACGTGCCTCTCAAGGAGACCATTCGCGGCTTCCGCGAGATCATTGAGGGCAAGCATGACGACCTGCCCGAGTCGGCGTTCCTCTTCGCGGGTACGATCGACGAAGTGGAAGAACGCGCCAAAGCCGCCCGCGGATAACGGAGGTCTTTCATGAATACCTTTCATCTGGAAATCGCCGCCCCCGACGGACTTGTCTACGACGGAGATGCCTATATGGTCAGCGCGCGCGGCACGGAGGGGTCTCTTTCCGTGTTAGCGGGGCATATTCCGTTTGTCACCGCCCTGCGCGAGGGCGATTGCCGGGTCTACCGGTCGGCGAACGAAGAGCCGCGGGTCGGGCACGCCTCCGGCGGGATTCTGACCGTCTCCGACAGCGGGGTACGCATTCTCGCCGCCGATTTCGCATGGCGCGAGGGAGAAGCCGCGCAGTAACGCTTCCCGCAGGAAGCCGCGGGCAAATCGCCCGCCTGCCGTCATTGCCTTTCCAACAGAAATATGCTTTGCATTTTGCTCTCAAAAGGGGCGCAGCGTAAGTGGCGTAGCGAAAGGGATTGATCGCTACGCCACAACTATATTTGCCTTGCGGCAAGCGATATGCCTTCGGCGCGATAGTTTGCTGAAAGCAAAGTGATATTTTCCCTATCGGGAAAGTGAAGGCAAATATAATATCACTTCGGCTGAAAGCCGAAATATCTCTTTCACCGCAGGTGAAAATATCTCTGTTTGCGACAGCAAACAATATAACCGTTTACAAAGTAAACGATATAACTCAAAAAGCTCACTTCCTTGCAATGCAGGGTATCGTGAGCTTTTCTTTTTTCTTATTCTTGTAGAATTTCCCTAACGGGAACACCATTGCGGACGCCCCTTTTCCTGTTGTCCGCTTTGTCCCGCTCCCCGTCTTGCGCTTCCGCGCGCGCCGCTTTGCAAAGGGAAAGGAAACAAACAGGACGGAGACGGAAAAAAGCCCTCCTTGTTTCTTTTTGTATTTCCCTTATAAAAAGAAAATTCCGGAATATACTATAACAATCAGCCAAATCGTAAAAAAGGAGGAAACCGCGTGATCAAAGAGAACCACCGTTTCAGATGGGCGGTGTGCCTCCTGCTGTGCTATGCCGTCCTTGCCGTGCGCGGGGTCTGTCTGTTGCCTCCCGTCCTGCGCGCCGGCGCGCAGGAGGCTGAAATCGCCATGCCGGAAGCCGAAGACAGCGCCCCCCTCCCCGACAGAGATAAACAGGGGGCGGAAACGCTTGAAGCGCGCCTGCTGCGCGGTCTTACGGCAGAGGAGAACACCATTGACCTCTCGCAATACGGGATCAACGAAGAAGAGCTGCGCGCGGCGTTTTCACGCCTGTACGCCTCGGTGCCGGAGCTGTACTTTGTCGCTTCCGCCTATTCCCTGCGCACCTGCGGAGAGCGGGTTCTGTATATGCGCCCGCAGTATCGCTTCACCGGTCAGGCGCGCCGCCGGGCGGATATGGACTTTGCCGCGCGGATCGCGGACATCACCGCCCCCGTCACCGAAACATGGAGCGCGCTTGAAAAGGTGACCTATCTGCACGACTATATGGTCACGCACTTCGCCTACGACTATGCGTACGAGGTCTACGACCCCTATACCCTGCTCACCGAGGGGCGGGGCGTCTGTCAGGCATACACCCTGCTGTTCTGCGCCCTGTGCCGCGCCGTGGGGGTGGATTGCGAAGCCGTGCTGTGCTTTGAAATGGAACATGAGTGGAATCAGGTGCGGATAGGCGATAATTGGTACCACGTCGACCTGACGTGGGATGAAACCGAGTTGCCCTATCTGAACCGGGTTCCCCACACCTACTTTCTGTTGGACGACGACACCCTCCGCGCACGCCGTGCGGAAGCGAGGGAGGAGTGGCAGAACGCCGCCCCGTGGACGGCGCCGCACGCCTGCGGCGACCCGCGCTTTGCAAGGACCCCTCTGTCCGACGCCTGCGGGTGCATGGCGGTCAACGGCGAGGGATTGATCTATTACGCCACGCGGCTGGAACTGCGGTGTATCAGAGCCGCGGACGGTCAGGATACCTCGGTTTTTTCTTTTCCGTCCGAGGCGGCAGGGGACCCTTTCGTCACCGCGGTGTTTCTTGACGGCGCGGTGTACTTCAATCTGCCCGACCGCATCTGGCGCGTTTCCGCGCCGGGCGCCGTTGCCGCCCCCCTCGGCGCACCTTTGGATTCCTCCGATGGGTCGCGCTACTTCGGGCTTGCCGCCGCGGGCGGCGTGCTTGCCGCGCAAACGGCATTGCCGTAAGCAAATAAAAGAATGCGGCGCGGCGGGAACCGCCGCGCACGGAAAAGCGCAGACCGTCCCGCCTGTCCGGTCTGCGCCGATTTGTCTTTTTGTATATGTCAGTCTGCTCCGCCGTGGGTGGAGTCCTCGGTATTTTTTTCGTCCGTTAGGCTTTCCCCCGCCTGTTGCGCCTTTTCAGAGGGGGGTTCCGTATCATTTTCGTCGCTTTCCCAGGTATCTGCCCGTTCTTCCGGCGGCAGCGGCACGGTATGGTGCGCCGCGATCAGCTGGCACAGCAGGACAAGCCCCGCCAAAGCAAACAGAATCACCCCTACCGCGAACAGATAGTGCCCGACGGGCGCCCCCTCCCGCGGCATTCCCAGCACGTATGCAATCAGGTCGCGAAAGGACTGCTTGAAAAACTCTCCGAAGCCTTTCATGTTTTCTCCCCCCAGAACCGTCCGAGCAGGCGGGTCAGCGCCTCGCCGTCCCCGACATAATGCAGCCCGTGCCAATGGGCGGGGATCAGCGTGCGGTACTCCGGCTCTCCCAAGCGGTCGTCAATGAGGAGCACCACCCCTCGGTCCTCATCTGTACGGATGACGCGTCCAGCCGCCTGCAATACCCGGTTCATTCCGGGATACACATAGGCATAGGCGCGCCCGGATTCATTCTTTTCATCAAAATAAGCACGGATGGCTTCGCGCTCGTCGGACAGGGTAGGCAGCCCTACCCCCACAACCACAGCGCCGATCAGGCGCCGTCCCACAAGGTCGATGCCCTCGGAGTAAATGCCGCCCATCACGCAGAAGCCCACCAGCGCGGACTTGGAATGCTCGTCAAACGCGGCGAGAAACGCCGCGCGCTCCGCGGCGCTCATGTTCTTGCTCTGCACCAGCGTCGCCAGCTTCGGCACCGCCCTGTGCAAAGCCTCGTGAAGCAGAGTCATATAGTGATAGGAGGGGCAGAACACCATGTAGTTTCCCGGCTTCGCCTTGACGCAGGTCAGGATCGCCCTCACCACCGTCCGCACGGTGTCCTGCCGCTCGAGGTAGCGTGTGGAGATTTTGTCCATCACCGCCACGCACAGACGGCTTTCATCAAAGGGAGACGGCACATCGATGGTCATGCTGTCCCGCCGCCCGCCGAGTACCTCGCGGTAATAGGAAAGCGGCGTGAGCGTGGCGGAAAAGAGCACCGCGCTTTCCCCGAGCGACAGGCGGGCGCCCACCACCTCCGCGGGGTCGAGGCACACCGTGCGGCACTCAAAATCTCCCCCCTCGAAGCGGTAAAAGGTCACAAACCGTTCATCGTACAGCGACAGCTTGTCCAGGATATCCCGCAACTCGTAATATGCGGCGCGCAAAGGCTTTTCGCTCTCGCCGAGTCCTTGATTGCGCCCTTGTGTGACTTCGGCAAGCTCATAGACAAGTTCGCACAGCGCGCCGTAATAGTCCTCTGGCAGTTCCCCGCTTGCCGCAAAGGCGTGTTTGGCGCCGTCGGCACCCGTCTTGACCTCTCCGTGCAGCGCACGCTTCATCATTCCCTCAAAGCAGGTGCGGAAAGCGCCCACAGCAGCCGTCAGGCGCGCCTGCCCGCGCGCGAGCAAAGCCAACGCGTCCACATAGGAAAGGGTCAGAGAGGTACCGTAAATTTTGCGCGCGCGCTCAACAAGATTGTGCGCCTCGTCAATTAAGAATGTAAAACGCCCCGGCTGGGCAAAATACCGTTTGAGAGATACGCGCGGGTCAAACAGATAGTTGTAGTCGCAAATCACGACGTCGCAGTACATACTGTACTGTAAAGACAACTCATAGGGGCAGACGCCGTGCTTGCGCGCCGCCTCCAGAAGTTCCTTTTGCCCGATCACCGCCCGCCCGCAGGACAGGAGTTCCCGCGCCGCCGCGTCCATGCGTGAAACGGCAACGGGAGACAGAGAGCAGCGCACCCGGTCGCGGCAAAGCATTCTCTCGGGGCAGACGGTTTCCTTGGCGTTCAGGCACACGCCGCGCACCGGTGCGCCCGCCGCCGCAAATTTTTCCAGCGCCGCACGCGCGGAATCCGCAGCGGTGTTTTTCGGGGTCAGGTAAAAAATCTTGTCGGTTGCCCCGGCGCCGAGCGCCCGCAGGGCGGGATACAGCACCGATACGGTCTTGCCGATTCCGGTCGGCGCGCAGGCGTACAGACGGCGACGGCGGCGGATGGCGGCGTACACGGTTTCCATCAACTCCTGCTGTCCCTCTCGCACCCTCTCGAACGGAAAGCGGGCGTTTTTGATAGCCGGCAGACGGCGGGATACGCGGTCTATCTCCGGCGCGGCATATACCGCCGCTTCCCTCATCACCTTTTCAAAGAACCGGGCGGGGGCGTCCTTTTTCGGCTCCTCCTCGACAATGTGAGGCACGGGGCAATCATCGCTGACGAATATCAGCCGCAGGCGATAGTTCCCCCCGCAACTCTCGTGCAGGATGTGGGCGGCGCAATATCCTTCGCCGCGCGCCTGCGCCACCGCCGCCGCACTCGGACGGTCGGGGCGGGTGGGGACCCGCCGTATGACCGTGATCACATACCCGCTGACGTCGTCGGGCGCCGCTTCTATTTCATAGGAAATGCCGTCCCGGGAAGTCTCAAGAAAAAGGGATTGCGCTTCCCGATGAGAGGTCAACTGTAACCGTCGGCTCTCGTCCGCCGGGCAGCCGGCGCCCTCCTCCACCGCGCTGTACAGCAGGGCGGAACGGGTGCGCGCGATCGCCACAAGTTCCCCGGCGGTCATACGGATTCTTTGTGTTTTTGCATCAAAGCGCATGGGCGTTCCCCTTTCCCCGGACGGCGCGCGGCGGGTCCGATGATAATTTTTTTCAATTAGGTATTGCAATTTGGGTTTTGAGTTGGTATAATAATCTCCGTCAGTATTACCCGCAGCCTTGTTTTGCGAAAGACATGGAGGCATAGCTCAGTCGGTTAGAGCACTTGCTTCACATGCAAGGGGTCACAGGTTCGAGTCCTGTTGTCTCCACCATTCTTTTTCAAAAAAGCGTCGGGGTTCTGCTTTGGAGGCATAGCTCAGTCGGTTAGAGTACTTGCTTGACATGCAAGGGGTCACTGGTTCGAGTCCAGTTGTCTCCACCAGCCACACTCATTTGCAGCATTGCAGATGGGTGTTTTTTCTTGGCTTACACACCCCGTTATTTTATCACAGCGGCGCCGACTTGTCAACGCGCCGGGAGGACGTATGGAATACAAAAAGAAACTGGGTGGCAATCTGCTCCTGCTTGCCACCGCCATGATCTGGGGCTTCGCCTTTACCGCCCAGAAAGTCGCGGGGGATCTGCTCGCCACCTTTGTCATCAACTGCATCCGCTTCTTCATCGGCGGGCTGTTTCTGATTCCCGCCCTGTACCTCCTTGACCGCGTACGCAAAAACGGCAGGGTTCTGTTTTCGCGCAGCAATCCGCATTTCATCGACCTGACAAAAACCGAGCTGCTGTCGGGGATTGTCTGCGGGGTGGTGCTGCTTGCCGCCACCTCCTTTCAGCAATATGGGCTGGTGCTTGCCTCTTCCGGGAAAGCCTCGTTTATGACTGCGCTGTATATGGTGTTCGTGCCGTTCTTCGGACTGCTCCGCAAGAAAATCGCTTCCCCCAACGTATGGGCAAGCGTGGCGATTGCCGTCGGCGGCGCCTATCTGCTCACCTCCGGCGGGACCGGCGGCTTCTCCCTTTCGTCTGACGACCTGTTGCTGATCCTCTCCGCCATGACCTTTGCCCTGCATATCACGGTCATTGATATCTTTGCGGGCAAGGTGGACGGCGTGCGGATGTCCATGGTGCAGTTCCTGACCGCGGGGGTTCTGAGCCTGCCGCTCATGTTCTTCGGTCCGCTTCCGTCCGGCGCGGTACTCCTGCAGGCGCTTCCCTCCCTGCTCTTCCTCGGCATCGGCTCCAGCGGTATCGCCTACACCTCGCAGGTGGTCGGGCAGCAGCTCTCCGGCACGCCCACCATTGCCTCTCTGATCATGTCTCTGGAATCGGTTTTCGGCGCCGTCGGCGGCGCGCTGATCCTGCATGAGACCATGAACGGGTATCAGATAGCCGGCTGTGCCGTCATTCTCTTCGCCGTGATATTCTCGCAGCTCCCCTTGGACGTATGGTGGAAGCGCGTCTCCCGCCGCCCCGCGGGACAAAGTACTCCGGCGGCGGAAGCCGCCTCTGCCGCCCCCGCTCCCGCCGCGCCTGTCGCCACCGGCAGCCCGGTAAACGTCATGCCCCCCGCCGCAGAGATGGAAACCGCAGAGTTGCCGGAAGCGGCGCCCGAAGCGGAAAAGACGGACGCCAACGGCTCGGAACTCCGCTGAGAGCCCCCATCGGAATCAAGCGGCAAAAACAGGCAGGCTGTACCGACAGCCTGCCTGTTTTGTATTACAAAAGGAATATTCCGGGAAAAATCACAGTTTGCTGATATCTCTGCTTTCCAAAGCCCCCAGCGCCACGCGCAGGGCATACGCCGCCGCCTGCTTCTCCTCCTCGGTGCCGGTGCGCATTTGGGGAATCAGAGTTCTGCACACCTCGCCGCGCACGGTCATGTCTCTTGCCACGGCGCTCTCGTCAAAGGACGGCAGCGTGCGGTCGACAAGTTCAAACACATACAGTCCGAAGTTTTCGTTGGTCAAGGTCTTCGGCACGGCAAACCCGATAGGCGTTCTGCCCGTCAGGATCACACGGAGCGCCGTCTCCTGCCCGTAGCCGCGTTCCCGGATCACTGCGGTGATACGGTTGAGCAGTTCGTTCTGGCTCTTCACGCCCGTGACGTCAAATTCCTCCATGGCGTACCGGCGACAGCCGAAATCCACGCGCGCCGTCTCTACGCGCGCGCCCTGCCCGACCGCAAACGGATAAAGGGTGATCAGGTTCGCCCCGCCGAAGCCGGGCTCCTCATAGCAGGAATTTTCCAAGGCGCCGCTGTATGCGTATGTCGCGGAAGCCGCACGGTGAAAACCGTCGAAAAGGTTGCCGCCGGAAAGCGCGGTGAACTCCCCGCCGAACTCCCCTATCTGACTGATACTGACAGGCGCGTCCCCCTCCTCGCCTCCGTCGGTTGCATAACCCGCCACCAGTGTCACGCCTTGCTCATACGGCTCCGCACTGTTGTTCTCCAAGGGGGAACCGGGATAGTTTCTGTCGCAGAACGCCCAGCCGACCACCGCCGTACAAATGTCCTCGAACACCACGCGTTTGGGCGCTACGCTGTCCATGACGGTGACGTTGGAGGGCAGGCGCCCCATCTGATAAATGCTGGCGTCGCCGAGGCAGTCATGGGGACCGGGGCAAATCACAAACCGGCACGCCGGAGCCGAAGAAAAAGCCCCCCGCAGAAGCTCCAGCGTCTCCAGCGTGGCGTAGCTGTTGTCGATCAGGTTACCGGTAATCAGCACCACGTCGATCTCCTGCTCCGCCGCATATCTGACGGCGCGCAGAAATGTGTTGCGCGTTTCCGCGCGGCGCGCGGCGCTTTGAGACGCGCTCATGGCGGAAAAGGGACAATCCAGAAAGACGTCCCCGAAATGCAATACCTTAACGGGCGTGCGCGCTTGCTGTTCGGACATACAACGCTCCTCCGTGATTTTTTCGTGCGTTTTTATCATTTTTCACCATTTTAGCACAGATCCCCCCTCAGCGCAAGAGCGCAAAGGGCGTTTTTCTGTCGAAAAAGAGCAAAAATGCGGAAAATAACTCTTGTATCAGGGCAGAAACTATGCTACAATGTTAAAAACAAATTCGTTCCGCGCTCCCGCGCGCGTTTGGGAGGTACGCCATGCTGAATCTGGCTGTCCGCAATACCAAAAAACTGATCCGGCAGAAATCCGCCGAGGAGAAGATCCGTATCGGCCGCTTCTTCACCAAGCGGGACACCGCCCGCCTGATGGCGGACTCCCTTGTCTGCGTGCAGAAGAGCGCCGTTTACGTACTGGACGCGGGCGCGGGCACCGGCATCCTTGCCGCCGCCGCGGTGGAAACCGTTTGCCGCGCGGGGGGCGTGGGCGAGATCTTCCTGACCTGCTACGAGAACAACCCCGCCTATCTCCCCATGCTGGAAAACAACCTGGAGCGGGTGCGCAAAAAAGCCCGCCACGACTACCACGTCAAGGTCCGCGTCACCGTGCGCGAGGAGAACTTTCTGCTCGCCGACCACCCGGAGGACGAACGGTACGACTATATTCTCATCAATCCTCCGCACGAGCTTGCGGCGGAGGGCTCGGAGGAGGAGAAACTCCGCCCGGAGATTTTCCCCGCCGCAAACGTCAGCCTCGACTGCCTGTTTGTCGCCGTCGCGGCGGAGCTGCTTGCGCCGGACGGACAGATGTCGGTGGTTCTGCCCGTGAGCGCGGCGACCTCGGTGTCTCTCTCCCGTTTCCGCTCTCGCCTGTTTGAGGAAACGCATCTCGAAAGCGTTTGGCTCTTCCGCCGCGAAAAGACGGCTGAGCCGCTCCATAAAAACATGGTTCTGAAGCTCCGCGAGGGAAAAACCCCCGGGGAAAAGGTGGCGTTCTATGTGGCAAGCGACGACGGCACCCCCGAAAACACGCGGGCGCTCGAAAGCCGCCCTTACGGGGAAGTGGTGAACCCCGCCGACGCCTCGCTTTTGCTTCTGACGGACGACGATGAGAATCTGATTCTCGAATATATGAAGAGTCTGCCGTGCACTTTCGAGACCTTCCACCTGAAGATTCACACCGGTCTGACGCTCGAATCCCGCTACCCGGAGCTGCTGCGCGACAAGCCCGTGGAGGGCGCCGTGCCGCTGATTCACCCGCGCTGCCTGCATGACGGCACCGTGACCTTCCCGCTGCCGGGCGTAAAAAACCAGTATATCGTTCCCGCGATTCCCTCGCTCAAGCAGCCCAACAAGAACCTGCTGCTCATCAAGCGTGCTCCGGCAAAATCCGCCAAACGGAAACTGGTATGCGCCGCCTATCTTGCGGGCACCATGATGTATAAGCATATCAGCACACACAACAAGCTCAACTATATCGACGCCCCCGGCAACGAACAAATGGACCCGCCGTTTTTGTTCGGACTGCTCGGTTTTCTGTCCTCCGAGGCAGTGGATCGCTATATCCGCATCGTCTCGAAATCCGCACAGGTCAACGCAACGGAACTTGCTTCGATTCCTCTGCCGACAGCGGAACAACTGCGCGCCATCGGCGCCAAACTGATGGCGGTGCGCGTCTACAAGCCGGACTATTGCGACCGCGTGGTCAAGAGCGAGCTGTTCCACCACGCAGCAAACCGGGGATAAATCCGCCTTGTCGGGCGCGCCCCGGAAACGCGCGGGAAATAAATACGGGAAACCTCTTGCAATTTCAATCTCAGTATGTTACAATGACAGTGTTCAATATCTATCGGAAGGATGGGTTTTCCCACAAATACTATGACCGCATTTGAAATTACAATGATGATTCTTCTGCTCGCCATGGGTGTTTTCCTGATTGTCGCCATGCTGTTGCAGAAAAGTAAAAAAGGGCTGTCCGGTACCATCGCCGGCGGCACGGATACCTATTACGGCAAAGACCCCGGCGCGCGCGCGGATATCATTCTGAACATTCTCACCGCGGTAGTCGGTGTGGCGTTCGTGGCGATCGTGCTGTTCGTGTATGTCATTCAACCCAATTACGGTGAAATCCCCGTCGGAAACGAATGGCAAAGCACCTCGGATTTTTTCAAAAACTTCGCGCAGTCACAGGGAAAGTAAGAGAAAGCGGGAAAAAATCCCGCTTTTCTTTTTATCCGAAGGAGAGTTATGAAACAGAACAAAAAACAGCAGCATAAAAAAGGGCGCGGTGCCGGGAACGGCAAGCGCTTTCTGCCGCGCACCTCAAAATCGCGCGAAAATCCCCGCGCCCGCGGCGCCCTGCGCCCTACCGCCCCCGTGCGTGAGGCAGAGGGCGTTTTTGCGGGTACCAAAAACGGCTACGGCTTTGTCGAGCTTGACGGGCAGACGGGAGGAGACATTTTCATTCCCGCAGCCAAAACCCTCGGCGCGATCGACGGGGACCGCGTGGCGATACGCTACCGCGCCTATACGCGCGACGGCGTCACGCACACGGAGGGCGAGGTCACCCGTATCGTCGAGGTCGGCCGCACCACCGTGATCGGCACCCTGTGCGAAGACGTCTTCCTCGGCAGGGGGCATCGCCGTATGCCGCGCTATACCGTCGTGCCCGATGATACACACCTGAACATGGAGGTCTTTGTAAAGGACCCCGAGGGGGCAAAGCCGGGCGATAAGGTAGAGGTGCTGCTTTCCGCCCGCCGCCCCGGCGCCGTGGAGCTGACGGGCACAATCCTCTGCAATTTCGGTCCCGCCGCCTCGCGGGAGGCCAATTACGCCGCCATTCTGGCAGACTGCGGAATCACCGTGGACTTCACGCAGGAGGAGCTGGAGGAAGCCGAGCAAGCCGCAAAAGAGCCGCTCTCGGCGGAGGGACGAACCGACCTGCGCGACAGAATCATCTTCACCATCGACGGCGCAGACGCAAAGGACCTCGACGACGCAATTTCCCTGACCCGCCTGAAGAACGGCGCCTACGAGCTGGGCGTTCACATCGCCGACGTTTCCAACTATGTCGCCCCGAAAACCCGTTTGGACGCCGCAAGCCTTGCGCGCGGCACCAGCGTTTACTTCACGGATAAGGTGGTCCCCATGCTCCCGCCCGCGCTCTCCAACGGCGCCTGCTCCCTCAACGCACATGAGGATAAATACGCGCTGTCAGCCATCATGGAAATCGCCCCGGACGGCACCCTCGGCAAGACCCGCATCGAGCGCACTCTGATCCGCAGCTGCGTCCGCGGAGTATACAGCGAGGTCAACGACCTGTTTGAAAAAGGAAAAGGATCGCCGTTCTACGAAAAATACAAGGCGGCATACCCCACATTGACCGAAATGCGCGGTCTCTATCTGATTCTTGCCGCAAAGGCGCGCAAGCGCGGGGCGCTTGAACTGGAGCAGACCGAAGCGAAAATCCTGCTTGACGAAGACGGAATGCCCTCGGACATTGTGCCGCGTGTGCGCGGCGACGCCGAAAAGATGATCGAGCAGTTCATGCTCGCCGCCAACGAAAGCGTGGCGACCCTGCTGAACAGCCGGGAGCTGCCCTGCGTGTACCGCGTCCATGAAGCGCCGAACAAGGAAAAACTTGCGGAATTCGCCATCTACGTGCACAACCTCGGCTTTGACGCATCGTTCATCACCCGGTCGGACCCCACCGGATGCGACTTCTCTCACCTGCTGGAGGAAGCCGGAGAGCGCGGGCTGGGCGGCGCCCTTTCCTATACCCTGCTGCGCACCATGGCGAAAGCCCATTACAGCGAGATCTGCCACCCGCATTTCGGGCTCGGCATTGAAAAATACTGCCATTTCACCTCTCCTATCCGCCGCCTGTCGGATCTGGCAACCCACCGCATGATCAAAGCGGTACTGCTGGACGGGGAGCCGAAAGCACGCTATGCGGGCTACGCCCGCCGCGCCGCCGCCGCGGCGAGCGAAACAGAACTGAAAGCCCTGAGCGCGGAGCGCCGCATTGACGCGCTTTACAAAGCGCTTTACCTTTCCAAACGCCTCGGCGAGGTATATCCCGCCACCGTCAGTTCCGTGACCCGCTTCGGCGTGTTTGCCGCGCTGGACAACACCTGCGAGGGGCTGATTCCCATGACGGAGCTGCCCGGCGGCATTTGGATATTTGATGAGGGGAACCTGTCCCTGCGCTCCCCGCGCGGGCAGATCCTGACCCTCGGCAACCGCATTGAAATCTGTGTGGAGGAAGTGGATATTGCCCGCGGTAAGGTGCGCTTCTCACTGGTGAGCGCAGACAGCGAGGAGCCGGAAAATCCCCCTGCCGCCCGCCTCACGACAGCCGAAAAAGCCGACGGCGCCCGCAAGCCGCGCCCCGCCGTGCAGAAGCAGACAAGTCACGCACAGCACACCGCCGCCGAAAAAAAGCATCCCGGCGGCAAAAAGCAGACCAACAACAGAAAGCATACCGCCTCCGGCAAAAAAGCCGCGGGAAAAGGCAAGCGCAGAAAATAATTCCGCCTTCAGCCGTTGCTCCGATACCGCCGCCGTCGCTTCCGTGACGGCGGCTTTTCTTGCCGGGGAGTTTCCCTCTTCCGCGCTCGGGAAGCGCGGGCTTGCAATGTGCGCGCAAATGTGCTACAATGCTTTTGTACGGTTTTCCGACCGAATTTTCATGGGAGGACACATCGCATGAGAAACAGCTACACCGCGCTTTTCATCCTTTGTCTGACATACGTTGCCGTCTTTTCCCTCTCCTCATTCAGCAGTTTTTGGTGGCTGAGCTGTCTTATCGAAATCGCGGCGTTCGCCGCTGCGGCAATTCTGTCAAAGCGTCTTTTGATCTGTCAGGCGTCCCCGCGGGATTATGACATCGGCTTCTCGGTACGTTCCCTGCCGCTGTCCCTGCCTTTTCTGCCTTTCTTTATCGGCGGGGTGATTCTGCTCTCAAACGCCTCCTCCGCTTTGGCAAACGCCGTGGGATACGTATGGGACTACCCGTACGAGGAGAATATCTGGATATGCCTCTTTGCCTCGGCGCTTCTCCCCGCGGTTCTGGAGGAGTTGTTTTGCCGCTATATTTTTCTGCCGCGTCTGACCGTGTACTCCCGCGGAGGCGCCATTTTGGCGTCCGCCATCTTCTTCTCCCTGTTACACGGCAACTTCATTCAGATCCCGTATGCCTTTTTCGCAGGTCTGTTTTTGGGCTCGCTTGCCGTTTTCTGCGGCTCCGTAGTCCCTTGTATTCTGTTCCATTTCTGTAATAACGCCGTTTCGGTTCTTCTGCACTTCTACGGGGATACCGTCCTGCCGCGCGTGCTGCTGTGGGTATTGGTCGGCTCTCTGATCGTCGGCGCCGCCGCCATGATTCTTCTGCGGAGGCAGATCCGGCAGCGCGTGCGCTGTATCTGCGCGGAGAACGATGATGAAAGCAAAGAAATCAAAGGCAGCGCAACCAAACGGGAAAGTATCGGCAAAGTCACGGCGGGGCTGTTTACCTCCCCCTTGGTGCTGCTCCTGATCCTGTTTGTGGCGGAAGCCGTTTTATCGGTTTGACGAGGTATATATGGAACTGTCGGACGAAATCTGTATGAAAGAGGCGCTGACCCTTGCGGGGGAGGCGGCGGCACGCGACGAAGTGCCCGTCGGGGCTGTCATTGTCCGCCGCGGTGAAATCATTGCGCGCGCCTCCAACACGCGGGAGGGCTCGAAATGCGCCACGCACCACGCTGAAATCCTTGCGATTGAGGAAGCCTGCCGCACCTTAGGCGGCTGGCGCCTGCCGGAATGCACCCTGTATGTGACGTTGGAGCCCTGCCCCATGTGCGCGGGCGCAATCGTCAACGCGCGGATTGACCGCGTGGTATTCGGCGCCGCAGACCCCAAGGGGGGCGCTTTCGGTTCGGTGCTCAACCTCAACGACCTGCCCCTCAACCACAAGCCCGCTCTGACCCATGGCGTGTGCGAAGAGGAATGCCGCGACATACTGGCAAGCTATTTCCGCCGGAAACGCGAGAAAAAAAGGAGGGGTCACACATGAAAGAACAGAATGAACAGCGCCCCGCCCTGCTGGAGTGCGGCAGGATCGTCGCCGCGCACGGCGTGCGCGGTGCGGTCAAGGTGGAGCCGTGGTGTGACGGCGCCGCCGTGCTGGCAGGCTTCTCCCGCGTTTACCTGATGGAAAAAGACGGCTATGCCGCGCACGAGGTGTGCGGTGCCTTTGTGCACGGCGGCAGAGCGGTTCTGACCCTCTCCGGCGTGGAAAACATGGACGCGGCGCTTGCCCTGAAAGGAAAAACCCTGTATGTCGCGCGGGAGGAGATTCCCGTCCCCGCCGGCGCCATGCTGCAAGCCGATATGATAGGCTTGCCCGTCAAGGACGCCGACACCGGCGTCACCTACGGTACCCTCATCCGTATCGACCCCTCGCCCGCGGCGGAGCTGTACGTGGTGAGTACCCCGCGCGGCGAAGTGCTTTTACCGGCGGTGCCCGCATTTATCAAGGAGGTAAATCCGACGGACGGGATTATGGTAACCCCGATTCCGGGTTTTTTCAATGATATTTGATATTCTGACTTTATTTCCCGATATGGTGGCGGGCGTGCTCGGAGAATCCGTCATCGGCCGTGCGCAGCGCGCCGGTTGCCTGACCGTCCGCTGTCATCAGATCCGCGACTATACCCTCGACCGACACCGCAATGTCGACGACACCCCGGCGGGCGGCGGAAAGGGCATGGTCATGGCGGCGCAGCCGATTTATGACTGCTTCCGCGCCGTCACACAGGACGCGCCCGCAGGAGAGCGCCGCCGCGTCATTTATCTCTCGCCGAAAGGCAGGGCGTTCACCCAAACCGTGGCGCGGGAGCTGGCGGGTTACGACCGTCTTGTTCTGCTTTGCGGGCACTACGAGGGCGTCGACCAACGGGTACTGGACGAGATAATCGACGAAGAAATTTCCATCGGCGATTACGTGCTGACGGGCGGCGAAATGCCCGCCTGCATTGTGGTGGACGCCGTTGCGCGACTTCTGCCCGGCGTTCTGGCGGAACCTGCGTGCTATGAGGAAGAATCCATTGCCTCCGGGCTTCTGGAATATCCCCAGTATACCAAGCCCGCGGTTTGGCATGACAAAGAGATCCCCGCCGTGCTGCTGTCCGGCGACCACGGCAAGGTGGAAGCATGGCGGCTGGAACAGGCGCTTGCCCTGACCGCCGCCCGCCGCCCCGACCTGTACGAAGCATGGATCGCCGCGCACCCGCCGAAAGTCAAAAAGCCCCGTCGCAAAAAGCACGCGCCCGCGCAGGCAGAGCGGGAGAACGGCGCCGCCTTGACAGAAGAACCCTCTGAGAAATAAAGCGAAGCCCTGCGGAAAACTGCAATTCCCATAGGGAATATCCACGCAAACATTCAAATGAAAGATAGCCCGCTACACCTTACAAAGCAAGGCAGCGAGCTATTTTAGTGATATTGTTTGCTCCGCAAACAGTGATATTTTTCACCTGCGGTGAAAAGTGATATTTTGACTTGCAGTCAAAGTGATATGATATTTGCCTTATCTTCTCTTTCGGAGAGAAATATAACTTTGCGTAAGCAAACTATCGCGCCGGCAGGCATATCACTTGCCGTCAGGCAAATATCGTTGCGGCGCAGCGATCAATCCCTGTCGCTACGCCGCTACGCGGGGCTTTTTGACAAAAGCAGAAGTTAAAGAACACGGCATTGCCGCGCCGGGTCAGATAATCGGCCTGTCGATTTCAAACTGCCGCAGTACGGCGCGGGCAAGCAGCAGAGAGCCGATGTGGGAGGGATGCACTCTGTCCCAGCAAATATAAGCGGGATAACGGTACTTCAGATAGGCGTCGAATTCCACCTGCGTATCCACGCACGGCACGCCTTTTGCTTCGCAAATGCGCTTCATCGCGGTGGCGTATTCCTCCACGCGCATACGCATCAGGTCGGCGCGGTTTGTCTCCATATAATACGGCGTCATACAGACCATTTTACACCCGGCGGCAAGGGTACGGTCAATCATCTCCGCCACGTTCTGACTGTATGCGGCAAGCCCGATATGTTCGGATTGCAGGCAGGGCTCGTCGAACTGTCTCCACACGTCGTTGATCCCGATCATCATCACCACCCGGTCGGGAGCAAGCGCCAGCACGTCGCGGTCATAGCGCTCCAGCAGATCCCGGCTGGTGTTTCCACTCACACCCGTGTTGCTGATATGGATTCTGCGTTCGGGATACACCACGTTCAGAATGGTATCGACCATGCGGACGTAGCCGTTGCCGACCCCCTCGCCCAGTCCTTGTCCGACCGGGCGGCCGCGCCCCGCGTCGGTCACCGAATCGCCTGTAAAGACAACTTTTTCTCCGTCCTGTAAAAGCATTTGTTTTTCCTCCGATTACAAAAGTCAAATTTGGAATAAAATATCAAAATGATTGTGAAGCGCAGAACGCGCGGCGCACTGCCGCCGCCCTCCCGGAATCACTTCTCCGGCGTGACGCCGCACATCAGAGCCGCGCGCAGCACGGCGCACTGGGTTTTCCCGTCCGGGATTTCCCCGCGCAGCACCCGCCCGGCAAGGTCGGAGAGCGGAATCCGCTCCACCTGCATAATCTCGTCGTCGTCATAATCGGTGTCGCCGAAAGACAGCTCCTCCGCCATATACATATGGATTTTCTCGCTCAGAATCGCGGGGGAGCCATAGTATTCGCCCAAATCGATCCAGCGCTGCGCCACCGCGCCCGTCTCCTCGCGCAGTTCGCGTTGCGCCGCAGATAACGGGTCCTCCCCGACAAAATCGAGCTTTCCGGCAGGGATTTCCAGCGTCACGCCGTCGTATCCGCTGCGCCATTGGCGCTCCACCAACACGCAGTGGTTCTCCGTCAGGGCAATCACGCATACCGCGCCCTTGTGCATCACCACGTCGCGGCGGACGGTGTCGCCGTTCGGCAGCAGGACCCTGCGGCATTCCACGTCGAACACCCGCCCCTCCCACACGCGCTCGCAAGAGAGCGTTTTTTCGGCCAGTTCCGTATCTTTCATTCCGCCCCTCCGGAAGCCGCCGAACGGCGGCTTTTCTTTTTCCCGTCCATTATATACTCACGCCGCGCGCCTGTCAAGAAAAAGAGCCGAACCCCGCGCTGTGAATGGTACTTGCAAAATGCGCGCAAAATTGCTACAATATAAATACCGTGTAATATGTATACGTATCTGTTTATTCATGTTACGGAATCGACTGTGCCGCAACGGACGGCAAGCCACAGGAGGTCACCATGAGCAACATTTGGCATGACATCAGCCCGAAACGTATCACCCCGGAGGATTTCATCGCAGTGATTGAAATTTCCAAAGGCTCCAAGAAAAAATATGAACTGGACAAGGAAACCGGTCTGATCATTCTTGACCGCATTCTCTATACCTCTACCCATTACCCCTGCAACTACGGCTTTATCCCGCGCACCTACGGCGACGACGGAGACCCGCTGGACGTGCTGGTGCTTTGCAGCGAGGAGATTGAACCGCTTTGTCTGGTGCGCTGTTATCCCATCGGCGTGATCACCATGAAAGACAACGGCAAGCTGGACGAAAAAATCATTGCCATTCCTTTCAACGACCCCAACTACAACACCTATCACGACATCTCCGACCTGCCCCATCACCTCTTTCAGGAAATGCAGCACTTCTTCACGGTTTACAAAACCCTTGAGAACAAGGAAACCGTGGTGGACGAAGCGCAGGGCAGAGACGAAGCGCTCAAGGTCATCCGCCATTGCTATGACAATTACCTCAATTCTTTCTGCCGTTGAGCCAACCGTCTGAAAAACAATACAAAAAAGAGAAGCGGCGCCTGAGTGGCGTAGCGATAGGGATTGATCGCTACGCCACAACTATATTTGCCTTGCGGCAAGCGATATGCCTTCGGCGCGATAGTTTGCTGAAAGCAAAGTGATATTTTCCCTATCGGGAAAGTGAAGGCAAATATAATATCACTTCGGCTGAAAGCCGAAATATCTCTTTCACCGCAGGTGAAAATATCTCTGTTTGCGACAGCAAACAATATAACCGTTTATAAAGTAAACGATATAATTCAAAAAAGCTCACTCCCTTGCAATGCAAGGTATCGTGAGCTTTTCTTATCTTTCTTATTCTTATGGTATTTCCCTAACGGGAACACCCGTGCGGGCGCCGCTTTTCTTTCTCCGCCGACGGGTCGCACCGGCAGCGGCGGATTCACAGCAGAAAAATATTCTGTTTCTTGAGTTCCTCGCGCGTCTCAAGGGGCCAGATGGAGGACTGTACCTCGCCGATGTGCGCCTTTTCGAGCAGCAGCATACACAGGCGGGACTGCCCGATTCCGCCGCCGATGGTCAGGGGGTAACGCCCCTCCAGCACCCCGCGGTGATACTCCAGCGCGCTGCGCTCCTCCGCGTGGGCGGCGGCAAGCTGCCGCTTCAGGGATTCCGCGTCCACGCGGATCCCCATCGATGAGACCTCAAACGCGCAGCCGAGCACCTCGTTCCACACCAAAATGTCGCCGTTGAGGCTCCAGTCGTCATAGTCGGGCGCTCTGCCGTCGTGCGGCTTGCCGTCAGACAGAGGCAGACCGATCTGTTCAAGGAACACCGTCCTGTGTTCGCGGGTGATCAGATCCTCGCGTTCCTTGCGGCTCTTGTCGGGGTATTTCTCCGCCAGCTCCGCGGTGGTGATAAAATACACGTCGCGGCAGATTTCCCCGTCCAGGCAGGGGTATTTCTCACGTATCAAAGCCTTGACGTCGGCAAGCGTATCCACGATCTGCCGCACAATGCCGTGCAGAAATTCGCGGTTGCGCTCCTCGGGTGCAATCACGCGCTCCCAGTCCCACTGGTCCACGAACAGGGAGTGAAGATTGTCCGTATCGTCGTCGCGGCGGATGGCGTTCATATCGGTGTAAATGCCCTCTCCCGCGGAATAGCCGAAAAAGGCAAGCTGCATCCGCTTCCATTTGGCAAGCGACTGCACCACCTCAATGGTACCGCCGACGTTCTTGGCGTCAAAGGAAACCTTGCGCTCCACGCCGTTGAGGTCGTCGTTGATGCCGCGCCCCGCCTCCACGATCAGAGGCGCTGTCACGCGGTCGAGATTCAGCGCCGCCGCAAGGCGGGTCTGAAAGGCGTCTTTCACGGTCTTGATTGCGTGCTGGGTCTCGCGCACGCTGAGCTTTGACGCGTAGGGCTTGACTGTCTGATACCGATTCATGGTTGCTCCTCCTTATCGGATACTGCCGACGGTGCGGGGATAGAGAATGACGTCGCGGATGTTCTGCATCCCGGTGACGTACATCAGGATCCGCTCAAAGCCGAGTCCGAACCCGCTGTGCGGCACCGAGCCGAAGCGGCGGAGGTCAAGATAATCGCGGTAAGCCGAAATATCCATGCCGCGGGCCTCCATGGCGCTGATCAGCTTGTCGTAATCCGCCTCGCGCTCGGAGCAGCCGATGATTTCGCCCACGCCGGGCACCAAGAGGTCGGTGGCGGCAACCGTCTTGCCGTCTGGGTTCTGCTTCATGTAGAACGCCTTGATGTCTTTCGGATAATTGGTCAGGAACACCGGCTTCTTGTACAGCACCTCGGTGATGTATCTCTCATGCTCGGTCTGAAGATCACAGCCCCACGATACGGGGTATTCAAATTCCCTGCCCGAAGCGATCAACTGTTCCACCGCGTCGGTGTAATCCACAACGGCAAAATCGTGGCTGATGACGTTGATCAGCTTTTCTCTGAGTCCCTTTTCAAAACGCTCCTCGAAGAACGCCAGCTCATCGGGGCATTTCTCCATCACGTCGGTGATGATGTACTTGATCATTTCTTCCGCAATCGCGATGATGTCGGGCAGCTCCGCAAACGCCACCTCCGGCTCTATGTGCCAGAATTCGGCGACATGACGGGGGGTATTGCTGTTTTCGGCGCGGAAACTGGGGCCGAAGGTGTAAATCTTGCCGAACGCCATCGCGGCAACCTCTCCCTCCAGCTGCCCGGAAACAGACAGCCCGGCGCGCTTGCCGAAGAAGTCGTCGGCGTAATATTCTTCCGCGCTCTTATACTTGTCCGAGTAACCGATGGTGGTGACCTGAAACACCTCGCCCGCGCCCTCGCAGTCGCTGCCGGTGATCAGCGGCGTGTTCACGTACACGTAGCCGCGCTCTTGAAAATAGCGGTGGATCGCCGCCGCCATGACGGAACGCACGCGGAACACCGCGTGAAAGGTGTTGGTCCGCACGCGCAGGTGAGGGATCTCGCGCAAGGTTTCCAGCTTCTGATATTTTTTCTGAAGCGGATAATCTGCCGGGCAATCGCCCAGCACGGTGATAGAGACGGCGTCCATCTCCACGCCCTCGCCGCGCATACCCGCGACAACCTTGCCTTCCACTTTCAGAGCCGCGCCGAGTCTTGTGGCGGCGGTGGGCGGCGTCAGAGTGGATTTGTCAATGACGATCTGCAGGTGCTTCTGCGTTGTCCCGTCGTTGATTTCCAGAAACGCCATGTTTTTGGAGTCGCGCGCGGTGCGCACCCACCCGCACACGGTCGCGTTTTCGCCGATTGCGGTCTTCCCGCTCATAATATCTCGGATATCTGTATGAAGCATTGTCCTGTCCTCCCTCGGATACTGTGTATTGTGTTGTCGGAATTTGATTGCGTTGTCGCGGAAACGGCTCTTGCGCCGCCCTTTCGGAGCGCCGCAAAAAATAAAAAACGCGGTGTCTCGCCTGTAATAGGACGAGCAACCGTGTGCCGTGGTACCACCTATTTTCGCCGCCGAAGCGGCCTCTTTCCGATGCCTGACGCGCATCAAACGGCGCCCCTACTCGTTTCCTTTCGGTTTGCTGCTCCGAAGTGTTATTCCCGCGGCGTCCGCTGCGCGGCTCACACCTTGCCCGCGCTCTCTGACAGTGACCTGCCGAAGTACTTCTCTTCATCATGGCATTTATGCAGTTATTGTAACAGCCTTTTGCACGCTTGTCAAGAGTCGGATGCGTTTTTTCGCACGGCGCGCGGGACAGACAAGGCTACGGCGACCGTCTCCTTTCCCGAAAAGAGAGGGGCGCACAGCGCTTGCGCGCGCCGTGCGCCCCCGCGCGCTCAATACATATTGTTGGCTTTCATGAATGCGTACAGTTTTTCGCCGTGCTGCTGTTCCTCCGCCTGAATGTGGTTGAGCGCCTTTCTCGCCATCGGCTCCCCAAACTCGAATACGCTCACGTCGTACAGAGAAGAAGCGTGCTTCTCGGTCGCCAGCATATCCTGGCACAAAAAGGCGTCCGCCCGGCGATCCTCCTCGTTGCTGTATCCCGCGCAGCCGCAATGGCAGTTGTCGGAGTTGGAGATGGTGTTGCCGATGGGATTGACCGTGCCGTTCATCATCTCGCATACGGTCTTGAGGTGCTCGCGCTCGGTGTTCGCCATGGATTCAAACAGCGCTTTCAGTTCTGCGCAGTGCGCTTCCTTTGCATAGTTTTCGTACTTCTTGATGCAAAGCTCCTCCTGCGTTTTCATATCCTTGAGCAGTCCGCTCTCTTTCGTGGTTACCTGGAAATTCATTGTTCTACCTCCGTCATTGTGATGAAAGCAGTGTTTCCACGTGCCGCGCAGGATATACATAGCCCGCCGCGGGAATGTACGCGGCGGGCTTTTGACGGAGGAATTTTTTTTGCAAGCGCGCGGGACGGCGCCCGCTCTTTTACAGCAGATCCGCCAGCTCCAGCACCAGCTTTTCGGTTTTCTCCCAGCCGAGGCAGGGGTCGGTGATGGATTTCCCGAACACGCCCTCGCCGATCTTCTGGCAGCCGTCCTCCAGATAGCTTTCGATCATCAGACCTTTGACAAGGCGATGAATGTCGGCGGAGTGGCGGCAACTGTGCAGCACTTCCTTGGCGATGCGGGGCTGCTCCTGCCACTTCTTGCCGGAGTTGGAATGGTTGGTGTCGACAAGCACCGCGGGGTTCTGCAAGTCGGTTTTCGCGTACAGCTCGCACAGCTCCGCCAGGTCCTCGTAGTGGTAGTTGACGTGCGCCTTTCCCTCTCTGTCCACATAGCCGCGCAGAATGGTGTGCGCGAGGGGATTGCCGTGGCTGTGCACCTCCCACCCGCGGTAGATAAAGGTGTGCGGGTGCTGTGCGGCGCGAACGGCGTTCATCATCACCGACAAGTCGCCTCCCGTGGGGTTCTTCATGCCGATCGGGATATTCAGACCGCTCGCGGTCAGGCGGTGCTGCTGGTTCTCAACCGAGCGGGCACCGACGGCGGCGTAGGAAAGCAGGTCGTTGAGCAGGCGGTGGTTCTCCGGGTACAGCATTTCGTCCGCACAGCCGAAACCGGTTTCGGTCAGCGCGCGGATGTGCAGCTTGCGGATGGCGACCAGCCCCGCCAGCATATCCGGTCGGCTGTTGGGGTCTGGCTGGTGCAGCATACCCTTGTAGCCGTCGCCCGTGGTACGCGGTTTGTTGGTATAAATGCGCGGAATGATCAGGATCTTATCGGCAACGCGGTCCTGCAATTTTCTCAGGCGGTGGATATATTCCATCACAGGCTCCTCGCTGTCTGCCGAGCAGGGGCCGATGACCAGAATGAACTTGTCGGACTCCCCGCGGAAAACCGCCGCGATTTCGGCGTCGCGCCGTGCCTTGGCTTGTGCCGCCGCCTCGGTGACCGGATATTCTTTCTTGATCTCCATCGGGATCGGAAGTTTGCGTAAAAACTCCATATTCATCTCTGTTTACCTCATTTCCAAAATCAATGCGTTCATCATTTGTTCCGGTCTTTCGGCTCCGGCTTGTCGAAGAGCGCGCGCCGCGCAGCGGCGTAACGCATCAGCTCCCGCATATGTTCGCGGTCGCCGTCGGCAAGATAGCCGCGCAGAACCCCCAGTTCCGCGGTAAAGGAATCGATCTGCCGCAGCAGCGCGTCGCGGTTGAGCAAAAACAGCTCGCTCCACATCTCGTCGTTGATACGGGCAATCCGGGTCAGGTCGCGGAAGGAGTCGCCCGTGTATTCCTCCAGATGCTCGGTGCGGTTACAGGTCATCAGCGAAACGGCAATGCAGTGTGTGAGCTGCGACACAAACGCAATCATCTCATCGTGCTCCGCGGGGCTCAGCTCCGCGATCCGCGCAAAGCCGAGCAGCTCGCCGAGCTCGCGGCAGAGAGCAACGGCGCGGGGGGTATTGCGTTCGGTCGGCACCACAATGTAGTTGGCGCCGTGAAAAATTCGCTCGTCGCTGTTCTCCACTCCGCCGACCTCGCGCCCCGCCATGGGGTGCGCCGCGATAAACTCAAGGTCGGGGCGCAGCATTGTCTGCACGCGCTCCACAACCGCCCCCTTGACGCCGGTGACGTCGGTCAGGAGCGCGCCGGGCTTCAGAAGCCCCTGACAGCGTTCGAGCCAGTCGAACAAGGTATGCGGATACAGGGCAAAGACTACCAGGTCCGCTTCCCCGACAAGCGCGGGGTCTGGCTCCGCGGCGCCCGCCGCAATGATTTTATTTTCAAGGGCATAGGCAATGGCTTCTTGCCGGATGTCCACGGCGGAAACCGAAAAGCCGCGCCCTGTCAGCGCCCGCGCGTAAGAGCCGCCGAGAAGCCCCAGACCGACGATCAGTATCTTTGTATTCTTTTCAAGCATCATAGGTACACTCAATTCCGAGCCGACCGATCTCCCGTAGGAAATCGGGGTAACTCTTTTTCACTGCTTCACAGCCCTCGATGCGCCCGCCGAGGCGGGTGAGCAGGACTGCAAGCGCCATCACGATCCGGTGGTCGTTGTGCGCCGAAAGGGGCGCCGTCGGGGCGTGCGGGCGCGCTGCGGGAACGACAATGCGGTTCTCCGATACCGCAAGGTACACGCCGCACTTGGCAAGCTCGGCGCGCATGGCTTCCCCGCGGTCGCTTTCTTTCAGGCGCAGGCGCGCGGTATCTGTCAGGGTGGCGCCGTGTAACAGCGCCGCCGCCGCGATGAGCACGGGGGCAAGGTCCGGGCAGTCGCCCACGGATAAAACAGGCGCCCCCGCCCGCATGGCGTCCAGATATCCGGCACACACGCGGTCTCCCTGTAAACTTTCCCGGGATACGCCCTCGACGGTCACAGGGTCGCCCAGCGCGGCAAGCGCCAGCCAAGGCGCCGCGTTCGACCAGTCTCCCTCCACCGTCAGGTCGCGGGGGAGATAGGTCTGCCCGCCCGCCACGGTCAGGGTACGGTCGTCCGTCCATGCGGCGCGGGAGCCGAAAGCCGCCATGGCGGAAAGGGTCAGGTCAATATAGGAGCGGCTTTCCACCGCCGTAGTCAGATGAATGCGGCTCTCGCCGTCAAGGCAGGAGAGCGCGTACAGAAGCCCACTGATATACTGGCTGCTGACATTGCCGGGCAGGCTGTATTCGCCCGGGGTCAGTTCGCCGCACACGCGGACCCGCGTCGCTTCCTTTTCAAATATAAAGCCGTGTGCAAGGCAGAGATCGCGGTATGCGTCCAAGGGGCGGGACAGCAGCTTTTCCGTCCCAGTCAGGGTCGCCTCCCCGCACCCGGTCAGGCACAGCGGGAGCAACAGCCGCAAAGTCGTGCCGCATTCCCGGCACGGGAGAACGCCCTGCGGCGGGGTTCCCACCCGTATGCCGCGCACATGGGCGATTTCTCCGTCAAATTCTATCTGCGCGCCCATGGCGCGCAGGCAGTCCACCGTCGCCAAAATATCCTCCGAGGGGGCAAGGTGACGTACCGTGCTTTCCCCCTGCGCGAGCGCGGCGCAGATCAGATAGCGGTGCGCCATGCTCTTGGACGGCGGAGCAAGCACACGCCCCCGCGCCGTCCCCGGTTTGATTGTGACCGTCATGCCCCGCCCTCCAGGTGCTTTCGCAGCAGGTCGACGGCCTCCAGATACCCGTCGGTCCCATGACCGACGATCGCCCCGATACAGGCGGGGCGCACATAACTGATCCGGCGATATTCTTCCCGTGCGTTCACGTCGGAAATATGTACCTCCACGCAAGGAAGCTTCACGGCGCGCAGTGCGTCGGGGATGGCGATGCTGGTGTGCGTGTATGCGGCGGGATTCATCACAATGCCGTCGTAGACCCCCATCGCCGCCTGAATTTCATCCACCATCGCGCCCTCGTGGTTGCTTTGGAAAAAATCCACCTCAACGCCGTTTTCCTCGCAGTAGCTCCGGATACGGGCGCACAGACCGGCATAGGTCTCGGTGCCGTAATGGTCAGGCTCCCGCACGCCCAGCAGGTTCAGGTTCGGTCCGTTCATCACCAGCAGTTTCATTTGAAAAACTCCTCCCAAACGTGCGCCGCCACGTCCGCAATCTCTCCGTCGGCGTCTATGCGGCAGTCACACACCGCACGGTAAATATCGTATCTCTCGCGGTAACGCGCCCGCATTTGCTCCGCGGTGGAGGCGGTGGGGCGGTCGGCGGTCGGCGTCAGGTTTTCCGGGCTGCGGTCAAGCCAGAACACCCTGCCCGTTTGGCGCAGTACCCTCCGGTTTTCCTCGCGCAGGGGAGTGCCTCCGCCGGTGGAAATCACCGCGCCGGTCGCGCCGTATGCCACCTCCGCCAACACCTTGCTTTCGAGGTCGCGGAAGCCCGCCTCGCCGTCCCTTTTGAAAATTTCGGGAACGGACATCCCCGCTGCCTCCGTAATTTTTTCGTCGAGGTCGATCAGGGGGCGCCCCATGCGCTTTGCCAAAGAAGCGCCCACGCTGCTCTTACCCGATGCGGGCATCCCGATGAGGATCAAATGTTCTTTTTCCCGGGTGATTTCTTTTACAACCCGCTCGGTTACCTCCGGCGGAACCGGAGTTCCGGTAAACAGCTCGGAGGCGCGCACCGCCTGTACGACCAGCATGGCAAGCCCGCCGCAGGCGGGGATCCCGCGCTCCCGCGCCGTGAGAATCAGCCGTGTGTTCAGCGGATGATAAATGACGTCCAGCACGCCCGCAAGGCGCGGAAAAGCCGCCAAATCCACAGGTGTTCCGGCGCAGTCCGGGTACATACCCACCGGCGTGGTGTTGATGAGAAAACAAGCGTCCGCGTGGTCGCGCAGCGCGCACGCGTAATCAATGCAGCCGTCCTTTGTACTCCGGCTGACCCGCAGAATTTCCCGCGCGCCGCGGTCTCGCATCAGCGCCGTTGCGGTCAGGGAGGTGCCGCCGGTGCCGAGAATCAGCACCTTTTTCCCCGTCACGTCCACACCCAGCAAGTCAAGCAGATACGCCATGCCCGCGTAGTCCGTGTTATACCCGTACAGCTTGTCGCCGCGCCGCACAACGGTATTCACCGCACCGATGGCGCGCGCCCGCGCGTCCACCTCGTCAAGATATGGGATGACGGCGGTTTTATAGGGGATGGTCACATTGACGGCGCAAAAATCCTTCGCCCGCATGAAAGCGTCCAGCCCGTTGCGCGGGATTTCTTTCAACTCATAGCGATACGGCGCGATTTTCGCGTGTATCTCCTTGGAAAAACTGTGTCCCAGCTTCTCGCCGATAAGGCCGTATTCCATGCGCTCTCCCCCTTTCTTCATTTGGATGAGATTCGAAATCGGTTTGTATGGTTTCTCTTTTGCTCGCGGCTCTCCCGCGTCATGCCTGTGTCCCGGCAAGCCAGTCGGTGCCGTATCGCCCCGCCAGCAAATCGCACAGGGTCAGGGCGACCGCCGCGTCCACTACCGCGCGTGCGCGGTGAACGATACAAGGGTCGTGCCGCCCGCGGGCGGCAAGGGTCGCGTTCTCGCCCGTCTCAAGGTTGACGGTCTGCTGCTCCAAAGCAATCGTGGGGGTGGGTTTGACCGCCACCCGCAGGACAATCGGCATTCCGTTGGTGATGCCGCCGTTGATCCCGCCGCTGTGGTTGGTCTTGCTCTTTACCCCGTCCGGGGTCGCGCGCCATGCGTCGTTGACCTCGCTGCCCCGCCCCTCGGCGATGGCGAATCCGTCCCCGAATTCCACTCCCTTGACGGCGGGAATGGCGAACAGCGCGTGCGCGAGAACCCCCTCCACGGTATCAAACCAGGGTTCCCCCACGCCCGCGGGCATACCGGTAATCGCGCATTCGAGAACGCCGCCCACGCTGTCGCCCGCGGCGCGCGCGGCAAGAATCTGTTCCTGCATCCGCTCGCCCGCCGCGGCGTCCAGCGCCGGGAACGGGCTGTCGGAGAGCGCCTCAATGTCGCTCTGCAAATCCCCGAACGGTCTGTCGGCAATCCCCGCCAGACGGCTGATATGGGTTCCGACCTGAATACCGCGCAGAGCAAGCGCGTCCAGCGCAATCGCGCCGAGCGCCACCAAAGGCGCGGTCAGGCGCCCCGAAAAATGTCCTCCCCCGCGCGGGTCCTCAAAGCCATGGTACTTGCACCGCGCCGCATAGTCGGCGTGACTGGGGCGGGCAAGCGCGCGCATAGCGTCATAGTCCGCGGAGCGCGTGTCGGCGTTGGGAATCAGAACGGCGAGCGGCGCGCCCGTCGTCTTCCCGTCCCGGACCCCGCTGACAATACGGAATTCGTCCTGCTCCCGTCGGGCGGTGGAAAGCGCTCCGTGCGGGCGCCGCATGGCGAGCCGCCGACGGATACTCTCCTCGTCGACCGGCAAACCGGGAGCCATGCCGTCCAGTACCGCCCCGATTTCCGCCCCGTGGCTCTCGCCGAACAGGGTCACGCAAACGCTCGTGCCGAACGTGTTTTTCATCGTCCGATTTCTCCTCTCAGAAGAGTGCGGAATTCCTCCGCGGGTAATGTCTTGAAAGTAAAGCTCCCGATTTCGTCCACCCAAACGTAGGTGATGTCGCCGCCGGAGAGCTTCTTGTCATGCATCACGGCGCCCCAGATTTCATCGGTGGAAAACGGGATGACGGTGGGCAGCCCCAGCTTCTCATAGAGCGCGAGCAGCCGTGCCCGGACTGTGGGCGCGCACATAGGCAGCATTCCGAGCGCCACGCACTCCCCGTGCATGAGAGTCCCCGCGGCGCGGCTTTCAATGCCGTGCCCCACGGTGTGCCCGAAGTTCAGTACCCGGCGCAGACCTCCCTCTTTCTCGTCCTCCACCACCACCGCGCGTTTGATGCGCAGGGCGCGGTCGATGACCTCCTCCGCCGGGGCTTCCCCGCCGCGCTCCTCAAGAAGCGCAAACAGGACCGGGTCATGGGTCGCAGCCATTTTGATTGCCTCCGCCATGCCGGCGGCATACTGGCGGTGCGTCAGAGTCGAAAGCACGTCGGGGTCAATCAGCACCTTAGCCGGCTGTTTGAAAGCGCCGACCGGGTTTTTCACCCCGTTCATATCCACGGCGACCTTGCCGCCGATGGAGGAATCCACCTGCGAGAGCAAGGTGGTGGGAATGTTGTAGAAATCCACCCCCCGCATAAAGGAAGCGGCGACAAACCCCGCCAGATCTCCCACGACGCCGCCGCCGACAGCCACCACGCAGTCGGCGCGGGTAAATCCGTTCTGCAGCATAATGCCGCACAGCTTTTCAAAGTTGCGGAAGTTTTTGCTCGCCTCTCCCTGCGGCACGGTCGCCACCACCGGCGTTTGGCATTGCGCCGCCACCGTGCGGACGTATTGGGTGGGAACGCCGCTGTCGGTAACAAGAAGTACCCGCCGCTTGAGATTCAACTCTTCTCCCGCGTGCGCCAGCACGCCGCGCGAAAGCACGATGTCATATTCTCCGCCGCCGCAGGACACGTGTAAGTCTCCGAGCAGACGGTGCTGGTACGCGCGCGACGCCGCCATGACGGCGCGCTCAAATGCCGCGTACTCCCGCTCCAGGGCGGGGTCGGTGAGCAGGGCAGCATTGCGGGCGATGACTTCCGCCTCGCGCGCGGCGTCCAGCACGGGCATACCCGTCTCCCGCTTGTAATCGGCAACCCGGCGCACCGCCGCCATTCTCTTCTCGAAAAGCGCCGCCATCTCACGGTCGCAGTCGTTGATGACCTGCCTTGCCTCGTCCAGTTCGCTCATGCCTCGCTCCTTCCCATCGCCGCCGGGCATATCGCCCGCGCGGGCGCGCTCCGCGCCCCATCAGACAGAAATATAATATTGTTTATTGTATATGAAAAAGCCGGCTTTGTCAAGAAAACCCGGCGTTTTCCCCGTGCCGTCCCGCTCTTGCCTTCCTTTTCGTTCTCTCCGCCGCCCCGCCCGCGCCTCTTTTTCCGCCTGCCCTCTGTCTCCCGCGCCACCATCCAACCGCTCTCTGAAACGCCCCGAAAACGTCAAAGAGGAGCCGCGGTGCGGCTCCTCCCCGTTCGTTTTCAATTGTCCTGTGCGGCAGTCAGATACCCCTCGCGGTAAAGCAGCTCCGCGATCAGAACCGCGCCGCCGGCGGCGCCGCGCAGGGTGTTGTGAGAAAGCCCGACGAACTTATAGTCGAACAAAGTGTCCTCGCGCAGGCGCCCGACCGTCACGCCCATGCCGCCGTATATGTCTCTGTCGAGGCGGGTCTGCGGGCGATCCGGCTCCTCCATATATGTAATGAACTGCGCCGGCGCGGAGGGCAGGGCAAGCGCCTGCGGCTTCCCGCTGAAATTCTTCCATGCGTCAAGGATTTGCTCCTTGGTAGGTTTGTTTCTGAATTTCACGAACACCGCCGCGGTGTGACCGTCCGTGACGGGAACGCGAATGCACTGCGTGGTGATGAGGGGCGCCGTCGCCTTGACGATTTTGCCGTCCTCCACGCTTCCCCAGATGCGCAGGGGCTCCTGCTCGCTCTTTTCCTCCTCGCCGCCGATATAGGGAATGACGTTATCGGTCATTTCGGGCCATTCGCGGAAGGTCTTTCCGGCGCCGGAAATCGCCTGATAGGTGGTGGCGACCACCTGCTCGATCCCAAAGGGGAGCAAAGGCGTGAGCGCCGGCACATAGGACTGGATGGAGCAGTTCGGCTTGACCGCGATGAAGCCGCGGCGGGTGCCGAGGCGCTTTCTCTGCGCTTCGATCACCGCAAGGTGCGCGTCGTTGATTTCCGGAATCACCATCGGCACGTCCGGGGTCCAGCGGTTTGCCGAGTTGTTGGAAACCACGGGGATCTCCGCCTTGGCGTACGCCTCCTCCAGCGCGCGGATCTCTTCCTTTTTCATATTGACGGCGCAGAACACAAAGTCCACAAGGGGCTTCACCGCGCCGATGTCCGCGGCGTCCATCACCGGCATATCCTTCACGCAAGCCGGCATGGGAGCGGCGAGCTTCCAGCGGTCGCCGACTGCCTCCGCGTATGTTTTCCCCGCGCTGCGCGCGGACGCAAGCAGGGCTTTGATTTCAAAATAGGGGTGCTTTTCCAGCAACGTGATAAAGCGCTGCCCCACCATGCCGGTGGCACCTACGATTCCAACTCTGAGTTTTTTCACGGTCTTTCCTCCCACAATGCTTGTCAGCACGGGGAGGAGCCGAGTCTTAAGCCTCCCCGCGCCTTGAAAATGATAAGTCATTGTACCACTTTTTTTCCGTCGTGTCAATGCCGCATTTCCCCGATTGCACGGGAAAATGCGGCATACCTGGGTCACTTTTGCTTAACGGTCAGATTCACAGGTAAAATGCCCGCCTGTTCATACACGATGGTGGTAATCGCCGCCACGCGCGCAGGGTCAAGCGCATTCTCGGAGGAAACGACCACCGAGGCGCTGTCGCCGTTGATGACCGTCACGCACTTGGAATAGCCGTTCGCCTTGATGAGCGTCTCGATGTTTGCCTCGGCTTCCATGGCGGCGGCGATCTGGGAGATCTGTGCCAGCGCGCTCTCGCGCTCCTCGCCCTCGGTGGTATCGGCTACGCTCTGCAATACCTCCATGGACTCACGCCGCGCCGTCTCGCGGGAGAGAACCGCCGCGTCAAAATAATCGGCTGTGGCGGCGGTGCCCGTCTGCGTTGCGTCCCCGGCACTGACAGCCCCGGTGTTGTTGTCTCCGTAGCCGATGTGGTTGGCAGGATTATAGAACCACAGGTAATTCAGATACACGGCAAGCCCGATCAGCAGCATGACGGATACGATAATCAGGTTGCGCTTACCGATGTGCGCAATCAGGCTTTTCCCTTTCTTTTTCTTCACATTCTCCATGGTAATTTCCTTTCGTGCAGGTTTGATTTGTTACACTCTATGCGGCGCCACCGCCCGGTATGACACTATTTCATCGGACTGATATGCACGCGGTTGGCACCGATGTGATACAGCGCCGTAAACAGCTCGGTCAGTTCCCTTTTCACGGTATCCGAGGCGCCGCCGTCACACACCACCGCAACCCCGCATACCCGCGGGGGGATGGTCGAGGTCACGTGGCTGCCGCTGTATGTGTAACTCTCCCCCACCTCAAGGGTCACTGCAACCTTGACGTCTCCGACGCCCTTGACGCGCCGGCACAGCTCCTCCGCCTCGCTTTCCAGCTGCGCGCGATAGCGCTCGGCAACGCTGACTCCGTTATCCGTCTCCTGCTTGCCGCTGTTTTTCAAAGACTGCGACCGGCATGCCCCCAGCACCAGAAGCACCAGCCCCAGCACGCCTGCGAGCAGCAAAAGCCCCCGCCCTCGGCACACCTCCTTCACACGCCCGAACAGCGCCCCGATTTTCCCGTCAGTCCGCGTTGACATATACTCGTACCTCACAATCGCATTTCATCTGCCGCTTCAGATAGGCGCGCACCGCTTCCCGGCGCGCCGCGGCTTCCCCGCTGAGGGTCACGGTCACGCGGGTAATCCGCACCTGCCCGTCGCCGTCCACTTCGCCGTCGATTCCCAACTTGACCTCTGCCGCCGAAATATTCAAATCCCCGCACATCGCGTCGGAGAGGGCGTTTGCCGCCGCGCGCAGCAGCACCTCTCCCCTTTCCCCGTCCTGCTCCCCGTCCGCGTGATTGCCTGCAATCCATGAAAAGTCCTGCAAATCCCAGCCGTCCGAGGTCAGGTTGACAAGAGGAGAGAGCAACACCAGCATCACGATCAGAGACAAGAGAAAACGGACGTGCTTTTTGGTCTTTCCCTCCGCCGCCAGCGCCGAAGCAATCGCCGCGACCGAGCAAACCAGAATCACCGTGGTCAGATACGCCTGCATAAGTCACCCCGCGCTCGGCAGTACCGTTTTGAGGAACACGCCGAGAAACAGAATAAACGTCACTGCGGTAAACGCCGTCACAGCAAGGATCATGTCGAAAATGCCGCGCAGCTCCCCCAGCATCTTTTCTCCCGCAGTAAAGCCCGTCATGCGGGCATAAGCCCCCGCCAGATTGACCGCCAGCCTTGCCAGCAGCAGCTCCGCCAGCTGCGGAATGGTCAGAAGCAGGATCACAGCTACCGCGCCGACCCCGACCGTATTTTTCACCATGCTCAGGGAGGCGCCGAGAGTTCCGAGCGACGCGCCGACCGTACTCCCCACGATGGGGATCATATTCCCCACCGCGTAGCGCGCGGTTTTCATCGCGACGGTATCCCCCGAAACAGCCAACAGCGTCTGCATGGAAAAGGCGGCGCCCGCCACGGTACACATCACGCCCACCGTGGTCATGTATATGGCGCGCAGATTTTTGGCAATGCCGTCCACGCGGATTTCCTCGCTCAGCCCGCCCAGCATGGAAAAGGCGAAGCAGGTGCCCGCCAGCGGCGTCAGCACCCCCACGCACAGTTTCTGAAACATCAGGAGCAGCCCGGAGAGAGAAGCCGTGGCAACCGCCCCCGCCGAAGCGGCACCGCCGGCGACCAGAATGCCCCCCATGATCGGGGCAAGCCCCTCGGTAAACTTCATCAGATCCGAAAGGTATGTCTCCGCCCGCGCCAGCGACGCCCGCAAAGTCATGTAAAAGGAAAGCGCGCAGACGACCCCCACCAGCGCGTGAAGCGCCTTTTTCATGCCGTCACTGCTGCCGTCCTCCATAAAGCCCGCCAAGGCTCCGAGCGTAATCATTCCCATCAGGGTAAAGAGGATCTTCAGCGCCCCGCCGCCCGCGCCCCGCACGCCGTCAAGCAGAACAGAAAACAAATGCTCAAACCCCACCAGCTCCTGAGGCGAGGAGGCGGCGCGGTATTCCTCCGCCACCCCCTCCGGCAGGATCCCGTCCAGCTCCGCTAACCTGTCCTGCCCCTCCGCGGGCACGGCGGAATCTTTCCTGTTCCCGCCGGAAGCCGACGGCAGCGCCTCCGCGGGCAGTGCAAACAGCGCCAGCAGAAAGCCAATCATGAAGAAACAACAAATAAGCCTGCGCCGGCGGGGGATCCCCGCTTCCAAGGCGGTGCGTTTCATGCGTTTCATATGCCTCCCTCTACCAGTGAAACGGCAAGTCGGATCAACTCCGTCATGTACGGCGCCGCCATCACAAGCAGCTCCGCCCGTCCGCACATCTCCAGCCTCGCCGCCGTCTCGGACGCCCCCAGGTCACGGCAGGAATCCGCAGCGATCTTCACCACATACCCCACCCCGACGGCGCGCAAAATCACCGTGATATAGGGAGACAGCACGGTATCCGTCGCCAGAGCTGCAAACGCCTCCGCCACACCCGTCAGGCGCAGCACTGCCCATGCGGAGAGCAGAATTCCGCCCCCCGCCGCCGCGAATGCGTAAAAGCCGCGCCCGGTCTCTTTCAGCGCGGCGCACACGCAGGCGACCAGCAGCGCGGCGCCGGCAACGCCAAACAGGGTCAAAACCCGAACACCTCCCGCACGGTGGAAAACAAAGCGCCGATTTCCGTCACCAGCATCATCAGCACAATGACGATCCCGGTCAGCGACACCAACATCGCCTGCTCATCTCTGCCGCTCCGGGACAGGATTTGGCAGGCAACCGAAACCAAAATCCCGACCCCCGCCACCTTCAGAATCAGTCCAACGTCCATGGGTCCCTCCTATAAAAACAAAAGCGCCAGCATCAACGCCCCGGCAATGCAGACCGTTCTGCGCACCTTGTTGCGCACCGGCAGCGCCGCCTCATCGTCTGCAAGCGCGTCGCGGACGCGGCAAATGTAAAAGTCGCATACGGCAAGCTGCTCTTCTCGCCAGCTCTGCCCCAGTTCCCCGTCAAACGCCTCCAGCAGCTCCCGCACGCGGGGGCTTGCCAGCCGCTTGTTCCGCTCCACGGCGTCCGCAATGCTTCCGCTCTGCCGCAGGCGCGGGAGAAATCCCGCCTCCTCCAGCACAGGGTTCCGAAACCGCAGAAATATCTCCTCCCGCGGCAGACAAAAGCAATCGATCTGCGCGCGGATATAGCGCAAAAAATCAAGGCAAGCCGCGCTCTCGCGGCACCGCCTCGTTCCGTCCCCGCACAGAATGCGCGCGGCGGCAAAGCCGCCGACCACCACCAGCGTCGCCCCGATCAGACGCAGCACGGCAGCGCCTCCGTGCGCACGAGCCGTTCCCCTCCGCGCCGCTCGATGGTGCACAGCAGACCGAACGCCCCGCATGAAAGCAGGGTCTGCCCGCCGGGGCGGTGCGCCAGTTCCGCAGAAGAGAGGGCGTGGACCGAGGCAATCAGCGGCACTCCGCTGCGGCAGACCCGCAGCACGCTCCCCACCTCGCCGGCGCCTATCTCGTCGCAGACGATGACCTCCGGAGAAAGGGTGCGCAGAGCGATCTCCATGCCCTGCGCGCGCGGATACCCGAACAGTACGTCGGCATACGCTCCCTCCCCGTCCGGGCACAGCTCGCCGCGGCTGTCCACCACCGCCGCTCTCATGGGTCGCTCTCCCCCCGCCACGTAGGCGATAAAGTCACGGAGAAGCGTGGTTTTCCCGGCTCCGGGCGGTGCGCATACCAGCATACCGCACCTGCGCCCCAGCGCTTCCCATGCGCGGATAGCGGTGCTTGCCGCGCCGCGCACGCGGTGAGGCATACGCAGACAAAGGGAACTGACCTCCCCGACGGCGCAGAGGGTGGTTCCCTCCGTCACCGCGCGTCCTGCCACCCCCAACCGCGCCCCGCCGGGCAGGGGCACATATCCCTCGCGCAGGGTGTCGCGGTAGGCATATACCGAGCCGCGGCAAAACAGTGCAAGCAGCTCCGACAAGTCTTTTCCGTCTATGCGGAACGCCAGCGGGCGGTTTTCCCCCGCAACGGTCACGGAGCAGACGCGCCCCGCGCGCAGCCGTATTTCCTCCAGCATCGGCGCTTCCCCCGCTCCGACAGTCTGCTTCAAGGCGGCAAGCAATTCCTGTGGCAGGATTTTCGACAAAAAGGCGCAAAGAGCGATATTTTTACTGAAAGTTACCATTTTTTCGGCTTCACCACCTTGACGAAAAAGAGAGAACACGCTATAATAAATGTACTTGGATAAAAAAATAACAAGGAGCCCATATGAAATCTACCGGAATTGTTCGCTGTATCGACCACCTCGGAAGAATCGTCGTTCCGAAAGAGATGTGCCGCACTCTGAACATCAATGCGGGAGATGCACTTGAGATTTCGTTGGAGGGCAAGAAGATCACTCTGACCAAGCATGAAGTCGGTTGTATCTTCTGTGACAGTCAGGATTCCCTGACCGAATACGACAAGAAGCTCGTATGCGCGAAATGCCTTGCCAATCTGCGTTCTCTTTGATGCATTTTATTCATTCCCGCGCTTGTCTATGACAAGCCTGACATCTTTGTAATTTCCTCCATGGGACACATAAAAACGGCGCGCCCGCAGGCACGCCGTTTTTCTCATTTTATTGCTTTGCCGCGCTTGACTGTCAAGCGCGTTTTTATTTTGCGACCATGTTCACAAGTTGGGGGATGGCGGCCTCGAAATTCACGCCGTAATCGCGGTGAGCCGGGTCGGCAATCGTACATCTGATACACGCCACGGTGTAATCCACTGCAATGGCAAGCGCCTCCTCCAGACTCTTACCCCGCGCGAGCGCGCCGACGACGGTTGAAGCAAACACGTCGCCCGTGCCGTGGAAACGGGCGGGCACATACTCGCCGTCATAGTAAAAGTACTTGCCGGTGCCTGCGTTGTACGCCATCACGCCCATGCGCCCTGCGGTGAGCGATACCCCCGTCAGAGCCGCGTTTTGACAGCCGAGCGCCGCCAGGCGTACCAGAATTTCTTTGACCTGCGCCTCGGTCGGGTGCTCCGTATACGGGATTCCGAGCAAAAAAGAAGCCTCCGTGAGGTTCGGCAGGATCACATCCGCCCTGCCGCACAGCTCTGCCATGCGGGCGGCAAATTCTTCGGTAAAGCCGGGGTACAGTTTTCCGTTGTCCCCCATGACGGGGTCGACCACAATCGCGGTTCCCTCCCCGCCGAAATCGCGGAACAGCTCCGATACCAGTTCGATCTGACGGAAAGAGCCGAGATATCCGGTGTAAATGGCGTCAAAGCGGAAACCTTGCTCCTTCCAGTGGCGGCAGATCGGAGGGATCTCGTCGGTCAGGTCATGAAAGGTAAACCCCGTGAACGCCGTGTGGGTAGACAACACCGCCGTCGGCAGCACCGCCGTCTCCACTCCCATGGCGGAAATGACAGGCACCGCCACGGTCAGAGAGCATTTTCCCACGCAGGAAATATCCTGCACCGTCACAATCCGTTTCATAGTTCTCCCACGCTCGCTTATTTTGCTCCGGCAAGGCCCGGGTCAGGCGGGGTCTGCCGCGCCTGTTCCTCTGCCAGAGACTCGCGTACCGAACGCGAAATAGGAGCCAGATATTTGATTTTGAAAAAGTGGATCCCCTCGGTGTACTCCGGGGTACTTGCCAGCCGTGCGGCATACTCATGCTCTTCGGCATTGACGTTGCGGCTGTGCAGAATACTGAATGCAATGTTGGAGCAGTGGTCGGAAACGCGCTCCAGATTGGTGATCATGTCGTTGAACACAAACCCGGTGAGAATGGTACATTCGTTGTTCTGCAAGCGCTTGATATGGTGCGAGCGCATATGCTTGCACATCTCGTCGATGATCTCCTCCAGCGGGTCCACCATCGCGGCTTTCTCAAGGTTTTCGGTCTCAAAAGCGGCAAACGCAAGGTCAATGACCTCCCGCACCGCGTCCAGTATCAGGTTGATTTCCTTGGCGGCGTCCTCGGAGAACACGATCTTCTTTTCATTGATTTCCGCCGCCACCTCGGACAGGTTCGCGGCATGGTCGGAAAGGCGCTCAAAGTCCCCGATGGCGCCGAGCAGACAGGAAATCCACGCCTGCTGGTCATCCGTCAGCGGGTTCTTCCCGATTTTGACGACAAAGTTACCGAGCTTGTCCTCGTATTTATCCACCAGCGCTTCCTTCTCCTGCACGGAGTTGAAAACGGCACGGTCGAAATTGCCGATCAGCCCCATGGCTTTGGTCAGGTTGGCGCGGGCAAGCTCCGCCATCTTTTCCACGGCGCTGCGGCTGCGTTCAAGAGCGATCAGAGGATAGTTCAGCACGCTCTCGGACAGGCAGTCGATTGCCTCCTCGTCGGCGTTCTCATCTGATTTGACAGGCACGCACAGGCAGTTGATTTTTTCGATCTGCCGATGGAGCGGCAACAGGACAAACGCGGCAAGGATCCGCATGACGGTATTCATCACGGCAATGCCGAGCACGCTCGCGCTGCTCGCCATCAGAGACGAAAATGCGGGAATAAAGGACAACGGCAAATAGAGCAGGTACATCAGGAAAATGCTCATAATGTTGGAGACGGGATACGTCAGGGCGGCGCGCTTCCCGTTCTTGGAGCTGCCGATCATGGCAAGCAGAACCGGCACGCTCGCACCGATATTCATGCCCAAAATGATAGGCATACATACGCCGTAGGACAAAGCCCCGGTCACGCACATGGCCTGCAAAATACCGACGGCGGCGGAGCAGCTCTGCACCACGGCGGCAACCAGCAGACCCGCCAGAATACCGAGGAACGGATTGCGGAACATCACCAGAATCTGACGGAATTCTTCACTCGTTTTAAGGGGCTCCACGGCTTGGCTGATCAGCGACATGGAAAGCAGAATGGTTCCGAGCCCTATCAGAATGAGCCCGCAGCTTCTCACCCGGTTGCGATGCGCAAAAAGCCGGATGACGGCGCCAATCGCCGCCAGAACAGCCACCAGCATGGTGGTTGACAGCAACTGACCGACAATTCCCGCGCCGCCCGCTTCGGACAGCGAAAGGATCCAACCCGTCATGGTGGTACCGATGTTGGCGCCCAACATTACGCAGACCGCCTGGGACAGCCCCATCATTCCCGCATTGACAAAACTGATTGCCATGACCGAGGTCGCGGAGGAGGACTGAATCACCGCGGTGGCGAGTACGCCCAAAAGAAACGCCTTCCACGGAGTAGAAGACATTTTCCAAAGATACGATTCCATCTGGCTCCCCGCCACCGCTTTCAGACCGTCCCCCATGGCGGACATACCGTAGAGGAAGAAAGCAATGCCGGTCAAGAGCAATAACACGTCGGATAATTCCATGTTTCCTGTGTGCTCGCGCACGCTCCTTTTCGGATATTCATTTGTGTCTCGATACTTCTGTTTTGCGAAATAAGGGGAATACCTATAAGCGCTGCGCCGGCTTTGCCCGGCTTGGTTTGCGGGGGCAAAATAAACGGCGGTTCCCCGCCGGAAATCCCCATGAAAAAGTGTCTATACAGCCTGTTTACGTTCTTTGCGCATACTCCCTTATTATCTCATAGTATAACACAATTCGCGCGCATATGCAACACAAACTTGCCCGCAAATCCTCCCGCCTGCCGTCTGTCGATGTGATCCCGCTTTTTCCGGCTCCTCCCTCTGCCATATCGCCTTGTTGCCTTTGCTCGAAGCGCCGCCCGCACAATGAAAAGCGCCGCCCGAAAAATCGGGCGGCGCACTGCCGATATATGTGCTTCCTATATGCGGTGCCGTATGCAATGATCGCGGTGATTTTGGCAAAAGACGGAATAAAAAAACACCCCACAGGGATTCCCATGGGGTATTAAGCTATTAAAAAGCAAAAATGAAAATAAAAAAGCGAATATACACCCCAAAACCGAACAAAGAAACGCAAACGCAAGTCATGTGAAATGCGTACTTGAATCTGCAAGGATGCAGTTCAAGCCCTCGGACAATGAGTGTCGCGAAACCGAACACATACTGTGCTTCGGTCTGCGACCTATCAAACGCGTGGTCTGCAAGGCTATTGACATAGGACAAAATAAAAAAACTGCGGGTATTGCCGCAGGGATAGTCAAAACAAAATAAAAAAGCGAATATACACCCCAAAACCGAACAAAGAAACGCAAACGCAAGTCATGTGAAATGCGTACTTGAATCTGCAAGGATGCAGTTCAAGCCCTCGGACAATGAGTGTCGCGAAACCGAACACATACTGTGCTTCGGTCTGCGACCTATCAAACGCGTGGTCTGCAAGGCTATTGACATAGGACAAAATAAAAAA
>CAMEJM010000008.1 GCA_945920215.1 uncultured bacterium
ACTCAATCACTTTTTCTATTCGTTCTCGGTCTCACATCAATTGTAACACTACAATAAAACCGCAAAAAACTGCGTATTTTATCTTTACAAAATAAATGAAATGTGATAAAATAACCTGTGGTGTATCGGGCGTGCCCGATCCGCCGTTCAAACGATTGTGAAAAAATACATATATGGAGGAAAACCCAATGATAGAAAGAAAAAAGCTTTCTATGGACGGTAATACGGCCGCCGCGCATGTGTCTTACGCATTTACGGAAGTTGCCGCAATTTACCCTATCACCCCTTCCAGCCCGATGGCAGAGGTGACCGACACATGGTCCGCGACCGACAAAAACATTCTCGGTCAGCCGGCAAGAAACATTTTCGGTGAACGCGTGAAGGTCATCGAGATGCAGTCCGAGGCGGGCGCCGCAGGCGCCGTGCACGGCTCTCTCGCTTCCGGTGCTCTGACCACCACCTATACCGCGTCTCAGGGTCTGCTCCTGATGATCCCGAATATGTACAAGATCGCGGGCGAGCTTCTGCCCTGCGTCATTCATGTGTCCGCACGCTGCGTGGCTTCCCATGCGCTGAACATTTTCGGCGACCATTCCGACGTATATGCCTGCCGCCAGACCGGCTTTGCAATGCTGGCAGAGACCAACCAGCAGGAAATCATGGACCTCGGCGCCGTTGCGCACCTCGCAACCCTGAAGGGCCGCGTTCCTTTCATCAACTTCTTCGACGGCTTCCGTACCTCTCACGAGATTCAGAAGATTGCCGTCTGGGATTACAAGGATCTTGCCGATATGGTGGATATGGACGCCGTAAAGGCGTTCCGCGAACGCTCCATCAACCCCGAGCACCCCGTGCTGCGCGGCTCGGCTGAAAACGGCGACATCTTCTTCCAGCACAGAGAGGCCTGCAACCCCTACTACGACGCCATCCCCGGTATCGTTGAGGAGTACATGAACAAGGTCAACGAGAAGCTGGGCACCAACTACGCGCTGTTCAACTACTACGGCGCCGAGGACGCCGACCGCGTGATCATCGCGATGGGTTCCGTCTGCGACGTGGCGGAGGAAGTCATCGACTACATGAACGCGCACGGCGAGAAGGTCGGTATCCTGAAGGTTCGCCTTTACAGACCTTTCCGCGCGGACAAGATGGTGGCTGCGCTGCCTAAGACCGTTAAGAAGATCGCGGTCCTCGACCGCACCAAGGAGCCCGGCGCGCTGGGCGAACCTCTGTACCTCGACGTGGTGGCTGCCCTTGAGCAGTGCGGCGTGAAGGACATCGAGGTGGTCGGCGGCCGTTACGGTCTCGGCTCCAAGGACACGACCCCCGCGTCCATCTTCGCAGTGTACGCGAACCTCGCCGAGAAGCAGCCCAAGAACGGCTTTACCATCGGCATTGTGGACGACCTGACCGGTCACTCCCTGCCCGAGACGGCTTGCCCCGACACCGCTCCCGCAGGCTCCATCTCCTGCAAGTTCTGGGGTCTGGGCGGTGACGGTACCGTCGGTGCCAACAAGAACTCCATCAAGATCATCGGCGACCACACCGACAAGTTCATTCAGGCATACTTCCAGTATGACTCCAAGAAGACCGGCGGCGTGACCATTTCTCACCTGCAGTTCGGCGAGAAGCCCATCAAGAGCCACTACTACATCACCAAGGCGGACTTCGTGGCGTGCCACAACGCTTCCTATATCCTGAAGGGCTACAAGATCGTACAGGACGTGAAGCCCGGCGGCACCTTCCTGCTCGACTGCCAGTGGAAAGCGGAGGACCTCGACAAGCATCTGCCCGCTTCGGTCAAGAGCTACATTGCCAAGAACAACATCAAGTTCTATATCATCGACGCCACCGACATCGCCAAGAACGAAGTCGGCAACATGAAGGTCAAGAACACCATTTTGCAGAGCGCATTCTTCGCGCTGGCAAAGGTGCTGCCCATTGACGAGGCGATCGGTTACATGAAGTACATGGCGACCAAGTCCTACTCCAAGTTCGGCGAGGATGTGGTGGCACAGAACCACAAGGCAATCGAGATGGGCGCCGGTGCGCTCGTTGAGGTGAAGGTCCCCGCAGAGTGGGCGAACGCCGGTGAGGACGCCGCCGAAGCTCCCGCAGAGGGCAAGAGAGACGACCTTGTGAAGTTCGTCAATACCATTGTGAAGCCCGTCGGAAGAATGGACGGCGACGCGCTGCCCGTATCCGCATTCAAGGATATGGCAGACGGCACGATGCCGCAGGGCTCCGCCGCTTACGAAAAGCGCGGCGTTGCCGTGTTCGCGCCCACCTGGAACCCCGACAAGTGCGTCGGTTGTAACAACTGCTCGTTCGTCTGCCCGCACGCCGCAATCCGTGCGATCGCGATGACCGAGGAGGAGGCAGCCGCAGCACCCGCTTCCACCAAGTTCACGGCAAAGCCTATCGCAAAGACCAATTACAAGTTCAGCGTGGCGATCTCCCCGCTTGACTGTATGGGCTGCACCAACTGCGTGAAGGTCTGCCCCGTCAACGCAAATGTGGATAAGAAGGCAGCCGCCGCCGGCGTTAAGGCAAACCCCGAAGACTACGCGCTGCGTATGGTTCCCTCCGCGGGCGAAGCCGCTCAGCAGGAGGCGTTCGACTACGCTGTCAGCCGTGTCGCGGAGAAGGAAGAGCTGTGCGGCACCTCTGTGAAGGCAAGCCAGTTCAAGCAGCCTCTGCTTGAATTCTCCGGCTCCTGCGCAGGCTGCGCCGAGACTTCTTACGCCCGCCTGATCACTCAGCTGTTCGGCGAGAGAATGTATATCTCCAACGCAACCGGATGCTCCTCTATCTGGGGCGGCTCCGCTCCCGCAACGCCTTACACGGTCAACAACAAGACCGGCAAGGGTCCCGCATGGGCGAACTCCCTGTTCGAGGACAACGCAGAGCACGGCTTCGGTATGGCGATCGGTCAGAAGACCATCCGCGCGAAGCTGAAAGGCTATGTGGAGGAACTCGTGGCAGGCGACAAGGCCTCCGACGAAATCAAGACCGCCGCACAGGCTTACCTCGACACGTTTGAGGACGGCGCAAAGAACGGCGCCGCAACCGACGCGCTGGTTGCCGCTCTCGAGGGCTGCGACTGCGAGTTGTCGAAGAAGATCCTTGCAGAAAAGGATTACCTCTCCAAGAAGTCCGTCTGGATCTTCGGCGGCGACGGCTGGGCATACGACATCGGCTTCGGCGGTCTGGACCACGTGCTGGCGTCCGGCGAGGATGTCAATGTGATGGTCTTTGACACCGAGGTGTACTCCAACACCGGCGGGCAGGCTTCCAAGGCTTCCAACATCGGTCAGGTGGCACAGTTCGCCGCGGCGGGCAAAGCCATCGGCAAGAAGAACCTTGCGGAGATCGCAATGTCCTACGGCTATGTGTACGTGGCGCAGGTCGCCATGGGCGCAGATACCAACCAGCTGCTCAAGGCTTTGACCGAGGCAGAGGCATATCACGGTCCGTCCCTGATCATCGGCTACGCTCCCTGCGAGATGCACGGCATCAAGGGCGGCGGTATGCAGAACAGCCAGTTCGAGATGAAGAAGGCTGTTGATGCAGGATACTGGGAGCTGTTCCGCTTCAACCCCGCGCTGAAGGCAGAGGGCAAGCCCGCGTTCACCCTCGACTCTAAGGAGCCGACCGGCGACTACCAGGCGTTCATCAAGGGCGAGGCGCGTTATGCGCGTCTGGCACAGACCTTCCCGGAGAGAGCGCAGGTTCTCTTCGAAAAGGCAGCCGAGACCGCCAAGGCGAAGTACGAGCACCTCAAGAAGCTCGCCGACTTCTATTCGTAATCTTTCCAATAACCCCGAAAGCAGGGCGCACGCCCTGCTTTCTTCTTTTTATATTCCGTCAAAGAAATGGCGGATTATTTCGGGTATAATGAGAATTATCTGATAAAGACATTCAAGAAAAATACCGGGATGACTCCGTTGCAATATTTCAACCTGAAAAAGATCGAAAGAGCCGAGGAGCTGCTTTTGATAAAAGATATGAAAATCACTACTATTGCGGATATATTGCATTTTGACTATTATTCTTTTATCAGACTGTTTAAAAAAAGCACCGGAATGACTCCCAGCGAATTCCGCAAAAAAACAACTCCGTCCTGGAAACCTTATCTCGAATATAGACCCGATATAAAAATCAATGACGATTGATGAAAGGGAATGTAAAAGACGATTCGTTTTTCCGGCGTCAAAAGCCGCTCTTACCGTACGCCCGTACGGCTCGCAGAGCGGCTTTCAACTATTCCGCCTCTTTTTCGTTTTTTTCGGGAATGCAAAGAATCTTTCGGAAAGAGGAGATTGCCGATCGGAGAAAACGGGGGGAAGATTCGATCTTTCGCCGCAGAGAGATTGTGCGAAGCGGGCACTTGCCTTTTGAGCGACTTTGTATTAGAATAGAGAGGAAGAAAAAAGGCGGCGGGCGCCGCCGGAGGGGAGCCGCGGGTGAAGCGAGAGGGAAAGCTGCCGGAGTTGTTGGCGCCGGCAGGCGGCGAAGCCGCCTTCTATGCGGCGCTTGCCGCCGGGGCGGACGCCGTCTATTTGGGCGGAAAGCAATTCAACGCCCGCGCGTTTGCGGATAATTTTGACGACGAGACCCTCCGGCGCTGTCTTGCCGCCGCGCACGCCCGCGGCGTGCGGGTGTACGTCACGATGAACACCCTGCTGTACGAAAGAGAACTTGACGGGGCGGTGCGGTACGCCGCGCAGTTGTTCGAGATGGGCGTGGACGCGCTGATCTGCGCGGACGTCGGGCTGATGAGCCTGCTGCACGCCCGCCTGCCGGGATTGACCCTGCACGCTTCGACCCAGCTTTCCCTGCACAGCGCGCTCGGCGCGCGGGAAATCGCCGACCTGAATTGTGAGACGGTGGTGGCGGCGCGGGAGTTGTCCCGCGAGAACATCGCCGCCATGGCGGCGGGGGCGCCCGCCAAGGTGGAAACCTTTGCGCACGGGGCGCTGTGCGTCTGCCACTCCGGGCAATGCCTGTTCTCCTCCATGGTCGGAGGCAGGAGCGGGAACCGCGGAGAGTGCGCGCAGCCCTGCCGGCTTCCTTATGACGGCGGCTATCCGCTGTCGCTGCGCGACCTCTCGCTGGCGGCGCATATTCCCGCCCTGCTTGCCACCGGGACGGCAAGCCTGAAAATCGAGGGGCGCATGAAAAGCCCCGCGTATGTATGGGGCGTGACCCGGATTTACAGGCGCCTCCTGGACGAGGGGCGCGCCGCTACCCCCGAAGAAACGCGCGCGCTGGCACAGATTTTTTCCCGCGACGGTTTTACCGACGGCTATTTTACATCGCAGACGGCAAAAGGAATGCAGGGCGTGCGGCGCGAGGAGGACAAGCAAAGCACACGCGCCACAGCGGAGACTGCCGTCCCGCCGCCCCCGCTCGTCCCCCTCACCGCACGCTGCGCCATTTGTGCGGGCAAGCCGGCGACCCTGACCCTGACCGACAACAAGGGAAAAAGCGTGACGGTGACGGGGGAGACCCCCGCCCCCGCCCTGAGGGCGCCGCTGACCCCGGAGACGGTGGCGGAGCGCCTGTGCAAGCTGGGCGGAACGCCCTATGAGATGACGTCAAAGGCGGTGCAGGTCGAGGTCGAACCGGGGCTGAACCTTTCTCCCGCCGCGCTCAACGCCTTGCGGCGCGCGGCAGTGGAGCGGCTCCTCTCCCCCGCCCCCGCGCGGCTCCCCGTTGACATCGCCCCCGTTCTGCCCGCTCCCCCCGCGTTCCCGCGGGGCATGGCGCGCACCGCGGTATTCCTGCACCCGGAGGTGTGGGAGGCGCTGGGGGATATGGACGGCTATTTTGACATGGTATATCTGCCCCTGTGGGAGTTGGATCGGTGCCGCCGCAAGGTGCGCGGCGTGTGGCTACCACCGGTCGTTACCGACGGGGAGGAGCCGCAAGTACGGCTCCTGCTTGAAGCAGCGCGAAAAAGAGGAGCCACCCATGCCCTGTGCGGCAACCCCGCGCAGATCGCTATGGCGCGGGAGGCGGGCTTTCATATCACGGGCGACTTCCGTCTGAACGTCACCAACACGCACGCCGCGGCATACTGGGCGGCGCACGGCGTCGAGGACGCCGTACTCTCCCCGGAGTTGACCGCACCGCAGTTGCGGGAGATGAGCGGGCGGGTGATCGTCTGGGGGAGGATCCCCCTGATGCTGACCGAGCGCTGTTACGCCTCGGACGGAGACTGCCGCACCTGCCGCCATGCGTGCGAGAGGGGCGCGGCTCTGACCGACCGCCGCGGGGCGCGTTTCCCCGTCGTGCGGGTATGGGAACACCGCAATCTGATTCTCAACAGTATTCCCACCTATCTGTCAGACCGCAGGGACGCGCTTCCGCGGCAGCTGCGGGAGCATTATCTGTTTACCAACGAAAGCGCGCAGGAATGCCGCAGGGTCATTCGTGCCGCCATGGAGGGCGCGGCGCTGCCGTTCGCGGTACGGCGCCTGCCGAAATAAAGGAGGAGAGTCATGCAACACATTCAGATCCCCGATGGGGTGACCGTCATTCTGGCGTCCAAATCCCCCCGCCGCAAGGTGCTGCTGGGCGAGATGGGCATTCCGTTCACCACCATGACCTGCGACATCACGGAGACGTATCCTGCCGTGATGCACCCGAGTCAGGCGGTGAGATTCTTATCGGAAAAGAAGGCGCGCGCCGTGGCGGAAATCGCGCCGAAAAACGCCATTATCATCGCCTCGGACACCATGGTGGAGGTGGACGGCGAGGCGCTCGGCAAGCCGAAAAGCAAGGAGGACGCCGCCCGTATGCTCTGGAAGCTGTCGGGCAGACACCACAACGTACACACCGGCGTATGCGTGATGTGGGGGGAAAAGATGCTCTCCGACGTCGACACCACCGACGTGTTCTTCCTGCCGCTCGACCAAAAGGACATTGACGATTATATTGCCACCGGGGAGCCGATGGATAAAGCCGGCGCCTACGGCATTCAGGGGCGCGGCGGGCACCTGATCTCGCACGTCAACGGGCATCTGGACACCGTCATCGGTCTGCCGTGCGATCTGCTGGAGGAAATGCTGCGCAATCTGCTCGGGCAGTGAAGCGCGCCGCGGAGAAGCCTATGAACCAAAAGGAAAAGAAAACCCGCGCGGCGGCGATCGTCGCCGCGCTGAAAGAACTCTATCCGGACGCCGTGTGCGCCCTCGACTATGCGGGGGACCCGTGGCGCCTGCTGGTGATGGGGCGGCTTTCGGCGCAATGCACCGACGCGCGCGTCAATCTTGTCTGCCGGGAGCTGTTCCGCGCGTATCCCGACGCGGCTTCCATGGCGGCGGCGCCGCTTGCCGCCATTGAGGAGATCATCCGTCCGTGCGGGCTGTTCCACACCAAGGCGCAGAGTCTGAGAGACGCCTCCCGTATGCTGACAGAGGAGTACGGCGGTATTTTGCCGGACACCATGGAGGCGCTGCTGGAGTTCCCCGGCGTGGGGCGGAAAATTGCCAATCTCCTGCTCGGGGATATTTATCACAAGCCGGCAATTGTGGCGGACACCCATTGCATTCGCATTTGCGGCAGGCTGGGGCTGTACCCCGAGACCCTGCGCGACCCGCACAAGGTGGAAAAGGCGCTGATCCCGCTGATCGATGGGGCGGAGTCCTCCGACTTCTGCCACCGCATCGTGACCTTCGGAAGAGAATGGTGCATGGCGCGCGCGCCGCGCTGCGCGGAATGCCCGCTGGCGGCGAGGGGACTGTGCGAGAAACGGCGCAGAGAGGAACGGCGAAATGGCTGATAAGATTCCCATCCGGGAGCTGGTAGTCGTGGAGGGGCGGTACGACAAAATTGCCCTTGCCAACATTCTGGACGCGCAGATTGTGACCACCGGCGGCTTCTCGGTGTTTCACAGCGCGGAGAAGCGGGAGCTTCTGCGCCGCCTCGGAGAGGAACACGGCGTGATCGTGCTGACCGACAGCGACGGCGGCGGCAGGCAGATCCGAGCGTATCTGTCGGGGCTTCTGCCCAAGGAGAAAATCAAGCATCTGTATATCCCCTGCGTGGAGGGCAAGGAAAAAAGGAAAAAAACGCGTTCCCGCGCGGGACTTCTCGGCGTGGAGGGAACGGACGCCGCGGTGTTGCGCCGCCTTTTCGAGCCTTTCGCGCAGGATAGAAGCGCCGCCCCGGAGGGGCGGGCGCTGACCAAAACCGACCTGTACGAGCTGGGGCTTCTCGGCGCCGAGGGGGCGGAGGAAAAGCGCGCGGAGCTGTGCCGGAGGCTGGGCTTCCCCCCGATGTCCTCGGGCGCGCTCATGGAAGCGCTGAATCTGCTCGGCGGCTATGACAGGCTGTGCGGGCTGCTGAGGGAGGGCGCCGCGGGCGCCGACGTTTCGGGCGGCGGAAACGCCGCAAAGTAAGAAAACGCAGGGGTTGTCCCTGCGTTTTTCGCGTTTTATGCTCCTGATGGCGGCGGTGCCGCCGCCCATTATGCAATCGCCGGAATAATATTCAATATTTTTATGCAAAATGCAGATGCTTGATTTTTTTGAAAAACAAGGGCATAAAAGGTTTTGCGTGACCGCTCCATAGTCTCAATAACAGAATAAAAATACTAAAATTATTGCATTTATGAATAAGAAAACGAAAAAAATGTACAAAATGTGAACTCGGCTGATTTTTTCGACAGAATCTTCATTTACCCGACAATGCCCTTTGAGTATAATATAGGTAACTCCGGGAACGACGTTCCCGGGAATGTGCAGGAGGGTTTTTGAATGAATGACAATATGACAGCACAAGAAAAAATCAAAAGCGGAGAGTATTGCTATACTCTGTGGAGGTCGTCCGAAAAGGATGAAAAGGCGTATTCGCTGACGGCGAGCTGTTCCTCGGGCGAAGCGGGGGAGCTGAGATCCTTTACGGAGAATGCGACGCTTGCGCGCACCTATATGACGCTTTTGGCGACCAACGAGGTCAGCCCGCTTCATATCAGGGATCTGTGGAATGATTTATGCCTTGCATAAGGGACATCCGGGGCGCCCGTTTTCAGACGGGCATCCGGGGCAGTCGGGCAACCGACTGTTTTTTTATTTTGCGGCGACACGGTGTGCGGAAGCGCCAAAATCGGCTTGACAATCCGCCGTTCATAGTTTATATATATTTATATGCTAAAATTAGTTTTAACTGTTTTTCGGAAGAGGCGGAGGCGCCGTTGACGGCGCGCGGCGCGGGAAAAGCGCGGGAGATTCCCCGCGGCGATCCCGCAATCCGCAATCCGGAATCCTCAAACGCACCGTGCGGGGCACGGGAAGTATCACGGGAGGGCGGCGACAGCCGCAGTGGCAATGATTAAGGTTGAACATTTGGTGAAAAAGTACGGGAACAACTATGCGCTCGGAGACGTCAGCTTTGAGATAGGCGAGGGGGAGATCGTCGGTCTGCTCGGTCCCAACGGCGCGGGGAAATCCACGACGATGAATATTCTGACGGGGTATCTGTCCGCGACGTCGGGCGAGGCGAGCGTGGGCGGCGTGAGTATTCTGGACAACCCCTTGGAGGCGAAGCGCCTGATCGGGTACCTGCCGGAGCAGCCTCCGGTATATCCCGACATGACGGTGGACGAATATCTGAACTTCGTCTATGACCTGAAGCGCTGCGAGCTGAACCGCGAGGCGCACCTGAACGAAATCCGGGGCGTGGTGAAGCTCCAGGACGTGCGCGACCGTCTGATCCGCAACCTGTCCAAGGGGTATCGCCAGCGCGTGGGGATCGCGCAGGCGCTGATAGGGGACCCCAAGGTCATTATTTTCGACGAGCCGACGGTGGGTCTTGACCCCAAGCAGATTCTGGAGGTGCGCAACCTGGTGCGCAGTCTCGGCGGCAAGCACACCGTGATTCTTTCCACCCATATCCTTGCCGAGGTGCAGGCGGTATGCGAGCGCATTGTGGTCATCGACCACGGAAAGATCATCGCCAATGAGAAAACCGACGAGCTGGCGCGCGTCATGGAGGAAAACGCGCATTACCGCTACAACATCTGCGGTCCGCGCAGCGAGGTGCTGACCGCTTTGCGCGGGGTGCGCGGAGTTTTGTATGCCGAGTGCGCAGGAGAGCGCGACGGGGAAGCGTATACCTATCTTCTCGAACTTTCCGGCGGCACCGAGCCGCGGAAAGCCGTTTTCCGGGTCTGCGCCGAGCGCGGCTGGCAGATCATCGGCGCCGCCGACGCGGGCGGCGACCTGGAGTCCATTTTCATCAAATTGATAGACCGTGCCAATGCGCCTAAGACAAACGCGGGCAACCGGGCACGCAGAGCGGAGGGCAAGAGATGACAGCCATTTATAAACGCGAAATGCGTTCGTTTTTCACCACTCCCATCGGATATGTGTTCGTGGCGATCTATCTGGCGATCAGCGGCGCGCTGTTTGCGGCGACCACGCTGTTCTCCATGTCGAGCAGTCTGACCGAGTATTTCTCCTATATGCTGTTCGTCTACGTGATACTGGTGCCTCTTCTGACCATGAAATCCTTCAGCGAGGAGCGCAAGACCCGTACCGAGCAGCTGCTCCTGACTGCGCCCGTGACTCTGCCGGGCATGGTGGCGGCGAAATTCCTCGCCGCTCTGACCCTGTTTGCTTCCTGCCAGTTGGTGGCGGCTCTTGCATTTTTCATTCTGGCAAGATACGCGCAGCTCAAGGTTGCGGTCATCTTCGGGAATCTGCTGGCGCTGATGCTGGTGGGGATGGCGTTCATTGCCGTGGGGCTGTTCGTGTCGGCTCTGACCGAAAATCAGCTTGCGGCGGCGGTGGCGACCGTGGGGATCCTGCTTCTGTTCCTGCTCATCGGATACGCCAATCAGTTTATCAACGTCTATTGGATCCGTTTCATTTTCAGTTGCCTGTCCGTCTGGACGCGTTTCCAGAACTTCGGGCAGGGTGTGTTTGACGTCGCGGCGCTGTTCTACTATCTGTCGGTGACCGCCGTGTTCCTGTTTCTGACCGTCCGTATCTACGACAAGCGCAGATACCGCTGAGGAGGCAGGTATGAAGTTCAGACAGTTCATGCGGGGGGTGTGGGAGCGCACGCACGTCTCCGCCCGCTTCGGCGCCATGCTGACGGCCGGTCTGATTGCCACGCTGGTGGTGCTGAACGTGGTGATCTACGGCCTTGCCAACCGGTTCGGTTGGTATCCCGCCGCCGAAGAACACCTTGCGCACACCATCACCGGCAATACCGACGCCTATCTTGCCGAGGTTGCGGGACGGGGAAATGTGAAATTCATTTTCTGCGACAACCCTGAAAACCTCGAAAACGACGGCGCGAGCAATCTGGTATGGCAGACCGTGCAACAGTACGCCGCGCGGTATTCCTTTATCTCGGTGGAGACCGTCAATATTTATACCAACCCCGAAAAGGTGGAAAGCTATAAATACAAGACCGACCCCGACACCGGGGAGAAAACCAAAATCAACAGCATCAATCGCGATTCGGTGATCGTGACGGGGGCGGCGGATTTCGTGGTGCTGTCCATGAGTATGTTTTTCGTGCTGGACGAGGACAAAGTGGTGACCGCCTACAACGGCGAGGAGATCGCCGCCGCGATGATTCACCGCGTGCAGATCGCCGAAAAGCCCAAGGCGTACTTTACCGTCAGCCACGGGGAGACCTATTCGTCCGCTTTTTACGACCGTGTTCTGTGCGCCGGGTACGATATGACCACGGTAGACCTGATGACGGAGGAGCTGACCGGTGGGACGGGCGACCTCCTGATCATTTCCTCTCCGCAGTATGATTTCGTGCGCGGCAACGCCGACCGCGGGATTATTTCCGAGCTTGAGAAAATCGAGGCGTTTCTCGGCGCGGGCGGCAGCGTCTTTGTGATGCTCGACCCGCTGGTGACCAACACCGTATTCCTGGAGGATTTCCTTACCGACTGGGGGATCACGGTGGAACGCGCCGTTGTGGACGGGGTGCGCGAGAGCGTGATGGTACGCGACAGCGCGGATTCCGTGACCACCGACGGCTACGCCCTGATCACCACCCCCTCCGGCAGCGAAGCGGCGGATGAAATTGCCGCCGGAATGAGCGCCGCGGGCGCCGGGCGCGTCATTGTCAGCCAGGCGTCTCCCATGACCCTGACCGAACGGGAGGGCAAGGAGGTATCCGCCATTCTGACCACCTCCTCCTCGTCGCGGGCTTATGCCGCGGGCAAGCCGTTCGGCGAGGGCGGCAGCTTTACCGTGGCAGCCATGAGCCGCGACAAGGCGAGCGGCGGCGGTGTTTTTGCCGTCAGCTCCTCTTATCTGACCGCGCAGGACGCCGTCACGACCAACGAGTACGGCAACCGGGACATGATCTTCTCCCTGTTCCGTCAACTGGCGGGGGTGAGCGTGCCGACGGGTTGCACGTATCTTTTGGTATCGCCGACCTCGCTTGAGGATTTGACGATGCGCGAGGCACGCCTGTGGACGGTGCTGCTGGTGGGAGTTATCCCGCTGGGAGTTGCCGCGTGCGGCGTGGTGATTCTCAGAAAACGGAGGTATCGCTGATGAAAGCTGCTTTTGTCGGTTTTTGCAAACGGCACCGCAACGCGCTGATCACCGTCGCCGCCGTTCTGGGGATCGCCGCGCTTTTGGCGCTCAACATTCTGTTCCCCTACCTTGTGCAGAAAAAAGCGCGTTATATCGACATGACCCCGGAGGGGTTGTATACGCTCAGCGACGAGATGATCGACGCCTGCGGCGCTCTGAAAGGAGACATTACCGTCACTTTCTGCGCAGACCCGGACAACCTGCTGTCAAACTATGAGGCGCGGTACGTGTACATCATGGCGATGCAGCTTGCCAACCGCTTTGACAACATTCATGTGGAAACCTACGACATCAATCTCAATCCGACCGCGGTGAACCGCTTCAAGGCGACCTCCGCGACCAGAATCATGCCGTACCACGTGATCGTCTCCTGCGAGAGCCGCTATCGGATCCTGTCCGCAGCGTCGTTCTGGTCCCTCGGAGACACTTCCACTTCCAACACCGACTATTATTCCTTTAACGGGGAATACCGCATGGCGACCGCTTTCCTGTCCGTTTCTTCCGTGACAGAGCCGGTGGTTTGCTTCGCTTACGGGCACGGAGAAAAAATATACGTGGATGAGTCGGACGCCGCAAACGCTTCTTTGCGCGAGTTGTCCGACAGCGGGCACAGCGCTTTCTACACCCTGATGCGCAATCAGGGCTTCAAGGTGGCGTACATCGACCTTGATCGCGAGGAAATCCCGGATGACTGCGTGCTGCTGGTCATGGACAGCCCCACCGCGGACTATGCCGCGGGCAATCCCGCCAGCATGACGGAGCGCACGGCGTTTGACCGTATGCACGACTTCCTCTCCGAACAGAACGGCGCTCTGATGCTGTTCAAGTCACCGGAGGTGGAACTGCCGAATCTGGAGGATTATATGGAATACTGGGGGATCGGGTTCCGCAACGGGCAGTATCTGCGCGACGACGCGAGCCACACCCTCTCCGACACGCTCGGCACGCGGCAGAAGCTGATCGCCACTCTGATCGACGACGAGTCCTCCGTGGCGAACGCCATTTACGCGGACGTGGTGGGGATCGCTTCTTCCCCGCGTACCGTTGTGGAAAACAGCGGCTCGGTGTACAAGAGCTGGATCAACGACTATGTCGGTTCCTCCGGCACCGAGAACGTCACCGGGGAATACCACGAGTTCTTTACCACTTCTCCGAACGCCAACGCCTATACGCCGGCGGGAGAGTTGGACAGCCAGACGCCCGGCACCTACGCGCTCGGGGCCATCAGCCTGCGGAAGCGCAATGACACCGTAACGGGCAACGGCTACTATTCCTACGTCTTTTGCGCGGCGAGTACCGAGCTGACGACCAACACCTATCTGGATAACCGCGCTTACAGCAACTACGATATTCTGTTTGCCACCGTGCGCTATATTTCACGGGTGGACGAATACGCCTCCATGGAGCTGGGCGGTACCAGCCTGAATTCTCCCAAGTTGGGCGGCAAGCCGCTTCTGAAGGTGACGCTGGACGAAAGCGGAAACAAGCGCTATGACGAAAACGGCATTGCCGTCGGCTACTATTCCGCTGTGACAAGCGGCGCGCGCGTGGCATGGATGACGGTGCTCATCGCCGTTCCGGTTGTGGCGGGGACGGTCACGGGCGCTGTAATCCTCTTGAAACGCAGGAACAGATAAGGAGCGGGACTGTAAGATGAAAAAATTGACCAAAAAGCAAATCATCGTCATCGCGGTGCTTGCTTCTCTGTTCGCGGTACTGCTGACCGTGGCGCTGCTCGGCAAATTTGTCTGGCGGTGGTTCGACGACCGCGACGATCAAACGTATGTCCTGCCCGTTCTTGAGGACGGCGAAGCGTACTATTATATCGGCAACACGCCGGTCAGGGACGTCGTTCTGATGTTTCCCCAGCTGACCCGCGCCGATCTCTGTCAGATCAGGGTCCACAATTCGGAGGGAAAGAATTATTTCTTCTTCCATACCCTGACGGGGGACCTCAATTACTTTGCGCTGGGACAGTGCGACGGCGAGGACTGGACGTGGGACGCGGACGACCTCTATTATCCGTCCATTCTGGATTCCTATGTCGGCGCTTTCGACTATACCTCTCTCTATGACGACACAAGCACCTTGCCCGCCATGCTGGCGGCGGTGGGCGCCGTGATGATCGACGAGCGGATCAAGCCGGAGGGGGGGACCCTGACGCAGGAGTTCCTTTCCCGTTACGGGCTTTCCGAAGCCGACTCCCCCGCCTATTTCGAGCTGGTGGTCTATCTGCGGGACGGGAACGGGAACTATCTCTACACGCCGGTGAATCAGCCTGACGCGCTGGTCGGCTACGATCCCGCCGACGGCAAATACTATTATCTGACCGGGGACGGTACCCGCGGTGCGGAATACACCGACGGCATCGGGACCCTGACGCCCGCGGCGGACACCGACAATACCCGGCGGGTGTATGTCGGCAATCAGACGGTGGACGACACGGGGTACTACCTCTATCTGGAGGGCAGAGACACCGTTTATACCACGCAGTCCTCTTATCTGTCAGACGTGGTGGGGCGCGGGCTCGGCTACTATATCGCGCCGCAGATGGTGACAAAGGCGGAATCCTCCTATGCCAACCAGCTTACTCCCTGCTTCTCCCTGTACCGCGGCAATTATTCGGGCAGCAACCTGACGCAGGTCACCGACCGTATGACCGTGGGCTTCGCTTCTGATTATGTCTGGCAATTTGACGCCGACAACAGCGGCGCTTCGCGGGACACGACCTCCTACGGGGTCTTTACGCTTTCCGACCTGACAAAGAGCGAAGCGGCGTATTTCAAGGCGGCGTTCCTCGGCAAGTATGTCGGGCACCGCACGGATATTCTGGTGCCTCAGGAAAACCTGACCGAGGTCGGCAAAACCGTGACGTACCGTATCCGCCGCATTTGCGGCGTGCTGACCGACGGGGGCTATGTGACCGCAGCCGGACAGCCCGTGCAGGCTGGGGATAAGGTGCTGATCGCGTATGCCGACGGCAGCCTTGACGCGAGCGGCTCTATCGCCGTCCTGTGGGGCTGCGTGGATCTGGCGGATGCCCGCGTGCCGCAGGCGCTCAAGGATCTGCTCATCGGCAGAACCGTGTGGACTCCGGGCGAGGACGATTACCCCTTGGACGGGGCGGGCGCGCTGACTTTTTCGTATACCTACGGTGCGGATTACACCGACTTGTATCACATCCTGCTGAAGATATCCGAAATCAGCGCGGTGACCGGTCCCGGCGGCTCAACCTTGACAACTGTTGCCTACGGAAGCACCGTCACTCTCACCTATGCGTTCTATGAAAACGGAGAGCGGGTGGGCGAATACACCAATACTTTGCAAATCCCCGCAGAGGCGGATTTTGAGGACGACTCCAAGTGGGCGGATTACGGATACGCTACGGGAAGCGTCTATACCATGCGCGCCTTGTTCCGCACTCTCATCGGCAAGGAGACGGGCTCCTACACCGACACGGACGGAAACGCCACCCTGACGGCGGACATCCCTTATCCCGTTGAGATCGTGTCCGACTTTACTCTGTACAGCGGCGCCACCCTGGAATTTGTGACGGACTACGAGGAGTATCTGACATTCGGTTACACCAACGACAGAGAGATCTATTACGGCTCCTCTCTGTATCAGATCATGGGTCCCGAGGACAAGACCCTTTACGGCCTGGACGCCAACGTCATGCTTGCGGTATTGCAAAAGTTCGAGGACCTGAAGGGCGACGAGACCGTGGAAATGGGGCTGAACAGCGAGACGATGCGGAAATACGGCTTGTACGCATACCGCCTCTATTACGAGCTGCCCTTCAACTGCTATACGCTTGACAAGGACGACAAAACCGAGTATCACTATCGGAACGCCATCGGCTACACGCTGTATATCAGCGAGCGGCAAAAGGACGGCAGCCGCTACGTCGGCTCCGATATGTACGACATTGTTGTCCGGATCGAGGACGGTTCTGTCTTTGACTTCGCGGAGTGGGACTTCTCCACCAAGTGGGTGCAGAACAACCTGCTGATGGTCAACTACGAGAACCTGCGCGGCATGGTATTTGACCTCAATTTCGAGGAGGAAGAATACAAGCGCATATTCGGCTTTGACATCACCGTGGACAGAGCCTATCCCTATCCCAGCAAGACCTACGTGAACGGCGAGGAGAAGATCACCTATGAATATCTGCCGCGCCTGTACGCCGCTCTGGTGGACGGCGGCGCGCACCGGGACGGTCTTACCTACGAGCAGCTGCGGAGTATCTTCCAATATGAGTATTCCACCGCCGATTACAGCCAAACGCCCTACGAGGGACAGCAGCATACGGCGGCGGGGAAACTGGTGCGGCAGGAGCTGGAGAACCTGTGGAGAATCACAAAACTGACAAACGGGGCGGATCTGGACTCCCTGTACGACTACAAGAACAGTTTTGACGAAACCAATTGCGACGGCTCTTACTATCTGCGGCGCCTCCTTCAGATGCTCAACTCCACCTGCTACTGGGGCAGCTCCGCCGACGACCTGACCGAGGAAGAAATCGCGGCGCTCACGGACGATCCGAAAAACTGCACCATGACGCTTGCCCTGACCCTCTGCGACGAAAACGGCAAGTTGTACGGCTACACCCTGCGGTTTTACAACTATTCCGCCCATTCTCTCGTCAGCATCACCGACGAGTGCGACGGCGGGCGGGAATCCCATTACTTCTACCTCCAGTCGCGCGAGGTCAAGCGCATTGCGCAGACCGCCATCGCCCTCAGCGAGGGCAGACCGGTGGATCTGGACAAATACTGATCCTCCGCGCCCCTCGATCGCATTGCCGCACCGTTTGCGCGGTGCGGCAATGCTGTTCGGATATAAAATAGCGCGAAGATATAAAAAACAATTGATTTTAAGAAAAGCGTGTGTTATAATATCCAAGAATAATGCGCGCGTAGTGCGCGTGAGAACTTTTTTACTGTGCAAAGGATTAAAGCGATATGAAAAAGAGAGTCCTGTGTATCGTGCTTGCCGTCATTGTCATTGCAAGCGCCGTATTCTTCACGATTTATAACAAGTACGGCAACAGCTATGATTACGCAGAAAAAGACATGAGCAAGTATGTGCCGATGATAACGGACAAGGCGTTTGTCGAAGCTCTGTATGACGGCAGCGTCACCCTGAAAGAAATCGAAGACTATCCCGAAGAGGTGCAATATGCTATCGCAGCGGCGTTCTACGATAAGAACAGCGACAGCAACAAGAAGACCTCCGGCGAGTTCGGTCTGTACGACACGCTGAACGTCAACTACTTTATCACCACCGTTATCGACGGACAGACCAAGGTGATCTCCCTTCCCAAGAAGATGGACGTCACCAACCCCACCAAGGTACAGATCGGCGCCGACGACGTTTTGGCGCGTGTGATGGCGGCGCTTGAAGGCAAGAGCATGAGCGACACCGCGTTCACCACCTTTACCACCGGCAAACTGCAGGCGGGGGACATCCTGTATGTGGACTACACCGTGAAGCAGGGAGATTCGACCGAGAAGTCCGATACGTTCTATAAGGTGACCGTGACGGGCGACAACTATATGGAGAGCATTCAGGCAGGGCTGACCGCGAAGTTTGCGGAGAAGTTCGCAGAGGTGGAGATCGGCAAAGCCATCGACATCGCCGTGAACGAAAATCTGACCGTCAGCCTGACCGTGAAGTTCGTTGCGCGTACCGTTGTGAAATCGGGCGACATTCTGACCGGCGATACCGTGTTCTTCACTTATACGGAACAAGGCAGCTCCGATAAGAGCGAGTATACCGCGGTGATCGGCACAGGCGACGCGAACATGGATGCCGACCTCGGCGCAGGCTTTGCAGAGAAGCTCAAGAATCTGAAAATCGGCGTGCAGCGCGAAATTACAGTCACCGTCGGCGAGAGCGAAAAAACTTACGATGTCACCGTTGACTATGCTTTGCCCGTCGATCCGACCGATACCGCGCGCGACGGCTTCTCCGCGGCGGAGAAGTTTATTACCTTTGATTATACCTATCCCGACGATTCCACCGAAAAGGCGGAAACCGACGAAACCGTGGAGCTGAAGGGCAAGACCGTTACCGTGCACGCGGTGGTCGGCAGCTTCTACGACGTGACTTACGATTACGACGGTGTGATCAACACGCTGGAGTATAAGCCCGGCGAGACCGCGCCGGTTGACAAGTATCTGACGGCTTACAAGGCATATAAGGACGCCAAGAAAGCATATGACGATGGTGCCGCCAAGACCGGAGACGATGCGCTCTCCGCAGAGGAGCTGCAGAAGCTTGAGACTGCCATGAACGAAGCGGAAACTGCCATGAACGAGGCAAAGACCGCATACGAGGCAGAGCTCGGCGATGGCGCGACCACCGACCCCGACAAAGCGGCGGTAGCGGCATATGACAAGCAGACGTCCGACGCCGTGCAGGACGAGTACAATGAGGAATACAGTTACGATGTAGCTGAGATCATCTGGAACAAGCTCATAGAGCAGACGGCAGACGCGAAGCTGCCGAGCCGTGCGGTGCGGGTTGCTTACAACGGTCTGATGGATTCCTATAAGCAGACCTATTACACCAACAAGACCAAAGAGCCGTACTCCAACTACAAGAACTTCAAGAGCTACCTGACGCAGAACCTGTATGCCGGCAAAGATTACAAGGCAGAGATGATGCAGGAGGCGCGCGAGGTTGTCCGCGCCAACCTGGTGCTCTACCGTTTGGTGGAGATCTACGGCACCGAACTGGACGATACGCAGAAGATGATGGTGAATCTTTACACCCAGATAGGAGCCGCTTCTCAGGCAGAGGCTCTGCGTAGCGCAGGTCTGTTCGACAACGTTATGACAAGTATTGTGGAGAACATCAACCCCGCTGTCAAGAGCGCCGATTGATTTATCTCCGACAGAGGAAAAACGGAGCCTTACGGCTCACTGATGCCGCTGTCCGCGTCCGCTGGACGCGGGCGGCGGTACTTTCTTAAAAAGCGGATCCCCGGCAAAAACAGCGGTGTTGTTTACGCCTGCGGCTATGGTGACCGGGACGGTTCGTCAAAAGTCCGTCAAAAGGAGGCAAGTGGAGTGAAAGAGGTTGAGATTTATACCGACGGCGCCTGCCGCGGCAACCCTGGACCGGGGGGCTGGGGGGCGATCCTGGTATACAACGGGCAGGAAAAAGAGCTTTCCGGGGGCGACCCGCTGACAACCAATAACCGCATGGAGCTGCTTGCCGCCATCAGCGCTCTGGAGGCGCTGAAAGAGCCCTGCGCCGTGACCCTGACCTCGGACTCCAAGTATCTGGTGGACGGGGTGTCTCTCGGCTGGCTGGACGGTTGGCGCGCCCGCGGCTGGAAAAAGGTCAAGAACCCGGAGCTGTGGCAGCGGCTGGATGAGCTGCTGCACCGTCACAGGGTTTCCTTTGTGTGGGTGCGGGGGCACGACGGGCACCCCTACAACGAGCGGTGCGACAGGTTGGCGACCGCCGCGGCGGACGCTTTGATTCCCGCCGCGGCGCAAACCGCGGGCAAGACGGCGGACAAACACGGCACAGAGGAGGAGCGGGCATGAGAGGTGCACTTCTGCGCGGAATAACGGCGCTTCTTTTATGCGGCATACTGCTATTTTCACTTTGCGCTTGCGGTTTTACCTATGCCGAGGGCGACACGGACAAATATCTCACGCTTTCCGAGGACTTGACCGATACGCTTTCCGTGACCTTGCCCCGCGCCTATGAAGTGACGGACGACGACGTGGAGGAAACCATACGGGAACTGTTGCTCTCCGAAAAGAAAGCCGTGGAGGGTGCGGAGAGGGAGACCGACAAGGAAATCGGATACGGAGACGTTGCCGCACTGTATTACAGCGGCGTGACAGAGGACGGGGTCTATGTCACCGACGGCTTTGCGGTGGGGGACGCCGTGCCGTATCTCGTGGAGGTGGGCGGCGGCAGCTTCCCTGTCTCCGAGGTGGAGGCGGCGCTGTCGGGGCTGATCCCGGCGGAATATGCGCTGAGGGAGAGCGGGACGGTGCCCGCAGGGGCTGTTGTTTATATAGACGGCTCCTATGAGGACACGGCGGGCGGTATTTCCCGCGGGACAAACTATATCCGCATGGCGCGCGTGGACCTCTCCATGGCGGATGAGGTTTGGGGCAACGGCTTCGCCGCACAGCTGACGGGGCAGAGCGCGGGCGCTGACAAGACGCTGCACTTTACCCTGCCGGACGCCTTTTCGGAAAACGGAACGCCTGTCAGCCGGGAATACAAGTTACGGGTACGCTTCGTCAGTGAAAAAGAACTGACGGTGGAGGGAACTTATCCCGCCGATTATTCGATAGAGGAACGCGCCGGGAAGCGGGTGGTCTTTACGATACAGCTTGCCTATATGGTGGACTATGAGGTGCCGGAGCTGACCGCGGAAAACGTGATTTCTCTGTTCGGTATTTCCGATACCGAAAGCGACCCTGTGGCTGCTTTCCGCGCAAAAGTCCGCCAAACGCTGCTTTCGCAGGAAGAACGGCAAGCGGCGCTGTATGCGGCACTCTGGGAGGAACTGAAAACGCACGTGACGGTGCGGGAAATGCCGCAAAAGCAGGTCAAAAAAATCCTCCGGGGCTTGACCAAAGAACTCAAAGAGCTCTACGAGTATTGCAAAACCAACCTGTATGACGCCTGCACGGCGGAATGGGGCGAGGAGGCAATGGCTGATTTTGACGCGTTTGCCCGTGCGGTTTACGGCGGCGCGGAGGGAGAGGACGCCGAGACGGTTCTGACGCGGGAAGCCGAGGACGAGGTGACGCAAACGCTGGTGTTGTATGCCGTTGCGCGCCGCTTCGGATTCCTGCCCGATCAGGCAAGCCGCGAGAGTGGCGCGCAGACCGTGATGGCGGATCTGCTGGAGGAAAGCGATCTGACCGAACGGCAATTGCGGCGGCGTTGGGGCGGTGACGAGTACTTTGAATCACTGTACTGCCGCAGTGTGATTTTGGAGACGCTGGCGGCGCGCGCGCAGGTGTCCTATACGTAAGACCGGCGCTGATTCCGTTTGCAATCCGATATGTTTTTGCTCCGCCGGGTTCCCCGGCGGAGCTTTTTGACGGTCGTGTGCCCGGAAAATGAGGCTATGAAAAAAAGTGTTTGCAAGGAAACGGGGGAGACACTTACGAGGAGCCTTGCGCGGTGCAGGTCGGCACGTGATAGTCCGGCGGCACGCACGCGCAGGCGCCGCTTGTCCGCGCGGGGGTACCGTTGTCCGCGCCGATGGCGCTGTGGCGGGCAACCTTGCGCAGCTCCCGCGGGGTGAGGTCGGTGATTTGAGCCGCGCGCGGCTTTACACCGCTGTTTTCGGCGCCGGGAGGTTCGCTGTCCCCGCTGTCGCCGGAGGAATCGGAACTGCCGCCCTCTGACGGGGAGGAGCCGCTGTTCGAGCTGTTTGAATTGCTGTTCGACCCATTGCTGCCGGAAGAGGAGGACGAGGACTGACTGCCGCTGCGGTTGCCGCTCACGGCGTCTATGACCGTAGTGGCGGCTTTTTCAACGGCTTTGCCGCATTCGTCGGCAAGCTTTTTGACGTTTCCGCGCGCGCATTTGCAGTTCTTGAGCACCAGACCTGCCACGGTCAGAGCGCCGACGACCGTCATGGTACAGCCGACAGCCCTCAGCATCACGCCGCCCATGGTACATTTCTTTTGGTAAAACACTGTATTTCTCCTTTGCGTGGTTGTTTGGTCACAGTATGCGTCGGCGGGGCGGTTTTCATGCGCGCGGGAGACCGATTTCGTCTGCCTGTATTTCGGACGGGCGGCGGCGGTCGGGTGGGAGCGACAACCCGTCGTATTCTTGACAATACGGTCGAAACAAAGTACAATAATAACAGATTATATATATAACCGCCCGCGCGAATATTTGCGGGCGAGAGTTGCGCGCCCGGGCGCGCGGAGAATGAGGTGACGGCAATGGTATGCAACAAGTGCGGTTATGAATGGCGCGGCGTCATGGGCGAAAACTGCCCTGCCTGCGGCGCCCCGTCCGAGCTGATGGCGGGCGAGGACATCTATGCCCGCGGGGTCACGGCGGAGCGTGAAATGAAATTCAAGACCGCGATGCGTTGCTACGCCGGCGCCGCCGATCTCGGGGTGCCCTGCGCGGCGTATGCCGTCTGCCGTTGCATGGAAAAGAGCGGCTTGCGGCAGCAGAAGCCCGATCTGTATGAATTCTGGCTTTTCACGGCGGCGCGCACCGATGCGATTGCCGCCGCGGCGTATGCGAAATACGTGAAGCGATCGGGAGACGAGCGGACATGGCTGCGGTATCTGCGGCAGGCGGCGGACATGGGGCATGACGAATCTGCGATGAGGGTGGCACGGTATTATCTGCGGCACGGCAACCGCCCGGCGGCGCGCTTCTATCTCAAAAAGGCGTCCGGGATTGCCGCAGCGGTGCTGCTGTTCTTCCTTGGGAAAAACAAGCCCGCGTGCGAGCCGCATACCCCCGATTTGCCGGACAACACGGTTGAGCTGTGGAATATCGCCAACTATGCGCTGGAGCTGGAGCTGCCGCACATTGCGTATGCTTATTATGAGGAGGCGGCGGACGCTTCCTATCTTCCCGCGATCGAAAAGGCGGCGGAGATGTGTATGCAGGGGCGGGGGTGCGCCCGTGACGAGGAACGGGTACAGAAGTATCTGACCGAGCTGGGCGACCTCGGCAAGCCCGAGGCTTACGTCCGGCTGGGAGATTATTATGTCAACGGCGCGCTCGGCGGGGAGCCGAATCCTTACGCCGCCGCCGAGATGTATCGCCGCGCCGCCGAGGCGGGGCATATGGGCGCTATGGTGCAGTGGGGCGACTGCCTGCTGGACGGCAGCGGTGTCGAACGCGACAGCCGCGGGGCGCTCGCGTGGTATGACCGCGCCGCCAAAGAGGGGTCGCAGGTGGCGGCGGGGCGCGCCGCCCGCGTCAGAGAAAAAGCGCAGGAACTGTTTGAGGGCGGTGAAAAGCTGCTTCGCACGGGAGAATTTGACGGCGCGGTGAAACAACTGACACGCGCGGCGGAAATGGGTTACGCGGAGGCAGACTGCCTTTTGGGTGACTGCGCCCTCGCCGGGCGCGGCATGAAGGCCTCCCCAAAGGCGGCGGCGGAGTATTACCGGAGCGCCGCGATGCAGGGAAATGTGCGCGGCATGTATCGGCTCGGCACTCTCTACATGATGAACGAGGGCGTGCGGTTCGACGCGCGTTTGGCGGAAAAACTCTTGCAGGCGGCGGCGCGCGGCGGATACGCGCAGGCGACGGGAAAACTGGAGGCGCTGCGCGCCCGCAAGCAGAAATATCTTGCCCGGAAGATGTATGCGGTATCCTGTGCGATCTATCACCGCGGGGAACACGCCGAAGCGGCGCGGTACCGCGCCGTCGCCGCCAAGATGGGGCACGGACGGGCTGCATATCTGCTCGGCTGTATGTATGACTGCGGGGACGGCGTGGTCAAGGACGCGGAGAAGGCGAGAGAGTATTATGAGCTGGCGCGGCGGCTTGGATACGATGGAAAAGCAGCGGGGATGATGAGCAAATATCTTCATCGGTTGCCTCGGCTGTGAAGATGCGCGCGGAACAAAATGCGCAAGTCTTTTGGTGATTGCATTGTGTAAAGGACAACTTCAGTGTTCTATCGAAGCAATTTTTAAGGTTGAAAAGCGGCGAAAGCCGCTTTTCTTCATTTATGCGCATTTTTAACGCGCTTCCTGCGGCTCGACGTACGGAGGTACGCCTCACGCCTTGGAAGCACGTTTCCGCATCACAGCTTCTTCGCCGGCTTTGAAGATGCGCGCGGAGCAAAATGCGCAGGGGCTATTTATGATTGCATTGTGTTAATGGCAGTTTCAGTGTTCTATCGATCGAAGCAATTTTTAAGGTTGAAAAGCGGCTTTGCCGCTTTTCTCCTTTTATGCGCATTTTTAGCCGCCTTTCCGCGCCTCATCGTACGGAGGTACGATTCTCGGCTTGAAAGGCGACTTCCGCATCACATCTTCCGTGCCGGCGCCGGCTGTGAAGATTTGCGCGGAACAAAATGCGCAAGAGTTATTTATGATTGCATCGTGTTAAGGGCAGTTTCAGTGTTCTACCGAAGCGTTTTTTAAGGTGAAAAAGCGGCTTTGCCGCTTTTCTTTTTTTATGCGCGGCGAGAGTCGGCTGTGAAGATTTGCCCGGGAGGGGGTTCGGAGCGGGAGGCACCCCGGCGGGGCAGCAATTGCGGGAGCGGAATATACTGGTATCGGAGGTGAATTATGACCATTCTGATCCTCGGCGGGGATTCCCGCCAGAAATACGCCTCCGAGGAGCTTTCCCGCCTCGGTTACAGCGTCAGGCAATTGGAACCGATCCCGCAGGGCTCGGGTTCTGTCGCCTATAACGCGGACATCTTGCTGTTGCCGATCCCTGCCACGCGGGACGGCATCCATCTGAATTGCGCGTTGGACGCCCCTCCGACCCTGCACGCCGTTGCCGCCAAGGGACCCGCACGCATTTTCGGCGGCGGCTTCTCGGCGGATTTTGTATCGGAAATGCGGCGTAGCGGCAGGGAAATTACCGACCTGCTGTCGCTTGACGTTTTCACGGAGCAAAACGCCGCCCTCACAGCCGAAGCCGCCATCGCGGTGGGAATGCAGGCGTGCGGGCAATCCATGTCCGGACTGTGCGTCGGTGTGGTGGGGTACGGGCGTATCGCCGCGCGCCTTGCGCGGCATCTGCTTCTTCTGGGTGCGCGCGTCCTCGTGTTTGCAAGGCGGGAGGAGGCGCGGCTTGCGGCAAGACTTGACGGTGCGGAGCCGTTTGACACTGTTGGGATGAGGCTCCACCTTGCCGAATGCCGTCTGCTCTACAACACGGTGCCGGCGCCTCTGCTCGACCGCCATACCACCGAGTTGCTCTCGGACTGCGCCGTGATCGAACTGGCGTCGGGGCGGGAGAACATTTCTCTGAGCCCGAAAGCGCAACGCACGACCCTGCAATTTGCCCACTCCTTACCGGGTAAAATTTTCCCTGTCAGCGCGGGGCGCATCATTGCCCGCACGCTCGACCAAACCATGCAAAAAGAAGGATTGAATCTCAAATGATAGGATACGCATTCTGCGGTTCTTTCTGCACGCTTTCACATTCGCTTGCCGCCCTGCGGCGCCTGCGCGCCGAGGGAGCGGAGGTGCTTCCCATCTTCAGTGAGCGTGTGGCGGGGACCGACACCCGTTTCTGGCGGGCAAAGGAATTTACCGAAACCGTGGAGACCATGTGCGAGCGCAAAGCGGTACGCACCATTGTCGAGGCGGAGCCGCTCGGCCCCTCGATTCATCTCGAAGCCCTCGTCATTGCCCCCTGCACAGGCAACACCCTTGCCAAAATCGCGCAGGGCATTACCGACTCCGCCGTGACCATGGCAGCCAAAGCACATATCCGCTCCGACCGCCCGCTTCTGTTGGCGCTTTCCTCAAACGATTCGATGTCGGCTAACCTTGCCAACATTGCCATTCTCTTACAGCGAAAGCAGATCTTCTTCGTCCCGATGCGGCAGGATGACCCGGAGAAGAAGCCGCATTCTTTAGTCGCCGACTTCACCGCGCTGCCGGACTGCCTCTCTGCCGCCTTGGAGGGGCGCCAGCTCCGCCCTCTGTTTCTCTGACCGCGCGTTTCCCGCGCGAAGAAAAAAGCGCCCGGCGGGGCGCTTTTTTCATGTGTTCTTTCCCCGGCGTTTTATTCTTTGCGCTCGGACAGGCTTTGCTGGCGGATATCCTGCCCGACAAAGCGCAGGACGCGGTAGTTGCCGAGGAAGCGGCTGGTGAGGCGGGTATCGTAGCGCTCGTTCAACTCCTGCGCGGTGAGGTTGGTGCTGATGACGGTGGAAAGACCGCGGACAAGGCGGGTGTTGACGATCTGATAGAGGCAGGAGAGGGTGAACTGCCCGCCGAACTCGGTGCCGAGGTCGTCGAGAATGAGCAGGTCGGTTTTCAGATATTTTTCCGCGCGCCCGGTTTCGTTGCTGTAACTGTTGCGGAAGTGGTCGTACTCAAAGTCGGAGATGATTGCTTGCGCGGTCTCGTAAATCACGTCGTACCCGCGCGAAATCACCGTGCGGGCGATGGCGGTGGACAGGTGGGTTTTCCCGAGACCCGTGCCGCCCATGAGCAGGAGATTCTCCCTGCCGGGCTTGAAACACTCCGCAAAATCCTTGGCGGCGGCGAGGGTCTGCTTCATCAGGCTGCGTTCCTCCGGCGTGTGGTAATATTTCAGAGAAAAGGTATCAAAGGTTTGGGTATCGGCGTTGGCAACGCCGCCGGCACGCAGACTTTCCAGCTGCAGCAGTTCTTTCATGCAGGCGCACATACGGGTCAGGACATAGCCGGTGTCGGCGCAGAGGGGACAGGTATAGTGCGGGTCTGTAAAATCCGCGGGGTGCCCCAAAGAGGCAAGCAGCTCCCGCCGGACGGCGAGCATCTGCTCGTTCTCCCGCCGGATAGCGGCGACCTTGCGCTCCACGTCCCCGCCGTCGAGGGCGGCTTCGAAAATCCGCTTGGCGGTCTGCGAGAGCGCGGCGTCGAGTTCCGCCGCTTCGGGACTTTCGCCGTGGAAAATCTGCCGGTTTGCTTCCGCGTCGGAGAGCGCCTTTTCACGGCGCCGTGCAAGCTCGTCCGTGACGAGGCGGTAGGTTTCTGCTCTGTATCCCATAGTCCTTATCCTTTTTGATCGGTTTGGTCGGTGCTTTTTCCGTAGGAGCGCTCCAACGCGCTTTCAAAGAAGCTGTTGACGTCAAAGCTTGAAGTGGACGGCTTTTTGCCGCCGGACGACTTCTTCGCCGCGGTGGAGCCACTCTTCGCACGGGCGGGGGCGGCGGCGAGGTACGCCTCGACTTCCGGCAGGGTTTTCAACCCCCGGCGGTGCCAGTCCTCCAGTATTTTATCGGCGTAACCGAGGGTCACTTTCGCGGCCGTGTTGGCGGTGATGTCATAGGCGGCGCCGATGACGTCCATATCATATCCGTAGGAGACGAACCAACGCTCCAGCATGGCGTTTTCCCGGTCTGTCAGCGCGCGGCTGCCAAGCCCCCAAAGGCGTCGCACCTGCCCTTCGTGAGAATGGACGAATTCATACCGCTTGATGTACTCGTCGAGCGCGGCGTCTCCGGTCACGCCCTCCTCCGAGAGAGTGAGGGCGACCTTTTCAAGATATTTGATATTCTTTTTGCCGAGCGTGTTCACGCAGAAGTCCAGAAGGGTTGTCAGGTACGACTCGCTCACGCCGAGAGAGTGAATGATTGCGACCAGCGTATTGATTTCCGCCGTGTTGAGCAGTCTGCCGAGGATCTGAGCGCAGGCGTCGAGACAATCCCGAAGCTGTTGCTCCTCGATGACGCGGGCGTCCTCCGCGGCGGTCCCTTTGAGAAGCTCCTGCGACGTCAGCGGCTGCTTTGCGTGCGGCTCCTCCTCGATGATACCTGCCGCAAGCCAGTATTCCACGGCGGCGGCGGCACGGGTCAGGCTGAGTCCGCTCTGCTTGGAAAGGGTATCGACCGAGGCGGTATAGCCCGAGAGGGAAAGCGAGAGCAGGATCCGCAAATCGTCCGCGGAGGCTTCCCGCAGGGCGGGGGTGTCCGTCAGGGCGGGCAGGCGCACGGTGACGCCGTTTTTCAGTGCATAGGAGTTACTCATCCGTTTCCTCCCGGTCGGCGCAGCCGACCTTGTAGCACAGTACCATCAGCGAATCGTCCAGGTGGATATTCTGCACCGTGGCGGGCAGACTGCGGGGCAATTCAACGTCCGAAAAATTGAGTATCCCGCGCACGCCGGCTTCGCACAGGCGCTCCGCAACCGCGGGGGCGGCGTCTGCCGGCAGGGTCAGAATGGCAAGCGTGATGTTTTCGGCACGGCAATACCGCTCCAGTTCCGCGGCGTCATAGACCGGGATCTCGCCTACGGTGCTGCCGATGAGTTTGGGGTCGCGGTCAAACGCCGCCATGCAGTGCACGCCGCGGCGCACGAACATACGGGAGCTGAGCAGGGCGTGCCCCATGTTGCCCACGCCCACGACGACCGCGCGGTACCCGGCGTTGGCGCCCAGCAGATCTCCGACTTTTCGGAAAAGATATTTGACGTTGTAGCCGTATCCCTGCTGCCCGAAATCTCCGAAACAGCTGAGATCCTGCCGGATCTGCGAGGCGGTGACATGCATACGCTTGGCAAGCTCCGAGGACGAAATGCGCAGAATCCCCTCCCCGAGAAGAGCCGCAAGATAGCGGTGATAGCGCGGCAAGCGGTGAACGGTGGCGGCGGACGGCTGCGCTTTTTTCTCACGGGCACGCCTTTCAAAGGTGCCTTTAACCTTATCAATGCTGTTCACGTGAACTTCCTCCTATGGGACGACGCCGGGCGGGCAAACGGGTTGCCCACCGGGACTATCGGATGGTTTTTCTCTCACTCGTCGGCGGCGCGTGCGTTCAGGGAAGCCCCCGCTCTTGCGCCGGACAGATATTCGTACAAGCCCTGCGCCGCGACCATGGCGCCGTTGTCCCCGCACAGGGAGAGCGGGGGGACATAGAGGCGCACGCCGTGCGCCTCTGTGAGAGCCGTGAGGCGGGCGCGCAGATGGGAATTGGCGGCGACGCCGCCTGCAATCACAAGGTTCATGTCGGGGTGCCGCGACAGGGCGGCGTCCAGCTTGGTTGCCACGCCCTCTACGGCTTCATAGGTATAGCGGGCGGCAAACAGGGCGGGATCGGTTTCCGCGCCGAGCTGCTCGCGGCGGTGCAGCAGATTGACGGCTGCGGTTTTGAGCCCGGAGAAAGAAAAGTCGAGGCTGTCGTCGGAAATCGCGGGGGAGGGCAGGCGCATTTCCGGGTCCCGGTAAGCGGGGGTGCGGGGATAGGCGTTCCAGAAGTTGTCGGACAGCCCCGTCGCCTTTTCAAAGCCGCTGCGGGCAAGCTTGTCGAACCCCGCGCCGGCGGGGTACGGAATCCCGATCAGGCGCCCGATTTTATCGAACGCTTCTCCGATGGCGTCGTCGCGCGTGGAGCCGATCAGGGTAAAATGCGTGTAGTCGGCGACCTCATAGATCGAGGTATGCCCGCCCGAGAAAGCCGCCGCGAGAAACGGGGGTTTGGGGGCGTCGGCGGTGAGGTAGGAGGCGGCGATGTGCGCGCGCATATGATCCACCTCGACGAGCGGAATACGATTGGCGACGGCAAGAGACTTCGCAAAATTGACGGCGACCAAGAGCGCTCCGATCAATCCCGGATGGGAGGTGACCGCCACGGCGGTGATGTCGGAGAGGCTTACGCCTGCCTGTGCGAGCGCCTCATAGGTGATGCGGGAAATGGCTTCGATGTGCGCGCGGCCGGCAATTTCCGGCACCACGCCGCCGTACAGACGGTGTACGTCCACCTGACTTGCCACGATATCGGAGAGAGAGGTGAGCGCGCCGCCGTCCCATGAAACGACAGACGCCGCCGTCTCGTCGCAGGAGCTTTCAAAACCGAGAATCAGCATAGGGGGCTCTCCTCCCGAATCAGGTGAAATAGCAGGGCGTCCTCCCGCGGGTTGCGGTAATAGGCGCGGCGCACGCCGCACTTTTCAAAGCCGACCGAGGCGTACAGAGAAACGGCGGGGGCATTGGAGGCGCGCACCTCCAAAAAAAATGAGCGGCAGCCGCGCGCGTGAGCGCGCCCCAGAAAAGCGGCGAGCAGGGCTTGTCCTAAACCGCGCCTGCGACAGGCAGGGAGGGTGGCGACGCGGTAAATTTCCGCCTCCGGGGGGAGCAGTCTGCCGCTGACATAGGCGGCGACCGTACCGTCTGTTTCCGCGAGCAGGGTCAGGCACCCGGGGTCGTCCAGCTGAGCTTGCAGAGCACCGGCGCTCCACGGTTCGTCTGCCAGACATTCGTTTTCCAGACGCACAAGGGCGGCAAGGTCGGTTCCATTGGCGGTACGCAGGTGCATAGCGGCGCTCCTTTCTGCTTTTTTCGGCGGGACTGACGCAAAGACGTGTTATTTTTCATTATAACGCCGGTGATAAAAGATGTCAAGCGCGCGCCCGCCCCCACGCAGGCGAAGCGCGCGCCCCCGCGCACGAAGCATTGCGCGCAACGCACGGGGAAAGAGGGAAGAAGCCGGGCAAAAAGCGGCGGAAAGAACCTTTCTCCCCGCCGTTTCCGTCATTGTATATCCGGGAAGTTCTCCCGGCTTCCCTCCCGCGTCAGTCCTCGTTTTTCTCGGCGTATGCGGCAAGCATCTCCTGCTTGATGCGGTAGAGTTTTTCGGACAGATCCACGTAATACGTGTGGGGATTGTCAAAGCGCTTGACCTCCTCCCACAGGTGGGCGACGCAGTCCGCGCAGAAAGCGCGGGTGGAGGCGATGTCCGGCACCTCGTACACCTGCTTGCCGTCCTTGAAAATCGGGACAAGCAGTTCTTTGGCGACAAAGTTGCGGATGGTTTTGCGCTTCCACGTTTCGTACTGATCGAAGATGACAAGCGGTTGGGTATCGTCGATCACCTCGTCGTGCACGCAGATCTGGTCGGCGAGCGCCATACCGCTTTCACGGTCGTAAAGGCGGTACACCTTTTTGAAATGCGGGTTGGTGATCTTGGCGGTGCTTTCGCTGATCTTGATACGGGGGGACAGGGTGCCGTCCTCCTCTTCGACCGCCGCGAGCTTGTATACGCCGCCGAACACGGCGTCAGACTTCGCGGTGATCAGGCGTTCCCCGACGCCGAAGGTGTCGATCTGCGCGCCCTGACGGATCAGGTCGCGGATGGTGTACTCGTCAAGCGAATTGGAGGCGTAAATTTTGCATTCCGTCAGTCCCGCTTCGTCCAGCATTTTGCGGGCGCGCTTGGAGAGGTACGCCATATCGCCGGAGTCGAGCCGGATCCCGAAATTGCGGATGCCGCGGGGAAGCAGAACCTCCTTGAACGCGCGGATGGCGTTGGGCACGCCGCTTTTCAGCACGTTGAAGGTATCGACCAGCAAAACGGCGTTGGTCGGGAAAATCTCGCAGTAGGTGCGGAAGGCTTCATACTCGCTGTCGAACATCTGCACCCAAGCGTGCGCCATGGTGCCGCCGGCGGGAACGCCGTACGCCATATCGGTCAGAGCGCAGGCGGTGCCGTGACAGCCTCCGACATACGCGGCACGCGCGCCGGCGATGGCGCCGTCGGCGCCCTGTGCGCGGCGGGAGCCGAACTCCAAGACCACTCTGCCGTCCGCCGCGCGGACGATACGGTTTGCCTTGGTGGCAATGAGCGACTGATGGTTCAGGGTCAGGAGCAGATAGGTTTCCATGAGCTGCGCTTCAATGGCAGGGGCGCAGACCGTCAGAATGGGCTCCCCGGGGAACACCGGGGTCCCCTCCGGCACCGCGTAAATATCGCCGGTGAAGCGGAAAGAGGCAAGATAGGAGAGAAAGTCCTCGTCAAAGAGATTCTTGGAACGCAGGTAGGCGATGTCCTCGGCGGTGAAGTGCAGATTTTTCACGTACTCCACGATGCGCGCCAGCCCCGCGACCACGGCGAAGCCGCCGCCGTCCGGAATATTGCGGAAGAATACGTCGAACACCGTTTTGCGCTTATAATAGCCGGTCTTGAAGTAACCGTAGCTCATTGTGAATTCATAGAAGTCCACCAGCATGGCGGGGTTCATTTGTTCGGTCATCACACAGTCCTCTTTTCCGTCTGCCGCGGCAGGCGCTTTCTCTTTCACCGCGCGTTTTCTCTTTGCCGTTTTCAGGCGGCGCGGCACGCGGTTTTCCCTATTATACCACCTGCGCGGGCGCGGGTCAATGCCCTGTGCGGCGGTTTTTGCGGCACTGTTTTCCGCCAACGGGGCAGCAAGCGTTGGCTGCCGGCACGCAGAAAAAACGACAGGATTATTCCCGAAACGTTTATACGTTGTTCATAATAAAGGACTACAATAAAACCCATATCATAACAGGAAATCAAGCCTCCGAAAGGAACAGATATGCTGACACTGAAAGACATACGCAAGGACTACGGAGAGGGAGAGGAGACGGTACACGCCCTGCAAGGCGTGACGCTGCACTTCCGCCCGCATGAATTCGTTGCGATCCTCGGTCCGTCCGGCTGCGGGAAAACCACCCTGCTCAACATCATCGGCGGGTTGGACCACTATACCGACGGCGACCTTGTCATCGCCGGTACCTCGACCAAGGAGTATAAAGACAAGGACTGGGATTCCTATCGCAACCACCGCGTGGGGTTCGTCTTTCAGTCCTATAACCTGATTCCGCACCAGAGCGTGCTTGCCAACGTGGAGCTGGCGCTGACCCTTTCCGGCGTTTCCCGCACGGAGAGGCGCGCACGCGCCGCCGAGGCGCTCGCGCGCGTGGGGCTCGGCAACCAAATCAAAAAGAAGCCGAACCAGATGTCCGGCGGACAGATGCAGCGCGTTGCCATCGCGCGTGCGCTGGTGAACAACCCGGAGATCGTGCTGGCGGATGAACCGACTGGCGCGCTGGACACCCAGACCTCGGTACAGATCATGGATATTCTCAAGGAGATCTCCTCCGAGAAGCTGATCGTCATGGTGACCCACAACCCCGAGCTGGCGGAGAAGTACGCTTCCCGTATCATCCGCGTGCGCGACGGCTGCGTGGTGGACGACTCCAACCCCTACGACGGGGTGTCGGAGGAACGCGAGGAGGTCGCCGCGCCGTATGCCGTCACCTCCGCCGAGGAAGCCGCCGCCAACGAAATCGAGGGCAAAAAGAGGAAAAAAGAGAGGGGTTCCCGCCCCAAAAAGACCTCGATGTCCTTTTTCACGGCGCTTCAGCTCTCTCTCAACAACCTCATGACCAAGAAAACGCGCACGTTCCTGACCTCGTTTGCCGGCTCGATCGGCATTATCGGGATCGCGTTGGTGCTGGCGCTTTCCAACGGGATCCAGGTGTTTATCGACAAGGTGCAGGAGGACACCCTTTCCTCCTATCCGATTACGGTGGAATCCGGCTCCGTGGACCTCAATGCGGCTCTGACGGCGTTTGCCGGCAGCGGGGAGGACAGGGAATACGAGGACGGCTACGTCTATTCAAACGACCAGTTAGCCAACCTCAGCAACGCGATGCTTGCCGGGTACCGGGAGAACGACCTGAAGGCTTTCCGCGAATATCTGGAAAGCGACGCTTCCTCTATCAAGGACAACGGGGTGGTGCAGTATCGCTGGGGCGTAACGCCGCAGGTCTACGTCAGGCGCAACGGCAAGTATTACGCGGTCAGCCCGTCTAAGATCGTCAGTAATCTGATGAGATACATGGGCATGGATTCCATGTCCGGCATGAGTGTGTGGGACGAAATGATCGACAGCCCCGAGCTGCTCCAAAGCCAGTATGACCTGCTGTCCGGCAGATGGCCGAGCGCATACAACGAGGTGGTGCTGGTCACCGATAAGAACCGCGGCATTTCCGACCTGATGCTGTACGCTCTCGGAATCAAGGACCCAGACGAGTTTGAAAAGCTCTTTTCAACGGAGGGCATCGGTGCCCCCGCGGAGGAGCGGTACACCTATGCGGACCTGATGAATCTGGAATTCCGCATGGTGCTCGCCGCCGATTATTATACCAAGCGGGGGGATCAGTATACGGACGCGCGCAACGATACCGCCGAACTGAACGCCCTGCTTGACTCCGAGTCCAAGTACGTCCCAATCAAGGTCGTCGGAATCATCGCCGCCAGCCCGGACGCCACCGCGACCTCCATCAGCGGCGCCGTGGGCTATACCTCCGCCCTGACGGACTATATCATGGAGCAGACCCTCTCCCAAAACGCGGACGGCACATACAAGCATGAGGTGGTGCAGGATCAGCTCGCAAACCCCACGCGCGACGTCATCAGCGGCAAGCCGTTCTATATCGAGGACACCTCCTCCGACGAAGAAAAGGCACAGAAGTTGGTTGCGTTTCTCAGCGACCCTGCCAACGTGAACGAGTGGGCGCTGCAATACGAAAAGAACCTGTCGGACATTGTTTTCTTCAACCTGTACATGGGTGACGGAACGTCCGGAGCCCTGCCGCAGGTCATGATGACGTATTCGCGGGAGGACGAGAACTCTCCGCAGAATATGAGAGTTGCCATCGGGCAGCTGCTGGAGGAAGACCCCGCGCTGTTCTATCGGTTGCAACGCAAGTTCCCCGAAATGATTCCCGAAAGCGTCACGCCGGAGTCGTTCCGTGAGTTGCTGAACACCATGACAAGCTACGATACGCTCGCGCCTGCCCTTGCGGCGCTGAAGGTGTTTTACAACAATACCTACGACGACGCGTATACCGTCGCTTACGCCGCGCTTGCCGCAATGACAACGCAGGACAAGGGAGACGCTTACCGTGCTTACGCGCAGACGATCGCGGCGTCCGGCGCCGCTTCTGCCGCAGCCCTGTGGGATACCTATCTGAAAACGGGTACCTCCTCCTCTACCTACAAGCGCAACCTGTCTCTGATCGGCGTTGCCGACCGGGAGACGCCGACCGCGGTTTATATCTATCCGAAATCCTTTGACTCCAAAGAGGCGATCTCAAAGGAGATCACGAGCTACAACGAGGCGCACCCGAACGGAGAAATCACCTATACCGACTATATCGGCATTATGCTGAAGTCGGTTTCCACCATTCTGAGCGTGATTACCTACGTGCTGGTGGCGTTCGTCGGAATTTCTCTGGTGGTATCCTCGATCATGATCGGCATTATTACGTACATCTCGGTGCTTGAAAGAATCAAGGAGATCGGGATTCTGCGCGCCATCGGCGCATCCAAGCGGGACGTGTCGCACGTGTTCCTTGCCGAGACCCTGATCGTCGGCTTCACTGCCGGTATGATAGGGATTCTGGTCACCCTGCTGCTCAGCATTCCCATCAATATCATCATCCGGCATCTGTCCGGGTTCAGCAATATCGGCGCCTCTCTGCCCGTGCTCGGCGCGGTGATACTGGTGCTGATCAGTATGCTTCTGACGTTGATTGCCGGGCTTTTGCCCGCGCGGATCGCTGCGAAGAAGGAGCCGGTGGAAGCCCTGCGCTCCGAATAACGCGTATTGCGCGAATCCATCTTTTTCCCATCAAGAAAGCCCGCCGCACGAATGTGTGAGTCCTTATCGAAATAATCACGTAGCAAAAGAGTTCCCACCGGCCAAGCAAACGGTCTGTGGGAACTTTGTTATATCGGCAGAAGAAAAGGTTAAAGAAAAGGCTCCCTTGCGTTTTCCGCGCGGCGGGCGGCTTGGACGGCTGCTCTTACCTCGGCGAACGCCGCTTCCTCGCCGTTTTCCGCAAGACGGACGAGCCACGCGCGCAGGGTGGCGGCGGTGTCCGGGTGCATGGTTTTCGCGGCGTTGCCGCGGTCGAAGTAGGCGAGGGGGTGGTCGTCCGTGTATTCCTTTCCGCGGTAGATTTTACTGGCGGCGACGCGGTCGCAGAACATTTCGGCAACATAGCGGATAGGCATGGGCACCGGCTCGTAGACGCGGGATTTCGGGTTGATGTCCACCCAGTACTCGTAGTGGTGCTTGTTGCGCCCCTTGTGGTGCATCCAGGCAAGGGAATAGCCGCGCTCCGCCCGCTCGGCTTCGTTGGGACTGCGGTCGCCGAGGTAGTAGCGTGCCCCCGTCCAAAATTCGGACGGGGAGAATTTGGAGAGGTCGTGCAAAAGCCCCTGCCGGAGAATGCCCGCCTTGCGGCAATGACGGATGACGGCATGGCGGTGGCGCAGGATCGTGCGCAGATGGCGGAACGGGTGTGTCATCGAGGGTTCCTTTCCCGCGCTCCGCAGTCTTTCGGGGAGAGGGCGCGGCGTTGATTTTCATATCTACAATCATAATGCGCACGCGCGCATTTGTCAATGCGCGCGCCCCCTCCGCATTGACAAAACGAGCGGGAAAGACTATACTGAAAAGGTAAAAAATGCATACGCGCCGCGCGGGGCGGAATATAGTGGAATACGGCAGGATACAAGGCATTTTTCACGTACCGCCGTTTCCTGCGCCGGGCAGACGGCCCGGAGCGGGCGCGCCAAAGACAACAATGGGGGCAAGGCATGAACAAGGGAGCAGGGGCGACTTCGCCCCGTCGGGCAAAAAAGAAGAACAGGAAAAAACGCGTGGGGAAGCCGAACCGTTTCCTCTGGGCGCTTGCCATGCTGTTCCTGAGGCCATGGTACCGCCTGCGGTACGGGCTGCGCATTGACCGCACGGGGCTTGCGGGGCTGAAGGGTCCCGCTCTGGTACTTGCGCCGCACATTTCGGGGAAGGACCACGTGCTGGTGGGGGTGACCCTGTCAAAATATCGCCCGACCTTTGTGCTGTCCGCGCACTTCATGGCGTACCCTCAGCTGCGCTGGGCGCTGCGGCGTATCCATGTGATCACCAAAAAGATGTTCTGCTCCGACGCGCATACCATCATGGACATTCTGCGCGCCAAAAACGAGGGGAACGTGATTGTCCTGTTCCCGGAGGGGCGTTTGCCCGCCTGCGGGCATTCCATGCCGCTGACCGCCGGGACGGCGGAACTGGTGAAAAAGTTGGGAATCGACGTTTATACGGTGACCGGCAACGGCGCGTATCTGACTTTTCCGAAATGGGCAAAGAAGCCGCGGCGCGGGAAGATCCGCGTGTCAACCGCGAAAATCTTTGACAGCGCCGAGCTGCCGGAGTTGGACGTGGCGCAGATCGAACAGCGCCTGGGCGCCGCGATGGCGCATGACGACGAAGCCGCGATGGCGGGCGTGACGTACCGTTGCAAGGACATGACCGCGGGGCTGGACGGAATCCTGCGCCGCTGCCCGGTATGCGGGGCGCAGGGGAGCCTGCAAACGCGCGGGGGACGTATCCGCTGCGCCTGCGGGCTGGACGCCGTGCTTGACCGCACTTACCGCCTGCACGGCGCGCCGTTCGGCAGTATCAACGAATGGTTTGACTGGCAACAGGCGCAGATCGACCCGTACCGTACCGCGATGGACAGCGAGGTCACGGTGGGCGCCATCAACGGCCGCGGCAACCTTGTCCGACGGGCGGGGGAGGGACGCGCGCACATGGACGCCGAAAAATTCTCCTTTACGGGGCAGGTGTTCGGGCGGGAGGTTTCCTTTTCCGTGGCAACCGAGAAGCTCGGCGGGCTGCCCGTGACGGTCGCCAAGCATTTCGATATTTACAGCGGCAATATTTTATACCATCTGTACCCGAAGCCCGACCCGCGCGCCGCGATCGACTGGGTGTGCTATCTGGACCGCCTGCATGAATTGCAAGGGCAGAGAGGGACCGAGACCCCGGAAATCCAAGCCGAAAGCCCGGCGGGTGGAACCGCGGGGGCAGTGCCGACTCTATCGGAAGAAAATACGGAACAGAAAACAACGGGGACAGCGGAGGCGCCTGCCGGATGCGCGCCCGCCGAGGTTCTTGCGAATACAATGCGGAGGGAAAATCAATGATCAACCGGGAAGCATGGGAGCTTGGCAGCCGCCGCTCCTGTATCCGTGAGCTGTTTGCCTACGGGCGCGCACAGGCGCAGAAGCTGGGGGAGGAGGCGGTGTGCGATTTCAGCCTCGGAAACCCTGCGACCCCGCCGCCCGAAGAGGTACGGAATACCCTCCGCGCCCTCGCGCAGGAGGCGGACCCCATGACCCTGCACGGTTATACCGCGGCGGAGGGCGCCGCCACAGTGCGCCGCGCCATAGCGGACGAGCTGAACAGCCGGTATCGGGGGGGCGTGAGAGAGTCGGATCTGTTTCTGACGGCGGGCGCCGCCCCCGCCCTGACTGCCGTCTTCGCGGCGCTGACCGTCTCGCCGGAGAGCGAGTTTGTTGCCATTGCGCCGTTTTTCCCGGAATATGCGGTATTCAGCGGGGTGCGCGGCGCAAAGCTGCGGATTGCCGACGCCGACCGAAAGAGCTTTCAGATCGATATACAGGCGCTGGATAAGGTTCTGACGCCCGCTACGCAGGCGGTAATCGTGAACTCCCCCAACAACCCGACCGGGGCGGTGTACACCCGTGAGACGCTGACTGCGCTGGCGAAGCTGCTCGCAGCACGCGCAGCCCGGTTCGGGCACCCGATTTATGTGATCAGCGACGAGCCGTACCGCGAGCTGGTTTACGACGGGAAAGAAACCCCGTACCTGCCCGAAATCTATCCGGACACGGTGGTGTGCTACTCTTACTCCAAGTCGCTGTCGCTGCCGGGGGACAGAATAGGGTATGTGCTGGTGCCGCCCGCCTGCGCCGACCATGACGCGCTGCTGTATGCCGTTGCCGGCGCGGCGCGCAGCATCGGTCACGTGTGCGCTCCTGCCACCTATCAGCAGGTGATCGAGCGCTGCACCGGGGCGCGCCCCGATCTTGCCTTTTACGACCGCAACCGCAGGCTCCTGTGGGAGGCGCTGACCTCTTACGGCTACGACTGCGTATCCCCGGACGGCGCGTTTTATCTTTTCTGCCGTGCGCCGGGCGGTGACGCAAAGGCGTTTTCCGACAGGGCAAAGCGGGAAAACCTGCTGTTGGTGCCGGGCGGCGACTTCGGCTGCCCGACCCATTTCCGCGCCGCGTACTGCGTGGAAGAGGCGGTGATCCGCCGCGCGCTTCCCATCTTCCGCGCTCTGGCAAAGCCGTAACCGACGCCGCCGTTCCGCGCGGCAATCATACGAATCCCCATCGACGGAGAGAAACGGATCGCAACGGTTCGCACCTTTCGACGACGGGGATTTTTTCGGCGGTGCGAGATGGGGAGGAGCGGGGCAAACAAGGAAAAAGCGCATTTTTTGACGAAAGAGGGGCTTTCGCCGTCCGATTTCTTCTGTTTTGTGCTAACTGACTAAAAATGCCATGGGAATTTCGGCGCATTGAAAGGCTTCCCTCTCTTGATTGTGGAAGCCCGAATATGGTAAACTGATAGCAGTGGAGTTTTGCCTGTCAGACAGGTCGACAGCCCTAAACACAGGGCGCCGCGCGGTGACGCCGGCGAAGTGAGAAAGGAGCATTTTTACATATGAAAAAAGTGATTCGGACATTGTTGGCTGTGGTGCTGGCCATGGCGTTCGTGCTGCCGATGACGATCGGCGCGAGCGCGGAGGTAACGGTTGCCGGATACGCGCAGCAAAAAGGATATGAATCCAACTGGGTCGGTTCCCAAATCAAACCAAAGTACGGCATTTATTCGGTGGCTGCCGACGGCCCCTACAACGGTGGCGTACAGTGGAACAAAGAGGCCGATAGAATCACGCTGGATTCCGAAACGGGCGTGCTGACTTTCAGCGGTATCAACAATCCTTTCTGCAAGTTCTATCCCGGTCAGGTACAGTCTCCCAGTACCACAACGGGCGCAGCCATGCTGCAGTTCGATATTTTTTACGACAGCGGCGTGACAACCGTCGGGGAAGGTCTGGAAACGCAGAGTTTCTATAACTTCTCCGGAATTAATATTTCGTATATCCAATCAACGACTGACCGGACCTTGATTTCTATCGATGAGACCGGAGCTGTCCGCGGAGGAAACGGTAAGAGTGAAGGCTTCAACGCTCTGCCTTTTGCGCAACTGGCGGAGGGCTGGAACACCATTTACATCTATTTCTTCCCGAACGAAACCACCGAAAACAATACCACAACTGTGACGAACAACACTGTCTACGCACGTATTTCCAACAGCGAAAACCAATATATGTGCAGCGAGAGCTACGGTATCACCACGGAAGAGCTGACCAACCACAGTTTTGACCAGGACTACCTTACAAACCTGAAGGGGCAACTGAAGGCGCAACTGGAGGAGGCACAAGGCGGAAGCGAGCCGGCAGTTGAGGTTTCGAATACATACCTGACCGAAAACATTGCGGAAAACCGATACTACTATAAGTTCACTTACAATGTCGCAAAATATTTCGGCGGCAACGGCGATGCTATATCAATGGGCTCCCTGCTTTACATGAAGCCGTGCCAGGCAGATAAAGGCGAGATCAAAATTCGCAACGTGAAGTGCCCGAACCTGATTCCCGATTCCTCGCTCTACAAGGTGACCTACCAAGGCTATGATAAGCTGACTGCGTTTATCCCCACCAACGCAAGCAACCACAACATTACGGTGTCTGCCGCTTCGGGCGTGAACTATTGGGTGGAAGACGTAGTCGGGGGCACCGCAAGATATTACACCCCCGGCGATTCTGCTGCGGTGCTGGACAGCATGACTCTGCGCCCCGCCACCGCGGAAGAGGAGACCATCGGCTCGCTCGGTTCCGCGGCAACCGCAATCGATACGAATAGAATCAACGACTACACCTATTCCGATCTGAATGCAGCCATTGCCAAACTGGAAACAGCCATGGCGGAATACAACTCCCAAAAGCCTGATGAAGTTGAAGAATCCGAATGGCAAAGCAATGGATACTATCAGCTTGCCATTACCGCGACGGAAGAAATCTCTCAGCGGATGGGCGTTATTGCCGATGCGTGCGAGCGCCTGATCAGCAAAGCGGCAATCTTCTCGGATGACACCAAGACGATTTCCAAGAGGCTCGAGGCATACGACTTGGTGAAAGACGGTACATACGACGCAACCTACTTCAGCGATCTGAACGGAGACCGGATCAACAACGATGCGCTCGACAAAGACGGGAATCCCATCCCGGACGAACGGTGCAAAGACGCTATGTTGAAGCTGGAACTGTTTGCAACGATAGCGGCTAACACCGCGGAAGACCTCAAAGCTTACGAAGAGGGGTTGACCGCTCTTGAAAATGCCGACGCTACCACAGACCTCGGCGCCATCATTTCCGGAATGCTCGTGAACGTATCGAACATACGGCAGGTGATCAGCAACTTTGAAATTGATCAGTTGATGATTGACAAATATCAGGAGAATCTGGAAAACAGAAAGACAGCATATTTTGCGCTGACGACTGTTGCGGAAAAGTACCAGATGCTTCTGAAATGGTTTGAGGAGTATAACCTTTATAAAAAGGTCATGACGGGTGAGAGACGGAAAGCCGATATTCCGCAACAGCTGCTGGACGCCGTCAACGACTATAACGCGATGATAGGCGACATCAACGCGGATTGCGTGGAAGCGCTGATCCTCTCCGGCATGATGCAGTACGAGGCAGTGAACACCGCAGACATCGCCACCATGCTGACCGACATCAAATCCAAGGTGGAAGCGTTGCTTCCCACCGAGGAATGAAAACAGAAGTAGAGAAAGGAAACCGACACAATGAAAAAACTGATTGCAGTCCTGCTTCTGGGCGTTTGTCTGTTCTCTCTGTTTTCCTGCGGAAACAAGGAATTGAATGAGTATTCCGAATCCTTTTTGAACTGTGAAGCCACCGTGGCGCACGCGACTGTCGAGGTGACGATTTCGGAAGATCAGATTCTGACTTACACCTCCGATTTCTACTATGAGCCCGATACAAAGAAGGGCGAGGCGAACGCACTGGTGATCCAGCATTTTTCGCCCCTCACCTTTGACAATAACAACAACGCTGTCATCCCCAAGAATCAAACGGGTGAAATGACCGCCCAACTGCTTTCCGACGACGCTGAGGTCATCTCCCTCAAGCAGCTGAACTTCAACAAGAAGTACTTCAAGAACAAGGAGTATACGATTGACGCGAAGGGCAGCTTCAAGGCTGTGGTGACCAACCCCACCGCGTTCTTCGGCACCGATGTCGGCGCTTCGGAGGTTGAGGTGAACATTACCAACAAGCGCGGCGCGCCTGACAAAGCGGTGTTGACCTACACCTCTCAAATGGGCTTCGACGTGAAAATCACAGTCGAGTATGAATATTAAGAGATTCTGAACTTCGGAATCGGGAGAAGCGGGGGCGGCGCCCCCGCTTTTTCATATGCCGATAAATGATGCCGTCTTCTTTAGGCTTCCTTGGGAGGGGGGCTCCCGCCGTAGGCGGGCGGAGAAGTGGCGGGAAGCCGGCAACCCCCGCGGCATGGGGCGCCGGGAGGAAAAGAAGAGGGCATTGCATTTGAGGGGGGAATGTGTTATAATACACGCAGTACGGCTTGCAGAGCAAGCCGAGGGCGCTTGCGCGCCCGAACACTTGCGTGTTCCTGCGCTCCTTGAAGCACTGCGCAAAAATGTCCGTGCAAGCACACATTTTTGCTGGTGTTATAATACACGCAGTACGGCTTGGAGGGCAAAGCCCGCGAAGATAAATCGGTATGATGAACGGCAATATTTTTGAATCTGTATATGATTCACTCCCCGTGGAGTGAAGAAAAGGAGAGGTACAAATGGGTATTATCAAGGCAGTTATGAACGCAATCGGCGGAGGTCTGGCAGATTCCTGGCTGGAAGTGCTGGAGGCGGACAATATGACGGATACCACCGTGATGGCAAAAGCCGTCAAGGTGCGCCGTGACGACAAGCGCAACAACAATAAGCGCGGTACAGAAGATTTCATTTCCAACGGCAGTGTGATTCACGTCTATCCCAACCAGTTCATGATGCTCCTCGACGGCGGAAAGGTCATCGACTATACCGCGGAGGAGGGATATTACAAGGTAGACAATTCCTCCGCTCCCTCCCTGTTTGGCGGTCAGCTCGGCGCTTCCATCGCCGAGACGTTCAGCCGCGTGAAGTTCGGCGGCGTTCCGTCCGGGAAGCAGATTGCGATATTTATCAACCTGCAGGAGATCAAGGGGATCAAGTTCGGCACCCGCGCGCCCATCAACTATTTCGATAATTTCTACAACGCGGAGCTGTTCCTGCGCGCCCACGGTACATATTCTATCAAGATCACCGACCCCATCAAGTTCTACAACGAGGCGATCGGCAAGAACGCAACCCGCGTGGACATCACCGACATCAACGCGCAGTATCTGGATGAATTTCTGGAAGCGTTGCAGGGCTCCATCAACCGCATGTCCGCAGACGGCATCCGTATTTCCCATGTGACCGGTAAGGTACAGGAGCTGTCCGCTTATATGCGCGAGGCGCTGGACGAAGGCTGGAAGGCCATGCGCGGCATGGAAGTACAGTCCGTGGGCATTGCCTCGGTTTCCTATGACGACGAGTCCAAGGAGCTGATCAATCTGCGCAACCGCGGCGCCATGCTCAGCGATCCCACCGTGCGCGAGGGCTATGTACAGGGCTCCGTTGCGGAGGGTCTGCGCGCCGCAGGCTCCAATGCGAACGGCGCGGCAGCCGCCTTTATGGGCATGGGCGTCGGCATGAACGGCGCCGGCTCCTTTATGGCGACCGCCTCCGCCACCAACGCGCAGCAGATGGCGGCACAGCAGCAGGCTGCACAGGCGGCACAGGCTGCCAAAGCGGCTGCCGACAGCTGGACCTGCTCCTGCGGTAAGGTAAACACGGGCAAGTTCTGCGCCGACTGCGGCAAGAAGCGCCCCGAAGCGAACACATGGACCTGCAAGTGCGGCACCGTCAACAGCGGCAAATTCTGCTCCAACTGCGGAGAGAAAAAGCCGGACGGAGAGTGGGTCTGCCCCCAGTGCGGAACCCGTAACGCGGCAGGCGTGAAGTTCTGCGGCGAGTGCGGACACAAGAAAGACTGATCATTACAATTGAGGGGGCTTCCCCTTCGGCGGAGGGGCGCCCCTGCGGTTTTCAGAACTGACGGGAACCCCGCCGCCTTTTTCCTTTGATAAACACATCAAGTTTTTACAAATGAGACCCCCGCAAAACAGGAGAATACAGTGGATACCATCGTTTCTTATCAATGCCCCAACTGCGAAGCGCCCCTGAGCTTCGACCCGGCAACTCAAAGCTTCCGGTGCGAATACTGCACGTCGGAATTTACCGAGGCGTTCCTGCGCGCCGCCGATGAGAAAAAGGCACAGCGCCGACAGGAGCGCGAGGAAGAAGAAGCCCGCGCATACTGCGAGAGTATGGAGGAGTATGAGTGCCCCAACTGCGGGGCGCAGGTTGCCTGTGACGGAAACACGGCAGCCGCGTTTTGCATGTACTGCCATACCCCGGTCATTCACCGCGGCAAGCTGTCCGGGCAGATGCGCCCGCACAAGATCGTACCGTTCAAATACGACCGCGCGGCGGCGGAACAGGAGTTCCTGCGCTTCGCGCACGCGCACAAGTTTATTCCGCGCGGCTTTTTTGCCAAGTCCCAGCTTGAAAAGATGCAGGGGGTGTATTTCCCGTTCTGGATCACCGACGCGGATACGCGCGCGGATCTGAGCGCTTCCGCCACGCGGGTACGTTCGTGGCGAGCCGGCAACTATCAGTACACCGAGACCTCCCGCTTCGATATTGAGCGCGGCGGGGAAATCCATTTTGAGGACATCACCACCTCGGCGCTCTCCGAGGCGGACAAGAAGATGCTGGAGGGGATTCTTCCGTACCCCTCCGAGGCGCTGATCGATTTTTCCATGCCGTACCTTTCCGGGTTCCTGACCAAGAAGCGGGACATCGAAAGGGAAGCCCTGCAAGGGGAAATCAATGACAGAATGAACAAGTACGCGCGTGAAATGCTGCGGGACACCATTCAGGGGTATACCACGGTATCGGTGCGGGACAGCCACGCCAACGCATACCGCGAGGGGTGGGAATACGCTCTGATGCCCGTCTGGCTGTTGGTCTGGCGCGGCAAAAAGCGCAATTACACCTACGCCATGAACGGGTATACCGGGAAGATTTACGGAGAGCTGCCGGTCAGCGCCGCAAAGCTTGCCATACTGGGCGGCAGTGTGTTCGCCGGCGCGGCGGCGGTCGCCACCCTGATAGGAGGACTGCTTATATGAAACGGACATGTGCCATTCTCCTGTCGGCGCTGATGCTTTTGGCGGCACTGTGCGTGACAAGCGCGGCGGCGGACAGTCAACGCTACGTATTTGACGAAAGAAACCATCTGAGTGCCTATGAGGCAACAGAGCTGAACCGAAAGCTCTCGGACGCGCGCGAGCTGCTGGGCGGCGCGGATATCGTGGTGATAGTGACCGACGACTTTGATTCCGACGTGCAGACTCAGCTTGCCCTGCACGGGTATGCCTCTCCGGACAGGGACGTCATCGGGCTGACGGTGTTCTGCAGCGGCACCATATACGAATTCGACATCGGCACATGGGGCAGCATGAGCGATACGCTCTCGGTCAAGCGCCTCAATCAGATCATGGACGTCATTGAAGCAGACGTCAAGGCGGGCCGTCTCTTTGAGGGCGCCTGCAAGTTTGTTGACGCAACGGTGGAGCGGTACACAAAGGAAATCGAAAAAGCAAACCGCAATTCGTTTTTGGTGGTTTTGCCCGTGGCTTTGGTCATCGGCGTTGTCGCCGGCGGCGTGGCGGTGCTGTGCGTATTTTTCTCTTATCGGAAAAAGAACCGCACGCCCTCCTATCCGCTTGACAGGTTTGCGCGCCTCTATCTTTCCGTGGAACGGGACGTGTTTCTCGGCAGCTCGGTGATCAAGACCAAGATTGTCGAAAATACCTCCTCGGGCGGCTCGCACGGAGGAGGCGGCGGGGGCGGCTTCCACTCCGCCGGGCGAAGATAACGGCTGTCCGTGCGGGGCTTTCCCGCTTCCGGCGGCGCGCGTTCGGCATTTCCTATCGTTTGATATTTGGGAGAGTAACCGTACCCATGGGAGGGGCGGCGCCTGCGGCGCCGCCCTTTTCGCTTGCCTTGCGCGCCGTCGGATTCTGCCGGCGTAAAAGGGCTTCCGGCATGACGCGGGAGGCGTAAAAATTCGGCTTTCCCTTGACATTTTTCGCAGAAAATGCTACAATAGTATCGCAAAAACAATGAAAAGGAGAGCGGATATGGCTGTTGCGATTATCACCGGGGCGTCCTCGGGCATCGGGCGGGAGTTCGCGCGCGCGCTGAGAGCGAGCGGCGAGGCAAACATTTTCTGGCTGGTGGCACGCAGACGGGAGAAGATGGAGGAACTGGCGGAGGAGCTTGGCTGCCCCTGTCGTATCATCCCGGCGGATCTGGCGACGAGCGAGGGCGTGGAGGCTTTTCTGCGCGCGCTGGACAGTGAGAAGCCGCAGGTGAGGTATCTGGTCAACGCCGCCGGCTTCGGCGTGTTCGGCGGATATGACGAGCTGTCCGAGACCGAGGTCATGCGGATGATCGACCTCAACGTCAAAGCCACGGTGCGGATCACCCACCGGGTCGCGCCGTATATGGAGCGCGGCGGGCATATCATCGAGATGGGCAGCGGCTCCTGTTTTACGCCGCTCCCGTATTTCAACGTATACGCCGCCGGAAAGGCGTTCATCCTGCATTACTCCAAGGCGCTGCGGTATGAGATGCGACCCCGCGCCGTCAGCGTCACCTGCTTCTGCCCCGGCTGGGTGGACACCGGGTTCCTCGGCATAGCGACGTGCGAGGAGGGCGTGACGGCGCCCAAGCCGGATTCCTACAAGCCTCTTTTGCGCGCGGACAAGGTGGTGCGGGGCGCGCTGCGCGCCGCAAAGCGCGGCAGGGTGATGTATGTGACGAACGTCTATACGAAATTACAGCATTTGCTGTTTAAGCTGCTGCCCGACCGGCTTCTGAGCCGTATCTGGATGAAGCGGCTCCGCAAAGAGAAGTGAAAACCGAAACGGCAACCGATGGATTCCGGATGCCGAAAGAAAGAAAAGGACTGAAAAACATGGCAAGAAGAAACATGAAAGGCGGGACGCTGCTTGCGCCGGTGCCGCCGGCGCTGGTGACGGTGGGCGACATGGAGAAGCCCAATGTGCTGACGGTGGCGTGGACGGGGATCCTCTGCTCCGACCCCGCGAAAACTTACGTATCGGTGCGCCCCACGCGCTATTCGTGGGGAATCCTCAGGGAAAAGGGGGAATTTGTCATTCATCTGCCTGCCGCCGGGCAGGCGCGGCTGGTGGACTATTGCGGCATTTACACCGGGGCAAAGGTCAACAAGTTTGAAAAATGCGGCTTCACTCTGACCGAAAGCACCGCGGTGCAGGCGCCGACGATTGCCGAGTGCCCTGTTGCGCTGGAATGCCGCGTGTGCGAGGTGATACCGCTCGGAAGCCACGATATGTTCCTCGCCGACATTGTGGCGGTGACCGCGGACGAGAGCCTGTTTGACAGCGCCGGCAAGTTGCACATGGAACGCGCGGAGCTGTGCGCCTATGCGCACGGGGAATACTACGCCCTCGGCAGACGACTCGGAACGTTCGGATTCTCCGCCGCGAAACGCCGCGGCGGTAAGGGAGGGCGCAGAAAATGACGGACGAAAAGGCTGTCGGCAACAGAATCACCGCGATGATCTCACAACGCTTTACGACCGACGCGGCGTTTGAGCGCGCGTGCGACTTGCCCCCAAAAACCGTGAGCAACTGGCGGCGCGGGCGAAGCGCATCCTACATGAAAATCCTGCCGCGACTGGCGCAGGTGCTGGGGGTGGACGCCCGCACGCTGCTGATGGGGGAGGAGGACGGCACCCCTGTGCTGTCCCGTGAGGAAACCGCCCTGCTGGACGCTTTCCGTCGCACGCGGAATCTGCCGCCGGCGGAGCGTGAAACCCTCTTGAAAACCCTATTGAGTATGATACGTCTGTCCTGCGGAGGTATGGAATGATACGTCGGTTTGCAAGATATTACCGCCCTTATCTGACGGAGTTTTTCTTAGATCTGCTCGCGGCGGCACTGGTAGCGGGGTGCAACCTGCTGTTCCCGCTCTTTACCCGCGCGCTCCTCAACAACTACATACAGAACAAGGACCTGCGTATGGTTCTGCTGCTCGCGGCGGTGCTGCTGGGGCTGTACCTCGGCAAGGTGGGGCTGAACTATTACATGGCGTGCCAGGGGCATATCATGAGCGCCAAGATACAGGCGGATATGCGCCGGGATTTGTTCCACAAGCTGCAAAGGCTGCCCTGCTCCTATTTTGACAACCACAAGACGGGGGCGCTGATGTCCCGCATGACAAGCGACCTCTTCGACGTTTCGGAGTTGGCGCACCACGGTCCGGAGGATCTGTTCATCTCCGCGGCGCAGTTCATCGGCGCGTTTGTCATTCTGTTGAATATCAACGTGTATCTGACCTTGATCAGCTTCGCCGTCATTCCCGCTTTGGTGCTGCTTTTGGCAAGGTTGCGCCGTGCGCTCGGCAACTCCTCGCGCCTCTCGCGCGTGCGGACGGCAGAGCTCAACGCCGGGCTCGAAAATTCGATTTCCGGCGTGCGCGTGACGCGTGCGTTCAACGCGGAGGAGCAGGAGGAGGGGCAGTTTGCCGTTGCCAACGGCGCGTATGTGGAATCCCGCAAGATGTTCTGCCGCGCCATGGGCGTATTCCACGGCTGGATGACCTTCGGCACGGACGTTTTGCCGCTCCTGGTACTGACGGTGGGCGGCATTCTGATCATCCGCGGCGGCCGCATGGACTACGTGGATCTCGTGACCTTTATGCTGTACGTATCGGTCTTCACACAGCCGATTACCAAAATGGTGGGCTTTACCGAACAGTATGAGAATGGAATGAGCGGCTTTGCCCGCTTCTGCGAAATCATGGAGGAGCCGGAGGAAGAGGACGATGAGGGCGCCGTGGAAGCGCCGCCGCTGACGGGGGATATTCGTTTTGAAAACGTGCATTTCTCTTACGACGGAAGCGGAGAGGTGCTGCACGGGGTTTCTTTGGAAGCCAAGGCGGGGACAACGCTGGCGCTTGTCGGCTCCTCCGGCGGGGGGAAGACCACGGTCTGCCACCTGATCCCGCGCTTCTATGAGCCGAGCGACGGGCGGATTATGATAGACGGCACCGACATCCGCCGCTTTACGCGCGCTTCCCTGCGCAGGCAGATCGGAATGGTGGCGCAGGACGTGTTTCTGTTCAACGCAACCATTTACGAGAACATCGCGTACGGAAACCCCGACGCCACGCCGGAGCAAGTGGAGAGCGCCGCGCGTGCGGCGCGCCTTGACGAGTACATCCGCAGTCTGCCGCAGGGATACCAAACCGTGGTGGGGGAGCGCGGGGTCAAGCTGTCCGGCGGGCAGAAGCAGCGCATTGCCATCGCGCGGGTGTTCCTCAAGGATCCGCCCATTCTGATTCTCGACGAGGCGACGAGCGCGCTCGACAACATCACCGAGCAGCAGATACAGGAGAGCCTGCACGACCTCTGCCGCGGCAGAACCACCGTGGTGGTGGCGCACCGTTTGTCCACCGTGCGGCGGGCGGATGAAATCCTCTATGTGGAGGACGGGCGCATTGTCGAGAGCGGCACGCACGAGGCTCTGATGGCGCAGGGCGGAGAGTACGCCCACCTTGTCCACGCTACGGCGCCGCTTGCCGAGGGGAATCTATAAGGGGGCTTCGTCTCCGGAGAATCCCTTTCACGGCATGACACCGTGTTCAGCAACGAAGCAATCAAAACAGGCGGAGCCGCAAACGCGGCTCCGCCTTGCCTGTATTCCGCCTTTTCGGAGAGAATACAGGATGAGAGTATTATTGAAAAGATTTCTGCTGCGCGCGGGTATCACTCCCCGCGGTGCGGGTGTGGCGTCAGCGGACGACCAGTTCCGTGCCGTTGTAATCGACGGTCAATGTGGTATCGGGGGCGACGTCCTCGGCGACGATCTTGCGCGCGACAAGGGTTTCCACCTTGCTTTGCAGGAAGCGGCGCAGGGGACGCGCGCCGTAGACAGGGTCATAGCCGGAATCAATGATATATGCCTTTGCCGCGTCTGTGATTTCCAACTTGACGTGACGGTCGTCGAGACGCCGCTTGAGCGATTCGATGAGCAAATCCACGATTTTGGAGACGTCGGTGCGGGTCAGGGGTTTGTAGAACACGATTTCGTCAAGACGGTTCAGGAACTCGGGGCGGAACGAACGCTTCAGGAGCGCCATGACTTTATCGCGCGCGTCGGGGCTGATGTCGCCCGCCGCGTCAATCCCGTCCAGGATGATGTCCGAGCCGAGGTTGGAGGTCAGAATCAGAATGGTGTTCTTGAAGTCCACGGTGCGCCCCTGACTGTCGGTGATACGCCCGTCGTCCAGCACCTGCAACAGGACGTTGAACACATCCGGGTGCGCCTTTTCGATTTCATCGAACAGCACGACCGAATAGGGATGACGGCGAACGGCTTCGGTGAGCTGACCGCCCTCATCGTAGCCGACGTATCCGGGAGGCGCGCCGATCAGGCGCGAGACGGAGTATTTCTCCATATACTCGGACATATCGATCCGAATGAGATTCTTTTCATCGTCGAACAGGGCTTCGCACAGCGCCTTGGCAAGTTCGGTTTTCCCGACGCCGGTAGGTCCGAGGAACATGAACGAGCCGAGCGGGCGGTTCGGGTCCTGAATCCCGGCGCGCGAGCGCAGAATGGCGTCGCACACGCCTTTGACGGCTTCGTCCTGACCGATGACGCGGCGGTGGAGGAGATCCTCCATGTGCAGGAGTTTATCGCGTTCGCCCTCTAAGAGTTTGGAAACGGGGATTCCCGTCCAGCGCGCGACGATACGGGCGATCTCGTCCTCCGTCACCGCGTTGCGGAGCAGGGTGGTACGGGTATTGGCGTCGTTCGCTTCGGCTTCCGCCAGTTCCTTTTGCAGCTGCGGGAGTTTACCGTATTTCAGTTCTGCCGCGCGGTTGAGGTCGTAGTCGTTCTGCGCGCGTTCGATGGCGGCGTTGGTGGCTTCGATCTCCTCGCGGATCTTCTGAGTTTTGCCGATGGCTTCCTTTTCGCTCTCCCACTTAGCTTTCATGGCGGCGAATTTCTCTCTGTCCTCGGCAAGCTCGCGCCGGATGTCGGCAAGGTGTTCCATGGACAGTTTATCGGTTTCCTTGGACAGCGCGGCTTCCTCGATTTCATGCTGCATGATACGGCGGGAGATCTCATCCATTTCGGTCGGCATGGAGTTCATCTCGGTTTTGATGAGCGCGCACGCCTCGTCCACCAGGTCGATTGCCTTATCGGGCAGGAAGCGGTCCGTGATATACCGGTTGGATAGGGTGGCGGCGGCAATCAGCGCCTGATCGTGGATCTTCACGCCGTGCCAGACCTCGTACCGTTCTTTCAGACCGCGCAGAATCGCGATGGTGTCCTCCACCGTCGGCTCATCGATCGTGACGGGCTGGAAGCGGCGCTCAAGGGCGGGGTCTTTTTCGATATATTTCCGGTACTCGTCCAGTGTGGTCGCGCCGATGCAGTGCAGCTCACCCCGCGCGAGCATAGGCTTGAGCAGGTTGCCCGCGTCCATTGCGCCGTCGGTTTTACCCGCGCCGACGATGGTGTGAAGTTCATCGATGAAGAGAATGATTTTGCCCTCGGAGGCCTTGACCTCGCCGAGGACGGCTTTCAGCCTTTCCTCAAACTCGCCGCGGAATTTCGCGCCCGCAATCAGGGCGCCCATATCGAGGGAAAATACCGTGCGGTTCTTAAGGTTGTCGGGCACGTCTCCGCGTACGATACGCTGGGCAAGCCCCTCCACAACCGCGGTTTTACCGACGCCGGGCTCGCCTATCAGGACAGGGTTGTTTTTGGTTTTGCGCGACAGAATCCGAATGACGTTCCGGATTTCATCGTCTCTGCCGATGACGGGGTCGAGTTTCTGGGTGCGCGCCAGCTCCACCAGATCCTGCCCGTACTTTTTCAGCACGTCGTAGGTGGCTTCCGGGTTGTCGCCGGTCACGCGGCTGTTGCCGCGGATCTCACGGACGGCTTTCAGAGCCGCGTCCCGCGCGATACCGTTTTTCTTGAAAATCGCCGCGAGGGCGTCGTCTGCGTCGTCGATGAGGGCGAGCAGAATGTGCTCCAGAGACACATATTCGTCTTTCATGTCGGCGGCGAGTTTTTCCGCGTCCGCCAGGGCGGTATTCAGCGCGCCGGAGACGTAAATCTTATCGGCTTCGGTGGCGCCGACGCGCACCTTGGGCAGTTTTTCAATGGCGGCGTCCAGGGCGCTTTTGACGGCTTGGGTCTGCACGCCCATGCGGGTGAGGATCCCCGAGGTCAGACCGTCGGCGTCCTCGAGCATGGCGCGCAGCAAATGCGCCTGTTCAAGCTGCTGGTTGGAGGAACGGGTGGCAAGCGTTTGCGCGGCTTGCAGGGCTTCCAGACTCTTCTGGGTAAAATGTTGCATATTCATGATACAGTCTCCTTTCGAAAGGATCTGCGCGAGGGCTTCCGCTCTCATTTCCTTTGCCTATATGGTATACAGCAATTGTGTACAAATTATATATAAATCATGTCCTAACTGTAAATGTTAGCACTCTAATGGCGAGAGTGCTAAAAATAAAAAGAGAGGGGAGAGACAAGGCGGGAAAACAGGATGGAAAACGGGAAATACAGGCAAAAGCGAGGCTGTATTTGTTGACATCGCGCTTTCACAATGATAAAATTAAGGAAAGAAACAAAGAGCGGGAGAGAGAGCATGAAACAGGTACTTGCATTTGACTTCGGCGCTTCCTCCGGGCGCGCCATGCTGGGGCGCTATGACGGAGAAAAGCTCACCATGACCGAAATCCACCGTTTTTCCAACGATACCGTATCGGTCGGGGACACCATGTACTGGGATATTCTCCGCCTGTGGTATGAAATCAAGCAGGCGTTCTACAAGCTCCGCCAGAGCGGTGAGAAAATCGACGCGGTGGGCATCGACACCTGGGGGGTGGACTTTGCTCTGATCGGGCGGGACGGCGAAATGCTGCAAAGCCCGGTGCATTATCGGGACGCGCGCACAAACGGCGTGCCGGAAAAGGTGTTCCAAACCCTCTCCTGCCATGACATTTATCTGCGCACCGGCATTCAGACCATGCGCATCAATACGCTGTACCAGTTGTGGTATCTTGCGCACGAGAAACCGGAGCTGCTTGCGGCTGCCGACAAAATCCTGATGATCCCCGACCTGTTCGCCTATTTTCTGACGGGGGTCATGCGCACCGAGCGCACCAACGCTTCCACCACCAACTTCCTTAACCCCCACACGCGGGAATGGGACGCCGCGCTTCTTGAAAAATTGGGCATTCCCACCCGCATTCTGCCCCCGCTGATCGACGCGGGAGAGATTTACGGCACCGTGCGCCCCGCGCTGGCGCAGGAGCTGGGGATAGGGGAAATCCCCGTGGTGGCGGTCTGCACCCATGACACCGGCTCCGCCGTGGCGGCGGCGCCCGCCGACCGCGATTTCGCGTACATCAGCTGCGGTACCTGGTCGCTGTTCGGCACTGAACTGAAGAAACCGCTGATCAACGAACAGACCGAGAAGGTGCAGTACACCAACGAGGGGGGCTACGGCGGAACCATCCGTTTCCTCAAGAACATCATGGGGCTTTGGCTCATTCAGGAATCCCGCCGCGAGTGGATCCGGCAGGGGCAGGACGTTTCCTATGCGGACCTGGAGCGCGAGGCGCTGGCGGCGGAGCCGTTCCGCTGCTGGATCGACGTGGACGCGCCGGAGTTTGAGAGCGCGGGGGATCTGCCCGCACGGGTGCAGGCATTCTGCCGTGCGACGGGACAATATGTTCCCGAGGGGCGCGGGGAGATCATGCGCTGCATCTACCAGTCGATTGCCATGAAGTACCGCCTGAATTACGACAAGCTCTGCCGCCTGACGGGCATCCGCTACCCGCAGATCAATATGCTGGGCGGAGGAATCAAGGATACTCTTTTGTGCCGCATGACGGCGAACGCCACCGGCGCAACGGTGCTGGCAGGCCCCGCGGAGGCGACCGTGATGGGGAACATCGCGGTGCAGATGATGACCCTCGGTGAGCTGGCGGATCTGCAGGACGCCCGCCGCGCCGTCGCCGCGTCTGTCAAGTTGCAAACCTATACCCCCGACGAGGCGCAGGCGTGGGAGGAGCAGCTTCCTCTTTACAGCCGCTACCTCGGCAAAAGCGCGCTCCGCTGAAACGTGCGGAGAGGCACTGACTGAAACGAAATCCCAAAGGGGCGCGTGCGCGGCACGCGCCCCTTTTCCCGTTGCGCCGGATATCGCGCGGCAAAAAACGGCGCAAGCCGCAAAGGAAAAGAAACAATATCCGAGAAAAGAGAAAAAGAAAAAATATATCAAAGAAATATAAAAATGTATAAAAAGATATATCAAGTGAAAAAACAGGCAAAAATCCTCTTGACACGGCGCGGAAGTTGTGTTATTCTATGCCTTGCGTAAATTGAGAGTGACTCTCAAAAAAGAAAGAAAACTCTTCCAAAGAGGGCGAGAGCAAAATGTCCTATCAGACAGAACAAAAGGAAGCGCTGACGCGCTTTCTCTCCGAGAACGCGGAGCGGCAGTTCACCGTCCATGCGCTGACAGAGGAGCTAAGAAAAGAAGCCGAGATCGGGGAATCCACGGTGTACCGCCTGATGAAAGTACTGGTGGAGGAGGGGCGCGTGCGCCGCTTCATGGTGGACGCCTCCCGCCGGGTATACTATCAGTATGTGGGCGGAGGCGCCTGCGTATCCCACCTGCATCTCAAGTGTACTTCCTGCGGGCGCCTGTTCCACCTTGACAGAAGCGTTTCGGAATTTATGCAGAAGCAAATACTCGCCACCAGCCGTTTCATGCTGGATGAAAACAAAACCATGTTATTCGGCACCTGCCACAGGTGCAGCGGAGGAACCCCTGTTCATGCTTGACGTTATACTGGATACATTACTGGATTTTTTGAAGACCCTGCCGTTTCTGTTCCTAACATATCTGCTGCTTGAGTTTCTGGAGCATAAGATGGGGGCGCGTACCCGCGCGGTGCTGCGGGGAGCGGGTCCGTTTGCGCCGGCGGTCGGAGGGCTGCTCGGCGCGGTGCCGCAGTGCGGCTTTTCCGCCGCCGCCGCGGGGCTTTACGCGGGGCGGGTGCTGACGCTCGGCACCCTGTTCGCCGTTTTTCTCTCCACCTCAGACGAGATGCTGATCATTGTTCTGAGCAACGTGACGGAAGGGACGTTCGCGCCTTGGAGCGTACTGCGCATTCTCGGCGGAAAGGTGGTCATCGGCATTCTGTGCGGGACCCTCATTGACGCGGGCGTGCGCCTGTGCGGGCGTTTCAGGCGCGGAGAGGAGCCGCACACCCATGAGGAGGAGATGCACGCGCATATCGGCAAGCTCTGCGCGCACGACCACTGCGGCTGCGAGGGGGGGATTTTCCGCTCCGCTCTGCGCCATACGCTTGAAATCGGCGGATTTCTGCTTCTTGTGACTTTCGCCCTGAACACCGTTGTGCATTTTGTGGGGCAGGATGTTCTGGCGGACTTTCTGCGCGGGCGCGGGGCGCTTTCCTGCCTGCTTTCGGCGCTGGTGGGTCTGATCCCCAACTGCGCGGCTTCGGTGGTCGTCACCGAGCTGTATCTGGCGGGGGCGCTCTCGGTCGGCGCGCTGTATGCCGGGCTTCTGACCGGCGCGGGCGTCGGAATACTGGTGCTGTGCCGCGCGAATCGCCCGTGGTGGCACAACCTCCTGATCATAGTATCCCTGTGGGGCATCGGGGCGCTGTTCGGCTCTCTGATCGATCTTTGCGGCTTCGAGTGGCTGGGGCTGAAGTTCCGGTAACAGCCCGTTGTCTCTGACTGACGCGGTAATATTCTTTTATGCGCGGCTCTTTCGGGAGCCGCGTTTTCCGTTTCGCAAAAACCTCATCAAATTTTTTCTGATCCTTGTTGACATTTGATGACAAACGGTATACAATTGTAATACAACAGAATACGATTGAATACATATCGGTGTGAAGAAAGGGAGAAAACATGATGAAAACGAAGTGGAGAGTATGGATAGGAGTTGCCTGTATGGTATGCCTGCTTGTTCTTGGGCTGTCGTCCTGCGCCGAGGTTTCATATGAACTGAATTTTATGGTGGACGACGAGCTTTGGGACGTCGTCAGTACCGCGGGCGAGGAAACCATCACCATGCCGGATGACCCGGAAAAAGAGGGCTATGTATTTGACGGCTGGTACTGGGACAAGGCGTTTGAGCGCCCGCTGACCGCGCAGTCGCTTCTGGACGCGAAGCTGACAAAGGATATGTCGGTCTACGCGAAGTTCATCAAGGAGAGCGAGGTCCGGGACACCCATACCGTCCGTTTTGATTCCAAAGGCGGAAACGCGGTGGACCCCAGAACCGTTACCGACGGAGAAAACACGTCGGAGCCGGTAAAACCGGAGTTGACCGGTTATCGGTTCCTTGGGTGGTACCGTGACGAGGGCTGTACGCAGGGGTGGAACTTTGCGCGCGATACCGTGACGGAGGATATCACGCTGTATGCGAAATGGGAGACGGTCTCCTATCGGATCACTTACCAGGGCGAAAAGGGCGCGGTGAACACCAATCCGTCGGACTATACCATTGAGAGCGAGACGATTCTTCTTTCGGAGATCGCCGCGGAGGGGTATACCTTCGACGGTTGGTTTGACAAGAACGGCGCCGAGGTCACCGAGATTGCTTCCGGCAGACATGAGGATATCACGCTGGAAGCCCGTTGGACGGCAAGGGAATATACTCTGTCGGTCACCTCCGGGGAAAACGGCAGCGTCACGGGCTCCGGCAGGTACGCCTACGACAGTACGGTGACACTCTGCGCTACGGCGGAGGAGGGGTACTGTTTACAGGGCTGGTACCGTGACGGGGAGTTCCTTTCCCCCGCGCCGACCTACCGGTATCGGATGGGCTTGGACGCAACGGTGACCGCAAAGTTTGAGACGCATGAGTTCACCTACCGTTCCACGACGGCAACCTGTACGAGAGCGGGAATCTCCACCTATGCTTGTAAGCGTTGCAACGCCGAAGAACAAAAAGAGGAAGCGGCTCTGGGACACACCTGCCAGCTCAACGGATATTGTCGCCGCTGCGGCTCGCTGAACTTCATCCGCTGCGATAAGGACGGCACCATCAATGAAAACGGCGAGTATGTGCTGTTCGGTATGTATCCGCAGTCGCTCATTGAGGACGAGGTGAAGAACAGCGAGAATTTCGAACCGAGCTGGGCGGGTTACGCAGTTTGGCGAGACCCCGATACCCATGAAAGGGTGTATTACAAGGGGGTCGTGGCATCGCCCCAAGAGGCGGGATACAAGTTCTCAAACGGGGAAGTCATTGAGGAAGGAGAGATGTATTGGTTCAAGGTGGAGCCGATCCGCTGGCGGATTGCGACCGAAAAGGACGGCACGGCGATGCTTGTCTGCGACTCAATTATCGCTACCGGGAGCTGGGACACTATCGAATTCTTCCTGAAGGAGTTTTATACCTATGATTCTGCTTGGGAGTGGGGCGGCTTTTCAAATGCGGCTTTTTCGGAGGAGGCATATAAAGCCATTGTGCCCGGTGCGGACGGCTCCAACCCGATCAGACTGCTGACCTGGGGGGAGGTTCAGAACAGCGACTACGGCTTTTCCACGCATTCTCAGAACGCAGCGCGTCACATGATGGTCAGCGACTATGCGCGCGCCTGCGGGGCATATATTGACACGCGGACTTGGAACTACGGACGGGGGTACTGGAAGCTCGCCGGGGACGGCGGATATGTAAAGCCGTACGGTGAGATGGCCCTATCTAACGCCCCGGAGAGTATCGGGGTTGTCCCCACTCTGTGGCTGAAATGGTGACCGCGCGGGCGGGTGCCGGAAATCAAACGAAATCTTTCTTTTGCGGGAGCCGGGAAACCGGCTCCTCTTTTTGCCGTTTGCCGCAGAGCGCATCGGGAAGACGGGCGCAAGCGGGGTTGCTTAGCAAAGGAGGCGGGCAAAAAGGGAAATAGCAGGCGGGGGACGGATGGCATATACTGCAACAAGGAGAGAGAACATATGGAACAGTACAGATGCGAAAACCTGTTTGATTTACATCACACCCTTGCCGCCCCGATCCTGGAGGGGGAATACCCTTGGGACGCCTTGGGAGACTTGGGAGACTGGATCGCGGAGCTGGGTCCCACTCTGCCCGCGGAGGAATACGAGGAGCGGCAGCCGGGCGTCTGGGTAGCGCGGGACGCGAAGATCGCCCCCGGTGCTTTCATTACGGCGCCCTGCATCATCGGAGCGGGGACGGAAGTGCGGAACGGCGCCTTTCTGCGCGGCTCCGCGCTGATTGGGAAGCGGTGCGTCATCGGCAATTCCACAGAGGTCAAGAACGCCATCCTCTTTGATGAGGTCAAGGTGCCGCACTACAATTACGTGGGGGATTCCGTACTCGGCTGGCGGGTGCATCTCGGCGCGGGGACGGTACTTTCCAACACGCGGTGTGACCGCGAAAAGGTGGTGGTGCGCACCGACCCGCCCGTCACCACCAACCGCCGCAAGCTGGGCGCCGTTCTCGGGGACGGCTGCGAGGTGGGGTGCAACTGCGTGCTGAATCCCGGAACGGTCATGGGGCGCGGGTGCATTGTCTATCCGCTGACCTCGGTGCGGGGCGTATGGGGCGCGGACAGCCGCGTCAGCGGCAAGCGCTGAGGTGCCGCCATGGGCAAATACTTCGGAACGGACGGCTTCCGCGGTGAGGCAAACCTTTCGGTCACGGCGGAGCAGGCGTTTTTGCTGGGGCGTTTTCTCGGCGGATACCTGCGCGCCGAAAAAGAGAAGACAGGGTGCGGGGAGGAGGGCGTTCGCGCCGTCATCGGCAAGGATACGCGCCGCTCCAGTTATATGTTTGAATACGCTTTGGCGGCGGGGCTGACGGCTTCGGGCGCGGACGCGTACCTTTTGCACGTGACTACCACCCCCTCGGTTTCCTTTGTGACGAGGAGCGAGGGCTTCGACTGCGGGATTATGATTTCCGCGAGCCACAACCCTTACTCGGACAACGGCATCAAGCTGCTCGGCAGAGGCGGGGAAAAGATGGAGGAGGGGGTCCTCCGGCAGGCGGAGGAATATCTGGATCTTTTCGCTTCGCCTGCGGCAATCGAATGGGAAAAAGGGATTTCTCCCGCTCCGTATCCGCACGCACGCGGGCGGGAAATCGGGCGGTCGGTGGACTTCATGGCGGGGCGGAACCGATACATCGGTTATCTGCTCTCGCTTGCCACCTTTTCCCTGCGCGGCAGGAGAATCGGACTTGACTGCGCCAACGGCAGCGCGTGGAGCATTGCCCGCGCGGTCTATGACGCGCTCGGCGCGACCACATACGTCATCGGCGCACAGCCGAACGGCACCAATATCAACGAGCACTGCGGCTCCACGCACCCGGAGCAGTTACAGGCGCTGGTCAGGGAAAAGGGTCTGGACGCGGGCTTCGCCTTTGACGGCGACGCCGACCGCTGTATTGCCGTGGATGAACGCGGCGAGGTGGTGGACGGCGACGGGATTTTGTATATCTGCGCGCAGTATCTCAAAGAGCGCGGGGAGCTTTGCGGCGACACGGTGGTGGGGACGGTGATGGCAAACCGGGGGCTTGTGCGGGCGCTGGCGCGGGAGGGAATCTCCTTTGCGGAAACGCCGGTGGGCGACAAATACGTCTATGAATATATGAACGCGCACGGCTGCTGCCTCGGCGGCGAGCCGTCCGGGCATATCATCTTCTCCAAGTTTGCTTCCACCGGGGACGGCATTCTGACGTCTCTGATGCTCATGGAGGTCATGCAGGAACGCAAGAGCCGCTTGTCCGCGCTGGCGGCGCCGCTTGTCAAAACGCCGCTTCTGACCCGCAACGTGCGGGTGAAAGACCCTGTGGCGGCGCTTGCCGACCCCGCGCTCGGCGCGGCGGCAGAGGAGGCGCGGCGGCAAATCGGGGACGGAGGGCGCCTGCTGCTCCGTGCCAGCGGGACCGAGCCGGTGGTGAGAATTACGGTCGAGAGCGAAAGCGAGGAGCTGTGCCGCGCGTGGTGCGAGGCGCTGGAAAACGTCATTCGCGCGCAAGGTTACGGGGAGGGATAAGGAATGTGCGGCATTGTAGGATATACCGGGTTTGAAGCCGCGGCGCCCCGCCTGCTTGACGGTCTTGAAAAGCTGGCGTACCGGGGCTATGACTCGGCGGGGATCGCCCTCCACGAGCGGGGCGGGCTTGTGACGGCGCGGGCGGTGGGAAAGCTTGGCGAGCTGATTGGGCTGACGCGCGGCGGCAGTATCTACCGCGGAACCTGCGGCATCGGACACACCCGCTGGGCAACCCACGGCGCGCCCGCCGCGCGCAACGCGCACCCGCACCTGTCGCAGGACGGCGGGGTGGCGGTGGTGCACAACGGGATCATTGAAAACTACCGGATTCTGAAAGCCGAGCTGGAGGCGGAGGGGGCGGTGTTCTCCTCGGAGACCGACAGCGAGGTCATCCCGTTTCTGATAGCCAAATACTTAAAGCAGACAGGGGAGCCGGAGGAGGCGATCCGGCGCGCGACCGCGCGCCTTGTCGGGGCGTATGCCCTCGGCATTCTGTTCAGTGAATATCCCGGCCGCATTTACGCCGTGCGGTATCAAAGCCCGCTTGTGGCGGCGCACTGTGAGGGGTGTTCCCTGATTGCTTCCGACGTGCCTGCCCTGCTTGAATACACGCGGCAGGTGATCTATCCGGCGGAGGGGGAGGTGGTATGCCTGACCCCGGACGCCATGACGGTCACGAACGCGGACGGCAAGGCGGTGCGCCATTTGCCGCACACCGTTGAATGGGACAGCGCGGCGGCAAGAAAAGACGGCTACTCCTCGTTCATGGAGAAAGAGATACGCGAGGTGCCGCGCGCGATGGAGCAGACCATACGCTCCCTGACCGACGGGGAGGGCAGATGCACCGATCTCGGGGGCGGCATTGACCCCGCGCGCCTGCGGGAGACGGAGGAGCTGTGCTTTCTCGGATGCGGCTCGGCTTACCATGTGGGGGTGGCGGCGCAGTACTGTGCGGAAAAACTGCTCGGTATCCCGGTGCGGACCGAGCCCGCTTCGGAGTTCCGGTATCGGCGCGTCCCGCTTGCAAAGAATTGTCTGGCGGTGGCGGTCTCACAGTCCGGTGAGACGGCGGACACCCTCGCCGCCGTGCGGGAGAGCAGGCGCAGGGGCATTTATGTGCTGGGAGTGGTGAACGTCGTCGGCTCGGCTATCGCGCGTGAGACCGACGCGGTGCTTTACACCCGTGCCGGCCCCGAAATCGCCGTGGCGACCACCAAGGCATACTGCGCGCAGCTCTGCGCGGTATATCTTCTGATTGCCGCGATTCTCCGGGCAAAGGGCAATGAGGAGGAGGCGCGGCGTCTGGAACGCGCGGTGGCGGCGCTGCCTGAATGCGCTGCCGCGGTTGTCGGGCGCGCGGAGAAAATCATGACGCTTGCCTCAAGCCTTTCCGGGGCGCGGGACGCGTTCTTTATCGGGCGGGGAGCGGACTACGCCGCCTGCATGGAGGGGTCCTTGAAGCTCAAGGAAATCACCTATTCCCACGCAGAGGCATACGCGGCGGGAGAACTCAAGCACGGCACCATCAGCCTGATTGAGGAGGGGGTACCGGTGGTGGCGGTACTGACTCAGCCGCATATTCTGGCAAAGACCCTGTCCGGCGCCGAGGAGGTGCGCGCCCGCGGCGCGCGGGTCATTGCGATAGCGGGCGAGGGGGTTGCCCTGCCGGAGGATTTTGCCGACAGGGACGTCATTTCCGTGCCCGTTCCGGACCCGGACGTCTCCCCCGCGGTCTCCACGGTCGCCATGCAGCTGCTGGCGCTTGGGGTCTGCCGCGCCCGCGCCCTTGACCCGGATCAGCCGCGCAATCTGGCAAAGAGCGTGACGGTGGAATAAGGGCGCGATGCCGCGCGCATCGGCTTCCCGCCGTCGTAGCCTCCCGTTTATGGCTTGAAAGTGACACCCAATATTGCCCCCGCACGGCGCGGGGGCTTATTTCTTACCTCTGCCCTCGCCAAACGGCTTGGAGCCACAGTTTACTTCCGCTTTTTCCCATTTTCGCGCGTGCGGTGCGTTGATTTTACAGCGCGGTTATGATACAATAGGACAAAGACTGTAAGCCCGAGAAGAACCGAGCGGAAGCAGGAGGAAGCGCATATGAATCTGACGGTGACGCGGCGCGCGGCGGATTACCTGTACAAACTGTGCGTGAAGTGCAGCACCACGCCCGAGCAAATCGAGTACTACCCTCAGAAAACCGAGTCGATGTGGGGCAAAAAGCCGCAGGCAATGCCGCGCGCGGTGTCCCCCGAGAGCATGGGAATATCCTCCGCCTATGTGGAGGAGTTTTTGCACGCGCTGGAAAAAGACCGGCATTCCAATATGCACAATCTGCTGATCTACCGCTGCGGCAAACTGATTTCCGCCGCTTCCGCGCCGGGGTACAGCCCTCTTGTGTGGTCCCTGACGCATTCCATGGCGAAAACCGTCACTTCCTTTGCGGTCGCCATGCTGCTCTCCGACGGGACGTTGACCTTGGACACCCCTCTCGTCAGTATTTTTGCAGACGAACTGCCGCCGATCGTGAGCCCGCGGATGCGCCGTATCACCGTCCGCCACTTACTGACCATGACCGCCGGAGTGACCGACGTGGGGGAGACCGCGTCCGTGACGGTCAAGGACTGGAAGCGCGCTTTTCTCGGCGCTCTGCCCGCTTCCGCGCCGGGCAAACGCTTTTTCTATAACAGTATGAATTCCTATATGCTGGCGGCGGCGGTGGAAAAACTCTCCGGCGAAAGCCTGGAGGGATTTCTGCGGAAACGCCTGTTTGCACCGCTCGGGATCCGCGACGTATTTATTGAGAAAAGCCCGGAGGGAATTGCCAAGGGCGGGTGGGGAATGTATCTCTCCCCCGTGGATATGGCGAAGCTGGGTCAACTTGTGTTGCAGGACGGCGTGTGGGAGGGGAAGCAGATTCTGCCCGCCGGATATGTGCGAGAGGCGACCCTTCCGCACGTCAGAACCGAGGAGGGCTACGGCGACTACAACTACGGATACCACCTGTGGGTCGCGCGCGACGACTCCGCCGTCCTGTTCAACGGAATGCTGGGGCAGAACGTCTGGATCTGTCCGCGTACCGAGATGGTCATTGTGTCCACCGCCGGCAACGACGAGTTCTTTCAGCTCTCCACCACGCTTCGTCTGATCGCAAAGTATTTCGGGAAGGGTTTTTCCCCTGCCCCTGCCTCTTTGCTGCCCAATCTGATTTCGCTTTCCCACCTGCGCCGCGCGGAACAAAATTTCTTTTGCGCGCGGATGCAGCTGCCGCTCCGCAGGCGGCATGAGGACTGCTACTCCCGCCGCCGCGAGTGTCCGCTCCCCGACCGCGCTTATGAGATAGCCGGGGTCTATGAGGTCGAGAAAAACAACGTAGGGCTGCTGCCGCTGGTATTCCGTGCCATGCAGAACAACCACAGCCCCGGCATCAGCCGCGTCGGACTCTCCTGCGATGACAAACGGTTTCTTGTGTCTGTGACCGAGGGGGAGACCGCGCGCGTTTTGGAATGCGGCTTCGGCACCTATCGCTGGGGGGAGCTGGAGTACAAGGGAGAGAAACTCCTTGCAGGAGCGTGCGCCGCTTTCATGCAAAACGAGGACGGGGAAGAGCTGCTCCGTATCGATCTGGTATTCCCGGAGCTGCCCAATTCCCGGCGCCTGAAATTCTATTTTCACGAGGGAAACAGAGTGGTCGTTTCCCTGTCTGAGGCGCCGGGGACGGATATGATCGACGCGGTGCTCGGCTCTCTTTCCGCCAATGCCGCCGTCAGCCCCTATCTGATTGACATCGTGCGCCGTCATCTTTCCGACGGGCAGATGCTCATCAGGCTCCTGCATTGCATGGAGCCCGTGCTGTATGCCACCGCCCAAACCGAGGGTACGGCGCAAGGGGAGCTCCCCGCAAAGGAAAAGGCGGTTGCCGTGCGGCGCCGTATCAGCGGGGCGAAGATCCGTCGGTGAGGAAAAGAAATTGCAGGAAACGCAAATAATCAATGCAAAACTCTTTCCAAACCATCAAAAATATGCTACAATGAGGGTGTTTCGCCGGAGAGAGTATCGGACGGCGGATCAGACAACACTGTTATTTCAAATCAGAAAGAGATAAATGGAATGAAAATTTGCACAATGAACAAAATTGCCGCTTGCGGGACCGACCGCTTTGACGCGGCGAAGTATACCGTGACAGAGGAGCTTGCAGGCGCCGACGGCGTCATGGTGCGCTCCGCCGCCATGCACGACATTGCCTTGCCGGACACTTTGCTGGCGATCGCGCGCGCCGGCGCGGGCGTCAACAACATTCCGCTCGACAAATGCAGCGAGGCGGGGATCGCGGTGTTCAATACCCCCGGCGCGAACGCCAACGCCGTAAAGGAACTGGTACTGGCGGGGCTGCTGCTTTCCTCCCGCAAGGTGGTGCAGGGCGTCGAATGGGCAAAGAGCCTGAAGGGGCAGGCAGACGTCGGCAAGCTGGTTGAAAAGGGCAAGGGGCAGTTCGTCGGCCCCGAAATCAAGGGCAAGAAACTCGGCGTGATCGGCCTCGGCGCCATCGGCGTGCTGGTGGCGAACGCCGCCCTGTCTCTCGGTATGTCGGTTTACGGCTATGACCCCTATCTGTCCGTCAAGGCGGCATGGAACCTCTCCCCCGCCGTGCACCATGTGACCGACCCCGCGGATATCTATGCAAGCTGCGATTATATTACGGTCCACGTGCCGCTGACCCCCGAAACGCGCGGTATGCTGAACGCGGAATCCTTTGCGGCAATGCGCGACGGCGTGCGCGTGCTGAACTTCTCCCGCGATTCTCTTGTGAACTCCGCGGATATGCTCGCCGCACTTGCCTCCGGCAAGGTGGGCGCCTATGTGGTGGACTTCCCGACCGAGGAAATGCTGGGGGTGGAAAACGTGATCGCCATCCCGCACCTGGGTGCTTCCACACCGGAGAGCGAGGACAACTGCGCCGTGATGGCTGCCGATGAATTGATGGATTACCTGGAAAACGGCAATATCACACATTCGGTCAACTACCCCGACGTCAGCGCCCCCCGCACCTCTGCCTGCCGCATCTGCGTACTGCACCGCAACGTGCCGAATATGCTTGCCAGCCTGAGCGCTTTGGTATCCGGCGAGGGAATCAACATTGAATCCATGCTCAACAAATCCCGCGGGGAATACGCCTACACCATCCTGGATGTGGCGAAGCGCCCCTCCGACGACACCGTTTCAGCCCTGAACGGCGTGGAGAACGTCATTCGCGTCAGAGTCCTGTAAGGCGTCGGTATATCTGTTTTTCAGTGCCGCACATTCGCTGTGCGGCACTTTTTGTTTTGCGCTTTTGCGTTCGAACGGAAAGCAAACTTTGCATATCGAAAATATAACAGGAATGTTAAGTGAGCTTTACAAAACAATGAAAAGAGAAACAGCGCGATGCCATCAAAAGAACAGGGAGGGGGGCGCGATCCCACGGTCGTTGGCGAAGAATGTCGAAAACAGGCGCGGCACCTTCCGTTTTTATGAATTGCGCGCAGCGCGTGTATAGAGCGCACGCGTATCACTAATATTATATACGTATATCAAATAAAAAGCCGCTGTTGACATTTAGTTCATAAAATGATATAATCTGTAATTGGTTATGACAATTTCATAGAATTTTTGACTTTATCATACATGACATTTGAGTTTGTGTTCCCCGGCGTATTGATTCGGACGCTGTCCGACTTGACGCGCGCGCGAGTACTTTTTCTGCGCCTTTACGCGCCGACGATATTTTCTGCGGCAAGTCCGCCGCGCCGGAAAACGGCACGCCTCATCTGTGTATTTGACTTTATTTTGAATTTGGGAGAAGCTGCCCGTCGGGCAGATGTGTAATTATGAAAGGTATCGTTCTTGCCGGAGGCTCCGGCACCAGACTGTATCCCTTAACGAAAGTGACCAGCAAACAGCTGCTTCCCATCTGGGATAAACCCATGGTATATTATCCGATTTCCGTGCTGATGAATGCGGGAATCCGTGAAATTCTTCTGATTTCCACCCCGCAGGACACCCCGCGTTTCCAAGATTTGCTGGGGGACGGGCATCAGTTCGGCATCGATCTGAAATATTGCGTACAACCCTCTCCGGACGGGCTTGCGCAGGCCTTTCTTTTGGGGGAGGAATTCATCGGCGACGATGCCGCCGCAATGGTTCTCGGCGACAACATTTTCGTCGGCCGCGGACTGGAAGGGAAACTGAGAAACGCCGTGAAGCGCGCCGAGGCCGGCGAGGGAGCGACGGTGTTCGGATATCAGGTTCCCGACCCCGAACGCTTCGGAATTATGGGCTTTAACCGGGACGGCAAGGTGACGAGCCTTGCGGAGAAGCCGAAACGCCCCAAGAGCAACTGGTGCGTGACGGGACTCTATTTTTATGATCACAAGGTCGTGGATTATGTCAAGACCATCCACCCCTCCGCCCGCGGCGAGCTGGAGATCACCGACCTCAACCGCATTTATCTGACGCACAATAACCTGCACTGCGAGCTGCTTGGCAGGGGCTATCACTGGCTTGACACCGGCACGCATGAGAGTTTGGCGGAGGCCACGGCTTTCATCTGTGGCAGAGAAAAGCGCAGCGGTCAGAAGATCGCCTGCCTTGAGGAAATCGCGTATCGCAACGGCTGGATCACCCGCGAAAATCTGATCGAAACAGCGGATACCATGAAGAACAGCACTTACGGCGAATACCTGCTCAAGATAGCAGGGAAGACTACTAAAAAAACCAAATAAGAGGTGCGCAGTATGACGATTCTTGTCACCGGCGGCGCCGGCTTTATCGGCGCGAACTTCGTTTACTTTGAACTTGAAAAACATCCCGAGGACAGAATTGTCTGCATTGACAAGCTGACCTATGCGGGGAACCTCTCCACTCTGGAGGAGGCGCTGAAGAAGCCCAACTTCCGCTTTGAGAAGGTGGACATCTGCGACAGCGAGGCAGTGCAAAAGGTCTTTGCGGAGGAGAAGCCGGACGTGGTGGTCAACTTCGCGGCGGAGTCTCATGTGGACCGCTCGATCGAGGACCCGGGCATCTTTCTGAAAACCAACATTCTCGGCACGCAGGTGCTGATGGACGCCAGCCTGAAGCATGGGGTAAAGCGCTATCATCAGGTATCCACCGACGAGGTGTACGGGGATCTGCCGCTTGACCGCCCCGACCTGTTCTTTACGGAGACGACGCCTCTCAAGACCAGCTCTCCTTACAGCTCCTCAAAGGCGGGAGCCGACCTGCTGGTCAACGCTTATCACAGGACCTTCGGTCTGCCCACCACCATCAGCCGCTGCTCCAACAACTACGGTCCGTACCAGTTCCCGGAGAAGCTGATTCCTCTGATGATTGCCAACGCTCTCGCAAACAAGCCTCTGCCGGTGTACGGCGAAGGGCTGAATGTGCGCGACTGGCTGTATGTGGAGGATCACTGCAAGGCGATCGACCTGATTATCCGCGAGGGCAAGGTCGGCGAGGTCTACAACATCGGCGGACATAACGAGATGAAGAACATCGATATTGTGCGTCTGATCTGCAAGGCGCTCGGCAAGAGCGAGGACCTGATCGTCCACGTCAGCGACCGCAAGGGGCATGATATGCGCTACGCCATCGACCCCGCCAAGATCCACAGAGAACTCGGCTGGCTGCCGGAGACGAAGTTTGTCGACGGCATTCAGAAAACCATCCAGTGGTATCTCGACAACCGCGCATGGTGGGAGTCCATCATTTCGGGAGAATACCGCAACTACTACGATAAAATGTACGGCGAGCGACTGAGCCGTAAGTGAGAGACAGCATATGAAAATACTTGTCACCGGCGTGAAAGGACAGCTCGGATACGATGTGGTTGCGGAGCTTGGAAAGCGCGGACATACTCCCGTCGGGGTAGATATTGACGACATGGACATTACCGACGCCGCAAGCGTGGCGCGCGTGATGAACGAGGTAAAGCCAGACGCGGTCATTCACTGCGCGGCATGGACGGCGGTGGACGCGGCGGAGGACGCCGCAAACACGGAAAAGGTGCGCCGCGTCAACGCGGAGGGCACCCGCAATATCGCCGAAGCGTGCGCGGCGCTGGGCAGCAAGATGATGTATATCTCCACCGATTACGTGTTTGACGGCGGTGGGACGCGCCCGTGGGAGCCGGACGATGAACGGCACCCGCTGAACGTATACGGTCAGACCAAATATGAAGGGGAACTTGCCGTTGAGGCACTGCCGCGTCATTTCATCGTGCGCATTGCATGGGTGTTCGGTATCAACGGCGGCAACTTTATCAAAACTATGCTCAACAAGGGCAAAACGGTCAAGACGCTGCGCGTGGTGGACGATCAGGTCGGCAGCCCGACCTATACCTATGACCTTTCCCGCTTGCTCGTCGATATGATTGAAACCGAAAAATACGGTGTGTACCACGCCACCAACGAGGGCTTTTGCTCATGGTATGAGTTTGCCTGTGAAATTTTCCGCCAGGCGGCGCTGCGCGACCCGGCCGATTATGCGGACGTCAAGGTGCTTCCCGTCAGCAGCGCGGAATACCCCGCCAAGGCAAAACGCCCGACCAACAGCCGCATGAGCAAGGAAAAGCTGACGCAGAACGGATTTGAAAGACTGCCCGCGTGGCAGGACGCCCTCGGGCGGTATCTGACGGAGTTGGGAGTGTAAAAAATGGGACAGATCAAAGTGACCAAAGCCCCGATTGAGGGGTTGTATATCATCGAGCCGACCGTCCACGGAGACAACCGCGGCTATTTTACCGAGACCTATAATCAGCGCGATATGCACGAGGCGGGGCTCGACATGAATTTCGTGCAGGATAACCAGTCGATGAGCGTCAAGGGGGTTCTGCGCGGTTTGCATTTTCAGAAGCAGTATCCGCAGGGCAAGCTGGTGCGTGTGATTCGCGGCAGCGTGTTTGACGTGGCGGTGGATCTGCGCGCAAGCTCGGAAACCTACGGCAAGTGGTTCGGCGTGGAGCTGACCGCGGAGAACAAAAAGCAGTTCTATATCTCCGAGGGGTTTGCCCACGGCTTTCTGGTACTCTCGGACGAGGCGGAATTCTGCTATAAGGTCACGGATTTTTACCATCCCGGAGACGAGGGTGGACTTGCGTGGAACGACCCTGCCATCGGCATCCAATGGCCCGGTTTGAAAGGCGCCTATCCCGGCAGCGCGGATCCTGCGGGCTATACGCTTTCCGACGGAACTCATCTGAATCTGAGCGAAAAGGATTGCAAGTGGCTGACCCTCGGTCAGACCTTCACTTTCAAATAAAATGACTAAAGTCGATATTGTTTGTCCTCTGTTTCGCGCAGATGGGCATATAGACGGTTTTCTTGACAGATTGAAAGCGCAGCGCGGGGTGGAAATCGGATGCGGCGTATTCCCGCTGACCGACGACGGCTCCGACCTGACCTATGTGAAAAAAAAGCTGGAGGAATCCGGCTTTTCCTACTTCACGGTCACCCCACAGGAATTTTCCCACAGCCTGACGCGGGAACGCGCCATCCGGGAATACTGTTCCTCCGACGTGGTGATGATGCTCTCGCAGGATGTGATTCTCGAGGGGGAGGGGGCGCTCGCCGCCCTTGCCGCGGCGATCAATGACAAGGTTGTTTACGCCTACGGTCGGCAGATCGTCAAAAAGAAGACCATCGAATACTATGTAAGAAAAAAGAATTACGGAGAAACCTCATTCACGGTCGGGTTGGAAAACATCGAGGAACTGGGGCTGAAAGCATTTTTCGCCTCCGACGCTTTTGCCGCCTACAACCGCCCCGTGTTTCTTGCGCTCGGCGGTTACGACGGGATTCCCATGATGATGAACGAGGATATGTACTACGCCAAGAAGATCCTTGACGCCGGATACCGCAAAGCCTATGTCGCAGAGGCGGTGGCGGAGCACTATCACCGCTTTACTCTCAGGCAGGTTTACGACCGCTATTTTGCGACCGGGGTATGGTTCCGGGAGCACCCGGAATTTTCCTCCTATAAAACCACGGATACCGGCATCAAGCTTGCCCTGTCGGTATTCGGACAGGCGCTGAAGCATTTCAATATTCCCGTTCTGTTCCGATTCCTGCCCGATATGACGGCGCGGTACATGGGAATGCGAAAAGGGACAAAGGCAACCGTACGCAAAGCGCGTGACGACTGAAATGATGTGCAAAGGAGACTGAAATATGCAATTGACCGCTTCCGGCGTTTTGCTGCTGTGTGCTTATTTCGCTGTGTTGGTTTGGTATATATATACTTCCGTACGGCAGCGTCGGCTCGCATCTCCCGCGCATCTTTTGCAATCTGTATTTTGCCTGACGATTGTGGCAACCGTTTTTTTGGATTTGGGATATGTCGCCCGCATCGGATCGTTTTATGTCGAATACAATTACGTTACGACATTCGTTGCATTCATAACGGCAATATACTATTTGATTTTGACCAAGCCTGATTTCAAAAAGAGAATCTCTTGGGTTTATCTTTTGACATTGCTTGCCGTAATTTGCCTGACGTTGGCGGTGCGTTATGCGACGCATACCGTTTACACAAGTTGTGACTTCGATACCGTTTGGGACACACTGTTTCAAAACGGCGCACTGCAGACTGTGGGCGTAGGAAAAAAATCTATTGTAATTTTACTCCGGCTGTTTATGTTCGGCGTCATTGTATATGCGTTTTCCATGGTTTGCAACAAAGAGACAATCCGCAATATCGTCGAGTGGATTTACCGGGTTGCCGCCGTATATATTGTTTACCTTTTGGTTGAAGTATTTGTCATCAATGTGCTGGATACGAATATCCTCAACGAGACGGTGCGCGCTGTGGTCGGCGACGATCCGTTCAGTTTTCTTGAACCGCGTGACGCTCTGTTTTTGAAGGCGCCGATGGGCCTTGTCAGGGAACCTTCAAACCTGGCACTGATGATTTTCTACGTACTGGTAGCGCTGCTATATCGATACAAAGAGACGAAAAAAGGGCTGTGGCTCATACTTTTGTATGCTTTCACAGCAATGATTTGCGGGGCGTTCAGTGCATATATATATTTGTTCGCCGCTCTGTATCTGATCGGATTTGCTATATGGCAACATTATAAAAAGCGGAACGCGGTGTCTGGCAGGGTTGCATTTGCGTCGATTGCGCTTGCGGCGGTGGCATTAGCGGCAGTCACGATTTTACTGAACCGTGAAAGAATCACGGTGCTTGTGAGCAATCTCACCAAGTTTTCGGACGGATTTGATGTTGTGCGTCACTATCAGTACAGCGGCATTATTCGGTTTTATTCCATCTATAACAATTTGACTTGGTTTATTCGCTATCCGTTGTTTGGGACAGGGCTTGCCACTGTTTATTCGTTTTCTCCGTTGGTGACGCTATTCACAAATTTGGGATTGATTGGCGGAGCACTGTTCTTCGTTTATTATTTTGTATCTTTGCGGGATACTCTTGGGCAGAAAAAAGCAAAAGTATGGCCGTTGATTCCTTTTCTGCTGATTGCTTTTTCCGTTACGGGGCATATGAGTTACCTGCTGTATTTTGAAAAAACATTCTTTATACTACTGCTTGCGTACCTGTTCCTTTGCGGCGATGGGGAGGAGAGGGTAAGAGAAACTGTCGGCGGCGCTCCGTCAGATGCATCCGGCGGCCGTCTGCCGGTTGACGGCGTTATGTCGGGCACGCCCGTACGGAAAGTTTATGTGCTGTGTCCTGCCAATCTTGTCACCGGCGGTCCTGAAGCACTGCATCAGATGGTATACTATCTGAGAAGAGACGGGATCGATGCAAATATCGTATATGTCGATATAAAAAATCGGCATTACCGTATCCCGGACGCATATGCGGTGTATACAGAATCGTATTTGCTCCCCTGCGATATTGAAGACAGCGATGAGAACGCTCTTGTCGTGCCGGAAACGCTGCATTTTATTACTGCGCAATACAAGCATCTCCGGAAATACATTTGGTGGCTAAGCGTCGATAATGATGTCGGAAGATCGTCCATCACAGACAAGGTACGCTGCCTGTGGGCAAAGCTGAAACCGCGCGCCTTGTGGAAACAGCTGAAGAAGCCCAATAAAATCAGCAGATTTAAGCTTTTCCTGAAACACAAAAAATACGATTTTGAAAATGAGTGTGCGGACGTCACGCATCTATGCGCGTCTTACTATGCGTTCGATTACGTGGGTTCCCGAACGCACAACCCGTGCGTCTTGTGCATTGAACCGATCAGCTTGTATTTCATCAAACGCTTTGACGAGGAACTTCCGAAACATCGTCGGAGCATCATTCTGTATAATCCGGCAAAAAACCGAGCGTTTTCACGCAAGATCATTGCGTATTGTCATGACCTGACGTTTGTTCCTCTTGCCGGTTATCATCAGCAGGAATTGTGTGAGCTGTATCGGGACAGTGCCGTTTATATGGATTTCGGCACGTTCCCCGGAGCCGAAAGAATGCCGAAAGAAGCGGTCGTCAACGGCTGTTGCGTTCTGACCGGGCGTTTGGGGGCGTCCGCCTATCATGGCGATGTGCCGCTGCCGGAAGAGTACAAGATTGACGCGCAAGAGGAGAATTTGCCTCAGATCAAAGCAAAGCTGGAGGATATGCTTCGCCGTTGCGAGGAGATATCTCCCGATTTTGAAGAATACCGTACGACCGTAAAGGCGTTGGAGGGACGGTTTGAGGACCAGCTGAGAAGCATATTTACGGGTAAGGAGTAAAAATGCATTATGAATGCAATTTGTACCATTGTGTCAAATAACTATTTTTCTCAGGCACAGACGCTTGCACAATCTGTCAGGCGCGTGTACGGGGATCAAATGGATTTTTATATTACCGTAGTGGACCGGAAAAGCGATTCGGTTCACTACGATGAAAGCGGCGCGACAATCCTGTTTGCCGATCAGATAGGCATTCCGGATTTTCACCATTATGCTTTGAAGTACAATGTGATAGAGTTCAATACCTTTGTCAAGCCGTTTCTGTTTGAATATTTGTTTGAGCGGTATGAGAAGGTGATCTATCTCGACCCGGATATTGAAGTTTTCGAGAGACTGGACGGGGTATTCGACGCGCTCGATCGGTCTGCCGCCGTTCTTACCCCGCATAAATTCACAAAATCGGACGGCATTGACGAAAATGAACGCAATATTGTGAAAGCGGGATTTTTCAACCTCGGCTTCTGCGCGATAGCCGCAACCGAGATGGGACGCCGGATTGTGGATAGCTGGCAAAAGGATCTGATGGTGAACTGTTACAGTGACATCGGCAACCATCAGTTTACCGACCAAAAAAGCATGGCAAATCTGTTCTACTATTTTTATCCGTATATTCATGTTTCTCAGGATCCGGGTTTGAATTTTGCGCCATGGAACTTCTGTGAAAGACGGTTGGTAAAAAACGAAAACGGCGGATATCGGATCGTAATGCGCGACGGAAGCGGAGAAGCGACTCTGAAATTTTTCCATTACTCCGGTTTTTATGTCAACGGCGGCGACGTGTATTTTACCACCAAACACCTTGACATGAATCTTTCCGAAGAGTCCGATTTGCTTGAATTGCTCAATATATACCGTGCGCGTATGAAAGACAACCATTACGACGCGTATCACAGCATTCCTTATGCGTACAACTACTTTGACAACGGCAGATATATTTCCCGTTTTGAGAGAAAGGTGTATGAATATCTGATAGATACCGGAGTATTGGAAAAAGGCGAACGACAGACCGGGGAAGACGCGCGGTTCTATCAGATTCTGAAGCGCAACCATCTGCTGACCAAAGACAAGATCGCTTCCGTGGATCTGATGAGTATCAACGCTTTGAACAAAGGCGGATTTTCCCGAAAGCAGAAGTGGATGCGCCGTTTGATGAAGATGTCTAAGTCTTTGCTCGGAATTACGAATTACGTCATGCTGATGAAATATATGACGCATGAAGCCCGCATGGATAATCAGATGTTTTTAGTGAAGAAAATCAAATGAAAAAAATACTGAAAGTGTGTCTGCGGCTGCTGTTACTGCCGCTGATGATACTGTTCAATCCGCTGACAATCGGCTTGTTCAGACGCGCAAAGGAGTTCTTTTACAGCGGGATGGTCAGTCTGTATCTGGGACGAGGGATCGGCGCGCTGTATTGCAAGGATTTTCCGCGTTTTCACGGCAAACGGTATCTTCATGTGAAGGGGTATTGCGCTTTTGGCATGAGAAACAAAATCGAGTGCTACGCAAAATACGAGAACGAGAGGTATCAGCCGGAACTGACGATCGGCGACGGCGTTACTTTCGGAGATGACTGTCATGTCGGGTGTATTAACAGGATTGAGATAGGAGCGCATACGCTTATCGGAAGCCATGTCATGATCATGGATCACGCGCATGGCAGCACGGAACTCAACGCCATGCCGCCTCTGCAACAGCCTTTGACCTCCAAGGGGCCGGTGATTATCGGAGAAAATTGCTGGATAGGAGAGAAGGCAATGATTCTTCCCGGGGTGAAAATAGGCTCGGATTGTATTATCGGCGCAGGCGCGGTTGTCACAAAATCGTTTGAAGGGGACGGCCTGGTTCTTGCGGGCAATCCGGCGCGTATCGTGAAGCGCCGCGAAGTATCGGCAGATGTTTTAAAAGACACTGTGGATATGATATGAGGTAACAGATGGAAGAGAAGAACATCCTGCATATTTGCACAGGCTTTTCCGCCGATTTCAACGGCGGTATTACGAATTATGTACGCAGCATCGCCAAAACGCAGGCGGAGAGAGGATACAAGGTATATATTCTTTCCGCCGAAGGAAAAGATGACCTTTACGAGGTAATTCCTTACCATACCGGAATTGCCAACTTTTCTTATGCTCATAAAAGGGACAGCCGCAGTCTGAAAAAACTGAAAGAGATTCTGGACGAAAAGAATATCTCCCTGGTTCATATCCATTTGATGCTGAATGTGGATCAACGCTTATTCAAGATACTGAAGGGGCGCAAATACGTCGTCAGCCTGCACGACTATTATTTTATTTGCCCGCGGATTCAGATGCTGCCTCCCGGAGAGCGCAGCTGCGACTGCGCCAACACGTCCTCGTGCCTGAACTGCTTCAGCCTGCTGGAGAAAAACCGTTTGGTACGGGGTGCTTCCAAACGCGTGTTCGGCGAGCGCGGCATTTATCGTTTTCCGCTGAAATCCCGCGCGGTATACCGGAGCTGGTATGAGAATAATAAGCAGTTGCTTGAGGGGGCGGAGATGCTCTTTCCCGTGTCCGAGCGCGTCGAGGAGATCTATCGCCGCTCCGGAATTCAAAACACGTATCACACATTGCACATCGGGAACATCAGCGCTTACCACTTCAAGCAGGAGTGGGAGAGGAAAGAGCAGACGCAGATCGATATGGTGCTGCTCAGCAGCGTCAGCCGCGTGAAAGGCGGTCCTCTCCTCTGTTCTATGCTCAGCCGCGTCCATAATCCCGCGCTGCGCGTGCATTTTTACGGGCGCTGCAATGAAGCCGAAGAGAAAATGCTCAAAGCGGCGGGGATCATTTACCACGGTGCGTACAAGCAGGCGGATCTGCCGCAGATCCTGTCACAGATGGATATGGGGATCATGACGCCGATCTGGGAGGATAACGGTCCGCAGGTGGTTATGGAAATGCTCAACAGCCGGTTGCCGGTATTTGCAACCCGGATGGGCGGCATTCCCGATTTCGTCAATGAGGAAAACGGGTATCTGTTTGACCCGTACAGCGAAGACGAGATAGCGGAGGCTTGCGCGTTCCTGAACAGCCTCGACCGTGCGAAGGTGGAGGAGATGAAGTCCCACATCAAGCGCACGTTGACGCCGGAAGAACATTTTGACGAGCTGATGGCTTATTACCAAAAAATATTCGACAAGGATTGAACGGTACGATGTATGATTATTTGATTGTCGGCAGCGGATTATACGGCGCGGTGTGCGCCCACGAACTGACAAAAGCCGGCAAGACCTGCCTTGTGCTTGAAAAGCGCCCGCAGATCGGGGGAAACGTATATACCGAAGATGTGGAGGGGATTCATGTCCACCGGTACGGCGCGCATATTTTCCACACGTCAGACAAAGAGATATGGGAATATATCAACCGGTTTGCCGAATTCAATCATTATATCAATCAACCGGTGGCGCGTTACCGCAACGAGTGCTATAACCTGCCGTTCAATATGAACACGTTTACAAAGCTGTGGAGCGACGTATTTACTCCCGCAGAGGCGCAGGCACGCATTGAGGAGGAACGGCGGTCCTGTTATACCGAAAACCCCCGCAACCTGGAGGAACAGGCAATCAATCTTGTCGGCAGAACCATTTACGAAAAGCTGATCAAGGGATATACCGAAAAGCAATGGGGCAGACCCTGCACCGAATTGCCCGCATTCATTATCAAGCGGTTGCCGGTGCGGTTTACTTTCGACAACAATTACTTCACCGACCGATACCAGGGAATTCCCGAGGGCGGATATACGCCCATCATAGAAAAAATGCTGACGGGGGCGCAGGTACGCCTGAATACCGACTTCCTCGCCGACAGGGAAAGGTATTTGTCCGAGGCAAACCGCGTGATTTACACAGGACCCATTGACAGCTATTATCAATACTGCTTCGGCGCTTTGGAGTACCGTTCCGTTCGGTTTGAAACCGAGGTTCTGGATATGCCGAATTACCAGGGGAATGCGGTGATCAATTATACGGCGTTTGACGTCCCCTATACGCGCATTATCGAGCATAAGCATTTTGAGTTCGGGCGGCAGGAAAAAACGGTCATTTCACGTGAATACTCCGCGGCATGGAAGCCGGGGGATGAGCCGTATTATCCCGTCAATGATGAAAAGAACAGCGAACTGTACGGCCGGTACGCCGCGCTTGCGCAACGTGAAACCAAGGTGGTGTTCGGCGGCAGATTGGGGCAGTATCGCTATCTTGATATGCATACGGTTATCAGAGAGGCTCTTGAGAGGGTGAGAACAGAATTAAATGGCTGAAAAAAGCATACGAAATAATTTCATATACAATCTGGCTTATCAACTGACGCTTTTGCTCTCTCCCTTGGTGGTGACGCCTTATGTATCCCGTGTTCTGGGTCCGGAGGGAAGCGGCTTTTACAGTTATTCCAATTCCATCGTGTCCTATTTCGTTCTGGTTGCCGTGCTGGGAACCGCGACGTTCGGTCAGAGAGCGGTCAGTTATGAACAGAAAGACCCGGAGGCGCGCAGCCGCGTTTTCTGGGAAGTATTCATTGTCCGCTGCAGTTCTTCCCTGATTACCATTGCGGCATATGTGGGGTATGTTCTGCTGGCTGTATCTGCCGATCAGAAGCTGGTTTGCCTGATCATGACGTTGAACATCATAAACGTGATGTTTGATATTTCGTGGTTTTTGCAAGGCATGGAGGAATTTGGAAAGATTGCTCTGTGCAGTATTGCTTTTCGTCTGATGAGCATTGCCTCCATCTTTCTGTTTGTAAAAGAAGCGTCGGATCTGTATTTATACGTACTGTTTCTGATTGTATTTACGGTTGCCGGAAACGCCTTTCTGTGGGCGTTTTTACCGAAGTATCTTTGCCGATGCAAGGGTATTCATCCGTTCCGCAGTATCAAATCCATTCTGCAATTGTTTGTACCGACCATTGCCGTACAGGTATATACCGTTCTGGACAAATCCATGATAGGGTGGTTTGCCGACGGCTTCGCCGAAAACGGGTATTATGAAGGGGCGGAAAAGATCATCAAGATCGCCATCACCGCCGTCACTTCGTTGGGGACGGTCATGATCCCGCGCATTTCTTATACCTTCAAAACGGGAGATACGGAAAAGGTCAAATATTATATATACCGTTCTTTTCGTTTTGTATGGATGATGGCGGTTCCCATCATGCTCGGCTTTGTATCCATTGCGTCTGTTTTTGTTCCGGTCTATTTCGGAGCCGGATATGAAAAATGCGCAGTTCTGATTCCCATCCTCAGTTCCATTGTGATTTCGATCGGGCTCAGCAGCGTCACCGGGATGCAGTACCTGGTACCTGTGGGAAAACAAAACATACTCACGCTGACTGTGGTAACCGGAGCGCTTGTCAATCTGTTGCTGAATCTGATACTGATTCCCCGGCTTTATTCCGTGGGCGCTTCCATCGCGACGGTTGTCGCGGAAATCAGTGTGGCGGTATTCGGTTTTATCTATCTGAAGGTCAAAGCGGGCTATTCTTTGATGCCGATTTTCACCAGCTCCGCCAAGTACTGGCTGGCAGGCGCCGGAATGTTCGCGGCGCTGTGGTTCGTCAAACGGTATCTACCGGTCAATGCGCTTTCGCTTGTCGGGATGATTATCGGCGGGGCGGTATTGTATTTCCTGTTGCTGTTTCTGCTGCGCGACGCGTTCCTTTTGCAGATCTGTAAGCGAATGATTGGGAGTCTGCGTTTTCATAAAACGCCTCCGCCGAGGGCGGACTAAGAAGCGTTAAACAGTCGCTTCCGTTTGCAGAATACTAAAGAAAAGGCTTTGTGTATACAGAGCCTTTTTTTGCTGTTCGGAGAGACCAAGCGCAAACGGTGGCAATCAAAAACGGCTTGTCGAAACAAGCCGTTTTTCAGATGGAAAAATAAAATCTGCCGTTGAAAACAGTCAAAGCGGATTTCTGCTGCCGCGCAGGAGATGTTCATAGAAATTGCTCGACCAGACGCGGGGCGCCGGAAGCAAGCGATTGCGGTACGTCCAGGATCCGCTGGTTGCGGGAACCGCGGAAGCGCAGGGAAATATCCTTTTCCGCTTCCACAAATCTGCCGTCCACCAGTACGTCCAGCATGGAGAGCATTTCGTCGGTGACGTCGGTGCGGGCGCGGGAGGGTAACTCCCCGGTCAGTTCTTCAAAGAGAAAGCCGGAATAGCACCAGATATCCTTGTCGGGCAGCTCTTTCCGCACGCGGCGGAGAAGCGTGACCAGGGTCTTCTGATTCTGCGCTTCAAACGGTTCTCCTCCGAGCAGGGACAGCCCCCGGATATAAGGGGGACGCAAGGCGTCGATGATCTCCTGTTCGGTTTCGGCGGTATAGGGGGTTCCGTAATCGAAACTCCACGCCACCTCGTTGAAGCAGCCGGGGCAACGGTGCGCGCACCCCGAGACAAACAGGGACACGCGCACGCCAAGCCCGTTGGCGATATCTGTTTTTTTCAGCGCGCCGTAATTCATCAGAGGTGCAGCACTCTTTCCTTGATTTCTTGGGTTCTGCCCTGATTCCAGAACTGGGTGCCGATATAGCCGCAGGTACGGCGGGCGACGTTCATTCTGCTCTGGTCGCGGTTCCCGCACTTGGGGCACTCCCAAATCAGTTTCCCTTGGTCGTCGTTGACGATCCGGATCTCTCCGTCGTAGCCGCAGCACTGGCAATAGTCGCTCTTGGTATTCAGCTCTGCGTACATGATGTGGTCATAGATGAACTGCATGACCGAAATGACGGCGTCGATGTTGCCGAGCATATTGGGCACCTCGACGTAGGAGATAGCGCCTCCGGGGGAGAGCGCCTGGAACTTGGATTCCAGCGCCAGCTTGTCAAAGGCGTCGATCGGCTCCGTGACATGGACGTGATAGCTGTTGGTGATATAGTTCTTGTCGGATACGCCCGGGACGACGCCGAAGCGCTTTTGCAGGCTCTTGGCGAACTTGTAGGTGGTGCTTTCCAAGGGGGTGCCGTACAGGGAGTAGTCGATGTTTTCGGCTTTCTTCCACTTGGCGGTGTATTCGTTGAGCTTGCGCATGATGGCAAGACCCAGCTCCTCGCCCTCCGGCTCGGTGAGTTTCTTGTGATTCAGGCTGTATACGCACTCCCACAGCCCGGCATAGCCGAGAGAGAGGGTGGAGTATCCGCCGTGGAGGTATTTGTCAATCGGCTCGCCTTTCTTCAGGCGCAACAGGGCGCCGTGCTGCCACAGAATGGGGGCGGCGTCGGAGAGGGTGCCGGTCAGACGCTCGTGACGGCATTGCAGGGCGCGGTGGCAAAGCTCCATGCGCTCATCGAAGATCTCCCAGAAGCGGTCGATGTCGCCGTGCGCGCTCAGACCGATGTCCGGCAGGTTGACGGTGACGACGCCCTGGTTGAAGCGGCCGTAATATTTCGGTTTGCCGTTCTCGTCCACATACGGGGTCAGGAAGCTGCGGCAGCCCATGCAGGTGTAGCAGTGTCCCTCGCCGTTCTTATCCACCTTGTTCTGAAGCATGATCTTCTCGGAGATGTAGTCCGGCACCATGCGCTTCGCGGTACATTCGGCGGCAAGACGGGTCAGATAGAAGTACTTGGAGTCGGGGGTGACGTTATCCTCCTCCAGCACGTAAATGAGCTTCGGGAACGCGGGGGTGACCCATACGCCGTCCTCGTTCTTGACGCCCTGGTAGCGCTGGCGCAGGGTTTCCTCGATAATCAGCGCGAGGTCCTTCTTCTCCTGCTCGTCCTTTGCCTCGTTGAGGTACATAAAGACGGTCACGAAGGGCGCCTGTCCGTTGGTGGTCATGAGGGTGACGACCTGGTACTGAATGGTCTGCACGCCGCGGCGCACCTCGTCGCGCAGGCGGGTTTCCACAATGTTGGAGAGCTGCTCCTCCGAGGGGGTGACGCCGAGAAGCGCCGCTTCCTCAAGAGCGGAGGCGCGGATACGCTCGCGCGAGATCTGCACGAAGGGCGCCAGGTGCGTCAGACTGATGCTCTGCCCGCCGTACTGGTTGGAGGCAACCTGCGCGATGATCTGCGTGGCGATATTGCAGGCGGTGGAGAAGCTGTGCGGCTTCTCGATCTTGGTGCCGCTGATGACGGTGCCGTTCTGAAGCATATCCTCCAGATTGACCAGATCGCAGTTGTGCATATGCTGTGCGAAATAGTCCGAGTCATGGAAGTGGATAATGCCTTCCTTGTGCGCCTTTACAATATCCTGCGGCAACAGCACGCGGTCGGTGATGTCACGACTGACCTCGCCCGCCATATAGTCGCGCTGCACCGAGTTGACGGTGGGGTTCTTGTTGGAGTTCTCCTGCTTGACCTCCTCGTTGTTGCACTCGATCAGAGACAGAATGCGGTCGTCCGTGGTGTTCGCCTTACGGGCAAGAGAACGGTTATAACGGTATTTGATATAGTTGCGCGCCACGTTGAAAGCGCCGTGTTGCATGATCTGCTGCTCAACCATATCCTGTATTTCTTCCACGCCGAGGGCGCGGTTGATCCCCTCCGCGCTGTGGCGTACATAACTCTCGATTCCGGCAATGGCGGCGTCGCTCAGACGCTCCTCCTGCGGGACGCTGGCGTTGGCTTTGGAGAGGGCGTTTTTGATCTTCTCTCCGTCGTACAGCGCTTGAGAACCGTTTCGTTTGATAATGTTCATGATGCTACCTCGCATTCGAATTTGGCTTTTTCATTTTAGCATAACCTTTTGCCGTTTGCAACCCAAAATCACAAAATTATAGCCGGAAAACACAAGATTTAGTGTTTTGACAAAAAAGCGAACACAAAATATAGAGAAAATGCACAGAACGACAAAATTGGACTTTTGGGGTGGAAAAATGCCGAAAAAACCTGAAAAACAGGTACTTTTTTCGTCGGAATGGCGGCTTGCTTTTTGCGCTCCGGTATGATATATCCCGGGCGGCGCTGTTAGCGGCGTAGCGACAGGGATTGATCGCTGCGCCGCAACGATATTTGCCACACAGCAAGAAATCTCGCTTTGCGGCACTCCTCCACCCGCTCTGCGAGCCCCCTCCCGGAGGGAGCCAAGGGTAGCCTCCCTCATCGAGGGAGGTGGCACGCGACAGCGTGACGGAAGGAGTTACAATAGGAAAAACAAATGCTCCTTGCTTTGTATGTTTCACTCTGCAAAGCCCCGTCCCGCAAATATAACTGTTTGCGACAGCAAACAATCTCGCTTCGGCAAAAGCCGAAATATCACTTTTCACCGCAGGTGGAAAATATCACTGTTTGCGGAGCAAACAATATCACTAAAATAACCAGCTGCCTTGCTTTGTAAGGTGCCGTGGGCTATCTTTCATTTAAATATTTGCGTGGATATTCCCCATGGAAATTGCACTTTTAGCGGCGTCGGTGTATTTTTGCCGCGGGGCGCGGCGATTGCTTTTCTGCGCGGGGTGTGGTAGAATAACCCCAGTATATACAGGAGAGCCGAGAATATGATAGAAACGGTACTGTTTGACCTGGACGACACTCTGTTGGATTTCCATCGGGCGGAGAAGCGCGCGATTACCCGCACCATGCGGGAGTGCGGCTTGGAGCCGGACGAGGAGAGAGTGGCGCTGTACAGCCGTATCAACCGCGAGCAGTGGAAGCTGCTGGAGCGGGGGCTGATCACGCGGGACGAGGTGCTGACCCGCCGTTTTTCGTTGCTGTTGGAAGCGCTGGGAGCCGAGGGGGATCCGCGCGCCATGCGCGCCATCTATGAAAGGAACCTTTCCGAGGGGCATTTTTTCATGCCCGGGGCGCTTGAGACGCTTGACAGGCTTTCCCTCAAATACCCCCTGTATCTGGTTTCCAACGGCACCGCGCGCGTGCAGGACGGCCGCCTGCGGAGCGCAGGGATCCTGCCGTACTTCCGGGAGGTGTTCATTTCGGAGCGCATGGGGTACGTCAAACCGCAAAAGGAGTATTTCGACTGTTGCTTTGCGGTCATCGGGGAGGACAGGCGCCCCGGCGCGGTGATCGTGGGCGACTCCCTGACCTCAGACATCCGCGGCGGCATCAACGCGGGCATCCATACCGTGTGGTACAACCCGGAGGGCAAGCCCGCGGACCCCGATACCCCGGCGGAAGTCACCGTCCGCGCGCTCTCCGAGCTGGAGGAAGCGCTGGAGCGTTTATAAAGGGCAAACGCGTTTCCTTTTGCGGCACGCGGGATAGCGGCAAAAAACGCGGGAATCGCCGCGCCGTAGTTATAATGAAAGATAAATCCGTCCATACTGAAAGAAAAACGGGAAACGCGCCGGCGCGTCCGCCGGGCGGAGAGGGAACTCCCGACACTTCAGAGAGGACGGAAAATAAACGGTGAAGATTGCCTTTTTTGATACGAAGCCTTACGACAAGCCCGCATTTGAAAGGTACGGCGCGGGGGCTGACCTGAAACTGAAATTTTTTGAGACCAAGCTCACCGAGGATACGGTGGAGCTGGCGAGCGGATGCGACGGAGTGTGCGTGTTCGTCAACGACACCGTGAACGCCGAGGTGATCGACCGCCTGACAGAACTGGGGGTAAGGGTGATCGCCCTGCGTTGCGCCGGTTTCAACAACGTGGACGTGCGCCACGCGTTCGGCAGAATCCACGTGCTGCGCGTGCCGGTGTATTCCCCCCACGCGGTTGCGGAGCACGCCATGGCGATGCTGCTGACCTCGGTGCGGCGCATCCACAAGGCGTATAACCGCACGCGGGACTTCAATTTCAGTTTACAGGGGTTGACCGGCTTCGATCTGTACGGCAAGACGGTGGGGGTCATCGGCACGGGGAAAATCGGGCGGGTGTTCATCGACATCTGTCGCGGGTTCGGAATGCGGGTCATCGCCTATGACAAATATCCCGCCCCCGACAGCGGAATCACGTATGTGACGACCGAGGAGCTGTTCCGTGAAAGCGACGTCATCTCCCTGCATTGCCCCTTGACAGAGGAAACCTATCATATCATCGGCGCCGAGAGCATTGACAGGATGAAGCGCGGCGTGATTGTTCTCAATACCTCGCGCGGGGCGCTTGTGGACGCGGAGGCGCTGCTGGCGGGAATCAAGAGCCGCAAAATCGGCGCGGCGTGCCTCGACGTGTACGAGGAGGAATCCGACGTGTTTTTCGAGGACTATTCGGGACACATCGTGGAGGACGACACGCTGGCGCGCCTGATCACCATGCCGAACGTGCTGGTGACTTCTCACCAGGCGTTTCTGACCGAGGAGGCGCTTGCCGGCATTGCGGAGGTGACGGTGAAGAATCTTTTGGAGTTCTTCCAAACCGGGTGCTGTGAAAACGAACTGTGTTACCGCTGCGGCAAGATCGACGATTCCTGCCGCGGACAGCGCCCGCGCAAATGCTTCTGACGGGAGAGAGGTCGTTCGCCCGGTGGGCGAAGAGATATTTGCCTGACGGCAAGAGATATTTCGCTTACGCGAAGAGATATTTGCCTGACGGCAAGAGATATTTCGCTTACGCGAAGTGATATTTGCCTGA
>CAMEJM010000009.1 GCA_945920215.1 uncultured bacterium
CCGGTTAACCTCTTTTCAACCACGCGACTATCGCGTGGTTTTCGTTATACAAAAACAGGCACCCCGTGTAGGGGGTGCCTATCTGTATTTTTGCCTTGTGTCGCGGAATCCGACGCGAGAGGGAACCCGTTTTTCAGTGTTGCTGTTCTTCGATGCCCTCCGACGCGACTTTTTGTTCCGCGACAAACGCGCTCGCTTCGGCTTTCATCTTCTTTGTCGCTTGGATTTCGCTCTTGCTCGGCGGATTCACCACGACCTGGTCATAACTGAGGTCGATGCCGTTCTGCACGAACAGTTGACGGTATTCGCGGAGCATATCGCGCTGTACCTGATACCGGTTTTCTTCCGAGCACTTGGCGACCAGCTTCACGGCGACATTGCTGGAACCGTAGCCCGAGACGCCTTTGTAGAACGGACCTTCCACAATCGCGGGGATAGATGCCTTGAAGTCCTCGAGATGGTCTTTTAAGAGCTTCTCGACAAATTCAAGCGGCACATCGTAGGGGAATTCACAATCCACCACGGCGAGCGAGAGTTCTCTCGAAAGGTTGACGACGTTCTTGATATCGGAGTTGTTGATGATTTTGATATTGCCCGCCATGTCGAGAATCTTGGTTGCGCGGATGCCGATCTCGGACACCGTACCGCGGAAGTCGTCAATTGAGACGATTTCTCCGACGCTGTATTCGTCCTCAAAGATAATGAACACGCCTGCGATGATATCGGCGATGAGTGATTGTGCGCCGAGACCGATAATCAGCGTGATGACCCCGACCGATTCCCAAATTGCCGCGGTATTGACACCGAACGCTTGGAGCACGAGGAAGATCAGCGCGAGCGCGGCGCCGTATTTAATAATCCCGTCCAACAGGGTGATGACCGTCTTGGCGCGGTTGCTCTTCTGCATCATCTTCTTGAAAACCAAACGCAGAAGCTTGCTGACCGCGTAAATGACGACAATCAGAATGAGGCAGTGAATGACCGTTTTCTGATGCGCCCGCCATGCTGTGGGGAGGGTGGTGACATCCCAGACGTTCTCTTTTGACCATACGGCAAAAGCGGTCTCGGGCGCGGCGAGTTCGAGGATCACTCCGAGGAGCACGCCGGCGGCGAAGAGAGAGAAGAGTACAATCATCACAATGGAGAGTACTTTTCTAACGGGTACTTTTTTGGTTTTGTTTTCGGACATTGTTGTTGCCTCCGTATTTTATGCAAATTCTACCGTGATAGTCGTTGCGCGGTACCTGCTGCCCTTTAGGGCAATCTCGGTGCTGTACGCATTGTAATTTGTGTCGTAATCGGTAAAGAAGATGACTACCTCCGAGATGGTTTCCTCCCCGTCTATTATGAGGGTCGGCTCGGTATCGTCTGTACCTGTATAGGTGGTGTAGGTGTATTCCGTGCCGTCACACAGAATCTTGTCGTCGATCTTGCCATAGTCGGACACGGTAATTTGGACCGTCGTCGAGCCGCCCGACTGGGATACTTTCGCCGTCCCGGGGTTTTCCGAGATCGTCACGCCGCCCGATGGCAAGTCCGTGTTCATGACATAGTCGACGCCCTCGTACGCGAACATCATGTAGTAGCGGAAATAGTAGTCCTGCAAGGGGAGATTTTCGAGAACGGCATAGGTGTCCCGCCCGATGCAGTCGTAGGCGCCGGTGTAAACGGTTCTGCCATCGGCATCGGTTTCGAAACCGTTGTAAATGAACGCGTTATAGTAGATACGGCTGTCGTCGCTGGAGAAGCCGATTTTGCGGTAGAGATTGATGGTGCCGTCGTCGTTATAGGTCACGACAGCGTCTCCCGGATTGACACAGAACATATACGGGGGGATGTAATTGGTGGACGCGTCCGTCTGAGAGATGGTATAGGTCGACGCCGCGCCGAACGGGTTGCCCTCCTTGTCTACCGCCTGAACGGTCAGGGTAGAACCGGTATTCCACGGAACCTCGTCGAAATAGTATTCATCCATCGGTTCGATGAGGAGGTCGATTCCGTTTACGGTATCTTTGATAGAGATGGAATAGTTTGACGGAATCTGATAATCAAACTTCATCACAACAGGGATCGTTGACGCACCCTGTGAGATATCGGCGCTAACGCTCGTCACCGAGAAACGGTAGTCCATCGCGTACGCGCTCGCCCCCGTGCCGAGGGTATGCGTCGCACCGTCCGATTGGTTGTCTCTAAACGAGAGGGTTGCCGTCACCGAGACATTCCCGGGCGCGCCCGTGAGGTTGTCCAGAATCACGACGCCGCTCGCTTCGATGCCGTCGATCTGTTTGACGGAGGTCGTGATACCGTCGCCGGTATCCATCTCCATGGACAGCATCAAAGACGCATTCGCGTGGTCATAGACCATGTCACAGGTGTAGGAGAGGGTGAAATACTGCCCGTTGAACCCGTAATCGGAAGATAGTTGAACGCGCGGGACGCAGAACGGAACCCCCTCTTCGATATGCGTGGCATATTCCACTTCGCGGTTCGGGAAGGAGCCGCAGTCGTAGTACGCGAAGCGCAGGGTATCGAGCCCCGTCCAGTCGTCAATATCAATGGTCGCTTCACCCTGTCCCGCGTATTCTCCAAAGACCGCACCGGCGCTGTTGGTGACTTGTAACTTGTAGTAATACGTGCCCCCGACATCGGTTGTAAATTCGGGGCGTACCGATACCGTGATATGGTCTGCGTGGTACGCGACAGTCGCGTTTTGCGGCAGGACCCTCGTATAGGAGCCGAGGAACTCCTGCGTGGCGGTGTAGGACTTCACGGTGCTTGTGTAGACGGGCACCTTCTCGTGCGCGTCACTCAGGGTGTAGAGTATGTACTCATAGGTCGCAACCCCGTAGTAGGTGCTGCCCTCGACGGTATAGGTCATTGCCTCGGGGTCTATCGAGAGGGTCGCCTCGTGTGACGCGCAGAGCGGGTTGCCCATGGCGTCGTATTGATTGAAGTAAGCGCCAAAGGCGGTGTCGGGGTCATACGCGGTCAGCGTGCCGCTGACCGAAATCCGATCGGGCATATTGACGAGGGTTTCCGCGCTCTCATCGACCGCAAGGAGGGGCGCTTCCGCCCGATCCCAATCCGCGGGATAGGTGAGGGGGATCTCTCGGGAGAACAACACGTTTGCCTCTTGTCCGTCGGGTGTTTCGGTCTCCCCGACGAGATAGAGATACAGGGTGTCGGCAGTGATGCCCGGAACCGTGCCGCGGAAGAATCCTCTTTCGTCCGGCGCGTCGCTTTCGTATACCACATTCTCAATATGGCGGAGGTCGGTTTGTTCCGCCGTGCAGAGATAGAGCGTGGGACAGCTGTATTTGTGTTCGTAATCCGAGAGGTAAACGGAGTAGTTGACCGTGGCGGTTTCGGTGACGTCGTCGAAGAAGATCGCATTGTTGAGTTCGTCGTAGACCCCTCGTGCGTCGCTTGTCTGCGGCGTCGTGACGGTGTCCGAATAGACGGTGGAACTGCTCCCGAGCGATGGATTCTTGCAGATGAGATTGTACGAATAAGAGGTGTTCGGTGTGAGCCCTGTGACCAAATAAGTGTGTGTCCCGTCTCGCAGTCGGATGGTTTCGGTCCCGGCTTCGGTTGTGACTTCCAAGAGAAAGTCGTCCGCGGTGAGACCGAAAAACGAATCGTCGGCTTTGAGCACTTCGCCCATGTCGACCGTCAGGGCGAAGAAGTCCATCCCCGTGTCAAGTCCGAGGAATGCCCCCAGTCCCGCGAGAATGCCGGCAGAGGCGACCACAAAGACAATGATCGCCGCCACGGCTATGGTGGAAGCCCCGGCAGCCCCTGCGGCGCTCGCGGCGCCGGCGTGTGCCGCCGAACTCGCGGCGGAGGTGGATGCCGCCGGTGTCGGGGTCGGAGAGGTTTGCGATTGGGTGAGTTTCTCGTATTGCCGCTTAAGGTTTTCCGTGTCGGTTTTTGCGGTGCTCTCGTTTTTCTTCGCCTGTTCGTCTTGCCCGCGATATGCCTCCGGGATCGGGATGACTTCGACAGGAGACTTCGCCGTTTCGGATGCGTAGTACTCTTCCGCGGAAAACTGTTTGTATTCGGAGAATGTGTTTTCTTGCTTCGCGTGGTAGAATTCGCCTGTGTCCACGGTCTTCATCCCGGTTTCGCCTCCTGTTCTGTTTACTCATTCACTTATTATACAAGAAACGACAAAAAATTACAATATTTTTATGTTTATTCAAAAAAGAAAAGCCCCGACCGGCACCGAGGCGGTGTCAGTCGGGGGGGCGGGGTGTGATAGGATCATGGATTTTGACGGTTGACGTGCGCCTCGCCTCGGCTTACAGTGTGCGAGGGCGCGCCTCCGCACCGTCATATCCGTAGAGGATGCGGCGCGTGATTTGCAGCGTCTGCTGCGGCGGGACGGTCAGTATCCCGTCCTTTTCGGAGAGGTCGAGCGTCTCCCCTGCCGTGTCGGGCAGTGTTTGCCAAGGCTCAATGCAGAGCATCCGAGACCCCTCGGGGTGCCACAGCACCAGCTTCTCCGTGTCGGGGAAAGCGAGGCGCGCTACCTGCTCCCCGGTCGTCTTGTGCCGGAGCGCCACCGCGCGCGAGCGCAGGTGATCGAGGCAGATGGACCCGCCCCCGTCGAGCAGGGGTGTGGCAAGGTCGAGCACCCGCCCCTCACCGAGCGGCACCGTCTCCCCTGTGAGATGCCCGTCCCCGTCCGTAAGATAATCGTCGAGGTTCTCCACCTTTTCAAAGCAGAGCGCGTATGCCCCGACGGCATCCTCCAGAGCAAAGGAATCGTGCCCGCCGCAGGAGGCGTACAGCACCTCCGCGCCGGTGTTCTCGATCTCATAGGTCACGGTGAGTGTCCGCCCGTGCAGCGTGTAGATTACGTCGAAGCGGAAAGAAAACGGGTATGCTTTTTTTGTTTCATCATCAGAGAGGAGCCGAAAACGAACGCTCCGCTCGGTTTGCGCGGCAACGGTGAAGCGCGCTGCCCGTGCAATTCCGTGAAAGGGGCAGGGATAGACCCGTCCGCCCAGCCGCACGGCAGTCGCGCCGCAGACGGGATAGAGGATCGGGGCGTGTCCCGCCCAGCTCCCGTTCTCGTTCTGCCACAGGCGTTCCCGCCCGTCGCATTGCACGCTTTGGAGCTCTGCCCCTTGTGCCGACGCCGTGACCGTCAGATATGCGTTGCGTATGGTTACCTGCATCCGTCTTTCCTCCCATGCGCGTGTCGATTCTTTTTGTGCCTTTCAGACTTTTTTAGGGGCCGTCTGACCGATCGCCGCCGCGAGCATACGGTCATAGACCGCGAGCATCTCGTCCACAAGCTTGAACTGCGTGTGTGCCCGATCAAGATTCTGTCTTGCTCGGGTCGTGCGGAAGTAGTGGTCCCCCTCGAGGTAGTCGGTCAGGAACCGCATCCCGCACTCATAGGTCATGAGGATTGCCCCCATGGGAAGATATTTCTTCTCCTCCTCCGTGATCCCGTCGCCCACAGCGGAGAGATACCCCGCGAGGTAGGTCTCATAGAGATCAAAGCGGAAGTGTACGCGCGCCGGATCCGGCTCGTCCTCCGCCGCGGAGTTGCAGCCGAAGCGGATGCTGTCACCGAAGTCGTAGCAGAGAGAGCCGGGCATGACGGTATCGAGGTCGATGACGGCGATCCCGCGCCCCGTCGCGTTGTCCAGCATGACGTTGTTCAGCTTGGTATCGTTGTGGGTCACGCGCAAGGGAATCTCCCCGCGCTCAATCTTGTCGACGATCTTGCCGCAGAGGGATTTATGCTCCTTGACCCATGTGATTTCGCCCGATACCTCGCGTGCCCGCTCGCAGACGTCTGTTTCGACTGCGCGCAGGAAATTCGCGTAGCGCACCTTGGTGTTGTGGAAGTCCGGCAGGACCTCGTAAAGCTGTGAGGCGTCGAAATCCGCCAGCAAAGCCGCGAAGCGGCCGAAAGCCACCGCGCTTTCGTAGAAATCCCGCGGGTCGCGCACCGCTTGATAGGTAGTGGCTCCCTCAATGAACACGTAGATACGGAAGTAGTCCGTGCCGTCAAAATAGTAGCTTTCACCCGCTGTCGTCGGGATCATCTGTAAGCACTCGCGCATCGGGTCGCCGCCTGCGGCGATCACGCTCTGACGGCAGAACGCCGTCACAAGCTCAATGTTGTGCATGAGCTGCCCGACGTCGCGGAACAGGCGGTGATTGATGCGTTGCAAGATGTAGGCGGTCTCGCCTCTCCCTGTCCGCATCGTGAGCCGGAAGGTGTCGTTGATGTGCCCCGCGCCGTAGCGGATGCAGGAAACGTACGTCCCCTCTAAGGCAAAATGCGTTACGAGTTCGTTGAAAAATGCGTCGGTTTCTTTCATGTCAGTCCTCCCCGGTGCTCTTGTCGGCGCCGTATGTTTTTGTGGGTTGCCCGCCCATGATGGCGCAAAAATGAGGGCACACGCTGTTTACGCTTCGACTTCCAAGCCGTCATAGCCGACGAGGAAGCCGTACTTCGCCGCTTCTTCGCTCAGTTCTTCGTGATCGTGACCGTGTAATTCATTATGCGAAAAATGCGTCACAATGAATGTTGTCTGATCGTCCGCAAGACCTTCTTTGAGAAGGCGATCTTTCATCAGCACATCGGTACGAAGGCTCATGTGACCATGGTCCCAGCCCGTAGGAGCATACGTGCCCGTACAATCAAGCGACACAATATCGAAGCGTCCCAAACGCTTCATCTCATCGATCACCTGATTTGTGAACATACCGGTATCATGCGCATACAAAATGCGCTTTTTCTCTTTGTCTTCCACCGCATAAATCACGGGTGTGGATTCGGGACCGTGGTCTGCACGCAGGACAAGCACTCTGTTTTCTCCAAGCTGCAACAGATCGCCGGGTTTCACTTCCGTTATACGCGCGCGGGAACTGTCGGCAGCGGGAGACGAGAAAACTTCTTTCATTTTGTCGTACGCCGATCTTGCCCCGTAAAAATCAATCTGCGAAACATTGTGCGAGTAGTGCGGCTCGGCAAACATGATCAGATCTTCCGGATACAAATGATCGGAATGGCTGTGCGTGATCAGGCAATACTTGATCTTCGTCCAATCGAATCGGTATGTTTGGTAATGCGCCACGGTGTCGGCGTTGAAGTCAAACAGGATCTCTTCGTTCAAAAGCGCCTGTGCGCGCGTGCGCAGATTCTTTCCGCCGAGAAGCATCGCCCTTTTACAAGATTCGCATTGACAGAACAGCGCGGGAATGCCCTCGTATGCCGCTGTCCCAAAATACTTCATTTTCATAATTCTCTTCAACCTTTCTCTGACTGTTGGTGACGGTGTTTTTCCAAAGGGTGATTTTCTCGCAAACATACAGGATGAAAAGCGTTTGATACAACCTATATGCCCGACCGGATGGGAGCGAGAAAAGCAAATGATGAGCCTTATATTTCCATATCGTCGATCAAATGCTGCTGCGCCAGCGAACGCAGAAGAGCAATCTCATTTCGCACGCTCCGCTCGAGGCGTGCGTCTGTGCGCCATCCGAGGCATTGTTCCGCCGTGTGCTCGGTATAGCCGAACACCTGTATATAGTGAGGTAAAAACAGTTTTGCGAGCGCAAGACTGCGGCGCATATGAAACGGCTCCGTGATGACGGCGACGCTTTTCACGTCGGTCACATTCCCACGGGCATAGATCGCTCCGAACGAGCAAATCATATTTCCCACGGTATCCCTTGCGTGCGGCTCGTCCACCACGGCGTCGGCGGGGACACCCAGTGCGAGCAGCCTCTGCCGCATGACCGCGCATTCTGTTTGGGTCGGATCGGATACGGCGGCGCCGGATGCCACGATCCGTGCCGTACCGCCGCGCAAATAGTACGACGCCGCGATCTCCGCACGAACACACGCATAAGTCGGCTCCGTGCCAAGCAAAAACGCATAGTCGGCGTGCCGCAGGACTTCGTTGCTCTCGTCAAATAAAAGCGCCTTGATCTGCGCATCCGTCAATTGCTCAAAATAGGCTTCCGATATACGCATAGTTTACTCCTTGCTCTGTTGTTTTCCGATATTATTTACACGTCCGGTTGGGATAAAACCACTCTCCCTGTTTGGGGAAGCGCAGACAGGCGGATTTCTGAAAACAGCAGTTGCCTGTCCCACAGAGGTCCACGCACTTTCCGCCTGTTGCACGCTTTCCAAGTGACGCGGCTTGCAATCAAGAGGGGGGCCTTTTGACGGCCGTTTCACTGCCGCGACATTGCAGAGCGCCGTTTTTCTTTCTATATTATAACTTCATTCCAAGCAAATAGCAAGAGATTTCTGAACATACCGTTAAACATCCGTGCCGCATCACTTTCCTCTTGACGCGGCTATGGCTGTGCCCCGCCGGGCAAGCCTGCATTGACAAAGCGTATGACGCGTGCTATCCTTATGGTAGGCGGAGAGGGAGGAGAACGGCTTTCGGCGGTTTTCCTTTCCGTCGCGCCGATTTTGTACTGTTCGGGAGATATTGGACGAATGAAAGCGGTTCATACGGTCATTTCATGGTGCTTTTTGCTTTATTTTGTCATTCTGTTTGCGGAACGGGCGCAAAGCCTGATCCGTATCTGTCTTGCCTCGGAGACGCGCCTTTTGGGCACGGCGTTTGACGCATTTGTCAATATCACGACCATTCTTTCGCTCGGTGCCTCGGTCGTTCTGCTCGCCTGCCTGAACGGCGGGTTCTGGAAGTCTTTGTTCCATTCGGGCGCGCAGGTGAACGAATCCGTGCTTTGCATCACCGCCGGGGTCATTCTAATCGCCGGTATGATGCACACCGAATATACCGTTGCGCCGATTCAGTTTGCCGCTTACGGGATGCTGATTCTCGCCATGGTTCTGAAAACGGTCTCCGTGCAGAGCACCGTTGCGCACCCCGCGTTGCTTTGGCTGTCGCTGGTCTATCTGACCGCGCTTTCCATGGCGATTCCCGTGATGTATCGCTCTCAGATCACCTATGCCGCCTTGTTCCACGTGATCGAGGCTGTTGCCGCCTTGGTGCTGGTGGCTGCGTTCACCTTCCTTTTGCGCCGGGTATTCCTCGGTCAGGGCGAGAATCTCTTTCTCTGGCTCCCGATCCTTCTTGCCGCCGTGCTTGACGGCGTGCTTCTTGCCCTGCGCTGGCAGGAAAAGGTCAACACCTTTGTCCTGATCTTTCTGATTGCCGCCTGCGTTCTGTTCGCCGTCGGAAAGACCTTTGCCGCCGTGCTGGCAAGACAGACGGGAACGCAGATCTAACACAATCAAACCCAAAAAAGAGGGGGATTCCGTGCCCCTCTCTTTTTTTGCTCGGACGCTCAAACTCCGCCCCCGGAGAAGCCGCAAGCGCCTTTTCCGCTATGCGGCACGCGGGCAAAGCCGCGCGCATTTTATGAAGAACAGAAAAGAAAATTGTCCCCTATGACGCTGCATTTCAAAAATGCCACTTGAATATACAATTGTAATGTGATAGAATACTATTAGAATCTAAAACACAAAAAGAGTTTCAAAGAATCAATCACTATGAAGCGAGGTATGTGATGGACGGAAAAAAACTGACCATTGTCTCCCGAAAGTACAGGGGAGATTCCGTGGTAATCTCATCGCGGCTGGCAAGCGATCTGCTGAAAAAAATCGACGCCATTGCCGAGCAAACCGGCAGAACGCGGAATGAAATCATCCAGATCAGCCTGGAATATGCTGTGGACAACATGGAAATCAAGTAATACGGAGGGGCAGTATGGCAATCGCGTATATTATCAAATACGAGGGGAACAACGCCACGTTTGTGTGGAAGCACCCCGCAGAGGACTTTAACTGTCTGACGCAGCTGATCGTCCACGAATCGCAGGAAGCGGTATTCTTCATGAACGGGCAGGCACAGGACGTGTTCGGCCCGGGGCGGTACACGCTTGAAACGCAGAATATCCCTAAAATCGGAAAGCTCCTCAATCGGGCGACCGGGGACCGAACCCCCTTTCACTGCGAGGTTTACTTTGTCAACAAGACAGAGCAGATGTGCATCAAGTGGGGGACCGACTCCCGCGTGCAGTATGTGGAGCCCACCTACGGCTTCCCGATCTCGATCGGCGCGTCGGGCGAGATGACCCTGCGGGCGGAGGACAGCCTGAAGCTGCTTGTGAAGCTGGTCGGCACCGAGGCGTTTCTCGGACAGCAGCAACTGACCTCCTATTTCCGCGCTTTTCTGATGACAAAGGTGAAGACCTATATCGCTTCGGTCATCAAAGCGCAGAAGATTGACATTTTTGAAATCGACGAGCAATTGCAGCCTCTTTCGGAGGCGCTGAAAGGACTGCTGCGCGGCGATTTCGCAGATTACGGCATCCGGCTCGAACGCTTCTTTGTGATGAACATCGTCAAACCCGACGGCGAACCCATGTACGAGAAGTTCAAATCCCTGCACTTCCGTCAATACGCCGACATCGCGGAGGCAAAGCTGCAACAGACGGTGGGCGTGATCAACGCGCAGACCGACGCGCAGAAAACCGTGATTGCCTCGCAGGCGCTGGCAACCAAGCGCGCGCAGGAGGGCTATACGTATCAGCAGGAGCGCGGCTTTGACGTTGCTTCCGAGGTGGCGCGCAACGAGGCGGTCGGGCAGTTTACCAACATGGGCGTGGGGTTGGGCACCATGGCAGGCGTCGGCGGAGCCGTCGCAGGTATGGTCGGAGGCGTGATGACCGGCGCCGTGGACGGCGCCATGCAGGAGCCCCCAAAACCGGCGGCAAATACCGCTTGCCCGAAATGCGGCGCGTTGTTGCCCGCCGGGGCAAGGTTCTGCCTTATTTGCGGGGAGCAGGTCGCCGAGAAAAGCGCAGGAGCAATATGTCCCGACTGCGGAAAACCCGTTCCGACAGGGGCAAAGTTCTGCCCGGAATGCGGGCACCGCTTTGCCGCGGTTTGCCCGAAATGCGGGAAAGAAATTCCTGCCGGGGCGAAATTCTGCATGGAGTGCGGTGAGAAACTGTAAGGAGATTTGACAGATGAAAATCAACAAGTATTTCAAATACTACGGCATTTCATGGGTTCTGAGTCTGATTCTGTTCCATGTGATCGCTTTTGTGACGCCGCATGAGATCGGCGGTATCAACCGCCTTGAGAAGCCCGCGTTCTGGATCGGCTACGCGCTGCTGCTGCTCGCGCTCATCGGGCAACTGATATGCAGCTATCTGTTCCTGCGGGACGATAAAAAGGAAAAGATATTCCTGCGCTTTGCGGTGCTGCGGGTCGGCGCGGTTTCCCTCGCTGTTTCGGTTCTCATCGGCGCGGTGTTCTTCCTGTTGCCGAAGCTGCCCGCCTGGGCGGCGTCCGTCATTGCGTTACTTGCCCTTGTCTTTTATATCTGCGGGGGCTTGCGCGCCGTTGCCGCAGAAGAAGCCGTGACCGAAATCGGCGAGCGCGGCGACGGGAAAACGAGTTTCATACATACGATTACGGCGGAGGCAAAGGCGCTGACGGGGTATGCCACGCCCGCTACCGAGGACGCCGCCAACCGCGTTTACGAGGCGCTGCGGTACAGTGTTCCCGCCTCGAAAACCGAAACCGCCGATATTGAAACCGAGATATTCGACGTGTTTGCCGCCTTTTCGGAAAATGTGAAAAACGGCGAAGAGGAGCCGGCAAACGAGGCAGCGCGCCGTCTTGTCTCTCTGATTGAGGAACGCAACGCGAAGAGCAGACTTTCCCACTGACGCGGCTGACCGGGGGTAGCTCCGGACTGCAAAAGAAACAGAATTGTCACTTTACAGGAGACAACATGGCAATTTTCAAATGTAAAATGTGCGGCGGCTCGCTGGAGGTCAAACAGGGGGCGAGCGTGATCGAGTGCGCGTACTGCGGGACGAAGCAGACCCTGCCGAAGCTTGAGGACGAGCGGCGCGCGAACATCTATGACCGCGCCAACCATTTCCGCCGGGCGAACGACTTTGACAAGGCGATGGCGCTCTATGAGCAGATTCTCACGGAGGATCCGAGCGACGCCGAGGCGTACTGGTCGATCGTACTCTGCCGCTACGGAATCGAATACGTCAAAGACCCGGTCAGCGGCAGGCGCGTGCCGACCGTCAACCGGATGCAATTGACCTCTGTCCTCGCGGACGAGGACTACAAGTCCGCGCTTGCGCACGCCGACGGGTACCAAAGGGGCCTGTACGAGGCGGAGGCAAAGGAGATAGATGGGATCCAGAGGGGAATTCTCGCCATTTCACAGAAAGAAGAGCCGTTCGACGTCTTTATCTGCTACAAGGAGACGGACGCAAGCGGGGAGAGAACGCGGGACAGCGTGCTTGCCAACGACCTCTATTACGAGCTGACGCACGAGGGATTCAAGGTGTTTTTCTCGCGCATTACGCTGGAGGATAAGCTGGGGACGGAATACGAGCCGTACATATTCGCGGCGCTGCAATCCGCGCCCGTGATGGTGGTGCTGGGGACAAAGGCGGAGCATTTCAACGCGCCGTGGGTGCGGAACGAATGGAGCCGGTATCTGGCGCTTATCCGCGGCGGCGCAAAAAAGACCTTGATTCCCGCTTACCGCGATATGGACCCCTACGATCTGCCGGACGCGTTCTCGCACTTGCAGGCGCAGGATATGTCCAAACTGGGCTTCATGCAGGACCTTGTGCGAGGCATCAAGAAACTGATCCGCGGGGAGGCGCCGCAGAAATCCGCCGACGTCAAAGAGGAAGCGGCGCCGTTTCCGCTTTCAGGCGAATTTCAGTACATGAAGCGGGCGCACATTTATATTGAAGACGGCGATTGGGAATCTGCCGACGAGTATACCGAGCGCGCGCTGGACGTGGATCCGGAAAACGCCAACGCATATCTTTTGAAACTGGCGGTTTCTCTGCATCTTGACAGCGAAGAAAAACTGTTGCAGCACTGCCGGTCCATTGCCGACAACCCGAACTATATCAAGGCGCTGCGCTATTCCAAGGGGAAACGGCACGAACAGATTGCCGCGTATGAGACGCAGATACAGAAGAACATCAAGGACGAAACGCGCAACCGAATTGTGCGCGAGGCCCTGGCATATGCGGAGCGCAGGAATGCCACCGAGCAGGAACTTGAAGGGGCGCTGAAAAACCTCGGCACACTGCGCGATTGCGAACAGGCAGAGGACGCGCGCGCCAAGGTGCAGGCAGCCTTGAAACGGGTGAGGGGCGAGAATGCCGCCCGAAAAGAAAAAGAGCGGGAGCAGATCTATGCGCGCGCACAGGCGCACATGAAGAATCTGAAACGCTATTCGGATTATGAAAGCGCCGTCACCCTTTTTTCACAGCTCAGCGGTTGGCGGGACGCCGACGCGCTCCGCGCGCAATGCGAGCGGGAACGCGCGAAAATCGAAAAGGCGAGAAAAAGGCGCACATGGATCATCGCCGGAGCCATCCTTTTTCTGACCGTTCTTGCCGTGATCATCACCTGCGTGGCGGTGAGCAGCTACCGAAAGAGCGCCAAAGCGCAGCTGGTGTATGAGAAGAAGTACGGCGAAGTGATGATCACCGGATACAAGGGGTATCTTTCGTCCAAACTGGAAATTCCGTCCGTGATCGATCAATGCCCGGTGACGGACATCGGGAGCGGCGCGTTTGAGGGATGCAAGCGTTTGACCTCCGTGACGATACCCGGCAGCGTTGTGGATATCAGAAGCAACGCGTTCGCCGATTGTACCGCTCTCAAAAGCGTCACCATCGAGGACGGGGTTGAGAGAATCAGGGACGGTGCGTTTTCCGGCTGTACAAAACTGACCGAAGCGGTCATTCCGGACAGCGTGACGGAGATCGGAAAAAACGCGTTTGCCGCGTGTACGTCCCTGACCTCCGTGACCATCGGCTCCGGTGTCGGGAGCATTGGCGACGAGGCGTTTTCCGGCTGTTCGGCGTTGACCTCCGTGACGATTCCGGACAGCGTGACCGACAGCGGGACTTATGTGTTCAAGGATTGCACGGGTATGACCGCCGCGGTCATCGGAAACGCAGTCACGCTCATCGACAGCGGTATGTTCGAGGGTTGCACAGCACTGACTTCCGTGTCGTTCGGAGAGAGTGTGAATGAAATCGGTTCCAATGCGTTCTTTAACTGCGGGAGTTTAACGGAGGCGATCCTGCCGGACGGCGTGACAGGTATCGGGGACAGCGCTTTTTCGGGGTGCATAGGTCTGAATCGCATTGTCATCCCGAACAGCGTCAAAAGCATCGGAAAGGATGTGTTCGCGGGGTGCACTGCGATTCGGTATGCCGCCATGCCGGCAGGGGCGATTTCATCCGTTCCCAAAATCAGCCTGCAAACCGCGGTGATCGGCGGCAGCGGCGGTATTGGCGACCGTGCGTTCTATGATTGCGGGGCTTTGACTTCCGTAACCGTTGAAAACGGTGTGACGAGCATCGGGGACCACGCGTTCTATTATTGCATGAATCTGACGTCGCTGACCCTGCCCGACGGCGTGACAAGTATCGGTGACAGCGCGTTTTATTACTGCATGAATCTGACGTCGGTGACTCTGCCCGACACTGTGACAAGTATCGGTCAGGATGCGTTTTATGGCTGTGCAAGTCTGACTTCCGTGACAATTCCGAAGAGCGTGACGTACATTGGAATTGGTGCGTTCAACAATTGTTTTGATCTGACTTCCGTGACATTTGAATATACAGACGGTTGGTATCGGTATGAAAGCGATGCAAGCGGCACTTCCTCTTACGGTGAGGCGGTGTCGGTTACAGACGCGGCGGAAAACGCGACAAATATGAGTTTTGCCTATCCACAATGCTACTGGAAGCGTTCCTGACAGAGAGAAAGAGCATCGGTATGACGTGACGGCGATTCAGGTCGCACACGTCGGGCGGCTTATCGGCGCGGAGGCGGGGAGCCCGCTTTCGCGCTTTTCGTGCGCCTATGCCGCAGTGTGCGGGGGAAGGACTTGCAAATTGCTTGGGTTTGTGCTATGATGGAGCGCGTCCGCGGCGGGGTGCCTGCATGGCGGTTCGGGGCGGCGCCCCGAAGTCGGAGCATACCCGCGGGGAGATGAACAGCGCGCCTGCGCGCGCGGAAAGCAACAGGGGATCTCATGCAGCATACATTGTCGCAAGGCGCCTCCGACACCGGGCGGTGGCACTTGTTTTTACATACCGCAGCCGGGTTTTGCCGGCACAACGTCGTTTTTCTGATTGCGCTTGCGGCGGCGGTGGCGACCGCGGTGATGGTACCGCCGGACAGGGCATATCTCGGCTATTTCGACTTTTCCACGCTGTGCTGTCTGTTCTCCACGCTTGCGGTGGTGAACGCCTTACGTGCCCATCGTTTCTTTACCATACTGGCTGAAAAAATCGTGTCCGCGACGGGCAACCTGCGGATGTGCGTGCTGGCGCTGGTATATATCACTTTTATCGGTTCCATGTTGATCGCCAACGATATGGCGCTTCTGACCTTTCTGCCGCTCGGCTGTTATGTGCTGCACGCCACGGGCAATGAGAAGCACATGGCGCTGACCTTTGTCCTGCAGAATATCGGCGCCAATCTGGGCGGAATGCTGACCCCGTTCGGCAACCCGCAGAATCTGTATCTGTATTCCCGTTTTTCCATTCCCACGGGGCAGTTCCTGCTGACGATGCTGCCGCCGTTCCTGCTGTCTATGACGCTGGTGACCCTGGCGTGCTTTCTGTTCTTCCCGCGGCGGGCGATCACGGTGGAGCGCCGCATATGCGACAAACTGCCGCCGGTGCGCACGGGGCTTTATCTGCTGTTGTTTGCGGCTGTGATCCTGGCTGTGTTCCGCCTGCTGCCTTACTATGCCGTGGCTGCCGCGGTGCTGCTTGTTCTTCTGTTTGCCGACCGCGGGGCGCTTGCCCGGGTGGACTACCCGCTGCTCCTCACTTTCGTGTGCTTCTTCATCTTCGCCGGGAACATGGTGCGCATCGACGCGGTGCGCGCGTTTGCGGGCGGTTTGCTGTCCAGAAATCCCTTGCTTGTCTCTACGCTGTCCTGCCAGCTGATTTCCAATGTGCCGTCCGCCATTCTGCTCTCCGGCTTTACCGACGCATGGAAGCCGCTGTTATACGGTGTGAACATCGGCGGGGTGGGCACCCTGATTTCCTCTTTGGCAAGTCTGATCACCTTCCGCACCTATGTGCAGGAGCAGGCGGGCGGAGCCAAAAAATATCTGCTGCTGTTCAGTGCGGTGAATTTCACTTTTCTGTCGGTGCTGTTCCTGCTTTGCTCTTGTCTTGTATAGTTATTTCTTTTCCGTGACTCTCAGCCCGCGCGGTTCTTCCGCGCGGGCTGATTTGGATTTGAAGCGGGCGGGGATTTTCGGTTTCGGCTTGACAGGCGCGCCGCCGCGGCGGTATCATAAGAGCGAAGACGGTATGCGGAGGGGCGCGATGAATACTCAAAAATGGATGGCGGAACATACGGAGAGCCTTGCGGGGAAAACCGTGGCAATCACCGGCGCGACCGGCGGGCTGGGCACCCCTCTTTGCCGCCGTCTGGCGGAGTTGGGGGCGCGGCTGATTCTGCTCGACCGCAACCCGGAGAAATCCGCCGCCCTGCGCGAAAAATTGTGCGGGGAATTTCCCTCTCTTGAGATAAAGACCGTGCCCGAGAATCTGGAGGACATGGACTCTGTGCGCGCGGCGTGCGAGCGGCTCGAGGCGGAGCCGCTTGACATACTGATCCACAACGCGGGGGCGTACAGTATTCCGCGGCATAAATGCACGAGCGGATATGACAACGTGTTTCAGATCAATTTTGTCTCGCCTTACTACATGACCAAGCGTTTGCTGCCGCATTTGCGGCGGCGCCCCGGCGCGCGCGTGGTGGCGGTGGGGAGTATCGCCCACAATTATTCGGTCAGCGACCCGAACGACGTTGATTTCACGGGGAGGAGCCGTGCCTCCAAGGTGTACGGCAACGCAAAGCGCTATCTGATGTACGCCTTATGGGAGCTGTTCCGCACGGAAGAGGACGTGCGGCTTTCGGTATGCCACCCCGGCGTGACGTTCACCAACATCACGGCGCACTATCCCAAGGTGATTTTCGCGCTGATTCGCTACCCGATGAAGGTCATTTTCCCGCCTCCCCGCAAGGCGTGTCTGTGTATTTTGCAGGGGTGCTTCGACACCTGCGGCGCGCGGGAATGGATCGGTCCCCGTTGGCTCAACGTATGGGGAAGCCCCCGCAAGCGCTCTGTTCGCACCGCGACCGAGGAGGAAGCAAAGGAAATCTTTGTACGGGCGCAGACAATCGCCGCGGAACTCGGTATCTGAGAGACAAAAACCGAAAAAATGGCAGGGGAGAAAACGCGTTTCCTATTTACAAAGACAGCGCTGTTAGATTATAATTAGATTACAAATATGAAAAACGGCGGGCGCGCCGCGGGAGGCAGAAAAGATGGAACAGATCGACAGACAAATTGCGAAACTGGTGGGATACGGCGTACATACGGGTTTAACGGATATTGCCGATGTGCGTTACACCGTCAATGCCATTCTGGAGCTGTTGCAGATGGACGCGCCCGCGGGCGGGGAGCCGATTGCTTACGAGGACACGGGCGAGGAGGAGCTGGAGGGCGTGCTGAACGCCCTGACCGATTACGCTTGCGCGCACGGTCTGACCGGCGGAGACAGCGTTACCTACCGGGATCTGTTCGACACCCGCCTGATGGCGGCGCTGATGCCGCGCCCCTCGGAGGTGCTGCGCCGCTTCGGTGAGGAATACCGCAAGGGACCGCAGAACGCCACCGACTACTATTACAAGCTGAGCTGCGACAGCAACTATATCCGCAGATACCGCATCAAGCGGGACCTGAAATGGAAAACGCAGACCCCGTACGGAGAAATTGACATCACGGTGAACCTGTCCAAGCCGGAAAAGGACCCCAAGGCGATCGCCGCCGCGAAGCTGCAGAAGCAGACCGGGTATCCGAAATGCCTGCTCTGCAAAGAGAACGAGGGCTACGCCGGCAGAGTCAATCACCCCGCGCGGCAGAACCACCGCATCATTCCCCTGACGCTTGCGGGCGACGAATGGTATATGCAGTACTCCCCTTATGTGTACTACAACGAACACTGCATCGTGTTCAGCGGCAGTCACTCTCCGATGGTGATCCACGAAAAGACTTTCCGGCTCCTCTTTGACTTTGTGAGGCAGTTCCCGCACTACATCATCGGCTCCAACGCCGACCTGCCGATCGTGGGTGGCTCCATTCTGACGCACGAGCATTTTCAGGGCGGCGGATATCGCTTCGCCCTCAACCGCGCGCCCCTGGAGCGCACCTTTACCCCCGCGGGCTACGGGGACGTGACCTGCGGCGTGGTGAAGTGGCCCATGTCGGTTATCCGTCTGACGGGGAAAGACCCGGAGCGCCTGACCGCTCTTGCTTCTCATATTCTCTCCGCTTGGCGCGCATACAGCGACCCCGACGCGTTTGTTTACGCGGAGACGGACGGGGAAAAGCACAACACCATCACGCCCATTGCCTGCCGTGTGGGCGACGACTACGTACTGGATCTGGTACTGCGCAACAACATCACCACCGAGGAGCATCCGCTGGGCGTATTCCACCCGCACGCCGAGCTGCACCACATCAAGAAAGAAAACATCGGTCTGATTGAAGTCATGGGGCTTGCGGTACTGCCCGCGCGACTCAAAGACGAGATGGCGGCGCTCAGAAGCGCCATTCTGTCCGGGGCGGATTTCAGCGCCGACCCCGCTATCGGAAAGCACGCCGCATGGGTGGCGGAATTCAAGCCGCGCTACGACAGAATCGATGAGAGCAACATCGACGGAATCTTGCAGGACGAGATCGGGCACGTGTTCGCCCGGGTGCTTGCCGACGCCGGCGTGTACAAGCGCACCCCCGAGGGGCAGGCGGCGTTCGACCGTTTCCTCGCCACGCTCTGAAGCGGGGAGAAGCCGCAAATACAGGCGAAACGCCGTGCCGCGGCGTTTCGCACCGCAGGTGCAATGCCTGCTTGCAGACAGAAAAAAGCGAGATGGAAACAGCTTCCGTTCTCGCTTTTTGTTTTTGCATCCAAAGAGTTTTTGTCCGCGTCGGATTTTTCACCGCGCGGACAAGCGGCGCTTCGGTCAGTTCCGTGTCGATGCGGCGGCTTCCGGGTTGACCAGCAGTTCATGCAGAACGTGGCGGGTCAGGGCGCCGGACGCGCGCGCGATCACCTTTCCCCGGCGGAGGATAAGGGTGGTGGGAATGGCGTTGACGCCGAAATGCGCCGCTACATCCGGTACGGCGTCCGTATCCACGGTGGCGAAGGTATAGTCGGGATACTTGTCCGACGAGTCGGCAAACAGGGGGGCGTAGGCGCGGCAATGGGGACAGCGCGCGGCGGTCAGGCACAGAACCAGCGTGCCCGGGGCGGACAGGACAGAGTCAAGGCTGTCAAGAGTGATGACGGACATGAGATCACCTCCTTTTCAGAGGTAGTGTACCCATATCCGCGGCAGTTATCACAGAGCGCGGCGAAAATACAGGAACACCGAGATGCGCCGCCGCGGTCAATCCGACGGCGCGTCAAACAGCACCGTGCAGTTGTCGGGCGCCAACAGGGCGTCCGATACCTTTTCAAAAAGCAGAAGATTACGCAGGTAGGCGGGGTCCCGGACGGCGGTGGCGTCCTCTGCGCAGACGCGTTCCGTGAGGGCGGCAAGCTCGGCTTCGGTATAGGAGAGCGCAAGTGTGCGATAGGCGGCGGCAACCGCCATGTTGGCAAGGGTCAGTTCCCGCGCTTCCTGCGCCAGACGGGCAAAGCCCTCCACCGGCGAGGAAAGACCGTAGGTGCGGGCAAGATAAGCGCCGAGGGTCTTGGGGACATCCGACGGGTTACCGTATGCGGTGACGATCCCGCTTTCGTAGGCGCGGAGGCTGTCATAGTAATTGTACAGCGCCGAAAAGTTATAGTTTAGATCCTCCTCCGGGTAGGCGGCGGGGGTAAAGACAGAAAGCAGATAGGAGAGCAGGGCGCTGTCAAGAGCGTGACAGTATTCCTCCTCTGCCGCCGCTTGCAGTTCTGTTTTGACCGTCTCCTCAAAGGCGGCGACGACCGTCTGCGGGTCGGAGCAGTCGGTTTGCCAGCCGAGCGTATGCAGAATATAGTCCGCATCCGGCTCCGACAGGACGGTCTCTACCCGCACGGAGACCGGCAAGACCTCCACCGACAGGGTTTTGCCTCGGAGGAGGGCAATGGGGTGATCTGCGGGGGCGGTGACGGAAAACGTCAGAGAGGAGCCTGGAACAGCGGCAACGAGCCGTGCATTGAAGCCGGGAAGGGACAGAAAATCGGCTCCTCCGAGCGCTATTTCCGCCGCTTCGCCGTCCTCTGCGGTACAGGACACAAGCATTTCTTCTCCACAGGAGATAGAATAGTAAAAACACAGGGTATCTTCTGCCGCCGCGGCGCGGTCTGTGAGATAGGAGACTTTGGGATAGGCGGCGAGCAGACGCGCCATATAGTCATCGTAGGTTTGCGCGGTATAGCGGCAGGAGGCGGGGAGGGACAGGGTGATGTGCCGGAGGCATTCCGGCGGGATCGTCCCGCAGGCGGTCGTATCCGCGGAGAGGTAATCATACTGCACCGGGCAGGGGGACGCCTGTTCTTTGCCGCACCCCGAGAGAGCCGCGCAGGACAGCAGCAGAGCCAGCGCCGCACGCGCAAGGCGCGTGGCACATCCTTTTTCTTTTGTCTTCATATCCGCCTCCCAAGAAAAACCGGTATCCGCCGCGGCGGATACCGGTACATATATATGAGGGCAAGGCGGCGTTCATGCGCGCGCTTCTATGATATAGGTGATAATGGTCAGAATCATTTCGCCGAAGCAGGTGATGAAGAACAGGATAAAACCGGGGTTGCACGCCACTGTGTTGAAACGGGTCCCCACAGGGAGGGGAGACGGCTCAATGTAGGTTTTCAACTTGCGGTAGTATTTGATGAAGACAATCAGACCGGCGATGGCGAACACGTAGGGAAGATAAGAGACAAGACTGATGGCGAGGAACGCCAAGGGGGAGCTTTGAGAAAGCTGTTGCAGCGTCTGCGCATCGGTCACAGAGACGCCGGGCGCGGCAAAATGCATAACAAGAGTGGGCAGAACCCCGCCGAAGAAGTTGATTACCGCGTGTATGGCGACGGTGACAAAGACGTTGCCGGTATTGAGGTAGATATACGCCAGCAGACAGCCGAGCAGGGCGGCGTAAAAGAACTGATCCAGGTTCCCGTGGAACAGCCCGAAGAAGATACCCGAGGTCAGAATGGCAGCCCACTGCCCCATGGGCGCGATACGGTCGACCAGGAGTTTGCGGAACAGCAGCTCCTCCATGAGCGGGGCGACTATCAGGGAATACACGCAGGTAAGCCATAAGGTAGAGCTTTCCACTGCCTCCGTGATACCGCTGCCCTGCTCCGCGCCGACAAATCGGCTAACCATGTCGTTGACGGCGTTGCCGATAATGCTTCCGCCCACCATGAAAAAGAAGGCGATCAGCAAAAACAGGAGAAAGGTAAGCGGGGTGATGGGGCGCCGCGCGGGCGGCTGTGAGGGAACACGCCTTAGCAGCAGGTAGGCGAGCGGGGCGGCGACCAAATACAGCGCCACCATGGTCACGGTGAAATTCAGCCACGGGGGATTCTGCTCCCAGCCGTTGTTTTTTGCCGCCAAGAGATACAAGAGTATCGCAATGTTGGAGGCGGCAATGAATACTGCCGACAGCACGAAAAACGCCAGACCGACGCGGTTGGAACGGCGGCGCAACTCCTGCAGATCTGGCAGGGTGGGAGAGGGAGAGTAGAATCTGTCTTCCATGATACTCCTTTTGACCGCAGCGCGGTCGGATTTGATACTATTATTCTAACATACGCGCCCTTAAAATGCAAGATGAGGGAGGTCCTCAAAAAGAATGAGCAAAGCCGCCCGCTTGGGGCGGGCGGCTTTCGGAAACATAGCGTCGAAGAACGCTCTTAGTTACCGGCATTCCTGCCGGGCGGCGACGGTGACAGACACCTCGCATATGACGGGAATCCGAGGAGAACACTCTCCATACGGGTCGCACGGCGGCATGGCGGGCATTTCCCGCAGTTCCACCGTATTGAGGTCGGCAAGACCGAGGGCTTTCAGCTTTTCCTCGGCGTTGGCGATCGCAAGGCGCAGCGCCTCCGCTCTGGCGGCGCTGTCGTCGCCAAGACGATAGCGGGTCCCGTACACTCCCGTCACGCCGCACGCCAGCAGCTCTTTTGCGCGCCCTTCCGCGTCCGCGGCGGAGGTTGTCAATTCCATCGTGCGCTGAAAATCGGCGCGCGCTTCCTCCGGGCAGGGGCAGCACCATTGGTTGACGTTGCACTCCGTCAGGGCTTCTCCCGTGCGGAGCGTGTTTTTGACCGCGGTCAGAATAGCGGTGTTCGCCGCCTGCGCCGCTTCGGCGGTTTCCCCTTGCGTTTCAACGGAAAAAGTAATGACCGCGGCGTCTGCCTGCGCCGTTACGGCGGCGCGCCCGGTCACGGTAGCGCGGTGCAGGTCTGTCTGCATGGCGGATGCGCTCACGGTCAGCCCGGCAAGCACCGAGAGGGACAGGGTGAGTGCCGCAACAAAAAGTATCGGTTTGCGTTTCATATTCATTCCTCCTATGCCCCATAGCGTGTACCGAATCCGAGAAAGCATACGCGGAAAGTTTGTCTGATCAATTGCCGTATAAAAATCATGGGAATCGTGCAATCCGCAAGTTCTTTTTCTCTATCGGAAAGAAATGCGTTTTCCGTATGGATACGGTATTGATTTCTTGCCGATAGCCATCCCGGCTGACGGATTTCACCATGATTTTCTCAGGCGTCGAGGAGCGTGACGACAAAGCCGGAGGAGCCGTCTCCGCTGACGGTATAGGGCAGGGTGGACGGCAGGGTGACGGAGGCGACGCCGTGGTCTGCCGGGACATAGAAAATCCGCCATGTGCGGGTACCGTTTGTGACCTGCAAGGGCGAGGACTGGGGGTGGGTGCGCAGCATGGCGAGGTACGCCTCCGGGGTGCACGCGTTCTGCTCTATCGCGGCGGCGTGCGCCGCACCGACGTACAGAAGATGCGCGGGATTCTCACTCTGCGGGGCGATAAAGCCGAAACGCGCACGGTTGGAGAGGATCCAGCGGGCGGCGCTCGCACTGACGGGGTTGGTATCCGCATTTGCGGGGGAGATATCCTGCGCGGTACCTCCGTTTGTGACCCGCAGGGTATAAGTCAGGGCGTATCCGGTATGAAGATCGGTTTTCCCCGCCATCGTCCCCGCCGCATCGTAGGTCCGGTATGCTTCGGTAATCACGGGGGTAGCGGCGACGCCGGTCAGGGCGAGGGCAGAACACATATCCCGCAGCGCCATGACTGCCTCGGGCTGGGCTTGCAGAGTAGGCGACGCCGTCAGATACGGCTCCGCGCCGTCAGAGAAGGAACAAAGAGAGATCAGAGCCCCGGCGGTGGCGTCCACCTGCGCTTCGCTGCGCGGGCAGTTTGGGCTGCACAGGGCGAGGGGACCGCGCACGGGATTTTCAAGCCAGCAGGCAATTCCCCGGTCGACGGGGGTTTCGGCAGTGATTTTCAGGCGGTCGGCTTCCGCGGTGCGTTCTCTCTTGTATTTCAGCAGGGCGTGAACGCCGGTCGCGAGCATAACGGCTGCTACAAGAAAAGCGACGGCGCACAGCATATTGAAGGTTTCGGGGGCAAGGCGTTTCTTCGGGGCGGGGGACGATTGCTTCATAGGACACCTCAAACTGACATGGAATCGGAAGTTCGGACGTTTTCTGACTGAAACAAAGCAAAAAGGCAGTGAAATGAATTCACTGCCTTGATTTGAAATATCCTGTTTTGTGCTGACGGGGCGGCGCCGGATTATTCGGCGTCTTTCATGGAGAAGTCCTGTCTGCCCTTCTTGTCGATCCCCATGTACTTGACACGGACGGTATCGCCGATCTTGCAGACGTCCTCGCAACGCTCGGTGCGCGCCTTTTGCAGCTTGGAGATGTGAACCAGCGTATCCTTGCCGGGTGCGTACTCGACAATCACGCCGACGTCCTTGGTTTCGTCGTCCTTGCTCTTTACGATACGGGTGACAACCCCCTCGTAGATCTCGCCCACGACAGGCTCGAACACGATTGCTTCGATGATCGTCTTGGCGGTGTCGATGGACTTCTGCTCCACCGCCGCGATGCAGACGGTGCCGTCGTCGCTGATGTCGATCTTGGCGCCGGTTTCGGCAACGATCTTCTGAATGACCTTGCCGCCGCTGCCGATGACCTCGCGGATCTTATCGGGGTCAATATGAATGGTGACCATCTTGGGCGCATACGGAGAGAGGGTCTTGCGGGGCTCCGGAATGGCTTTCAGCAGGAATTCATCGATGATATAATCTCTGCCGGCATGGGTGGTTTCGAGAGCCGCGCGGATGATCTCGGGGGTCAGACCGTCAATCTTCAGGTCCATCTGAATGGAGGTAATTCCCTTGTGGGTACCGGCGACCTTGAAGTCCATATCGCCGTAGAAGTCTTCAAGCCCCTGGATATCGATCATGGTTGTCCAGGAACCGTCGTCCTCGGTGATCAAGCCGCAGGAGATACCGGCAACGGGCGCCTTGATCGGAACGCCTGCATCCATGAGCGCAAGGGTGGAGCCGCAGACCGACGCCTGCGAGGTGGAACCGTTGGAGGACAGCACCTCGGAGACCACGCGGATGGCGTAGGGGAATTCCTCCTCGGAGGGCAGCACGGGTATCAGGGAGCGCTCTGCGAGCGCGCCGTGACCAATCTCACGTCTGCCGGGGCTGCGGACAGCCTTGGCTTCACCCGTGGAGTAACCGGGCATATTGTACTGGTGCATATAGCGCTTGGAGGATTCGTCGTCCAAGCCGTCGAGCTTCTGCGCGTCGGACAGAGTGCCGAGGGTGGCAACCGAAAGCACCTGCGTCTGACCGCGGGTGAACATACCCGAACCGTGGGTACGGGGCAGCAGACCGACCTCTGCGGCGAGGGGACGGATTTCGTCCATCCGTCTGCCGTCCACACGCTTCTTGTCGTTGATGAGCCAGCGGCGGACAATCTTCTTCTGAATCTTGTAGATCAGCTCGGGGAGCTGAACGGACAGGTTGGGGTACTTCTCGGAGAAGGTAGCAGCGATGTCCTCGATGATGGGCTGGAGACGCGCGTCGCGCACGTTCTTGTCGTCGGTGTCGAGCGCTTCCATGACGCGGGTTTCGCAATAAGCGAAAATCTCGTCGAACATATCGTGGTCAAGCTCGCCGGAGGGATAGGAGAACTTCGGCTTGCCGATTTCGGCGATGATGCCGTTGATGAATTCCAGCAGGCTGCGGATTTCCTTGTGCGCGAGCATAATGGCGTCGAACATCTCGTCGTCGGTGACTTCCTTTGCGCCGGCTTCGATCATGACCACCTTTTTCATGGAGGCAGCCACGGTCAGCTCCAGCGTGGATTTCGCACGCTGTTCAGCGGTCGGGTTCACCACATATTCGCCGTCCACCATACCGATGAAGGCGCCGCCGATCGGTCCGTTCCACGGAATGTCGGAGATGGAGAGGGCGATGGACGCGCCGATCATCGCGGTGATCTCGGGCGAGCAATCGGGGTCAACCGACATGACGTCGAGAGACAGGGCAACGTCGTTGCGCAGATCCTTCGGGAACAGGGGGCGCACCGGGCGGTCGATGACGCGGGAGGTCAGAATCGCCTTTTCGGAGGGCTTACCCTCACGCTTGAGGTAACCGCCGGGGATTTTGCCGACGGCGTACATTTTTTCATTGTAGTCCACGGACAGGGGCAGAAAGTCGATGCCCTCGCGCGGTGCGGCGGAAGCGGTCGCGGTGGCGAGAATACAGGTGTCGCCGTAATGGATCATGCAGGCGCCGTTTGCCAGCCCTGCCATTTTTCCGGTTTCGACCACCAGCGGGCGGCCGGCATAGGTATAATTGTATACCTTGTAGTTGTCAAATACTTTGTGCTGTGCTTCTGACATGAGTAGCTCCTTTTCGGTAGATATATTTGTTCGGGCAGGAGCCATAGCACTTAATCAAGCCGCGACCATGCTTGATTAACTGCTATAAATCTCCGTGCCGGGAACGCGGAATGGAGAGAAAACGGGGAACGCGAGTGATACCGCCTTCCCCGTCCTGTGCGGGTCTTACTTACGCAGACCCAGTTTTTTGATGATTTCGCGATAGCGGTTGATATCCTTCTTCTGGAGATAACCGAGCAGGTTCTTTCTCTTACCGACCATCTTGGACAGACCTCTCTGAGAGTGGAAGTCCTTGGGGTTCTTCTTCATGTGTTCGGTCAGGGTGTTGATTCTGCTGGTCAGGATGGCAACCTGCACTTCGGGCGAACCGGTATCGTTCTTTTTGGTACGGTTGTCCGCAATGATCTGCTGCTTGAGTTCCTTATCCATCTTGTTTCACCTTTCTGCGGCGGCGCCGCGGTTTATTTGCTCCCGCATCACAGCAAACGGCGGGTGATACGCGCGGTGTGCCGCGCCTTTATCCGTAAACCGTGGTGGGGAAACCAAACGAGATTATAACATGGTTTTTCCGTTTTGTAAAGAGTTATTTCCGAAAACGGGAAAGTAATTTCGCATCATGCCCGTATCAGCCCTCGGCGTCAAGAGCGGCCGCAGTGGTACGGCGATTATTTTTTCCCGCTGACGTAGGGCCACAGATGCACGAGATAATCCACGCCGGAGCCGACGGTGGTGACGGTGATCGCCGCCATGGCGAGGTAGGAGAAAAGATGCCCGTCCGCCACAAGGGAGAAGGAATCGGCGGGATTGACAAAGGGAAGTATCAGAACCGGCTCCATGAGAATGACGACGAGGGAAATGATCTGCATGGTGGTTTTGACCTTGCCCCACCACGAGGCGGGGACGACCACGCCCCGGGAGGCAACCACGAGGCGCAGGGAGGTGACACCCAGCTCCCGCAGCATGACGATCGCGCATACCCACACGAACACGGGGCGGATCCCGACGTAAACCTCCGACGAGAGGACGGCTATCAGTATTCCGAACACCATGAATTTATCGGCGAGGGGGTCGATGAATTTACCGAAATCGGTGATCAGATTGTATTTGCGGGCGATCTTGCCGTCCAGCAGATCGGTCAGAGAGGTGATGATGAAAATGACCGCCGGAATCAGGCAGATCAGCCAGGTGCGCAGGGTATTGTCCGCGATGCCGCGGCACAGGGCGGGCATATACAGAATGGCGGCGATACAGACGGGGACCAGAACCATGCGGACAAGAGACAGGATGTTCGGTACGTTCATCAGACGGGGTGCTTGAGGCTGCTTGTTGTCGCTCATATTTGCGTTTCCTCCGGGATTGAATTTATCGGGTTTTGACGAGTTCGCCGACCAGGTCATAGTCGAGGGAATCGGTGATATGTACCTGCACGAATTCACCGGGCTTTACACGGTGCGGTGCCGAGAAAAACACCTTCCCGTCGATGTCCGGGGCGTCGGCGGCGCTCCGCCCGACGTGGGTGGAGGCGGCACGGTCGTACCCCTCGCAGAGCACGGTCAGGGTCTTGCCGATTTTCGCGCGTTGCAGCTCCTCGGAAATCGGAAGCTGGGTGCGCATGAGAATGTCGTAGCGGTCCTGCTTTACCTGCTCGTCAATCTGGTTCGGGAAAGCGGCGGCGGGGGTGTCCTCCTCCGCGGAATAGGTGAACGCGCCGAAATGGTCAAAGCGCATTTCCTTGATAAAGGCGCAGAGTTCTTCAAATTCTTCGTCCGTCTCGCCGGGGAACCCGACAATGGCGGTGGTGCGCAGGGTGATGTCCGGGATCGCGGCGCGCAGGCGGGCAATCGTGGAACGGATCAGCGCGGCGTTGCCGTGCCGGTTCATGGCGGTGAGAATCCGGTCGTTGATATGCTGCACCGGAATGTCCATGTAGGGCAACAGGCGCGGATTGGTTTTCATCTCGGCGATCAGGTCGTCGGTGATCTTGTCCGGGTAGCAGTACAGCAGGCGAATCCACGGAATGGAGGTCTCGCGGCAGATGGCGCGCACCAGGTCCGCAAGGCGGTAGGAACCGTAGAGGTCCAGCCCGTAACGCGAGGTGTCCTGCGCGATGAGGTTCAGCTCCTTTGTGCCCGCCGCTTCCAGGCGCTTGGCTTCCTCCACGATGTCCTCGATGGGACGGGAGCGGAGCCTGCCGCGGATCAGGGGAATGGCGCAGTAGGTACAGCGGTTGTCGCAGCCCTCCGCGATTTTCAGGTAAGCCGAATAGGGACCTTCGGTGAGAATGCGTTCCCCGCCGAGGGCGGAGCGCTCCTTATCGTCGAACGCGGAGAATTTTTCACCCGCCTCCACCTTTTTCACCGCTTCGATGATGCGGTCGAGAGAGCCGACACCCACCAGAGCGTCCACCTCGGGCATTTCGGAGAAGATCTGCTCGCGGTAGCGCTCCGCCATGCAGCCGGTGACCACGATCCCTTTGAGGGACCCGTGCTCCTTGAGCCACGCGATGTCGAGAATGTTTTCAATCGATTCCCGCTTTGCGCTTTCGATAAAGCCGCAGGTGTTGATCACCACGATGTCCGCTTTGGTTTCGTCCGCCACCAGTTCATACCCCGCTTCGGCAAGGGAATGAAGCATGACCTCGGTATCGATGCGGTTTTTGGAGCAGCCAAGGGAAATAAAGCCTACTTTTGTCATAGAAAATCCTTTATGTTTGCGTTCAGCCGCGCGTCAGCCAGCGGCGCACGCGGTCACTGTATTTTGCAAGGTAAAGCGCGATGAGACGGGTGAGGAGAATGTCATAGAGCAGATAGCAGAGATTGCCGAGCACCGCGAGGATCGCCGGGAACAGATAAGGGGGGACGGTGACTCCGAAGAATACCAGACTATCGTTCTCCACGCCGAGCACAAAGAAAAACAGGCACAGCATCCCGGCGTAAAGCGCGTTGAAGGACAGAAATTTCAGAAGCCACTGCGGGAGCGGCGGGAGCCTTTCGAGAAAATTCTTGAGAATCGTGAGAAGCCCCACCATCAGGTATTCGATCGCCGCGAATTTGTTCGGGAGCAGCAGCACCGAGAGCAGCGCGGAGGCAGCCCAGACCATCCAGTACCACCACCCGCCGAGTTCCAGCACGGCAAACGCGACGAACACGCAGGCGAGGAACACGGTCACCAGATCCAGCACCTCGATGAGGGAGCCGAGATAGAGCAGTACCGTGATCAGCGCCGTGAGCGCCGCGGAAAGGGTGAGCTTTTTGGTGCGTTTGATCATGTTCTGATTCCTTGTCGGGTGTGAAAAACCGTTCGCCGCACATAGGTGGGCGCGGTATTCTGCGGGCGCCCCGGTTCATGGCTGCCGCCTGTTGCCGGCGCGCAGCGGAGGGGTGTCAGATACAGCGGCACAGATCGCCGCCCATGCACTCGCAGCAGCAGTCTGCGATGATCAGATTAGAGCAGCAGTTGCAGACGTCGTTCGCGGCGGAGCGCTGCCCCGCGTTGCCGTAGGCGTTGGTGCGGTATGCGTTCCCGTAACGACCCGCGCGGTTGCGGTAAATGTCGCGCGACTGCGCGTACTCCCGGTTGCCGGGGTCCATCTGGCAGGCAATATCCAGTTCGGTCATGGCGTCGTTCGGTCTGCCGCGACGGTCGAGACAAATGCTCTTGAGAAAGTGCCACTCGGCGTTCCGGGCGTCCGGCATGATTTTATCCAGCTCGCTTTCCGCCGCCGCAAAGTTATTCTGACCCAGCAGGCTGCGGATGTAGGAAAAGGGGGACGACGCGTCGTAGGAGGACGAGGAGGAGCCGTTGCGGGCGCGGATAATCGTGTCGTACGCTTCGTTGACCTCTTTCATCTTCTCTTCCGCCAAATGGGCGAGAGGGTCGTCGGCGGAGTAGTTATCGGGGTGATATTTACGCGCCAGTTCCCGGTATGCGGCTTTGATCTCCGAATCGGTGGCGTTGGGGCTGACGCCCAGCACTTCATAGGGATTTTTATTCATTCTTTTTCTCTCTGTCCTTTCCTGTGATTACGGCAGAACGCCGTCATAGGGACGCGGGGTGCGGGAGGGGCGCTTCTCGCCTGTCAGGAGAAACGCAACGCGGCGGGGCAAGCCGTCATAGAGGATGTTTTCAATCAGGCGGCGCATGGTCACGGTTTCGCCGAAAGGCAGGGTCTTCCACGCGGCTTCCCCCTCGGCGAGAATGCAAAGCAGGGCGTCATGAATATCCCGGCGGGCGTCCGGCGTGAGCGCGCCCCCGTACATTCTGACATAAGGGTTGTAGTTGCCGCTGCGTAGATCATCCTCGAAATCCTCGGCGGCGTCGGCGGCGTAGACAAATCTGCCGACCGTATTGCCGAGTTCCCACAGCGCGCAGGCGTGCTCCTGCGGCGCGTCATAGGCGAAGATGTCTCCGAGCAGCTCTCCGAATATCCCGGCGGGGATGTCGATCGACGCCACCCCCTGCTTCTCCGCTTCGGAGAGCGCCGCAAGGTGGGCGGCAATGCGTTCGTCCAGCTCCGGCAGGGCGGCGCGGCGGCGGGCACGGGAGAAGACCGACAGGGCGGCGGAGGGCGGCAGCTTTCCGAGGAAACGCTTGTCCCGTTTGTCGTCGAGCAGTTTGTAGTAAATCAGAATGGCGCTGACCCTTGCGGCGTAATCCACGGCGGCGCTGTCGGTCAGCATGGGACGGCGGCGAAGCGGGTGCGCGATACAGCGGCGCGGGACAATCCTGACGTGGTTTTCACCGCACAGAAGCCGCACCAGCGCGAGAAACACAAAATCGTAACTCAGGGAAAAGGAGGTCAGCGGACCTGTCAAACGCTTCATGGAGCGGCAGACGCCGCAGTATACGGCGCGGTAGAACTCATAGTCGCCCGCCACGAGCGAGGGGCGATAAGGCTTGACATAGCCGAACATAAAGTCTCCTCTCCGAAGCGTACTTGCAGGCGGCGCGGGGAACCCGGCGCCCGCTTCAGTCGTGTTTCACGGTTTCAGTATAGTATAGCATAACCCCGCCGAAAATACAATGTTGTTTTTATGAATAGATCCCCGGAGCCACGCCCGACGGAAAAAAGCGAGGCGGGCGTGTAAAGCGGCGGAACGCTCCCGTCACGGAAGTCGGGGAAGAATTAAAAAAGCCGCGGCGACAACGCGGCAAAGAAAAGGCATATCTGCATGGCTCCGCGCTGACAAAGGTCAAATAAAGGCAAGAAAATCGGGGATTTTTGGCATCCGCGCACTTGACGGCGCGCCCCGGATGTAGTATACTCAACAGCGTGTTGGGTACTTTGCCGGGCGCACTGCCGACAGGCGCCGCCGCAGCGCGGTGCCGTCAGGTGAATTAGCCGCGGACGCGGCGGAAAGAGATTTCATATTCATGTTTTATATTACTCTTGACCTGGAGTGGAACCAGGCGTACGCCGAGCAGTCGCAGGCGGTACAGAAACGTCTGGGCGCCCGCCTGCGCGGGGAAGTCATCCAGATCGGCGCGGTGAAACTGGACGAATCGCTCCGGCTTTGCGGCAGTTACAGCGTCATTGTCAAACCGCAGTTCTTCCGCAAGATACATCGTCATGTCAGACAGTTGACGGGTATCACGCAGGATATGATCAACGGCGGCGTTCCCCTGCCGGAGGCGGCGGAGAGATTCCACCGCTGGTGCGGAAACGATTTCGCGTTCCTGACATGGGGTCCCGACGATATCCCCATGCTGAAGGACAATCTGCGGGTACACGGGCGCGACACCGCGTGGCTGGACAGGGTGTATGACCTGCAACCCATTTTCAACGCGCAGACCGACGGCGTTTCCAAGCAGCGTTCGCTGGAATTCGCCATGGAACACTTCCATATCGAGCAGACCCTGCCCGCGCATGACGCCCTCAACGACGCGTATTTCACGGCGCAAGTAGCCGCGAAGATGGATATTGAAAAGGGCATCGAGAACTATTCTCAGAAGAACGGCTCTTATCTTGAGGAAACCGAGATCGGCAACGCCGATACGGGGGAGGAGGGATTCCCGGAGATCGGGGATCTGCTTGCCAGCCCCGCGGTGGCACAGCCCGCCTGCCCGATGTGCGGCGCGACCCTTTCCGTGATGGATCGCACCCTGCATTCCAAGGGGCAGAGATATACGGTGCTGCTGGGTTGTCGGGAGCACGGGCAGATGCTGATGAGCCTGAAGCTGCACCGCAACTTCAACGAGACGTGGCGCGCCCGCAAGCTTCTGGTCGAGGCGGATGAGGAAACAGTCGCCGCCTACCGTGAAAAGCTCAAAGAGGGAGAGGTGCGGCGCAAGACCCGCACCCGCCGCCGTCGCAGAAAACCGCGCGAGGGCGGGGCAGAAGAACGGGTGCCGGCGGGAAAAGCCGGCGAGTGAGCCGTTTGAAGCCTGTCATAAAAGAATCAGCATGAAAAAGCAGAGGACGAACCTCTGCTTTTTCTGTTTTTCCGGATAACGGAGTAGCGGAAAATTATTTGCTCAGGTTGACGACGCGGTTGCGCTCGGAGACAAGACCGTTTGCGTCGGCAATCAGCTTCTCCGCCTTCTCGGGGTCGGAAAGCGCGCCTTTCAGCTCCGCGATGACGGCGGCGAGTCCAGCGTCGCACTCCGCGGTGTTCGCCGCGGGGTTGGCAGGGCTGTACCGCAGGGCGGCGGCGAGATCCGCAAGCTGCCCTTTCAAGCCGGCGGGGGCGGCATTGGCGAGGGCGTCCGCTTCCGTGGCGAGGGCGCGCATCGGGTAACGGTTGACGCGGCCGGCAGTCTCCAGCGCGCGGACTTCATCTTTTGCGAAGAGGGTAAGCAGCAGGAAAATCAGCGCTACCCCGAACAGGATGGAAAGAATCAGAACAGCGTACTGCGGCGCGAGTTTTGCGGCAAAGGGCAGCATGATCGCGCAGGCAATGAGCTGCACAGCGGTATACACCGAGGAGACCGCGAATGCCGGAATTTTCAGAAAGCGGGTGGCGGGGGCGCGGGAAGACGCCTGCGCGCAGGTCAGCGCCGTCTGAATGAGCAGGGCAAGCAGTGTAAAGGCATAGATGATCCAGAACGTGGTGCTGTGCGTAAAGGGAAGCAGAAAGACCAAGAGGTGGAAAATCGCGAGCAGAACCAGACATACGGAAAATGAAAGCGCGAATTTTTTCATATGGGTATCCTTTCTTGTCGCCCCGCAGGGGCGGTGTGTAATGAGAAAGCCTGCGGCGGGGGATGTGACCGCGCGGCGGGACAGCGGACGGACAGGTGCGCAGCTTGCGGCGGAGCAGCCGTTACAGGGCGTCCAATGCGGGAAGCAGCTCCGCCGGGGTGACGCCGAGCGCAGCCGAGAGATAGACAAGCTCATAATCCGTGACCATGCGGGCGTTGTGCTCGATCTTGCTCACCATCTGCTGGTCGATCGAGATACCGTAGGTTTGCAGTTTTGCAGCCAATTGCCCCTGCGACATTCCGCGCGAGGTGCGCAGGTTTTTCAAAGCAGACGAGATGACGTTTTTGTGACCGTTATAATCTGTTTTTTTCATTGACGGTGCGAACCTCCTTATTTGGTATTTACGGATTCTTCCATTAAATTTTACCATATATTTGGTTTTTGTGTACGCTATATTAGAGTAATAAGCGAATATAGCGTAAAACGGGACCGGATAAAAAACGGGGAGTGCGGCATGGAGGACAGACGAAAAGGAGCGGAGACGAAACAGGCGGGGCGGAGAGGGAGGAGGGCGCAGGGGGAACGGAGTGTGCAAAGGAGAGCGACTGGGTGCGAAAAGAGGGATTTGCAGGCGGGGAAAAATCGCATGGTTTCGCATCGTTTCGCTTGGTCAGCGGCGGGCTGCGGAGAGCCGGGCCAGGTCGGTCAGGGTGTTTTCACCGAGAGAAAAGCAGGCGCCAGAACAACGGCGAAACGCCTTGCATTTCAGGCAACGCTTTGTTTTTCGGGGCAGGGGCGGGACAAGTGCATATACGCGGCGGGCGGCAGCCCGCCTTATTTTGTTTTACCCCCCGAAAAAGACCTTTTCGGTTCCGTGGCAAATGAGCCCGACGGCAGGCGCCGCCGCCTTAGAATGGAGATGCGGTGAAAGCGAGGGGCAACCCGAGCAGCCCCGATACAAGCGAAAGAGAAAGGAGAGACGAATGGCGTACAGTCAATGCTTTGAGCGGCAGATGCTCCAATATTTTTCGGACGAGTCCACGCCGGAGTTCCCTACCTTTGCATCGTTTGCGATGAAGATCGGGGTGCCGATGAGGGAGCTGGAGGCTTGGCGGCGCGAGCAGTCGACTTTTGCCGCCGCGTGGGAGGAATGCCGGGAGAGGCAGAAATCCGCCCTGATACGCGGCGCTTTGGCAAAACGGTATGACGCGAGCACCGCCAAATACCTTCTGGGAACCCTGTTCGGGCTTGGCGAGGAGCAGGCGGAACAGAGTTTCTCCGTCACGGTGGAGGTGGTCGAATGAAGCTGCGCGTGACGCGCAAACAGAAGCAATTTCTGGACGCGAGCGCGACAGAAGTGCTGTTCGGCGGTGCTGCCGGGGGCGGCAAATCCTACGGACAGCTCATCGACGCCTTCCTCTTTGCCCTGCGCTATCCCGCTTCCAAGCAGCTGATCCTGCGGCGGACGTTTGCCGAGCTTGAAAAGTCCCTCATCCGCGTGAGTCTGACCCTGTTCCCGCGCACGGTATATACCTACCATGCGACGGCGCACACGGGCAGATTCCCGAACGGGAGCCTGATCGACTTCGGTTACTGCGCAAACGAAAACGACGTATTTCAGTATCAGAGCGCGGAATACGACGTGGTACGCTTTGACGAGCTGACGCATTTCACGGAATTTCAGTACCTTTATCTGATTTCCCGTGTGCGCGGCGCGAACGGCTACCCCAAGCAAATCAAGTCCTCGACCAACCCCGGCGGCGTGGGCCACGGGTGGGTCAAGGCGCGGTTTGTCGACCCTGCGCCGCCCGAAACCGTCTTTGAAGCGGCGGACGGCAGCACAAGGGTTTTCATACCGTCAAAAATCGATGACAACCTGTTCCTGACGCGCGCCGACCCCGACTATCGTCGGCGGCTGCTGGCACTGCCGGAGAGGGAGCAGAGGGCGCTTCTGCGGGGAGACTGGAACATTTTTGAAGGACAGTACTTCACGGAGTTCTCTTATGAAACGCACACCTGCGACCCGCTTCCTCTGCCCGCCGAATGGCGGCGCTATCGCACCATTGACTACGGGCTTGACCGCCTGGCTTGCCTGTGGGTGGCTGTGGATCACGAACGGAACGCGTATGTCTATCGGGAACTGTGTGAGTCGGATCTGATTGTTTCCCGTGCCGCGGAGAAAATTCTGGAAGCCACCCCGCCCGAGGAGCGCATTTATGCCACCCTTGCCCCGCCCGATCTCTGGGCGCGCAGTCAGGAGAGCGGGCGCAGCAAGGCGCTCCTGTTCGCGGAGAACGGACTTCATTTCACCAAGACCGCAAACGACAGGGAAACAGGCTGGCTTTCCGTCAAGGAGCTGTTGCGCCGCGACGGCGAAGGGAGGGCGCGTCTGCACATTTTCAGGACGTGTACGGAGCTGATCCGGTGTCTGCCGATGTTGCAGATCGACCCGTTGCGCCCGACCGACACGCTGACCGAGCCGCACAGCATCACCCACGCACCCGACGCCCTGCGCGGGTTCGCCATCTATTACAGCCGCCCCGCCGATCCGCCCTCGCCGGCGTCGGCGGTCTGGTCGCCGGACTTGATGGAGGACTACGAGCGGGCAGGCGAGGAGGAGAGGGAATATCTGCGCAGGCGGTGGGGAACTCCCTCTTTTCCCACATAGAAAGGACAGAAGATGTATATTGACAAGCACACCGACCGCCTGAGGTTCTTTTCGGAGCTGTATGAGAGCGCCAAGAACAGCCGGAGCGACGTTGCGGCGAGCCTGACGCGCCACTGGAACCAATACTGCGGCAGCGACGAGATCGACGGCAGCGCCGAGAGGGCGCAGGCGGTGCGGAACATTACCTATGAAATCATCGAGAGTCAGATCAACTCCGATATCCCCGCCCCGAAGGTGGACGCCAAGCGGTACAGCGTGCGCCATGACCATAACGCCACGGCAATCGAACGCCTGTGCGCCAAGGTGCGGGACGAGCTGCCCTTTGAGGAATTCAACGATATGGACGAGCGCTATACCTATATCTTCGGCGGCAGCGTCTGGCTGGTGGAATGGGACAGCGAGCGCGTGGACGCGGGCGAGGTCGGCGGCGTGAAGGTCAGCTGCATCAGTCCCGAGGACTTCGTGCCGCAGCCGAACATCTACCGCGTGGAGGATATGGAGTACTGCTTCCTGCGGTTCATCACCACGCGCGACGAGCTGTGCAGGCGCTATCATATCACGGCGGAGCAGGCGCGGAAAGCCGCCACCGAACAGGAGGGGCTGTGCCGTGCGGACGACGACACCGTGACGCTGGTGGTTTGCTTCTGGCGGGACGAGGCGGGCGAGGTCTGCCGTTTCGCATGGTCGGGAGACGTGATTCTCTCGGACGTGGAGCGGTATTACAGGCGCAAGGACTGCTTCTGCAAAAAATGCGGGCAGCGTGTGAATCTCTGCCGGTGCGAAAAGCCGGAGCGGGAGCTAAGGGACCTTGACGGGGAAACTCTTACCCATCCCATTTTCCTCAGCGACAACAACTGCATTCCCGCCACCACCACCGTATTCGGCGGAGAGGGGGACGAGGGGTGCTACGAGGTGCCGACCAGACTGCCGTACTACCAACCGCATTCTTTTCCCATCGTGATCCGCCGCAACATCAGCGCCGACAAGCAGCTGCTGGGGCAGTCGGACTGTGAATTCCTGCGGCCGGAGCAGCAGCAGATCAACAAGGTGGAGAGCCGGATTATGCAGAAGTTGATGCGCTCCGGGATCACGCCTCTTGTGCCGGAGGACGCCTCCGTCACGCTCAACAACGCGATTTTCGGACAGGTCATCCGCCTCAGACCCGGAGAGAGCGCCGCCAATTACGGCACCGTGGATACCACCCCCGACATCGCGCAGGACATCGCGCAGGCGGAGCGACTGTACGAACACGCCAAGCGCGTCATCGGCATTTCCGACGCGTATCAGGGGCTTGACACCACCCACAACGAGTCCGGTTACGCGCGACAGATCCGAATCCGCCAGGCGGCGGGGCGCTTGGAATCCAAGCGGCGCATGAAGTATACCGCCTATGCCGCCATCGACCGCCTGATTTTCGAGCATTACCTCGCTTACGCGGACGAGCCGCGGGTGCTCAGTTACACCGACTGTTTCGGGGTCAAGCGCCAGTCCACCTTTAACCGATACGATTTTCTGGAGTACGACCCCGCGCGGGATCTGTATTACTATGACGACGGGTATCTCTTCTCGGTGGATCTGTCCGGCGGGCCGGAACAGCAAAGAGAGGAAATGTGGGAGAAAAACCTTGAAAATCTGCAGGCGGGCACGCTCGGCGACCCTGCCGACTACGCAACGCTTCTGCGCTACTGGCAGAACCAGGAGCGCTCCCACTATCCCTTTGCGAAAGAAAACGTCGCGTATTTCTTGGATCTGATACGCAGGAAAGGAGAGAGTGACGGTGAGTACAACGGGCAGTACAACGGTGAAGAATCCGGAGATTGCGGAATACCTGAAACTGTATGAAAAACTGCGCGGCGGCACCTCCGCCTCGTATGCGCGCTATCTCGCGCAAAGCAATGCCGACCCGGAGGTGGCGTATGCCAAGGCGGTGACGGCGGCGAAGAATACCTACGCGCGCTCTCTTTCGGAATACGGCGCCACCGCCGAGAAGCTCGCCCGCAAGGGCCTCGATGACAGCGGATACAGCAAGCTTCTCGCCGAGGGCGTCCGCGACCGATACCAAAGCGCGCTGGAGCAAGCCGAACGACAGCGCACGCAGGACGTGCAACAGAATATCTCCGGCTACGCCGACTACCTGCTCAAAGAGGGAAAGACGGCAAAGAGCATGGTCGGAGAGTTGCAGAACAAGGGCGTGAGCGATTTTGACACCGCTTACGCATACGCGCTTACGTCGGGACTGGACAAGGACACCGCCACGCTGACCGCCACACTGGTGGGGCAGATGGCAAACAAAGCCGCCAGCACCACCGCCGTCAAGCAACGGGTGACGATTTTGCGCCGCCTTGTGGAGCTGAATCTGCCGCGGGACTCCGCGTACGCCTATGCATTGGCGTGCGGGGTGGGAGACGAGGTTGCCGGAGAACTGGCGGACGCCGCGACCCGCGCCGTGCAGGAGCAGAATCAGAATCATCATATAGCCTACTGATCAAAAAAGGAGAACACCATGAAAAACAAAATGAAAAAGCAGAACCCCTATGCAACCAATCACGGCGGCAAGATCGAGGCGCCGCACCGTGAGAAGAACGAGCCGAAAGGCAGCCGCAAGAGCGGCGAAGACCTGCGCGTGAAGCGCTGAGGAGGAGCGGCATGGAAGAGACGATCATCACACAGACCCCGCCCGCGGAGCAAAGCGCTCCGATACAGACGATGGGGGAGATACAAAATCCTGTCGGCGAGACGCAAAATGCTGCGCCCGCAGAGCAGGCTTCCCTGACCCAAGAGGTGCCGGAGTCGGCTACGGGAGACGGCGAAGCAATTCCGGAGACGGCGCCGGCGGTGGATTACGCCCGCCTGGCGGCGGAGGACCTTGCCGAAATTCAGCGGATCGCGCCGGCGCTCGCCGGGTTCGGACACCTGTCGGAGCTGCCGAACGCGGCGCGTTACGGCGCCCTGCGGGACGCGGGTCTGAGCGTGGAGGAGGCTTTTTGGGCTGCCTGCCACGGCGTGGCGCTGCGCTCCGGGGGTTATGACAACCGCTCCCATTTGCAAACCGCCGTACCGCGCCCCGCAAGCGGCAACCCCGCCATGATGAGCGCTTCCGAGATGGCGCAGGCAAAGGAGCTGTTTTCGGATATGAGCGAAAGCGACATTCAGCGCCTGTACGCCAAATGCCGCGCCTGACTATCAAATCATCACAATACAAAGGAGAACGATATGTTTCGTTTAGTGAAAATTCTCAACGGTCGCACCAACCAGGCGGAGCCTGTAAAACTTGCGACCACCGCCTCTGAAAGCTATTCCGTCGGCGAGGCGCTCGTCCTCTCCGGCGGCGCGCTGACCAAGTGCGGCGCCACGGAAAAGCCGACCTATATTGCCGCCGCGGATTATACCGCCCCCGCCGCCGAACAGGCACCCCTGACCGCTTATCCCGTCTCGGACGGCATGATTTTCGAGTGCCCCGTGGGCGCGGCACCCACGAGCCTGCATATCGGCGATAAGGTGACCCTGGCAACGGACGGGCAGGGCGTAACCGCCACCACGGCAAGCGGTGTGGCAACGGTATGGGATCTTGCGGGCGCCGCCGCGTCCGGCGACAAAATCCTGGTAACATTCTGAAAAGGAGAGATATGACATGGCAATTTTATTTTCCAAATCTTCGGGGGTGAACAACGCCCAGATCGGCAAGCTGGAAACCCCCATCAAAATGGTCATCGAGCATGAGTCGGATTTGCAGACCAAGCAGGGCGGCATCCGCGACTGGCTGTTCAATGTGGAGAAGTCCAACAAGTTCGGCGAGACCATCGTCGGGCAGAACGAGTTTGACGTCTTTCAGGCGGCTGTGGAGGGCGCCGGCGCCGAAAACGACGATATGCAGGAGACCTACCGCAAGTTCATCGAGCACATTCAGTTCATGAAGGAGTTTACCATCACCGCCGAGATGATGGAGGACGCAAATTACGGCGTGGCGGCGGACGCCAAACGCCGTGCGGAAAACTTCACCCGCGCGTACTACAAGACCCAGCACAAGATCTGCGAGTACGCGCTTTCTCACGCAACCGCCAAGAGCGGCACCTTCGCCAAGGCAACCCTTGACCTGACGGCGCCCGACGGGCTGGCGCTCTTCTCCTCCTCTCACAAGTGGGGCGGCAAGAAGGCAAGCGGCACGCAGTCCAACTACTATTACGGCGATATCTTCAGCCACACCGACGCCTCCGACAACCGCGTTTCCTCCACCTCCGTGTTTGAGGAAGCGCTGTCCAACCTTGCGGCGAAGATCCGCAATATGAAAGATGAAAACGGAGACGTTCTGGGCTATACCGCCGACACGCTGATCCTGCCCGGTAACCGCCCGGCGGCAGAGGCGATTGCCAAGAAAGTATGCGGCTCCGAGGGGGCGACGGGCAACGGCTACAACGACATCAACCTGCACTTCGGCAACTGGAACATCATTGTGATGCCCAACTGGCAGACGGATGACGACCGCGTGATGATCATGTCCCGCGAGGCGAACAAGAACCTGTGCGGCAATATGTTCTTCAACCGCGTTCCGCTGACCGTGAGCAGCTGGTGCGACCACCACACCGGCAACTATATCTGGAACGGCAGATGCCGCTTCGGCGTGGGCTTTGGCTCCTACAAGCATATCCTGCTGGCGGTTGACTCCGGCAGCGCGGTGAGCGGCGCCACCAAGCTTTCGTAAAGGAGGCGGGCAATGACCCTTGCGGAATGTAAAGCCGCGGCGGCAAGCCTTGCGTTTGCGGAGGACCTCTCGGACATTGACGAGAGCGCGGAAAATATGTTTTTCTCCTCTCTCAACCGCGCTCTGACGGTTGCCGATGGGGCGCGCCCGCGCAGAGCAAGCCTGACCCTTGACCACCGCTCCCCTTTCTCTTCGGGTGCGCAGGAGACGGAGGACGGCGCCTACATACTGTACGAGCTGACCGCCATGGCGCCCGACCTTGCCTGCCTGACCGCCCCGCCGGCGCTGTTTTCGGAGGAGGCGTACTACCCCTTGAGCGACGGCTATATGCTGGAGGACGGCGTGCGCTTATATCTGCTGCGCAGCCGCCCCGGCGTGTATCGGCTGGAATACAGGCGCCGCCCGCCCACTGTCTCCGCCGATACGCCGGAGGATACCGTGCTCTCCCTTGACGACGAGGTGTGCCAGCTGGCGGTCCTGCTTGTTGCGCATGACCTGCTCCTGGACGACGACCCCGACAAGGCGCAGGTATATCTGACGTTGTTCCGGGAGAGGTACGCGCTGCTGCGCGGCGAGGCGCATACGCTGTCGCCTGCGCTCTATCGTTCGGTCAACGACTGGTAAAGGAGGAAAAACATGAAAGCAACGAGCACAGGACATTACCAGCGCCTGCTCGGAGATTTCGGCGGGCTGGACTGCACCTCCGACCCTGCGGGCGTGGCCTCCAACCGCTTTGTGCGGCTGGACAATCTGTGGCGGGATTACCGCGCGGGGGACGGCAACGCCATCGAAACCTTTCCCGGCTTCCGCCGCCTGAGGAAATACGAGGGGGCAGTCCACGGCATCTGGTGCTGGCGCACCTCCTCCGGGGAGTATCTCGTGATCCATGAGGGCACACGGCTGTGGGTACAGGACATGAGCGATACTAACCAAACCGTGCTCGCGTCGGACGGCGAGAGCGTCGGCGGTCATACCGTCTTTCTTGCCGACAGCACTTCGTGCGCCTTCGCGTGGGAGGACTCGCTGTATCTGCTGGACGGAGAATACTACTATGTTCTCAAGCAGACCGATACCGGCTTCACCATGAAGATCGTGGAGGACATTTACAACCCCGTGACCTATCTCGACGGGGAGCGGTACGAACAGCGAAATCTGCTGTCGGATTATTCCGTGGCACGGTATCACATCGGCGTCCCGACCTTTGACGGGTACGCCACCCCGGTACTGACTTACAGCGTCGTCGATCCTGTCGCACACACCTGCGAGGTCACGGGCTTGGACCGGTCGTATACGGTGCCGAAAATTTACGTCCCCGGAGAGGTGAAGATCGGCGCCGAGACATACCGCGTGATACGGATCGCGTGGAAAGCGTTTTATCAGGACGAGGACCTGATCGCCCTGCACGTGGCGAACGGCGTGGAGGAAGTCGGCGCTTCGGCGTGCGAGGGCTGCACCAACCTGCTGACCCTGACCCTGCCGGACAGCGTGCGGGTGGTCAGCAAAAGCGCTTTCCGCTACTGTCCTCTGCAAAAAACGGTACTGGGGGCTTCACTTGCGGAAATCGCGGAGAGCGCTTTCACAAGTTCTGCGGAAACAAACGTGGTCGTCTATCACGGCGCGGCGGAAAACTATCAGGCAATTACGGTGGGAAGCGGCAACATCGGTCTGAGCGACGCCACCGTCCAATACGTGAATGTATATCCGGTGCAGATTGCTTATCTGCGCCTGTACGAACCCGTTGCGGGTATTACCAGTATTAGCCTCGGAGGTGTGACCCTCCCGAGCAGCTGTTATACGTCGATCTTCAATGGGTATATCTGCGGCGTCATCATAGACGGCGGCGATACCTACAACCTGATGGGCGGCGTCATTGACATTACGTGCAGACTGGATAACAAGGCGTATCTGAATGAACCGGGAAAAGAAAAGTTCGTCATGGCGCGCTGGGGGTATATTCTGGTCGCCATTGCGCACTGCACGTCTGCGTGCGTATGGGACGACAGGGTTTTCTTCTATGGAAACCCCGATCTGCCGAACATGATTTTTTATGCCTCGCGCGACCTGACGGGGCATATCAATCCGTGCTACGTCGGCGAGATGAACTATTTTCAGAACGGCGGCGGCAGGGTGCCGAACAGCGCTCTGCTCCCGACCTCCTCTTACCTTGCCGTCATCAAGGCGGAGCCTTGCGGGAACGGCACCGTTTCGTTTTACTGCGGACAGGATACGGGGGAGCACCTGCTGCCGCGCATCTATGTGCGGACGGACGCCGTGGCAGGGCGCGGCTGTCGGGGCAGAGCGCTGGATTTCATGGACGACCCCGTGTATCTTTCCGACGAGGGGTTGGAGGCGCTCGGCAGAGAGGCGCTGAACCGTGAGCGCAGCCTGATGCACCGCTCCACCCTCATCGACGCGGCTCTGGCGGCGAAAGACCCAGCCGCCGCGATGTGCGCCGAGTGGGAGGGGTATCTGGTACTGCTGTACCCCGACGGAGAAGCCTACCTTGCCGACGGGCGCCGCACCTGTACGACGGCGCGCGGGGCAGAGTACGAATGGTATCATCTCTGCGGCGTCGGCTCCTATACGGACGACCTGACCGTTTACCGTTATGCGGGCGGTTATCCCGCCGACGCGCCGACGGTCATTACCTACGGAGGCGAGGAGGTGACGCTGCTGCTCCACCCGGATGCGGACGCCTTGCCCTTCGGGGTGGATTACGACGGTTACCCCGCCGTATACGAACGGATTTTATCCGGGGTTGACGCGGAGGGAAACGACGTGTATTTCACGTTGGAAGAAGAAGGGGGAGAAAGCCGCTTCTATCTGCTGAGCAAAACCGAGGAGCGCACGGGAGGGACGTTTTCCTCTCCCACCGCGCTGCTGTCTGCAGGGGGAAAACTGTTTTTCGGGTGCGCGGACGGCAGTCTGTGCGTGGTCAATACCGACAGGCGCGGCGTGATGAACGCGGCGCAAAGCGCGGACTACTCTGCGGCGGAATACGCCGCGTTCTGGGGGCAGACCATCAACCCGGAATGGTACACCTACGCGGGGCACCGCATTGTCAGCGGGTTTATCACCTCCATGGATGACTGCGGCGTGCCCAACTACACCAAGAAAACCGTGCGCTGCTCCACCGTCGCGGAAATGAAAGCGGGGCTGGGGTGCGACATTGTGTTTGAGGTGCGCATCAACCACGGCACCTACCCGATGGAATGCGACAGCGTGTCTTTCGGCGGCGGCGGAATGGATTTCACCGCGTTGGATTACGGGCGGTTTGTATTTGGCACCGCCGAGACCAACACCGCGGTGTTGCAGGAAAAGACCAAGCGCTGGGTGCGCAAGCAGTATCGCGTCTGGTCGGACGGCTTCACCCGCCCGTTCGGAATGTACCGCCTTGCCTACACATGGAAGGTGGAGGGCAAGGTCAAAAACAAATAAGAGGGTTTTCCCCCGCCGCGGTTTGCCCGCGGCGGTTGCGGGGACCCGGAAAGGAACATACATGAAGAAAATTTGGTTATGGGTTGCGGCGCTCGCGCTGTGCTGTTGTCTGAGTGCGGGGCTGCGCGTATCGGCGGAAAGCGCCGACGGCGCGGTGCCGGAAGATCCGGCTGCTGCCGGTGCGGAAGCAGCCGCGGAGACAACCGGACAGCCCGATAGCGAGCCGGACGGCACCTCGGCGCAGAACACCGCCGACCGCAGCTTCGGCGCGGTATTGCTTTCGGTTCTGGACGCGCACGCGTCGGAGCTTCTGTCGGCGCTGACCCTGGTTGCTTCTCTGGTTCTGGCGCACGCCTATAAAAAGGGGCTTGTCCCTACGCTTTGGGGCGGGCTGAACAGCATTGCCCGCACCGTGCAGGACACGGGAGAACAGACGCGCCTGCTCGCCGAGACGGCGCAGAAGTCGATCGACGGCGTCAGTCAATCCGCGGCGCCTCTTCTTGAACAGGTGGAAGTGCTGTGCGGCACGGCGGAGGAAACAGCGCGGCAGAACGCGCAGCTGAAGAGTCTGATTGCACAGACCGAGACCGACCGCGCGCGCATGGTGACGTTTATGCAGGGGCTTGCCGGGATGTTGTACGAGGTCTTCTCGGTTGCCAACCTGCCGCAGTACGCGAAGGAGCAGCTGGGCAGAACCTATACCGCCATCATGGCGCAGGCGGAGGGTGACAGGCATGAAAACACAGACTGCGATCCGACTGTATAAGATAATCGGACTGCTGCTTTGCACGGTGCCCGCGGCGGTGACGACGCTTTTGCATTTTCCGCTTTGGCTCAGTCGTGAGGACAGCGGATTCTCGGTGCTTTCGATATTGGTACTGTCGCTGTGCGCCATCCCCGCGCGGAGAATGCTGCGGGATTTTTTCCGCAATCCGTCGGCGTGGAAAATGTGGCTTGTCCTTTGGATTCTGTTTACCGTGACCGACAATCTCATCGACGGACTGCGGGCGGTTGCCTGCGTGGCGTGCCCCGCCAGCGCGCTCGGCGCACTGTTCTTTTGGCTGGCGAAACGGCAGGAGAAAAAGCTGTCGGAGGGAGAGAGACATGACGGAACAGAGAGATGACGGGGGTGTGTTTCCCATGCCGCTCGACTTGCGGATGCGAGCGCCGAGCAGGCGCTATATGGGGCTTTGGGTCGGCTTTGTCACCGTAGCGGTCGCGGCGGCTGCGCTCTTCTGCGAGATGCACATGACGGCAGTCCCCGTGGAGCAGACCTTCATGACCGCTGCGGTGATGATCCTGTGCTGTTTTATCATGTATACGTCGATGTTTGACGCGGGACACCAAAGGTCCTGCACCGCGGCGGCATACCGGGAGAAAGCCGCACAGTATGCGGCAGTCAGGGAAAGGGTGCGGAGCGAGGTCGGTACCGAGGGGCTGGACGGCTTTTGCACCCGCTATATCGCGGAGGAGCTGCGTGAGGCGCGCGAGAGGATTCTGACGGCGGCGGGCGAAAGTCTTGACGGCTTTGAAGCGTGGCGGGAGGCGGAGAAGCCCCGCGCATATTTGCGTGCCCTGCCGCGCGAAAAAAGGAGAGCGCTGCGCCGCGCGGCGCGCTTGTCCGCTCTGCGCCTTTCGGCGGGAATGCTGATGAGCGAGGGAGGAAGCGCGCACCGACAGGCAATCCCCTCCGTGCGCGGCGCCAGAGTCAAAAGGACGGTGACCGCCTTGCTGCCCACAACAATCGGTTCCCTGATCACGGTTGCCGTGACGCTGGAGGGAACCGCCATGACCCCCGCCGCCATGATTGCGGGTCTTTTGCGCCTGTTCACCGTGGTGTGGACGGGGGTGCGCGGATATTCCGCAGGCTCCTACGCGGTGAGCGAGGACGACGCGGCGGCGCTGGACTGCAAAATCACATTGCTGGGGATGTACTGCGCCGCGGAAGAAAACGGCGCGGCGCCCGAAAAACAAGGCGCCACGCAATAGAGTCCGAACGGCAATGCCGGAGCGATGAAAAAGAGGTGATACGCTTGTCGTATCACCTCGATTTTTTATGGGAGCCGCTCAGGAGTTCAGAAGTCCCAAATTGCGCGCAATGGTATATTTTGCGCGCCGTTTGTAGCGCTTGTAGGTCGCCGGAGACAGCTCATACAGCGGGCTGTATGTAGCGCCGCGGCGGCAGGCGATATCCTGCCGCATGGCAACGCGCGCAGGGCGGTCAAGGGCGGGGAGGGAATCATCCAGAGCGGCGTCAATGGTGCCGTTGAGATAAGAGTAAAAGTTTCTTGTATCATCGTCCGCGCCGCGGCTTGTGAGAACGCGCTGACGGCGTTCATAGTCCTCGCAGTAGGCGATGACAATGTGTTCCACACTGCGCTCCAGGGCGCCTAACCGTCCTCCGCTGCGTCCTCTCCTTCGCGCGGGGTGCGCAGGGGCCAGCGCTTGGCGGCGTTTGCCCGATTGACTTCGGAGCGGTGGCGGGAGCGATCCAACTCGCTTCCCATGCGCGCCGCGATGAAAGCAAACGCCATCTGTGCGGGCGGGGTCAGGGTGGAGGACGTATCCGCGCCGTCCGCATAATCGAAAAGAGACATCAGGAGCTGCCCGCGGTCGCTGTCGGAGAGTAGTGCCAGCGAATCGCGGTAAGAGGAGTACAGGCGAAAGCAGCTTACATCCTTTGCATGAGACATAGGGTTTCGCTCATCTCCTTCTGAAGGGCACGCAGCTCTTCTCCGTACCCGTCGATCTCGCCGAGAGCGGCTTTCGCTTCTCCCAAAAGGACCTCCAGCAGCTCCTCCGTGCGGCAATCCTCTGTGTGATGGTTGAGCGCGTCTCTTGCGGCTTCCAATGCCGCATAACGCTCATGTGCGGCTGTAATACCACGCCCCACGCGGTTGATTTCGGTGCGGATGTCGCAGGGGTCTCGCCAAATAATCGGCTCATCCGCGCCTTTTTCGACATAATGCAACATTTTTTGTTCCTTTCAAATTGTATAATCAAAATGCACAATCCGCATATTGGTGGAGAACCCAACAGGCAGATTAGGGTTTACACACAGCAGGGGGCGATGCCGTGCGACAGCCCGGTAACGGCGAGTGTCGGGCGCCTGACCGGTATATTTATGGTATCACTATATGAAGTAACCTGTCAAGTTACTTTATCGCTAAAAAATGAAGAAATCTGTTGAAATAATTGACAAAGTGTAGTAGAATATACATAATGTAACTTTTAAGGTGACTGAAATGATATTTGGTGAGAATCTAAAACGACTGCGAAAAGACAAAGGGATGACGCAGGAAACCCTGGCGGAACTGGTCGGAACGAAAAAACAGACCATACAGCGATATGAATGCGGCGTGATTCAGTGCCCGCCGTACGACAGAATTGAGGCGCTCGCCATGGCGCTTGCCACCACGCCCGCGAACCTGATGGGGTGGGAGGAGGACGCGCCTCTCGCCGCGCCTGTGACGGAGCAGGGGGGCGTGCTGGAGGAGCCGAGCGCGGTGTGCAAGGAAGAAAAAGAATCCGTTATCGTTGCGCCGGACGATACCATGCTGTATGCGCGTATCGGCGTGGGCGACCGCGTTTTGTTCCGCGAGGACGGAATTGTCAAACACGGCGGACTCGGAGTGGTGGAACTGGACGGCGAGCGCATGATACGCCGCGTATGGTTTGACCGGCAGCATGATGCCGTTCTGCTGACCGCGGAGGGGGCGCAGCTTTGGGAGCCGCTGATCCTCAACGGAGAGGAGAGGGAGAGGCTGCACATTCTCGGCGCCGTTGCTTCGGTGATCATTTCTTTCCTTTGAGCAGAATGCAAGCAAAAAACCGCCTCGGAAAGGCGGTTTTGCTATGACGGGCGCGGGTTTCCCCGCGGCTGTGTTTGCGGATCATTTTGCGAGTGCCAACTGGTTTTCGATAAAGGGCAGGACTTCGTCCGGCGCGATGCACATGGCTGCGGCAATCTCGCCGAACAGGATGCGCTCCGCTTTCTTGAGCACGTTTTCGTCCGCCATCAGATTCTTTTTTCCGCGGTTGGCAAGCTCCTGCTTATGCAGGTAAATGTTGCGCGTGAGCTGCAAAAGGTCTCCGGTTCTGGAATCCGAAAGGATCTTCTGAAAGTGGTTGCTGCGTGCGTGGTTGTCGGCAATCCAGACGGGCTTTGTCCCGGGCAGGGAGCGAATCAGAGAGCGGATCTCCTCGGGCGGCAACAGCGGGCGCATCCGGGACACGAGCTGTTCACTATCTGTCGGCACGAATACATGGGAGGCGGAGCCGACGGGCTTCAGGACATAATACAGGCGTTTTTCACCGGAAAAATCTTCTTCCCGGATATCGGTAATGTTGCATACGCCGTTGGAAGCATACATCACCTGAGAGCCGATTTCGTACACAACACACCCTCCTGTTCGCATTGCTGTTTTCATTAACTATATATATTATAGCAGAAAAAACGCAAAAAAGTCAAAGCAAAAATTTTTGTCTGAAAAAACTTTGTTTTACGCCTTGACAAAGCAGGGGCGGTATGCTATGATAATGGGGCTTGATTGCATTACTATATGCGGGTGTGGCGGAATTGGCAGACGCGTAAGATTCAGGTTCTTATGGTCGCAAGGCTGTGCAGGTTCAAGTCCTGTCACCCGCACCAATAACAAAAGAAACGATGCCTTGTGCATCGTTTCTTTTGTTATGCGGGGACAGGACTTGAAGGACGAGCTGTACAGAGCAACCTTCCGGTTCCAGTCAAACAGAAGGCATACAGTTGCCCCCGCGGTGGCAACTGCTAAGGCAAACAACGCAATTTGAGATGATTCCGGGAGTCCGGGGTTTGCCGGACAGCAGAGCGACCAAGGCGAAAGTTTTGCAACGCAAAACTGATAAGACAAGTTGCCGTCAGGCAATCTTGCGTAGTTCGCGCCACGGTTCCCCGACGGCTCGAAAATGCGGTCAGAATGCGCGCTCGGCGGCGCTCGCTTCATTTCCCCCGTTTTCTTCGTGGGGCTTCCTTTTCATATGTACAAAAAACACGAGTTTGAACAAACCCGTGTTTTTTTATCAAAGCCGACGTCAGAAGCCTTGGTACGGCATCGCGCCTTTGGCGTAATCGGGAGACGAATTTGGATGGGCTATCAATTATTTGTTCTGATGATTCTCTTTGTTCTGTTCATCCGAAGCGGCGGGGCGGCTTCTGTGAATTTTGATCAACAAATAGACGGCTGCCGCCAAGGTCAGGGCGCAGAGGGTAATCCCGAATGTTTTTCCGACGGTCCTCGGGCTTTTTACGGCGCACAGGATTCCGAGAAAAAAATTGCCGCGCACAGGACGGTCACGAGGAGATACCTCGCCCACTTACTTGGGTGCTTTCGGGTTGTTTATAAAATCGGCGATAAAGGGTTCCATACGTTTCTCCTCAAATGCAAGGGCGGTAAAGCGTCCTTGTTTCTATATATCCTGATCCAAAATATCTGCTCGCCCGGCTTTCGATTGCAGGCGGGCATGGCGCCGTTATACGGGGATGAGCATGGCGAGGGTGCCGGCGACGATCAGCACCAGTCCCGCGGCGGCTTTTTTGGAAAGCTTCTCATGGAACACGAAGAAGGAAAAGGCGACGGTCACCAGGATACTCAGCTTATCGATGGGCACCACCGCGCTGGCGGGACCCATTTGCAACGCTTTGTAATAGCAGAGCCATGACGCGCCGGTGGCAAGCCCGGAGAGGCAGATAAAGCCGAGTTCTCCTTTCGGAATGCCGCGCAGTCCATGCTGCGCTCCCGTGGCAAAGACGACCACCCATGCCATGACAAGCACCACGCAGGTACGGATGGCGGTGCCGAGATTTGACTCCACCCCCGCAATGCCCACTTTGCCGAGAATTGCGGAGAGACTGGCGAACACCGCGGAGAGAATCGCGTACAGGAGCCATGTGCGGCGGGAGGCTTGCGCCTCCCCCGCGTCTTTTTTCTGTATCATCAGATAAGTGCCTGCGGCAATGGCGACCACTGCGATCGCTTTGACCCATGTGATCCCCTCGCGGAGAAAGATCAGCGCCAGCAGAATGGTCAGGACGGTGCTGGACTTATCGACCGGCACCACCCGGTTAATGTCTCCCGTCTGAATCGCGCGGAAATAACAGAGCCACGACGCGCCGGTGGCAAGCCCGGAGAGGATCAGGAACACCCATGTTCTTGCGCTGATCTGGGTGATCGTACCCGCGGAGCCGGCAATCAGCACCATCACCCATGAAAACAGCAGAACCACGACGGTACGGATGGCGGTGGCGACATTGGAATCGGTTTTCCGAATGCCGCATTTGGCGAGCACGGACGTGACCCCCGCGAACAGGGCGGAGCCGAACGCGAATAGAATCCACACGGTTTTTATCCTCTCGAAGAAATTACTTTACAGAACTTTCTTAATGTTTTTGACTTGCGGGTTTTCAGCCGGCGACAGCCATCCCGTTTTCAGGCGCCCGCTGCGATGACAAGCGGCCCCGCTCAGCGTTTATCGCTCTCCCGCGTTCCCCACGGCGGCGGAAGAGTGCCGTCTCCTCCCATCAGGGCGGTCATCTCCTCGATGCGCTCGAGAGGGAAAGGCGGTGAGGTCAGCGGCTTCATGGCGATGCTCATCAGCTTCATGGGGTTATCGTCGGCGGCGACGCGATTGGAGCTGATTTGTCCGCAGCGGCGGCAACGGTGGAGGATCGCCCACTCGCCGCCCTTGCGCACCCATACCCCGATGGGCTCCATCACACCGCCGCAATCGGCGGCGCAGTCCCCCGGCTCCACGTCGACATGGAGACTGCACAGGCAGTTCGGGCAGTGGTTGCGGTGTTCGGTGCCTGCCCCCTGCGGCGCGACGGGGCGGTCGCAGACCCGGCAGATAAAGCTTTCATGGCAGGCGTGCGTTTGATAATATCCTTTTTGGAATTGTTTGCGTTTATTTTCTCTGTTCATATCGGACTCCTTAAAAAAACGGTAAGATCTTGCCAAACGTTTTCGGGAGCCTGACTTTGCTGTCATGCGCGGAAACTTTCTTGTACGGGGCGCCGCAAAAGAGGCGGGCGCCGGGGCGCCGTAGGAAGCGCCCGAAGACAAAGAGAGCGGCAGGCAACCCGCCCGGATGCCTGCCGCAATACCGCGCAAACGGCGCGGGTGTTTTCGGAATGTCGGCACGCGTTGGACGGGCACTGCAAAAACGCCTCGCGCGGGCGAAGCTTTTTTTGCGGTTTTGCCTCTCGGAGAAGCAGAGTCAGGCTCTGACCTCTCTTTTACGAAACGACATCCATTGTCTCCTGTCTTTCAGATAAGACGATAGTACTCCTTTTCACGGAAAAAGTCAAGCGGCGCGCGGTTGCTTGAAAATACGTTGTGCAAACATCACAAAAACGGTTTTCTGATTTAATGCAAAACGCATTGAAAAAGAGAAATCTATAAAAAAATATCGATTTTGAAAAATAACTATTTCAAAGTAAGAATTTTTCTGCTATAATAGGAATGAAAGCCGGGAAAGGGACGGTCAGCGATATGGAACATCATATGTCGATACAAACCCTGAAGCGCCTGCCCATCTATCTGACGCTGCTTAAAGAGAAGCAACAGAGTGGGACGGTGAATATCTCCGCCGGCGCGATCGCGCAGGAGCTGGGGTTGGTGGAAATACAGGTGCGCAAAGACCTTGCCTGCGTGAGCAACGGCGGCAAACCCCGCGTGGGGTATGTGCTGGACGCGCTGGTCAGAGACATCGAGCACGCGCTGGGATATGACAACGCCCGCGACGCCGTCTTGGTCGGCGCCGGAAAGCTGGGAAAAGCCTTGCTTTCCTACGGCGGGTTCCGTGAATACGGGCTGAATATCGTGGCTGCCTTTGACATTGACGAGCGGCGCTGCGGGACCGACGAGAGCGGCAAGCGCATTCTCCCCATGGAGGACATGAAAGAGCTGTGCGAGCGCATGAGCATCAAAATCGGGATCATCACCGTGCCTGCCGTCTGCGCGCAGCAGGTGTGCGACAAGCTGGTGGACGCGGGCGTGATTGCCCTCTGGAACTTCGCTCCCACGCACCTGAAAGCCCCCGACAATATCATGATCAAAAGCGAAAACATGGCGGGCTCGCTGGCGCAGCTTTCCAGACACCTTGACGAGAAGCTGCACGCTCAAGAGCCTCATGTACCGGCCGACAAAACGATACAATATAATTAAAATAAAAGTAACACAGCAAGGAGACAAACACATGGAAACCAACCAGACGCGTGAAATCATTGACGGCGTGGAAAAGTTGGAGGCTGCGCTCGCACGCCTGAAAGAGGCGCAGAAAGAGTACTCCTCCTACACGCAGGAACAGGTTGACAAAATCTTCTTTGCAGCAGCCGTTGCCGCAAACAAGATGCGCATACCGCTCGCAAAAATGGCGGTGGAAGAGACCGGCATGGGCGTAGTGGAAGATAAGGTCATCAAGAACCACTATGCCGCAGAGTATATTTACAACAAATACAAAAATACCCAAACTTGCGGCGTCATTGAGGAAGATAAAGAATTCGGCATCAAGAAGATCGCGGAGCCGATCGGCGTTGTGGCGGCGGTCATTCCGACCACCAACCCCACCTCGACCGCAATCTTCAAGACCCTGCTTGCCCTCAAGACCCGTAACGCCATCATCATCAGTCCTCACCCCCGCGCCAAGAAGAGCACCGCGGCTGCCGCAAAGGTTGTCTTGGACGCCGCTGTGGCTGCCGGCGCGCCGGCGGGGATCATCGACTGGATCGATATGCCCAGCCTTGACATGACCAACCTGGTGATGAAGGAAGCCGACATCATCCTGGCGACCGGCGGCCCCGGCATGGTGCACGCCGCTTACTCCAGCGGCAAGCCTGCCATCGGCGTCGGCGCGGGCAATACCCCTGCGATCATTGACGAGAGCGCGGACATTCTGCTTGCCGTCAACTCCATCATTCACTCCAAGACCTTTGACAACGGTATGATCTGCGCGTCCGAGCAGTCGGTCATTGTCCTTGACAAGGTTTACAATAAGGTGAAACGCGAGTTCGCCGACAGAGGCTGCTACTTCCTGAAAGGGGAGGAACTCGACAAGGTACGCAAGACCATTCTGATCAACGGCGCGCTCAACGCAAAGATCGTCGGTCAGTCCGCTTGCAAGATTGCGGAGCTGTCCGGGGTCAAGGTACCCGAAAGCGCCAAGATCCTGATAGGCGAAGTGGAGAGCGTGGATATTTCCGAGGAATTCGCGCATGAGAAGCTGTCCCCCGTCCTCGCCATGTATCACGCCAAGGATTTCGGCGACGCGCTTGACAAGGCGGAGAGACTGATCGCCGACGGCGGTTACGGTCACACCTCCAGCGTGTACCTCAACGTCATCACCGAGCAGGAGAAGCTCGCCACATTCGGCGCCCGCATGAAGACCTGCCGTATCCTGGTCAACACCCCCTCCTCTCAGGGCGGTATCGGCGACCTGTATAACTTCAAGCTCGCGCCCTCGCTCACGCTGGGCTGCGGTTCTTGGGGCGGTAACAGCGTATCCGAGAACGTAGGCGTGAAGCACCTGCTTAACATCAAGACAGTCGCCGAGAGGAGAGAAAATATGCTTTGGTTCAGAGCCCCCGAAAAGGTTTATTTGAAGAAGGGCTGCCTGCCCGTCGCTCTCGACGAGCTGGGCACCGTGATGCACAAGAAGAAAGCCTTCATCGTCACCGACAGCTTCCTTTACCAAAACGGCTTTACCAAGCCGATCACAAACAAACTGGACGAAATGGGAATCACCCATGCCACCTTCTTCGACGTGGCGCCCGACCCGACCCTGGCTTGCGCCAAAGAGGGCGTGGCACAGATGAGAGCGTTCGCGCCCGATGTGATCATCGCGCTGGGCGGCGGCTCCGCAATGGACGCTGCCAAGATCATGTGGGTGATGTATGAACACCCCGAAGCGGACTTCATGGATATGGCAATGCGCTTCTCGGATATCAGAAAGCGTGTTTACACCTTCCCGAAGATGGGTGAAAAGGCATATTTCGTGGCTGTCCCGACCTCTGCCGGTACCGGCTCCGAGGTGACGCCTTTCGCAGTCATTACCGATGAATCCACCGGTGTGAAATATCCGCTTGCCGACTATGCCCTGATGCCGAACATGGCGATCGTGGACGCCGATATGCATATGACCGCGCCCAAGGGTCTGACCAGCGCGTCCGGTATCGACGCCGTGACCCACGCTCTTGAGGCATATGCTTCCATGATGGCAACCGACTATACCGACGGTCTGGCTCTCCGCGCGCTGAAGGTCATCTTCGAATATCTGCCCCGCGCGTACGACAACGGTCAGAACGACCCCGTGGCGCGTGAAAAGATGGCAAATGCCGCCACTATGGCGGGCATGGCGTTCGCCAACGCGTTCCTCGGCGTCTGCCACTCCATGGCGCACAAGCTCGGCGCCTTCCATCACCTGCCGCACGGCGTGGCGAACGCGCTGATGATCGAACAGGTGCTGCGCTTCAACGCCGCAGAAGTGCCGACCAAGATGGGTACTTTCCCGCAGTATGACCACCCGCACACCCTTGCCCGCTACGCGGAGGTTGCAGACTTCCTCGGGATCAAGGGTAAGAACGACGAGGAGAAGCTCGAGGGTCTGATCAAGGCGGTCAACGACCTCAAGACCCGCGTCGGAATCAAGGCGACCATCAAGGACTACGGCGTTGACGAAAAGTACTTCCTCGACAATCTTGACAACATGGTGGAGCAGGCGTTTGACGACCAGTGCACCGGCGCTAACCCGCGTTATCCTCTGATGAGCGAAATCAAGCAGATGTACCTCAACGCATATTACGGAACCAACGAAAAAGTGTAAGGAAAACAGGGAGGATAAAAGAATGAAACTGGATCAAGTGATTGCAAAGCGCCCCAACAAGACCATTTACCGTGACGGCGACAAGACCATCAAGGTTTTTGAACCCAGCTTTTCCACCGCCGACGTCCTCAACGAGGCGCTGAACCTGGCGCGCGTCGGCGAGACTTCTCTCAACATTCCCAAGCTCCACGAGGTTTCCAAAATCGACGGCAAGTGGGCGATCGTCTATGATTATATCGACGGTCGCTCCCTGACCGACCTCATGCTTGCCTATCCCGAAAAGCACGAGGAACACCTGAACCTGTTTGTGGATCTGCAGATTCAGATTCAGAGCCAGCGCGTGCCGCTTCTCACCAAGCTGCGCGATAAAATGCACCGCAAGATCGACCAGACCGATCTGGATGCCACCGCACGGTATGAGCTGCATACCCGCCTGGAGGGTATGCCCCGCCACAACAAGCTCTGCCACGGCGACTACAACACCGCCAATATCATCATCACCAAGGACGGCACCCCGTATATTCTGGACTGGTCCCACGCCACCCAGGGCAATGCGTCCGCCGACGTGGCGCGCACCTACCTGCTGTACAGCCTGAAAGGTATGCGCGAGGAGGCGGAGCAGTACGTCAACCTCTTCTGCCGCAAGACCGATACCGCGAAGCAGTATGTGCAGAAATGGCTGCCGATCGTCGCCGCTTCCCAGTCCGTCAAGGGGCGCCCCGAGGAAAAGGAATTCCTGAGCCAGTGGGTCAACGTCGTTGAGTTCGAGTGATCGGAGACTCACCGATGAAAGTAACCGTTTGCATCGGCAGCTCCTGCCATCTCAAAGGCTCTCGCCAGGTGGTGGAGACATTGCACGCCCTGATTGAGGAGCATCAATTGACGGGGCGCGTGGAGCTTGCCGGGACGTTTTGCATGGGCAATTGTCAGAGCGGCGTGTGCGTGCGGCGCGACGGGGAGTTGTTTTCCGTCACGCCCGAAACCGCGCGGCACTTCTTTGAAACCGAAATTTTGCCGGTTTTGTAATGTACATAGCAAAGGCTGCCCCGCCGGCGAATACCCGGTGCGACAGCCTTCGCCATTGATACCGTCATGGCGCGCCCCCTCTGTCAGGGGGCGGAGGAGTGAATATGGCAGATTTTCTGAAACTCAAAAAATCGAACTGTAAAAACTGTTATAAATGTATCCGCCATTGCCCCGTCAAGTCCATCCGCTTCTCCGGGGGACAGGCGCATATCATCGGGGACGAGTGCATTCTGTGCGGTCACTGCTTTGTGGTCTGCCCGCAGAACGCCAAGGAGATCGTCGGCAGCGTGGAGGCGGTCAAGGTACTGCTCGCGGGGGACGCCCCCGTGTACGCGAGCATCGCTCCCTCTTTCGTCGCCAACTATGAGGGCGTTGGCATTGAGGCAATGGACGAGGCGCTGCGCAAGCTGGGCTTCGCCGGTGCGGAGGAAACCGCCATCGGCGCGACCATTGTCAAAAAGGAATATGAACGTCTGCTGAAAGAGGAAAAGCGCGACGTTCTGATCTCCTCCTGCTGTCACAGCGTCAATCTTCTGATACGCAAGTATTATCCCGCCGCGCTGCGCTATCTTGCCGACGTCGTGTCTCCGATGGAGGCGCACAGCCTGGACATCAAGCGCCGCTATCCCGGCGCCAAGACCGTGTTCATCGGTCCCTGCGTCGCCAAAAAGGACGAGGCGGACAAGAGCGGGGGAATCACCGACGAGGTGCTGACCTTCGAGGAGCTGACCGAATGGCTGGCGAGCGAGGGGATCGAACTTGAAAAGCGCCGCGAGAAGCGCGCGGACAGCCGCGCGCGCCTGTTCCCGACCACCGGGGGAATCCTGAAAACCATGGTGTGCGATCAGGCGGAATATACCTATCTTGCTGTGGACGGTGTGGAGAACTGCATTGCCGCGCTGAAGGATATTGAGAGCGGAAAGCTGCATCACTGCTTCATAGAGATGTCCGTGTGCGCGGGGAGCTGTATCGGCGGCCCCGTGATGGAGAAGTACCACAATTCCCCGGTGCAGGGCTATGTCAACGTGACGGAATACGCGGGAGAAAAGGATTTCCCCGTATCGCAGCTGACCAAGGAGCAGACCAAGCAGCGGATGCTGCCCATTCCGGATACGAACAAAACGCCGAGCGAGGTGGAGATCGCGGATATTCTCCGTCAGATGGGCAAGACCCGCCCCGAACACGAGCTGAACTGCGGCTCCTGCGGGTATAACTCCTGCCGTGAAAAGGCGATTGCCGTTTACCGGGGCAAGGCGGAGATTTCCATGTGCTTGCCGTATCTGAAGGACAGGGCGGAGGACTTCTCCGATACCATTATCAACAACACCCCCAACGGCATTCTGGTGCTCAACGAGACGCTGGAGGTGCAGCGCATCAACCGCGCGGCGCAGAAAATCCTGAACATCCGCAACCAGAGCGACGTGCTGGGGGAGCAGGTGGTCAGAATCCTCGACCCGCAGGACTTTTTGCAGGTCATGCACAGCGGCAGGGATATCCGCGAGAAGCGGGTGTATCTTGCGGAATACAACCGGTATGTGGACGAAACCATTATGTTTGATCCGCAGTACCGTGTTCTGGTGTGTATGCTGCGCGACGCGACCGAAGAGGAGACCGAGAGGGAAAAGAAGGAAACCATCCGCACCCGTACCGTGGAAACCGCCGACAAGGTGGTGGATAAACAGATGCGGGTCATTCAGGAAATCGCGTCCCTGCTCGGCGAGACCGCCGCGGAGACAAAGATCGCCCTGACCAAGCTCAAGGAGTCGATCGGCGATGAATAAGCTGTGCGCCGATATCGGCTGGAGAAGCATGAATAAATGGGGGGAGGAGCTCTGCGGCGACCATGTGGAGATCGTGGAGAACGACTCCGCCACCACCGTCGTGCTGGCGGACGGACTCGGCAGCGGGGTCAAGGCGAACATCCTGTCGACCCTGACCGCCAAAATCATATCCACGATGATCTCCCAGGACATGGAACTGGAGGAGTGCGTCAAGACGGTGATCTCCACCTTGCCGGTCTGTGCGGTACGCGGCGTTGCCTACTGCACCTTTACCATCATCCGTATCACCAATTCCGAGGAAGCCGAGATCATTCAGTACGACAATCCGCAGGTGATTCTCCTGCGGGACGGGCACGGGGTGGATTATCCCGTGACGGAGATGAACATTGAGGGGAAGACCATTCTGCGCTCCCGCGTCAAGCTGCGGGAGGGCGACGTGTTCATCGCCATGAGCGACGGCTGTATTCACGCGGGGGTCGGTATGGAGCTGAACTTCGGGTGGGAGCGCAAGGACATCGTGGAATTCATGGAGCCGATGAGCGTGACGGATTTCACAGCCAAAACCCTCAACACCATTCTGCTGGACGAGTGCAACCGCCTCTACGGAGGACAGCCGGGGGACGACACCACCGCTTGCACGGTCAGGATCCGGGAGCGCAAGCCCATGAACCTTTTGATGGGACCGCCCGCCGACCGCGACGACTGCAACCGTATGATGAGCCTGTTCTTCGCCAAGGGGGGCAAGCATATCGTATGCGGCGGCACCACTTCGTCCATCGCCGCGGAATACCTCGGCAAGCCCGTGGTGCCCGACCTGGAGTTTTCCGACCCGGAAATTCCGCCGACCGCGACCATCGAGGGCGTGGATCTGGTGACGGAGGGCGTCATCACCATGAGCCATGTGCTCACCTACGCGCAGGACTACCTTGCGGACAATGCGCTGTACACCAAATGGAGCTACGGGCAGGACGGCGCGTCGAGAATCGCGCAACTCCTGTTCGAGGAGGCGACCGACATCAATTTCTTTGTGGGGCGGGCAATCAACCCCGCGCATCAGAACCCTGCGCTGCCCATCAATTTCAGCATTAAAATGCGCATTGTCGATCAACTTGCGGAATGCCTTGAAAAAATGGGGAAAAAAGTGAAGGTCAGTTACTTTTAAGGAGAAAGAGAATGAGAAAGTTCGACACAAAGGTACAGCACCTCAAATATAAGGTACTGCGGGAAGTGGCGCGCGACGCGTGGAACGGCACGCTGGCAATGTCCGCTTTGGATATTCCGAAGCGCATCGTGCCGGGGAAAACGCCGACGATGCGTTGCTGCGTGTACAAGGAACGCGCCATCCTTGCCGAGCGTGTCAAAATCGCAATGGGGTGGGACAAGGAAAATCCCAACGTCATTGAAGTCATCGATATCGCCTGCGACGAGTGCCCGGTCGGCGGCTACGAGGTGACGGAATCCTGCCGCGGCTGCCTTGCCCACCGCTGCGAGGATGTGTGCCCCAAGGGCGCCATTTCCTTTGACAGCCATCAGAAAGCGCATATCGACAAGACCAAATGCGTCAACTGCGGTGCCTGCGCCAAGGTATGCCCTTATACCGCCATCAACAACCACAAGCGCCCCTGCGAGGCGGCTTGCAAGGTCAAGGCGATCAGCCCCGGCGCAGATCTTTCCGCTACGATCGACAACAGCAAGTGCATTGCCTGCGGCGCGTGCGTATATCAGTGTCCGTTCGGGGCGATTACGGATAAATCCTATATCGTCGACGTGATTGATATTCTGAAGCACAGTCAAGGCGGCAGCGCCTACAAGGTGTACGCCATTGTCGCGCCCTCGGTTTCCAGTCAGTTCACATACGCGAAGCTGGGGCAGGTGGTCAGCGGCATCAAGGCGCTCGGCTTCCACACCGCCATTGAAGCGGCGCTCGGGGCGGATATGGTCGCCTATGCCGAGTCGCGCGAGCTGGTGGAAAAGGGAATCCTGACAAGTTCCTGCTGCCCCGCGTTTGTGGACTATATCCGCAAGCAGTTCCCGCAGCTTGAACAGTACATCTCTCACAACCTTTCCCCGATGGCGACCATCGCCAAATACATCAAGGAGCAGGACCCCGCGTGCAAGACCGTCTTTATCGGTCCCTGCACGGCGAAGAAAATGGAGTTCCGCCGCCCGGAGGTCGCGCCGTACATCGACAGCGTGATCACCTTTGAGGAATTGCAGGCGCTCTTTGACAGCCGCGATATAGACATCACCTCCATGGAGGAGAACGTCATGGACAACGCCTCCTATTACGGGCGCATTTTTGCCCGTTGCGGCGGTCTTTCCGACGCGGTCAGGGAGGGGCTTAAGGAGCAGGGGAGAGAGGACTTCGAGGTGCGCAGCGCTTCCTGCGACGGAATCGAGGAATGCCGCATTGCTCTCCTGAAACTGTCACGGGGGTTGCAGAACGCCAATTTTATCGAGGGCATGGCGTGCGTGGGCGGCTGTATCGGCGGCGCGGGCTGTCTGACCCATGGGGAGAAGAACAAGGCGGAGGTTGACAAATACGGAAAGCTTGCGCATGAAAAAACCATTTCCGACGCGATTTCCGTCCTGAAATAACATCCGACACAAATGTGCGGCGCAGCGGGCGCCGCACATCTCTTTTTCACGATAAGCGGTCCCGTTTGGGGAGCCGCTTTTTCGCATTTCTGCAAGTGTTTTCATGCGGATAAAAAGAGAATGGAAGAAAAGAGAATATTTGGCGGGGTTATATTACGCCGCAGCGAAAAACACTAAGGGTAATGACAAATAACGGCGTTGCGCCGGAAAATACGGCGCCGCGCGGGGAGGCTACGATGAAAATACGGAAAACGGCGCTGTGCGCGGCGGTTGCACTGCTGATACTGCTATGCCCTGTTCTGCACGTGCGCGCGGAGATTGACGACAGCGTGGCGCGCGTCCAATGTAATGAAAAACTGGTCGCCCTTACCTTTGACGACGGACCTCACCCGCGCTATACCGACCGTGTGCTGAAAGTACTCGCCGACCACGGCGTGAAAGCCACCTTCTTTATGATCGGTCAGAATGTGAAGTATTATCCCGAAGCCGCGAAGCACGTGGCGGAGGCGGGGCACGAAATCGGCAACCACACCTATTCCCATCCTCACTTGTCCCGCGTGGGAGAGGGGGAGCTGGCGGAGCAGATCCGGAAGTGCGACGGGGTCATCCGTGAAGTGACCGGCGTGACGCCGGTGCTGTTCCGCCCGCCGGAGGGAAAACACGGGATACGGCAGTGCGCGCTGGTGCAGGAATGCGGGTACCGGCAGGTGCTGTGGAATGTGGACACCCTGGATTGGAGCGGGTGCGGTACGGACAAAATCATCGACCGGGTTCTCCGAAATGTATCGGGCGGGGACATCGTTTTGTTCCACGACTATGTGGGAAAGAAGTATCACTCTGCCGACGCCTTGGAGGTCATTATTCCCGCGCTTCAAAAAGACGGGTATCGGTTTGTCACGGTTTCGGAGCTGATTGCCGCCGGCACCCCTCTGCCGCCGACCTATTGACCCGCCGCCCGCTTTCCTTTTGATTCATTCCGATTCTTTTGCTTGCAGATAATCAATTCCCCCGGTTTCGTATTCCGACGCAAACTTCAAAACGCCGCGTGCAGCGGCGTTTTTTGCGTGAAAAGAGGGATTGTAACGTGAGGGGCGCGGAAAGTCGGAAACAGAGGGGCGCGGAAAGTCGGAAAAGAGGGCATTGACATTAAAAAAGCAGTATGTTAGAATACATAATACGCGCGCGACGGCAGAGGTGCAAACGCTTTTCCGCCGCCGACCGTTGACTGTTTTATCGTTCGAGAGAGGGGTATTCATGATTAAAAAACTACTGGGCAGTGTGCGGGAATACAAGCGTGCCACGATCCTGACGGCGGTGCTCGTCGTTTTTGAGGTCGCCATCGACTGTATGCTTCCGTTCATCATTTCCAATCTTGTCAACAGAATCCAGCAGGGGTGCGATTATTCCGTGATTGTCAGATACGGGGTGCTTCTCGCGGTGCTGGCTGTTCTGTCGCTGCTGTTCGGCTCGGTTGCCGGGTCAACCTGCGCGACTGCCGCCTGCGGCTTCGGCAAGAATTTGCGCAAGGATTTGTATTACCGCGTGCAGGATTTCTCGTTTGAGGACATTGACCGCTTCTCCTCTTCCTCGCTCGTGACCCGTATGACGACAGACGTGGTCAATGTGCAGAGTGCGTTCATGATGATTATCCGCACCGCGGTGCGCAGCCCGCTGATGATTCTCTTTTCCTTTATCATGGCGTTCGTCATGGGCGGCGCGTTGGCGGTCGTGTTTGTGGTGGTGATTCCCGTTCTGGGCTTCGGTCTGTATCTGATCATCCGCAAGGTCATGCCGCTGTTCAACAGCGTGTTCCGCAAGTACGACGCCGTAAATGAGTCCGTCGAGGAGAATATCCGCGGAATGCGCGTGGTGAAATCCTACGTGCGAGAGGATTATGAAAGCGACAAGTTCACCCGTGCGGCGAAGGGGTTGCAGAAGGACTTCACCCGTGCGGAGATCATTCTCGCTCTGAACAACCCTCTGATGCAGTTCTGTATGTACGCCATCATGCTGGTGGTGCTGTTCTTCGGCTCCTACCTTATCGTGAAATCCCGCGGCGGAGAGAACGGCGGGATAGGCGTCGGGCAGTTGTCCGGGATGCTGACTTACGGCACGCAGATTCTGTTCAACCTGATGATGCTCTCCTTTGTGTTCGTCATGCTTGCCATCTCTGCCGAGTCCACCAGCCGTATTGCGGAGGTGCTGAATACCGAAAGCACGTTACATAGCCCCGCAAACGCATTGACGGAGGTGAAAGACGGCTCCATTGATTTTGACGGCGTGAGCTTCAAATACTCCGCTATCGCAGAGAAGATGGCGCTGCGCGACATCGATCTGCATATCGCCTCCGGGGAGACCATCGGGATCATCGGCGGCACAGGCTCCTCCAAGACGACCCTGATTCAGTTGATTTCCCGCTTGTACGACGTCACCGAGGGGTGCGTGCGCGTGGGCGGAGAGGACGTCCGCCGTTATGATCTGACCACCTTGCGCGACAGCGTGGCGGTGGTACTCCAGAAGAATGTGCTTTTCTCCGGCACCATTGCCGAAAACCTGCGTTGGGGCAACCCCGACGCAACCGACGAGGAGCTGAAAGAAGCCTGCCGCTTAGCGCAGGCGGATGAATTCGTATCCCAGTTCCCGGACGGGTATCAGACCTATATCGAACAGGGCGGAACCAACGTATCCGGCGGGCAGAAGCAACGCCTGTGCATTGCGCGGGCATTGCTCAAGCACCCGAAAATTCTGATTCTCGACGATTCCACCAGCGCGGTGGATACCAAGACCGACGCCCTGATCCGCCGCGGGCTTTCTCAGTACATCCCGGAGACAACCAAGCTGATCATCGCGCAGCGCCTGTCCTCGGTGCAGGACGCCGACAGGATTGTCATTATGGACAACGGTACGATTGCCGCGGTCGGCACGCATGAGCAGCTGATGGCGGGCAATGAGCTGTACCGCGAAATCTGGCATTCTCAGACCCGCGCGAGCAGCGCAGATGAAGCGGAAACTCCCGCCCCGTTGGAGCAGAGCGCAGAGGGAGGCGAACAGTGATGCAGAACAAACCGAATAAAAAGCAGCCTGCAAAGGGCACGCTCCGGCGGCTGATGAAAGATCTGTTTTCGTTCTATCCCAAGATGCTTCCGCTGACCGTCGCCCTGATTCTGTTCAGCGCGGTTTCCGCCGCCATTCCCGCCGTTTTCATGGAGAATGTCGTGACCGTGCTTGCGGACGCCGCCAAGACCGGGAACTGGGACTGGGGCGCCATCCGGGCGCAGATCCTGCCGATGCTGGGAATATTGGTCGCGATTTATGCGGTTTCTCTGATTGCCAACTATCTCTATCACCGTATGCTGGCGGTGATGACGCAGGGGGCGCTGACGAAAATCCGTATCCGTATGTTTGACCGCATGCAGAGACTGCCCATCCGATACTTTGACACGCATAACTACGGGGACGTCATGAGCTGTTATACCAACGACACGGACACCCTCCGTCAGCTTATCGGAGAGAGCCTGCCGCAGATTCTCGTCTCTGCCGTCATTGTCATTTCCGTGTTCTGCATTATGATGTGGTACAGCGTGTGGCTGACCCTTGTGGTGGTGCTGGGCGTGACCTTCATGACCCTGATCACCAAGCGGATCGGCGGCAAGTCGGGCAAGTACTTCCTGCTCCAGCAGAAGGGAATCGGCCGCACCGAGGGCTTTGTGGAGGAGATGATGAATGGGCAGAAGGTCATCAAGGTTTTCTGCCATGAAGAGCAGAGCAAAGCGGACTTTGACCGCCTCAACGATCGGCTTTGCGAGGATTCCACCCGCGCAAATAAGTTCGCCAATATGCTCATGCCCATCCTGTTCAATATCGGCAATATCATGTATGTGCTGGTGGCTCTGGCCGGCGGCGCACTGCTCATTTCCGGCGTATGGAACCTGAGTATTGCCGGGCTGGCAGGCACCGCAGGCGCAACCCTGTCCATCAGTGTGGTGGTGGCGTATCTGAATATGACCAAGCAGTTTGCCGGCAATATCGGGCAGGTGTCCGGTCAGCTGAACCCCTTGATCATGGGTTTGGCGGGCGCGGGGCGCATTTACGCGCTGATCGACGAGATGCCGGAAGCCGACGAGGGCTACGTCACATTGGTGAACGCAAAGGAAACGGACGGCAAGCTGGTCGAATGTGAAGAGCGCACGGGGATCTGGGCATGGAAGCACCCGCATATCGCCGACGGCAGCGTGACTTACACGCGCCTGACGGGTGACGTGCGGATGTTCGACGTGGACTTCGGGTATGTGCCGGAAAAAATCGTGCTTCACAACGTGACCCTGTATGCCGAGCCGGGACAAAAGGTGGCGTTTGTCGGCGCGACGGGCGCGGGTAAGACCACCATTACCAATCTCATCAACCGTTTCTACGATATTGCCGACGGAAAAATCCGTTATGACGGTATCAACATCAACAAGATCAAAAAGTCGGAGCTTCGCCGCTCGCTCGGCGTGGTATTGCAGGAAACAAATCTGTTTACCGGCACGGTCATGGACAATATCCGTTACGGGAAGCTGGACGCCACCGACGAGGAGTGTATTGCCGCGGCAAAGCTGGTGAGCGCGGACGATTTCATCACCCGCTTGCCGGAGGGGTATCAGACCATGCTGACCGCAAACGGCGCGAATCTCTCGCAGGGGCAGCGCCAGTTGCTCTCCATTGCGCGCGCCGCTGTCGCCGACCCGCCGGTCATGATTCTCGATGAGGCGACCTCCTCCATCGATACCCGCACCGAGGAGCTTGTGCAGCGTGGTATGGACGCGCTGATGAACGGCAGAACCGTGTTTGTGATTGCGCACCGCCTCTCGACCGTGAAGAATGCGGACGTCATTATGGTGCTCGACCACGGGCGGATCATTGAGCGCGGAACGCATGAGGATTTGATTGCGAAGCGCGGACGGTACTATCAGTTATACACAGGTGCCTTTGAGCTTGAGTGAATCGCGGCGGGGATAGCGGCACGGAGCAAAATGCGCGGAATTTATTTATGTTGCATTGTGTAAAGGACAGCCTTAGTGTTCTATCGAAGCAAGTTCTAAGGTAGGAAAGCGCCGTTCGGCGCTTTCCTTTTTATTGCGCATTTTTAACGCGCTTCCTGCGGCTCGACGTACGGAGGTACGCCTCACGCC